>NZ_RYFD01000014.1:78052-83796 GCF_004138135.1 Candidatus Oscillochloris fontis
GCATGTTGGGGCGAAGCATCGCCCCCAACATCGGTGGGGGTTCCCCGGTCATCTGGAGGGCGATGCTTCGCCCCTACAAACCAAACGGGCGGGGCGGCAATTGCCGCCCCGCCCGTTTGACTGATTGCACGAGGAGGATTGTGGTTAGGCAGTCGCCACATCGGTGCTAGTGGTAGCAGGCACTTCATCGTGGGCAGGTTCAGCGGCCTTGCTGGTGGCAGGTTCAGGGCGAACGAGCTTGTCATCGAGGCGGAACATCGCCACGATACCCAGCACCTGCACCGCCGCGAAGGGCAGAATGGTGGCATAGTGGGTCAGCGAGTACTTCTCGACCAGACCGTTCTGCACCAGACCCATGTGGACAAAGAACATCCCGAAGACGAAGAGCGCCACGGCGGGGCAGATCAGGGCGTAGCTCCCTGGGCTGCGGCTCTCGCCCCACAGGTAGGTGCGTAGGTAGTTGACCTGGTTCATCACCGAGTAACCGAAGACACCAATGAAGATCTGGAGGCCAATCACAATGCTGGTGAAGACAAAGTTCTGGTAGGGCTCAGTGTGGGCCTCGAAGACCGCATGCAGACCGTGGTTGATGCGGATGACCGCAATACCAGCCAGGGTCAGGATGGGGATGAGCACCCACAGGCTGGGCGCGGCCTCAACGGACAAGCCGTGCTCAAGCATCCCACGGAAGCCAAGCGCCAGCATAATGATCGCCATGAAGGTCGCAGCCACGAGGAAGAAGATCGAGGTGAAGATCGCGATGGCCACGGTGAGCTTGACGGTGCTCATCGCCGCCGGAGCCGCCGCGCCCACGCCAACCATCACGAAGGCCATCACCGACTGAAGCTGGCTGAGGTGATTATTGCGGGTGCAATCGAAGTGGCCGGTGGCAACTGCACGTGCGAAGAAGCTCAGGAAGGTGCGGATGGCGAAGATGCCGATCCCGATAAAGGCGGCCAGCGAGAAGGGGAAGAGGTACTCAACGACATTCCACAGCCCAGGTACAAAGACCGCGCCGAGGACGAAGAGGACGTTCACCGTCATTGCAAAGGTGAGCGGGCGCGTCATCAGGCTGAAAGCGCTGTTGCTGTTGGCGAGCGCGGTATAGGCCGAGGTCTTGCGGTACTGGCCAAACTCGCGGATGTTCCATACCAAGCTGCGTAGGTGGCGCACGGAGAAGAAGATGATCATCGCCATTGCCGCGAGCGTCAAGCCCTGCGAAACAAGAGAGGCGTTGGCCAAGAATGCAGCAATGCTATCAAAGGTGATAATCGGAGTTTTAGGGTGCGGAATCAGGAAGTTGAGCCAAATGAAAAAGGCGACAGCCATACCACCATTACCGAGTGCGGCAAGGAAATAGAATGGGTTGTAGCGGGTTCCAAGATTCTTGCGTAGACCAAACCAGCGAGCCAGCATACAGTTTTTCTCCTGATGTGCAAAGGGTGATTTCATCGTTCGCACATAAGATGCACCGTAATAGGAGATGGTTACATAGATTTTGGGTGATTTCAGGCCAATTTGATCCAAATCACCCAGAATTGAGGGTGGGGCCGTAAAGGCACAATATCTTGCGGCTCTACGGTTTGATCTTGCGCAGGATGGCAATCAGGCGATCATAATCTTCGTTGAGCAGGCTGGCCAATTCGCGCCCGGCCCAGATCAGGTAGTCGTGGCCAGCGGGGTGCGCCTGGGCCACCTTGCGGATGAGGGTGGCCAGGACATCATCGCCGGGGATCTGAGGGCTGAAGAGCAGGGTACGGAAGAAATCGCTGGTACCACCAAACGCGACCAGTTCGGCGTCATCGCATGGGTAGACGCTGTAGTGGACGGGTGGGGGATGCGGGGGAAGGTACTGGTAATAGCGTTCGGCTTGGCGAAAGCCGACGGTAAGCGCAGAGAACTCGGTCTGAAGGACTTCGGCGAGGTCGGGGTGAGCCTGATAGATCTCGTCATCATAGAGTTCGCGCCCGCTGTAGGTACGCCCGCGCATCACAGCGCGTCCGCCCGGTTCGCGGCTCACGGTGCGGATCTCGTAGACCAGGCCATAGACCGACAGATCACTGGCGGTGGTCTGGGCGCGCACGAGGGTACCGACCGTAGGCGCTTGGAGCAGTGTGTAGACTCCGGCGGTAAAGCGGGTGGTGGCCGACTCGATCACTTCACCGATGCGTTGCAGCATAGCTACCCCTTCACAAAGGACTTACTCTCTTGTTTGGCCGACATCCCGACCACTGCTTCGGCGCGGTAGAGGCTACCTTCGAGCATACGCTGGAAGGTGCGGCGATCCGCGCTGCGCACCACCGCCTGTTCGTGGGCGCGTTCGAGCGCCACCGGGTAGCCCGCGCCACGGGCGGCTTGATCATACACCAGGGCATGAACCAGAGCGACCTGATCGGGATCTTGGGCGACCCAACGCGGAATTTCGATCCGCGCTAGTTCGTGCCCGATGCGCAGATAGAAGAAGTGGATGAGGTGGTCGCCATAGGACTCGATATTGATCCGGCTCATGGAGATACAGAGCGGGCCGCGTTGGCCTTCGCGCAGTTGAGCAGCCAGAATATCAGCGTCCACCAACCGTTCACAGGGCGCACAGGGCGGATTCCCAGTGGCATCAATCGCGCTACACTTGGCACAGACAGCCGCACGCCCAGCGGAAAGATCCAGATCGGGGCAGAACATCAGGCGAATAACCCCAACCAGTTCGGGCGAGCGCGGGCGGCTGATGTAGGAGGCCACCGGGATGTTGCGTTGGCGCATGGTATCGAGATATGCGAGGTAGCGTTGCAGAAAGTGGGTCTGCACAAAGCGTTCGGCTCCAGCGAGCGTCCAGCGGATGAGTGTGCCATCCTGGAGCGCGAGCGCGGGCAGATCGTCGGTGAGGAACTCATCGGCGAGGCCAACGAGCGCCACGCCTTCGTCTACATCACGACGGGCGCTGAGGTAGTTGCCCTCGATGGAGACCCGGTTGACCCCATCACCCAGATAGAGATCTTCATCGCGGTAGTAGAGCATGGGGGCCGAACTGAGGCGAGCGAGGGGTTGTTCGCCATAGCGCAGAAAGACGCGCCCGATATTGATCAGGTAGTAGGCGGCGCTCCCGTGGCGATCCAGATCGATCTGCGAGCCATCGCTGGCAACGAGGGCATAGTTGGCGGGCAGCGCAGGCAGATCGCGGGCGGTATCGAACGGCTCGACCGGGCGTGCGAGCAGCCAACGAAAGGATTCGCGGCTCAGATTGACCGCCGCCGCCCAATGCTGCTCCTGGCCGGTCTCTTCGTGGTAGCGAGCGGCTACCCGCGCCATGCGCGCCGTATTGGCCGCAGCACCCTGAGCGGTGGCGCTACTCATCTGGCGTACCTGCTGGCTGAGGGTGGTCAGGTCGAGTCCCATAGTACACTCTCCGGGATGACGGTTCTGGTGTAGAGTATACCCAAGAGCGAACAAACGTGCAAGAGGAATCCCTACCTATCCAGATCTATGCTAGAATCCCTTCGATCCGTTGCACCCGTAGAGATACAAGATCTTGTGTCGCTACAACCCGCCGATTACCTATATTAAGGAGCATCTATGTCCGAGAACTATCGGATCGAAAAGGACTCGCTGGGCGAGATGCAGGTTCCTGCCGCCGCCCTCTATGGTGCGCAGACCCAGCGTGCCGTGATGAATTTCCCCGTGAGTGGAATGCGCCCCTACCCGGCCTTCGTCTGGGCACAGGCGGTGGTCAAACGTGCCGCCGCTGAGGTTAATTGCGACCTGGGGTTACTCGATGCGGAGTTGGCCAAGGCGATTATCGCGGCTGCCGACGAGGTGATCGCCGGGAAGCACACCGATCAGTTTGTGGTTGATCCGTTCCAGGCCGGTGCGGGAACTTCGCACAACATGAACCTGAATGAGGTTATTGCGAACCGCGCCAACCAGATCCTCGGCTTTGAACTGACCGACCCCAAGAAGCCAGTCAGCCCCAACGATCACGTCAATATGGCCCAGAGTACCAACGACACCATCCCCACTGCGATTCGGTTGGGGTGTTTGTGGCGCTTGCCTGAACTGATGGCAGCGATTGATGACCTGGCCGATGCGTTGGAGCAGAAGGCGGCTGAGTTTGATGATGTGGTCAAGTCGGGGCGCACCCACTTGCAGGATGCCGTGCCGGTGCGTTTAGGGCAGGAGTTTGCCGCCTACGCGCTGGCGGTGCGCAACGATATGGAGCGCATCGAGACGGCGGCGAACCGTATCCGCCGCTTGGGTATCGGTGGCACCGCCACCGGCTCTGGCCTGAATGCCCACCCTGAGTACCATCAGCGCATGATCGCCAAGCTAAGCGAGATCACCGGCCATGAACTGCGCTCCTCTGGCAACCTCTTCGAGAGCATGCAGAACATGGGCGACGCGGCTGACTTCTCGGCCAGTATGCGGGCGCTCTGCATCACGCTGGTGCGTATCGCCAACGACTTCCGCCTGCTCAGTTCCGGCCCCACCACCGGCCTCGACGAGATCCGTCTCCCGGCGGTACAGCCTGGCTCCAGCATCATGCCGGGCAAGGTCAACCCGGTGCTGGCCGAGATGCTCAACATGGCCTGCTTCCATGTGCAAGGCAACGACTTCGCGGTCTCCTTGGCCACCCAGGCAGGCCAGCTTGAGTTGAACGTGATGATGCCGATCATCGCGCATAACCTATTTGAGATGATGCACGTCCTGATCGGGGCGATGAATGCCTTTACCACCAAGTGTGTGGTGGGGCTGACCGCGAACCGCGAGAAGGCGTATGGCTGGCTGGCCAAGAACCCAATCCTGGTGACGGCGCTCAACCCGGCGATTGGCTACCTCAATGGTGCTGCGGTGGCCAAGGAGTCGCTGGCCACGGGCAAGAGCATCAAGGAGGTGGTGATCGAGAAGGGGCTGCTTGAAGCCGAGACGGTGGACGAGCTGCTCGACGTGCGCGCCATGACCGAGGGTGGCATTATGGCGGGGGGCGGCGGCGGCGGCGGGTAGAAGCGAAGTATCGCTTTCAAGGGTAGAGTTTTTAGCTCCATTGAGGGCTGAAACTCTACCCCTGAGAGTCATCCCAGCCCCCCCATCAAGCGAGAGGGCCGATTGCCCCCCTACTCCGGCTCGATCCGCATGGGTAAGATGATCACAAACTGGCTGCCTTCGTCTGGCTTACTCTGTACGGCGATACGGCCTCCATGTGCCTCGACCGCCAAACGACAAAAGTATAGCCCTAGCCCATTGCCCCGTCGCTGCCCATGCTGGCTAGCCTGGTAGAAACGCTCGAAGATGTGCGGAATAGCTTCGGGAGGAATTCCTTGGCCACTATCCTCCACGCTGATCGCGAATTCCTCTACACTATGCCGCCACGCCCTAATCTGGATCACGCCACTTGCCGGAGTGTACCGGATTGCATTACTGATGAGGTTGATAAGCACGCGCTGGAGGAGAATCTGATCCACCCAGATCAGCGGCAGATCCACATCAACCACGTGCTGAATCTGAGCCTGATCTGGGCGCGTAGCCAACTCGAACGGTAAACAGACACGGTGAATCAATTCATGCAGGATGATCGGTTCTAGATGCAACCGCCAACGACTCGTCTCCAAACGCGCCACATCGAGCATCGTCTCGGTCATGTGCAGTAAATAGTTGGTTGTCTCACGCGCAACTCCCAACGTATCCGTTCAGGGTGGGTCACTCCTGAGTTGCGAGAATCAGTAGAATCCGGCATACTACCGCTATGGACGAGCCAC
>NZ_RYFD01000108.1 GCF_004138135.1 Candidatus Oscillochloris fontis
GCGGGGGCGGCGATCAAAGGAGATGCAGGCCAAGATTGATCGGTGGTGCGCCGACCACCATTAAGCGTACACCTACCGAGCACAGGGAATCAGCCCAATAACTGGCAATCATCAGTACGCACGAGCAGCCGGATGGTCTTGATCACGGGGTTCCTTCTGATCGGTTTCTTCTTCTCACCCTTTGTTTCCTGTGGGTCAGAGACCTTTACTGGAGCAAGTGCCTTTCAGGAATCGCTCTCGATGCAAGAACAAATGCTTGATGAGGGATATGTCGTAGGAATCTTGTTCATCCTGTTCCCGATTGCAGGCGTTGTGGGCATATGGATGGGATCGGTTGCACTCAAGCGCATTGCACAGAATGAAACCGTTCGCGGACAAGGGAACTTTGCACTCGTTATGGCACTACTAACCGCGTGGCCCATAGTTAAAGTATTTCAGATCATGAATGATTCAGAGGGAATCTGGAAAGCAGAATGGGGATTTTATGGTAGCGTACTCGCAGTAATCGGGATGGTACTAGGTGCAGCCGGTATGCGCAATCCCCCCCTCCAAACCGACAATAAAACCACATCACCCATACCATGTTTGAACCAGCCAAGCGCAACCCACACCAAATGGTAACTAAGTAGACATACCACACCCGCCATCACCATAAGACCAAGAGTAGCCAACTATGCCAAACCGAGTATCCCCCCACCATCCATCCACGCGGATCAACCCTCGTGTGCTATACCTCGGTCTGATCATTGCAATGGTACTCGGTATACTCGCCGCACCCTCCCCATCCACATCGGATCGCACGGCGCTGGCTGCACCCGCTCCCCAAGCTGGCGAACGGGTTGCGTCCGTCTCGGTGGGTTGGGAACACGTATGTGCCCTTATGGAGACAGGAGCCGTGCGCTGCTGGGGGAGTAACGCACGCAATCAGACCAACGTACCATCCGATCTTGGTGCGGTACGTCAGATCAGTGCGGGTTTTTTCCATACCTGTGCGGTGACACAAGCCGGGGAGTTGCGTTGTTGGGGCAGCTCTAGCCTTGGCATGGATATTCCTCCCGATCTCGGTACTGTTGCATATGTCAGTGCCGGTGCTGAACTTACCTGTGCCATCACTACGTCTGGTACCCTGCGCTGTTGGGGCGATCCTACTATCCTCTACGATCAACCCACTGACATTGGCCCGGTGATTGATGTTACGGTAAGTCATAGTATTCCGGGAACGGGTGCTATCTGTGCAACGACAACAGCGGGACTCATCCGCTGTTGGGGCAATCTCATCTCAGCAGATGTACTCGACAGTAGGGCGGTATATACCAACCCTGATCTACGCGAGCAAGTAATTATCGGTGGTATGTATGTTTGCGTGATCGGTGTGGATAAGCTACTGCGCTGTGGAAGCGAAGATGAACCTATTGACTTTGGCATGGTCAGCCAAGGGTCAATGGACATCAGCAATAATATCTGTGCCGTGACTGTTGATGGTGCCTTGCGTTGCGAAGATATCAACGTCCCCACCGACATCGGTAGTGTCCGTCAAGTCAGTACGTGGCAGGCATATACCTGTGCAGTAACAACAAGTGGTGGGCTACGTTGTTGGGAGAACACATCGGGTGCGGAGTTGGTGAATATCGCGGGCAGTGGTGCTGCTGGAACAGGAAATACCACAACTATTCCGGCATCTGAACTACCCACTGGCCTTGTCTACAGTGCAGGTGGGAGGCAATATCAGGTACACCTAGACACGAACAGTAGCACAACCGTCGGAATAGCACCGCCCGCAAGTAGTATTCTGGGTTCAGGGAATACACGGATCTGGATAGAGATGGCTGACTGGCAGAATAATCAAGAGCCGTTTCAGATCCTTCAGTCCAACGTAGATGGAAGCAATCAGCAGATACTACTAGATAGCAGTACATTTTACCAGCAATTTCCTGATTATATTTCACTATATTCTAAATATGGCACTGGAATACCTCCAAAACTTGTAATAAACACCGACAAATCGCAGATCTTCTTTCCTGCTTGCCAACAGGGAATGGGAGAATCGGCGATTTGTACCATGTTCCAGTTTGATCTGAACTCACGTACCGTCAATAGACTCACATGGCTACATTTTGAGAGTAGGGGGTTGTGCTAGTTGAAAATTGGTTCATAGCAGGTCTGGGAGGTTGACCAAAGACCTCCGGTGTGGTATGGCTGG
>NZ_RYFD01000003.1 GCF_004138135.1 Candidatus Oscillochloris fontis
CGCTACGGGCGACGCAAGGAGCATGATCTGGCACGAAAGACCGTCTTTATCCGTACATACGTACTGCGTAAGGTGAGTTAGTAGCTCTATTCTTGACCTGAGCCTAGCCCAAAGCTATAATGCGGCTAAACCCTGTTTACAGTCCTATGAGGAGCATGGTATCGCCATGAAACAATCATTGCATATTCGTAATGTGAGCATCGCAGCCTTGCTCACACTCGTGCTCTTCATCGGCGCACAGTTCTGGAGTGCGACCCCAGTTCAGGCGCAGACGGCCAACCTCCAAGTGCTCAACTCGCCCCAAATAGTTATGCCAGGAACCACCGGACGTTTCAACTTCAACCTCAACAATACGGGTGTACAACAGACCTTTACGCTCACCACAGCCACCTCCGGCGGAGTGATTGCGACCTTTCCCACCGGGAACCAGGTTGTGGTTGGTGTCCCAATCACGGATGTCGCATTTAATGTTGATGTCTTCGTGCCTGCGACAGCGGTTCCTGGAACCCAACTCGTTCAGACAATCAATGCCGCTTCGGGAACCCTCATCGTCTCCACCTTCTTCACGGTTACGGTTGGTGGTGCGACCCCAACCCCTAGCGCCACACTGACACCGACGGCGGTTAGTTCGACCACCCCGACCAAGGGGGTGGTGTGTGTGGATGGTTTCGAACCCGACAACAATCCGGCATCTTCCAAGGTCATTGATGTTAATACGGTTCAGCAACATACGATCTGCCCCGTTGATGACGAGGACTGGCTGATCTTCGGCGGTGTGGCGGGTAAGGTCTATACAATTGATGTCTCGCGCCAAGATCCGGGGATCGATCTGACCCTCGAACTCTTTGATGCCAACCTGACGAGCATCGCCTTCAACGATGACTTCTATAATCGTGTGCCGACAAACCCCAATCCGGGCGATACCAAACCGCGTATCACCATCCGCATCCCTGCCGATGGGGTCTACTACGTTAAGGTGCGCGACGCGGCTGGACGGGGTGGGGTCAACTATATTTACGATATTGCCCTGATTGATGAGAGTTATGGCCCGACACCGACCATGGTGCGTGCGATCTGCCAGGATCTCTTCGAGCCAGATGGCTTGCCTGAACAAGCGCGCCTGATCACCTCCAATGAGATGCACGAGTCGCACCGGCTCTGCCCCGAAGGCGATGCGGATTGGGTGATGTTCTTCGCCAAGGCGAGTAAGCGCTATATCATCTTCACCGATACGCGGCGCTATGCGTCGCCCTCAGTCAATGGCGAGACCCAAGCCGGGGCCGATACGGTGATGATCCTCACCGACCGCGATGGGGTCAGTGTGATTGACATGAATGACGACATCGCCGGTGGCAGTTCGCTCGACTCCCAGATCGAGTTTGTGCCTGAGGTGGATGGATTCTACTTTGTACAGGTAAAGAATGTGGGCGATATTGGCAACCAGTTCATTCGCTACGATCTGACCCTTGTCCTCTGTACCCCTGGGCAGACGAACTGTGGACGGGGGAATGTGAACACGACGCAGCCGGTCAATCCGATCACACCTTTGCCAACCGGAACCCCCGATGATGGGGTG
This sequence comes from Candidatus Oscillochloris fontis, assembly GCF_004138135.1. Lineage (GTDB taxonomy): Bacteria > Chloroflexota > Chloroflexia > Chloroflexales > Chloroflexaceae > Oscillochloris > Oscillochloris fontis. Next base: position 1,577 of record NZ_RYFD01000003.1, read on the forward strand.
TAGTAGCGAGTCTCATGGATCGTGAGTAATCATCTCCGCACCGAGGCTCGATTAATCATCCGCCATCTGAGTGAGATTGGCCCTCGCTTGGCTGGTTCGCCCCAAGAGGCGACGGTGGCGGCGTTCGTCAATGCGCGTCTGCGCCATACTGGTATGGGGGTGAGCACCAACCCGCTCCGGCTCACGCCCCGCCACCAGCGGACGTATGCACTGGCGGCGGCGGCGGGGTTGGTGGCGGCACTGACTGCGCTGGTGCTACCCATACCCGCGCTCATATTGGCATTGCTGGGCCTCCTCCTCTTGATCGTTAATCAGATCGTTGGCCCCCTTGTCCATATGGGCAAGCAACTTCTCAGCCAGACGATTGTCGGTAACCGGGCGATCTTCTGCGCTCATAGTTCTGCGCTTGGCCCCCCACCTCCACGCTGGCGAGTGGTACTCCTCGCCCCACTCGATACCACCATGGCCCCACCATCCCGTTGGGATCTCGTTGGCCGCGTGGTGGCCCTGTTCGTCGTGGTGCTGGCCGCCCTGCTCGATCTGCTCCTGCCTGCACGCGGCTGGGTGTTGCTCAGTATCCCCGCCAGCCTGCTACTGGTCATCCAGATCCTCGCTTTACTGCGCGAACCCCAACCCGCCCCCGGTGATGCCGATACCGGCGCCCTCGCCACCCTGCTTCTCAGCACCCAACACCTACGCGATATGCAACGGGTTGAGGTGTGGGCAATTGCCGTCGGAGCTAGTGCGCTCGATCCCGCCGGGATCGAAGAGGTGCTGCGTATCTATCCCTTTGATCCCAACCATACCCTGCTGATCAGCCTTGAACATGTGGGAAGTGGCACCCTGCACTACGCGCTCAGTCAGTCCGCCACCAGCCACCCCCTACTCACCCGTGCCACCACGTTTCTCCACCACCATTCCCAACTAGCTCCGTTGCCCCAAAGTGTATTTCGTCACCATCTCGACAAGCAACGTCTGCCCCATCTCACCCTCTTCAGTACCATCCCCGACCGCCCCGATCCCGATCTGTCTCTCCATGTCGCCGAGATGGTAGCGGGGATCATCGCGCAGATCGAGCAGGAAGAACTGCCCTCATCCGCTACTCGACCCGTCGTGGACGGTACTGCACCGCCTCCGCCAGATGGGCTGCACCGATCTGTTCCACCCCGGCCAGATCGGCAATCGAACGGGCCAGTTTGAGTACCCGGTGGTAGCCACGTGCCGAGAGGTTGAGTTGGCGCACCGCCGCCTTCATCAGGCTCTGACCGGCCCCATCAAGGCGACAATACTCGCGGATCTCGCCCGCCCCCATGTCGGCATTGGTCAGGCAGCGCGAATGGCTGCGAAAGCGCTGGGTTTGGCGTTCGCGGGCGGCCAGCACGCGGCTACGAATGTGGCTACTTGGTTCACCCAAACGCTCACTACTCAGCTTCTCGTAGTTCACCCGTGGCACATCAACATGAATATCAATCCGGTCGAGTAGCGGGCCACTGATGCGCTTCTGGTAGCGGTTGACGAGCGCCGGAGAACACGTACATGCCCGTTCAGCATCGCCATGCCAACCGCACGGACAGGGATTCATCGCCCCGATCAGCATAAAATTGGCCGGGAAGGTGACACTACCCACCGCCCGGCTCAGCGTCACCACGCGATCCTCGATGGGCTGGCGGAGTACCTCCAACTTCGATCCAAACTCCGGCAACTCGTCGAGGAAGAGCACCCCCCGATGCGCCATCGAGACCATCCCCGGCTTGACCCGACCACCCCCACCGCCGACCAAGCCCGGCTGTGAGGTGGTGTGGTGGGGCGCGCAGAAGGGTCGCTGGCGCACGAGTGGCGTATCGCGGGGGAGTTGGCCACTCACACTATAGATTTTGGTCACCTCCAGCGCCTCTTCAAGGCCCAGTGGAGGCAGAATAGAGAGCAACGCCCGTGCCATCATTGTCTTGCCCGAACCGGGTGTGCCATTCATCAGGAGATTATGACCACCGGCAGCAGCAACCTCTAAGGAGCGCTTGACATGCTCTTGGCCGCGCACATCCTGAAAATCTATCGGGAAGCGGATCTCGCCATCTTCAAAGCGAGTTTGGGCTAGGTAGGGCGGAATCGGCGTCTGAGCGCTCAGATGATCAATCAGTTCGCTCAAGGTATGCACCGGAATAATCGTTGGCCCAGCGATCAGCGCCGCCTCGGCGGCATCTTCAGCCGGAAGAAAGATCGTCTTTATCCCGTGGCTACGCGCCACAGCGGCCATCGAGAGCACCCCATCCGTATGGCGTAGGCGTCCATCAAGGCCGAGTTCGCCCAAAAAGACCGCCGCATCTACCGGAGCCTCGATCTGCTGATCTGCCAGGAGCAACCCAACTGCCATCGGGAGATCGTAGGATGGCCCCGCCTTACGCAGATCAGCGGGAGCCAGATTGACCGTGAGCCGCTTGAGCGGAAAGCGCAGCCCTGAATTACGGATGGCCGAACGAACCCGTTCGCGGCTCTCTTGGACGGCGGCATCACCTAGGCCAACTACCGTAAAGGCGGGCATCCCGCCCGCAATATCTACTTCAACTTCGACTAAGACCCCCTCAAGACCAACTAACGCACAACTATAGACCCGTGCGAGCATGATCGCCCCCAGTTCTAGGTGGTGAAGAGTGCAACGTACCTATGTACCGTAAGAACAGGGCAGAAAGATGCGTTGGATTAAAGCTGTGCAAAATATTTGCAAAACCATTGCAAACTTGTGAAGAAAGGTGTATAATACCCGCATCGTCTTATGGGAGCCGACGCAGGCCCCACAAACAAGCAACAGAATGACATTACAGCACCTGGAAAGGGGCCACCAATGCCACTCCAGCTCACCTTATGCCGTCTATGCGCACGCAGCCGCCCCGATTTCTTGCAGATGGTCAATCAACTCGCCGCCGAGTACCCTGGCAAGATCGAGATCATCGAACTCGACTGTATGGCCGCCTGCGACGACGCCCCATCGGTGATGGTAGCGACCAAATATTATGCCCATGTGGCACCGCAACAACTCTCTGCTATGGTGCATGAGAAGATGGAGGAGGAGTAACTAGATCGGCTGTAAGGCTAAGGCATGGATGGATTTCTGCCGCAAAAATGCCTGGGCGGATGGCAAATAGGCTGCTGCTCGGCGCAAATAGTCAGACGAGGTTGGATTGGCCCGCGCCGCCTGCGGGCAGACGATCCCCTGATTGTGCCACGCAGCCAAGGTGCGCCAACTTACCGGCGCACCTTCTGCCGCCGCCCGATAGAGACCGCGTTCCAGATTGGCAGCCAGATACTCAATCGCCAGATCATCACGGCTAATCTCGTTGGTGATCGCCGCCAAAAGCGCCTCTGGGGTCGCATAGTCCGCCAGATCGATCTGACTACCCACCACATGTATCGGCACATAGGCGACCTGTCCATCGGCAAGTGGAAGTTCGCCGCGCAAGATCTCTATGGCCACCGAGGGGCGCAGGTTGGTCGGCCAGACACTAAAGTCGCCCCCAACCCCACTGGCATTCACCCGTCGTTGGAGATCCTGATAGAGTGGCGTCACCACCCGCAAAGGCGCAAGATCCTCCTCAAACCAGCCAAAATGTTCGTTATAGAGGATCGTCACCATCACCAGCGCAAACTGCCGGTCGCTCATCCCCGATAGCTCTTGGCGGTTATGCCGACTCGCCGCCGCCAGAATGGTCGGGCGAAGGTGAACCATACGTTGGGCCATCTCTGGGCGAATATATGGCTCGATACTCAGCCCCGGTGTGCGTGCCAAATTGGGGCGACTCCCATGATTCCGGCTTGAAACGGGAGTGAGTTCGGTCTCAATCGCAAACGCAACCCGCTGCCCAAAGAGATAGATGATTGCTAACGCGAGTGCAACGACCCAGCGTTGAGATATACCAATGCGCATAACTGCCCCTCATAGAACCTGTGCGTGGGTTGGTGGTGCAGCATCGCACAATGCACAACGCCGTCGTTTGTGCCTAACAAACGTAGAATCTACCATAAGCTAGGACTGCTGTACATCCGCCGCTTGATGGAATGATTCTTCCACCCTTGACACCCTAAAGCGCCCACCCGTATAATGAAGACGCTCATCTAAGGCGTTTGGTTGCGTGCGCCAAAGGGCCAGAAGACGTGTATTGATGAAACTAGGTCGCTCACTCTCCTTTAGTACGATCCTCCTCAGTGTGATCTATATCGTCGCCATCCTGGTTGCCGGTGCCCTGATCGCGCAGACCTTGATCATGGCACGATCTATTCCACTGGTGCAGGCAGCCAGTACCCCTGAGGTATTGGTGGCCACCCCAACCCCGTTAACCACGGCTGCGCCACTGATTATTCTCCCTACCCCGGTTCCGCCCACGCCGCTGCCCACCATCACCGACCTTGAAACGGCTCCGGTTAACTACCATCCCAAGAGTGGGCGCTATATTGTGGTCTGGTTACCTTACAACATGAGCGAGGGTGCCCGCGCTTCTTTCGAGGCCAATAAGGATATTATTGATGATATTAGTCCCTTCTGGTACTCGACCGATTCGAGCGGACGGATCTATGGAACCCGGAATGATGAACTTGTTCAGTTGGCCCACGCCAATAATGTGCGGATCATTCCCTCGGTACATAATGTAACTGCAAACCCCGATGCGGTTGTGCCGGTGTTGCGCGATCCGCAACGCCGTGCGCTCCATATCCAGAATATTGTGGATGAGGTGCTGGCGCGAAACTATGATGGAATTGATATTGATTATGAAGCGTTGAGTAGTTCGCTCCGTGACGACTTCTCGATTTTTATCCGCGATCTCGGTGCCGCGCTCCACGCCCATGGCAAGTTGCTCACAATTGCCGTTCATGCCAAAGATAGTGACTACGGTGGTATGGGTGGCTTTCAAGATTGGGCCGAGATTGGGCAGCATGTTGATCAGTTGCGCATTATGACCTACGACTACCACTGGCGAGGTGGTTCGCCGGGGCCGGTCGCGCCCGCCTACTGGATCGAGTCGGTCACGGCCTATGCACGTAGTGTGGTTGATCCATCGAAAGTGTTGTTGGGGGTGCATTTCTATGGCTACGACTGGCCACCCGATGGGCCAGCAACCCCCCGTAGTTGGAGTATCATTCAGGATATCATTAACGAGCAGGGTGCAACCGTCAATTTTATGGAGAGCAATGCCAATGGCCGGGTTGAGGAGAGTTATTTCTCCTACCGCAGTGCTCAGGGTACTCGCCAAGTCTGGTTTATGACGCAGACCGGCTTGGCCTCAAAGATCCAGACGGTGCAGGATCTCGATCTGGCTGGAATTGCGATCTGGCAGTTGGGCTATGAGAAGCCGGAATATTGGGAGACGGTGCGCCAAAATATGGTCGAAGATCCGACCTTGATTCAACGTTCGCTCAATCCGTTGATTCCAGATCACTAGAACTATGACCTCAGAACCCGCAATCAAGGCGAATAGTAGCGAGGCGCATCAGTTCTATCAGCGCGGGCTTGCGGCTGCCCGGGGTGGCCAGAAGCGGGTTGCCGAGGGGTTGCTCATCCGTGCGGTTCGGCTCGATCCGCAGCATGAGCGCGCCTGGCTCTGGTTAAGTGCAGTTGTGGAAGATCCACAGCAGCAAGCCTTCTGCCTTGAAGCGGTGTTGGGTATTAATCCTAACAACGAACCGGCGCAACGTGGACTGCGCACGTTGAAGGAACAGAAGTTGCTTGTCGGTGCTGCTAAACCTATCACTGGCCTCAGCCAACCGCCTGCGGATGGTGCGAAACCTCTGCATAATGATCATCAGGAGTCTTGGTGGATCACTTGGCGCCGCCGCCGCCGTGACATCAGCCGCGCACGATTGTTGATCTGGCTCTTCCCACTGATGCTGGTGGGCCTGGCGATGGGCCTGAACAGCATGGTGGCGATTGCGATCACCCCCACTGCGGCACCTGCTACGGTCATCGCGGAACCAGTGGCCGCGCTGAGTGCCCCGCCAACGCCCACAATGGTCTCGATTCTGGAAGCCGAACCGATCTCGGTCATTGAGGGCTTGACGATCTCGTACCTAGAGGCCATCGCTCCGCTCCGTACAACCCTGCGCGATGCAACACTGGCCTATCGCAATGCCACCAGCCAACCGGGAGGATCGGTGGGCTATGTGGTCTCGACTCAGCACCTCTATGCGGTAGTACAACGTGCGATCAGCGACCTCGATAAGCTACGGCCACCGCGTACGCTCCAACAGGCCCACAACGATTACCGGCGCGGCCTTGAATTGGAACTTGAGGGGCTTGGTGCGGTGCTGGAGTTCTACAGCGGCTATGATGTGGCGAATGCGAACCATGCTGCGCAGCGCTTCCAAGAAGCGCGGGCCTATATTGAGCGTGCGACAATCACCTTCAATGCCCATAGCCAGCACATGGCTCAGTTGAGTAGTATTGGCCCCAATACTGCACGCTAGATCGTCAATAATTCCAAGGGGGTATCGTATGACCCGTGTTCTCTTCATCCACGGCACGATGACCCGTTACGATGCTGATTATCTGCGCGGGTTTGCCACGATCCGTGATCGCCTTCAGTCCTGGAATCCGAGGGTTCAAGTAGATAAGTTCCCATGGGGTGAATACTGGGGCGCGGAGATGAATCCGCGCTTTCTCAGTATCCCCGGTGTAGAAGAGCGTGCGGCCCCGCTGGTGTTGGGGGCGACCTCCGATGCGTTGGACGATGCACCCGACCCGACGGTGGCGGTGTGGGGGATGCTCTATGCCGAGCCATATGCTGAATTGGTTTTACTAAATGCCTCTCCGCCACCGGAATCCAGATCGGGAAGCAACCTGCTGCCTGCTATCCAGCAGCTTGCTGCAGATCCAGTGCCTGAGGATCTGGCCGATCTGCTACACCAAGGTGGGATCGCAGCGACCTTCCCGCGCGCACTCCAGCGTATGCTGTCAGCTACAGAGTTCTACTCCCTCCTTAGCAATGTTCCACCCGCCCACACCGATGACTACCGCAGTGCGCTGGTGCGGGCGCTGCTCGCCGATGCGATGCGCCTCGCGCTTGATGATGGAGCCTACCCGCTGCTCTTCAGCGCTGCACGGCTGCGCGACTCCATCGCTGAACGGCTGGCCCAGATCCTTGATCCTGGGGTGCCGGTGCTGGGTGGTATGCGCGATTGGCTCACCTTCCTGCCCGCCACCGCGCTGACGGAGATGCTTTTGCAGCCCTTCCGCGTTGAGTTGACCAAGGCGATCCTGGCGTTCCTCGGCGATATTCTGACCTATCAACTCCGCCGCCAAGCTATTCAACAGGCGATTGCGGCCCAGATTGGCACAACGCCAACGGTGTTGCTCGCGCATAGTCTGGGTGGGATTGCCTGTATTGATCTGCTGCTGAGCCACCCGACAATACGCCGATATGTCCCGCTGATGATTACTGCCGGTTCGCAGGTGGGGGTCATGCACGAGATTGGTGCGCTTGGCAGTTTGGGGGTGGCGCGAGCCGAACCGACCCACCTGCCCACCGGGTTCCCACCCTGGCTCAATTTCTACGACCGCAGCGATATGCTGGGCTTCCAGGCCACCACTGTCTTTGGCGGGACGATCCGCGATGTGGCGTTGAAGAGTGGCCAACCCTTCCCGCATGCCCATAACGCCTATTGGTCGAATGACCAACTCTGGGAGCATGTCGGCAGCGCCATTGAGCGCCCTGATCATATCACCATCCAGTGGCGCTAAAAAACAACGGCTCGGTGCTTTAAACAAGCACCGAGCCGTATTGTTTGGCTGGGGGACAGGGATTCGAACCCCAACTACCTGAGCCAGAATCAGGTGTTCTACCCTTAAACTATCCCCCACCGATGGGCAGATAGTTCGTGCCCAATGGTGCCGAAAGCGGGACTCGAACCCGCACGGGGTCACCCCCACTACGCCCTGAACGTAGCGCGTCTGCCAATTCCGCCACTTCGGCAAGTGGTTTGTTCAACGTTCGGTATGATACTATGGGACGCAGGTTTTGTCAAACTCGCTGAGCTTCGTAACTATTCACACTTGGGGTAAAAGAAATCTCGTATTGACGCAAAGGCGCAAGGACGCAAAGGTTTTGTTGCAGGCTTTGCGCCTCTGCGTCTTTGCCTCAAAAACTGGAAGCTAGGAGAAGTGTGAACAGTTACACCGTTCTAGCCGTTTGACATTCGGGCCGGTTGCTGCTACCCTATAGAGCAACGGGGCGTGGCTCAGTCTGGTAGAGCACCGCGTTTGGGACGCGGGGGCCGGGGGTTCGAATCCCTCCGCCCCGACCATACATCAGCGAGATCTTCGCGGGCGATTGACGCCGGTCATCTGCGCATGGGCGCCGGTGGCCGGCGTTTATCATTCAGATAGCCAAGGAGTGTGCGCGGTGGCCCAGCCCGCACAGCCATATGTATGCCCACTATCTTGATTGTTGAGGATGAACGCACCCTCGCCGAGACCCTGCGCTATAACCTGGAGCGTGAGGGCTATACGGTTGTGCTGGCGAGTGATGGGGTGCAGGGTTTAGAGTATGCCCGTCGTACACCGCCCGATCTGATTGTGTTGGATATTATGCTCCCGCGCCTAGATGGTTTTTCGGTTTGCCGCATCTTGCGCCAAGAGAGCGATGTGCCGATCATTATGCTTACGGCGCGTCAGGACGAGGTAGATCGCATCGCGGGGCTTGAACTCGGGGCCGATGATTACATTAGCAAGCCGTTCAGCCTGGGTGAGTTCCTGGCCCGTATCCGCGCCATCATGCGCCGCTCCGAACGGCAACCGCGTGCCAGTGAGCGCGAGGTGCTCTCGGCTGGGGCACTGCGCGTGGATACCGGTAGTCGTCGGGCGTGGCGTGAACAACAGGAGTTGACGCTACCCCAAAAGGAGTTCGATCTGCTCACCTGCTTGGTGCGCAACCGGGGCATCGCACTCTCTCGCGATCTGCTGCTCGAACGGGTCTGGGGGCCAGATTTTATTGGCGATAGCCGCACCGTGGATGTGCATATCCGCTGGCTGCGCGAGAAGATTGAACCCAACCCGGCGCAACCCTGCTACATACAGACCGTGCGCGGGGTGGGGTATCGCTTTGAGCCGCCGAGTGATGCATGATGCGATGATAAGCCTACTCGACATCATCCTGACTCTTGCTCTACTGGCTAGTCTCGGCGGGCTCTTCTGGTGTCTGCGCCGTCCTCTATCCCGCCCCGCCCCCCAGTTGCTGCAACCGACCGATAGCCTCGATCCCGCTGAACAGCCGCTCTTCTTCGCCGTCGCGGCAGCAGTTGATGTGGGGATGATTGTCGTGGATCAACACCGGCAACTGCGCTTTGTGAGCCAAGCGGCTATGCAGATGCTGGGGGTTCATGAGCCGATCCTCTATCTGGGCCTGATTACGATTCTGCGCGATCACCAAGCGGATGCGCTGGTGGGGGACGTGCTGACTGATGGTGAACCGCGTGAGATGACGATGCGCCCGATTTCGAGTGGGCGCACCTTGCGGCTGAACGCCTCGGCCCTCAATGGCGCGGGGGCGTTGCTGATTATCCGCGATGTCACCCAATTGAGTATGCTCGAACGCTCACGTCGCGATCTGGTGGCCAATGTAAGCCACGAGTTGCGCACGCCGCTGGCTTCGCTCAAACTGCTCGTGGAGACGGTGCAATCTGACCCACCGCCCGACGTGGCGCACCGCATGCTCGAACAGATGGCCCAGGAGATCGATTCGGTCACGCAGTTGGTGGATGAACTACATGATCTGGCCCAGATCGAGTCGGGGCGGGTCTCACTCAAACTAGCGCCGCTCCCGATTGGCCCGGTGATCGAGCGCGCCCTGGAGCGCATCCGCCCCCAAGCCGACCGCAAGGGGCTGACGTTGGGGGCCGAGATACCTCATATCGAGCAAGCGGTATTGATGGACCCCAACCGGGTGGGTCAGGTCTTGCTCAACCTGTTACATAACGCGGTCAAGTTTACTGCTGAGGGTGGAAATGTTCAGATTCGGGTGCGCCTCATCGGTGAAGATGCCGGTCAGGTCGGACCATGGTTATTAGTAAGTGTCTGTGATAGCGGCGTGGGCATCCCGGCATCGGATCTGCCGCGCATCTTTGAGCGCTTCTACAAGGTAGATCGCGCCCGTACCCGCCATGCTGGCGGAACCGGGCTAGGTCTGGCTATTGCCAAGCATCTGATCGAGGGCCACGGCGGGCGGCTCTGGGCCGAGAGTGTGGAAGGGCGTGGCAGTACCTTCTCGTTTACTCTGCCGGTGGCATAGAGGAACATTCCACTTGACCCATTGGAAATTTGATCAATACTAAGGCTATCCATCATTCCCTTCATTGTATTTGCCAAATTGTACAGAATCCCGATAATGATTGGGCACTCGTGCCACAACCCAGACTGAGGAGGCTCCGAAATGATCGACGTCCGTGACAATGCTGTGCCGATGGTTGATCCGCTTACTGGCACGGCCCTACTCGAATATGCTTCTGCGCTCGCCTACAACATCGGCCCGCGCCCAGCAGGCCACGAGCCGGAGAACCGTGCTCGTACCTACATCCGTAAGACCCTACAGGCCATGGGGATCGAGGAGATAAAAGCGCAGCCCTTCCAGACCCCTGACACCTGGGGCTATGCGATGAGCACTCCCTTGGCCCTCTCGTTGGGGGGGTTGCTGATCAGCCGCCTGGGTTGGCCGGGGCGTTTCGTGGCCAGTTTGCTCGGTGGTACGGCGGCCTACCTCACCTGGCGCGCCGCAAGTGGCCTACGCCAACCGCTCGCCCAGTATGCACCCCAGAAGACTTCGGCCAACCTGATTGTGCGCATCCCTAGTGCAGGTCGCCCCAAGCATAAGGTGGTGTTGCTGGGCCATACCGATACGAACCGCCACCGTGATAGCTTCAGCACCGAGCGCAAGGGGATGTTGCCCCAGATGACGACCGCGCTGATGGGCTTCCAGGCCGCTGGGGCGGTGGCCCAAGTGATCGGCAACCCCTGGCTGACGCGCGCGATTGGTGTGGCACAACTTGCGGGTCTGGGGGCTATTCTGGCCGATGAGCGCGGGCCATATGTTGATGGTGCCAACGATAACGCCAGCGCGGTCGCATGTCTGCTTGGTCTGGCCAACCTCCTCAACGCCAAGCCACTTGAGCACACCGATGTCTGGATCGTCTTCACGGGCGCCGAAGAGCCGGGCTTGGTGGGTGTCCATACGTTACTTGATGAGTATGGCGACCAGTTGATGGGCGCATACTTTGTTGACCTAGAGATGGTTGGGCGCGGTCAACTAGTCTATGTGGCCGAACACAGCGGCTTCTCGACCCTGAGCAGCTACACGCCCGACCCCGAGTCGGTGGCACTGGTGGAGCGCACCGCGATTGCGCATCCGTCGTCGCGGGTCAGTGGTAAGAAACTGATGATACTTGAAGAGATCGCCGCCGTGCGTCGCCGGGGCTACAAGGGTATCTGCCTCGTGGGCCTCGATTCGGATGGCTGGCCGGCTAACTGGCACCGTGACACCGATGCGATTGGCAACATCCATCCCGAAGCGCTGGAGCGCGCCGCACGCTTCACGTTCTCCATGCTTCAGACCCTGGACGCCGATTAGGACGTGTGAGGGTAACGCTGTTGAAGAGACGGCCCATCGGGCCGTCTCTTGGTATTGCCTTTGTTCTTCTTCTCGGCTATCATTCTTTCTGAAAACTTACATAGTACCTACAGATTACCACCCCATACTATGAAATATGCCGAGCTAGAATTAACTCTGCGCAGCGTAGGCGAAAGTTATACAGCCAACCTACGTTTCTTTGCATCTGAGAATACTTCCGGTACAGATATTGCCAAAGATGTGCAGATCAAATTTGATACGTCGACTCTGCTTGGATTGCATAATAACTGGGTTGGTTATGGACGCGAACTGACTGGACAACTCTTCGCCAACGCAAAGATGCGGGAGGCATGGGCTGAAATTCGGGGTTTTATCGCACACGATGACACACTACTGCGTCTGCGTTTACATATTGAACCGAGTGCTGATGCGTTGCATTCACTCTACTGGGAGTTGCTTCAGGATCCCAAAACATACAAGTCTCTCTGCCGCAGTGAACGCGTACTCTTGACACGCTACTTGGCGTCACACGAATTATTAGCGCCAATCACACCTCCGGATCGTAATACTCTTCGTGCTTTGGTGCTCGTCGCTAATCCCAGTGATCCAGAGCGCTATAACTTAACCCCGCTAGATGTGGATGGCGAGATCAGCCGTGTCCGCACAGCCTTAGACCCCATCCCCACAACGGTATTGGCGCGTGTACCGCATGGTCAGGGAGCTACACTTGAGGCACTGATTCGTACCCTGCGCATAGGTTACCCGCTCCTAAGCCTAACCTGCCATGGAAGAATGGTTGATGGCGAACCGCTTCTCTATTTCGAACATGCCGCTGGCCATACTGACACGATCTCAGGCACAAAGCTGGTTCAACGTATCGCCGATCTTCCATCTGCGCAGCGTCCATTGTTGATCATCTTGGCCGCATGTCAGACCGCCGGAAGAGGGCAACAGTATGAGACAGAATTTCTGGCTGCGCTTGCTCCGCAGTTGGCCCGTGCTGGAGTAGGCGCGGTGATCGGGATGCAAGGCAACGCTCCGGTAACATTGGTTGAGGCTCTTCTTCCGCAACTCCTAAGCGAACTACGCGAGAATAGCCAGATTGACCGTGCATTAGCACTGGCCCGCACCACGCTTGCCGATGATCAACCCTGGTGGATGCCGGTGCTCTTTATGCACATGCGCGATGGGCGTTTGTGGACTGAGAGTCCAACCGTTCCGCCTAATCCCGTACCGCAGGTCGCTGCGGGTCTCAATGCTCTCGTGGATCTGATCCAGAATCCAAACATTCGCACCGCCTCGACCGAATTCCGCAAGGACTTTGCTACCTCTCGTGCCCAAGTCGCTAAGGTGATCGCATTTAAGGATATTCACGATCTACTACACATCATCCAATTTCAGTGTTATATCCCATTGGAACATGAAGCGCACCATTTTCCCGATGAGGATGTAGCATGTGATAGTATCGCTGAGTATGCCTTGTCTCTTCGCCAAAAAATAAATGATATTCAAGAAGCCTTCACCCGTGCACCAGAGATTCTGGGCAAGGGGACATGGATTGCCGAATTGCGTAGTGCCGATGCGAATATACACCAAGCCTTAGCACAGCGCGATCCGGACATGTTGAAAAAAGCAATCCAGCAGATTGATCGTGTTCTAGGTCGACATGCCTCCTTCATCAATACCAACCTAACCGCCAATGCCCGTAATCTACGGTTGCAAGACCTAGTTAAGGTTATGAACCAGATCCAGGCACATCTGCACCTTGCCAGCACTGACCATCAACGTCTGGCGCGTTTTATGGCCGGGGTTGACGCACTAAGCATACTACATCAGCAGATCGAACAAATGATTGATGATCACGATGACTGGCAGGAAATTGACCGCCAGGTGCGCCAGATCAGCGCAATCCTGCCCCATAATACTGATGAACTGAAATTCTCCTGGCCCTATCTGCGCGAATGCCTTAGCCGTCTGTTATTGATTGAGGCAACCTGGGTTCAGCCGTTCCAACAAGTAATGTCAGAACTCGATATGGCTCTAGAGAATCTTAGCGAGCGTTCAAAAGCGATATTTCATAGATGTAGCCGACTCATCAACGAGCGTTTCTTCAAAGTAGATGTCGATCTCAAACGACTCTGTAACCAATTACGTGAACTCGATGATCCACTCGCCGAATTGGAGAGGATGCTCACATGAGTGCCAAACCAAGCACCACCGAGCCTTTCACCTCACTAACGGCACTGCGCACCGCCCATGTCGATCTGCTCAAACGCCATCGGGCCAACGGAGAGACACCTGAACTGCTAACAGCAGTTGGGGAGTTCTTGGAACGCAGTCGTTCGACCGGGGCCATCTTGGCCGAGGATGAGGAACGTTGGACGGCTCAGAGTCTGATTGATTACTGGACCACGAGCCTCTATCGCGCTGGTAACCCAACCCCAAATTATGTTCTGGTCGAGTTCGATCCCGACCAAGCACCGGCGCTTCCCGACTCGGTGTGTCCCTACATGGGCTTAGATGCCTTCGAAAAAGATCATGCCCCCCTCTTCTTTGGGCGACATCGGGTTATAGCTGATCTGGTCGAAAAGTTGCGTGAACAGCGGCTGGTCGCGATTGTTGGGCCTTCGGGTAGTGGGAAATCATCGCTGGTACGCGCAGGGTTACTGCCGAAGCTCCTTGAAGATGCCATACCAGGGAGTGCCAATTGGCAGATTCTGCCGCCGATGGTACCTGGCTCCGATCCCAAGGCTGCGCTTGATCGCACATTGGCGCTCTCTGTGGATGCCGATACGCCATTACTCCTAGTGATCGATCAGTTTGAGGAGATCTTTACCCTCTGCACCAATGAGGATGACCGACAGATATTTCTGAATCATTTGCTGACACTGTCTACCCAGACAACTCCCCCACACCGAGTTGTGCTGACCATGCGCAGCGATTTTGAGAACTCAATTACCCGCGCCGCAACACTTGAAGCCCTCTACCAGGATGGCAAGGTGGTACTCCCACCCATGACCGCCAGTGATCTACGCGAGGCGATTGAGCGACCAGCCGAGCAGGTGGGCTTGAAGTTTGAGGCGGGACTCGTGGATGCCCTGCTCGGTGATATCCTTGGTGAACCCGCTGCACTGCCCTTGCTTCAATACAGCCTACTCAAACTCTGGGAAGCACGTGAACGCAATCGAGTCACACTGAATGCCTACAAACATGTGGGCGGCGGACGACTGGCTTTGGCGCGAGGTGCCGATGCGGTCTACAATAGTCTCATCCCTGAAGATCAAGTAGCAGCCAAGCGGATTCTGCTACGCCTAGTGCGCCTCGGAGAGGGCTTAGAGGTAACTAGTAATCGTATCCAGCGCACAGATCTTGATCGTGGTGGTGAAGATCCTGGGCGTATTGAACGGGTTGTGCAGAAGTTGGTCGCCGCCCGCCTATTGCGCCTAAGCGCTGGTGAAAACCCCGAAGATACGCAGATCGAGATCGCCCATGAAGCGTTAGTGCGCAACTGGGCAACCTTCATCGAGTGGCTGGAGGATGAACGCCACGATCTCCGCCAGCGCCAGCGTTTGCGAAGTGCGGCTGAACAGTGGCACCACATGGGCCAAGATGCAAGTGCCCTGCTGTCTGGTCGGCTATTGGAGCAAGCCCAGCACTATACCGATCTCAACCCACAGGAATGCGCATTTGTGGATGCAGGCGTTGCCGCCGAGGAGGCCAAAGTACGCCGCGAGGCCCGCACAAACCGGTTGATTCGCATCTTGTTAGTGGTAACCAGCATAGCCAGCGTGATAGCAATCATGTTTGCGGTGCAAGTAAACTTGGCACGTGCAGATGTCGAGCAGCAGCGCAAAATTGTAGATATCCAGCGCCTCGCCTTTGCTGCCCAGATCCAATCCCGCGAGAACCCGGAGGTTGGTGTCCTGCTCGCTTATGAGGCAAATGTCGGTAATGATAATCCCATCACGAACCAGGCTCTCCGTGAGGCTATCAGTGCGATATCCTGGCAACCCACACCCCTTTTGGGCCACACAAATTGGGTCAATAGCGCGGTCTTCAGCCCCGATGGAAGTCGTATCCTCACCACTTCTTGGGATAACACCGCACGGCTCTGGGATCATAGCGGACAACTCCTTGTTACCTTCTCCGGCCATACAGAGGGAGTGAATTATGCCGTCTTTAGCCCTGACGGAAAACATATTCTCACTGCCTCGGTGGATGGGACTGCGCGCTTGTGGGATGTTAGCGGTCAACACCTAGTCACCCTTTCTGGACATACAGATAGTGTCACGCACGCCATCTTCAGCCCTGACGGGACACGCATTCTGACCGCTTCTTTGGATACTACCGCCCGTCTATGGGATCTTAATGGCGAACTTCTGGCCACCCTCTCCGAACATACAGAACTTGTCAGCAGCATCGCTTTCAGCCCCGATGGTACTCGCATCCTCACCGCTTCGTGGGACGATACTGCGCGGTTGTGGGATACTAATGGGCAACACCTCGCCACCCTCTCTGGGCATCGCATTGGGGTTATGAGTGCAGTCTTCAGCCCCGATGGTACTCGCATCCTCACCGCTTCTTGGGACGGTACTGCACGGTTATGGGATACCAATGGGCAACATCTTGTCACCCTCTCTGGGCATACCAATCCACTTAGCAGCGCAGTCTTCAGCCCTGATGGCACCCGCATCCTCACTGCCTCGGAGGATGGCACCGCCCGGCTTTGGGATACAGATGGTCAACTCATCACTATCCTCTCAGGCCATACTGATAGCGTTACAAGCACCACCTTTAGCCCTGACGGTAGGCATATTCTGACCGCATCTAGGGACACTACCGCTCGACTCTGGAATGAGACGGATCAGCCTCTTGCTACCCTCACAGGCCATACCGGAGCCGTCAATGACGCCATATATAGCCCAGATGGCCAGTCCATATTCACGGTCTCAAATGATACAACTGCCCGGTTGTGGGATGCTCATGGGATCCCTCTTGTTCTACTCAAGCATGAAGGTGCAGTATATAAACCAATCTTCAACGCGGATGGTACCCGTATCCTCACCGCCTCGTTTGACAAAACCGCCCGCCTGTGGGATACCAACGGACAACTTCTCGCCACGCTCTCTGGCCATACCGATATTGTCAAACAGGCGGTCTTTAGTCCAGATGAGACGAGAATTCTCACCGCTTCGGAGGATGGAACCGCACGGCTGTGGGATATTGATGGCCAACTCCTCATTACTCTTGCAGAACACACTGCTACTGTCACCAGCGCCGTCTTTAGCCCCGATGGGACACGTATTCTGACAGCATCAAGAGATCAGACAGCTCGCCTGTGGGACGCCAACGGGCAAACCATCGCCACTCTCGCTGATCATACAGACGATGTTACTAGCGCAGTGTTTAGTCCTAATGGCAGCCGCATTCTCACCGCCTCGTTTGATAACACTGCCCGCCTGTGGGACGCCAACGGAAAACTAATTGCCATCCTCGCTGATCATACGGGTTGGGTCACCAGCGCAATCTTCAGCCCCGATGGGACGCATATCCTCACTGCCTCAGATGATAACACCGCCCGCCTCTGGGATAGTAATGGAGAGTTAATCACCATCCTCTCTGGACATACAAGCGATGTTACCAGCGCAGTCTTCAGCCCCGATGGGACGCATATCCTGACGGCATCAAGAGATCTGACAGCACGCCTGTGGGATGCCAACGGGCAACCGCTTACCACGTTCACTGGCCATACAGGCCCTATCTGGAGCGCAGTCTTTAGTCCCGATGGTTCACGCATCCTCACCGCCTCAGCGGACGGGACGGCACGGCAATACCTAGTAACAAGTGAAGATCTGCGGCGTGCCGCAGCGTGTCGGGTGGGTCGCGGGTTGACCGAGGAGGAGATCGTGCTCTTCCAAGTGCCTACGCCACTGGCTTTCGACTTTGCGCAGCGCGAGTGCCCACCAGTCTACTCGTGGCAGCGGTAGTGGCATCTTTCTGGATACTGCTATCGCATTGTGTAGCGGCAGATGGCCTTACCCCTTAGACAATTCGTATGGTATTATCTCTGCACATATCACCAACGTAGGGGCGAAGCAGCGCCCTCCAACCTAGTTTGTGTTCCCCTGCTATGATAGAGGGCGCTACTTCGCCCCTACAGGGTTCCGTAGAAGGATCTTCCTATGCTCCAAGCTGCTCACCTCCTCCAGCATGAACTGATCCGCCTACGGCGCGATATTCATGCCCACCCCGAACTGAGTTTTACTGAGACCCGTACTGCGGCACTCGTCGCCGAGACGCTGTTGGAGATCGGAGGCTTACGGGTGCGCACGGGTGTCGGGCGCACCGGGGTGGTGGCGGATCTGGGTGATGATGCGGGGCCAACGATTGCCATCCGCGCCGATATGGACGCGCTGCCGATCCTGGAGGCGGTGGAGCAGCCCTATGCCTCGACCATCCCTGGGGTGATGCACGCCTGCGGCCATGACGCGCATACCGCCATCCTGCTCGGTACCGCCCACCTGCTGCGTGAACGCTTTGCCGTGGAGGGGCTGCGCGGGCGGGTGCGCTTCCTCTTTCAGCCCTCCGAGGAGGCGTGGGATGCCGAAGGGAAGAGCGGTGCCCCGCGTATGATTGACGATGGCGCACTCGAAGGGGTTGATGCGGTCATTGCGCTGCATGTGGATTCGATGCTCCCACTGGGCCAGGTGACGATCCGTTCGGGTTGGAATACCGCCGCCGTGGATGACTTTGCGGGAGTGTTGGTAGGAACGGGTGGCCATGGTGCCGCCCCCCACGAGGGTAACGATACGGTACAGATGTTGGCGGCGGTGATCAATGCGCTCTACTGTATCAAGTCACGTCGCATTGACCCGGTACAGCCAGGGGTCTTGAGTATCGGAATGGTTCACGGCGGCAATGCCACCAACGTCATCCCGGCGGAGATGGCGCTTGCCGGGACGTTGCGTAGCTACAGTGAGGATGTGCGCAACCGGCTGGCAGCCGAGGTGGAACGCGCCTTCGGGGTTGCCCGCGCTTTGGGCGGCGAGTATCGCCTGACGATTACCCGTGGTTATCCGGCAGGTTGGAACGACCCCAAGGTCGCCGGGTGGATCGAAGCGGTCTGCCGTGATATGCTGGGCGAAGCGGCGTTTGATCGCTCACCCGCCGGGCTAGGTGCCGAGGACTTCGCCTATATGTGCCAGCAAGCCCCTGGTGCGATGTTCATGCTGGGGGCCGCGATCAATGATGGGGTGGCACGTGCCCATCATACCCCGATCTTTGATGTTGATGAGCGTTGCTTGCCGCTAGGTGCCGCGCTGCTTGCTGAGACTGCGTTGCGTTTTCTGCGTGGCGATCTGAAGTAGACATGACACACGGGAGGATGAATGTCTGCGCCTACTCCTATTACGGTGCTCTTTGTCTGTATGGGCAATATTTGTCGCTCCCCCATGGCCGAGGCGGTCTTTCGGCATCTGGTGCAGGAAGCGGGCTTAACCGAACAGATCGTGATCGATTCGGCGGGGACGGGTGGCTGGCACGCGGGCGAACCTCCCCACCAGGGCACACTGGCGGTTCTGCAACGCCATGGGATTAGTGCCGATGGTCAGGTGGCGCGCCAGATCACCAAGGCCGATTTTGGCAACTTCACCTATATTGTGGCCATGGATGCCGATAATCTGCGCGACCTGCGGATGCATGATCCCAGAGGCTGTCGGACGCGCCTGTTGCTCGATTATGCGCCGACGACTCGTACCCGCGAAGTTCCCGACCCCTACTACAATGGGCGTTTCGATGAGGTGTATGCGCTGGTCACTGCGGGGTGCCAGGGATTGTTGGCCGAAATACGCCGGGAGCATGGACTCTGATGGGGCTGCCAGTTACCCTGCGCAGCCAGATCGAGGCCATCCTGGCGTGTCCAATAAGCGAGATTGAACCCCTTGGCCAGAGTTTCGGCTCGCGCTTGATGCGCCTGAGCACCCCCCAGGGTCGCTTTGCGCTCAAGTGGGCCAGCCACCCGCTGCCCAATGCGATGTCCGCCGAAGCTCAAGGGCTGCGCACGTTGGCTCAAGCGGCGGCACTGGCCATTCCTGACGTGATCTGTGTGGTTGATCCGGCCCCACCCGATGGCTATGCCTTCCTGCTCACACGTTGGCTTGATAGCGCTGGTGCGCGTGTGGACATGGCCGCGTTGGGTGAGCAGTTGGCGCTGCTTCATCGCACCAGTGCCCGCGCCTATGGCCTTGATCACGATAACTATATTGGTGGTAATCCCCAATATAACGCTTGGATGGATGCATGGCCGCGTTTTTTTGTTGAACGCCGACTCCAGCCCCAAATCGAACTCGCTGCTCAACAGGGCTACCTCCCCATGAGCCGCCACCACAAGCTGGATCGTCTTCTGGCTCGGATTGAGGATCTGCTCACCGATGTTGACCGTCAACCCGCGCTCCTGCACGGCGATCTGTGGGGTGGCAATGTCATCCCGGCAGATCCGCAGGGCCGCCCCGGCCTCATCGATCCGGCGGTTTATTATGGCGACCGCGAAGCCGAATTGGCCTTCACCGAACTCTTTGGTGGCTTTGGCCCTGTCTTCTACCAAGCCTACCAGCGCACATGGCCTTTGCCATCTGGCTATGCTGAACGCCGTGACCTCTACAACCTCTACCACCTTCTCAATCACCTCAACCTCTTTGGCACTGGCTATGCCTTTCAGGTCGATCAGATTATCCAGCGCTATGCCGGGTAGTACCAGGAGATAGGATGCTACCATCGGACTTCGCGACTGAAAGAGCACCCATGAGACTATCGGATAACCATGAGCGCATGACCCGGCTGCGGATGGGGCGTACCGACCTGCTCTTTGCAAGCCCACCCGGTCTACCCGAACTCCCGGCGGGAAATGAGGTGATGGCGCTGTGTGCAGGGTTACTTGCCCCCGCTGCCGATGAGCGAATCCTGCTGCTCGGCTGTAACCACGGTGCGTTGGGGGTTGTATTGGCTCGATCTGCCTGTCATGGCCAGGTCATTCTGAGTGACCCCAACCTGATCGCGCTTCAGGCGGCCCAACGCACGCTTGAGATCAACCACATCCCCAATGCGGCGGTCAATGTGGAAACCAGCCTGTTGCCGAGCTTGGCTGGGCAGTTAGATCGGGTGATTATTCTGGCTCCACAGAGCCGCGCCCTTGCCCGCCGCTGGTTGGTTGAGACGTTGGCTCTTTTACGCCCCGGCGGAACCCTGAATATTGCCGGAGCCAACCGGGGCGGTATCCAGAGCCAAATGAATGATGCGAGTAGCCTGTTTGGCCCGCTTATTCCCTTGGGGATCGGTAAAGGTTGTCGGGTATGTCAGGCGCAACGCCCCGCCCAACCGCCGCCGCCTCCCGACTGGGCGCACCAGGAGGGTATTGCGGTGGGAACCTGGCATACCTTCGTGGCGAACCTTCCTACTGGTCTACGAACACTCCATAGCCTGCCTGGGGTCTTTAGTTACGAACACCTTGATCCCGGCACCGATCTCCTCTTGCGTAGCCTACCGCTGCCACCCGGAGGCCGCGTGCTGGATGTCGGCTGTGGCTATGGGCCAATCGGGTTAGCCGCCGCTGCGGCCGGGGCCGCATGGGTGGATATGATTGATGTCAATATGCTCGCCGTCGCTGCGGCGCGCTTCAATGCCCAACGCTACAAGCTCAAAGGGGCGGTCTTCGCTGCTGATGGTCTGGATGTTGTGGCTGAACGTACCTACGATTTAATCCTCAGCAATCCCCCCTTCCATAGCGGAAGTAAGATTGATACTAGCGCCACTGCGGCGATGATGGCGCATAGCCGGAGCCTCTTACAGCCCAATAGACGTTTGGCGCTGGTAGCGAATCGCTTTCTGCCCTATGAGCATATGCTGGAAAACTCCTTCTCACGGGTGACGCGGCTGGCAGAGGATCGCAGCTATCAGGTATTTGTCTGTCAGTAGGGGCAAAGCATCGCCTCGCAGTCCAGCTAGATGCTTCGCCCCTACAAGATGAATGGATCGTTGTCACCCAAGACCCATTCATGCCTCACGCCAAAAAATATAGTGCGGCCCGGTGCCGGGAGACATAAACTCTTCCCCATAGACCGCAAAGCCCTGAGCGGTGTAAAATGACATGGCGGAACTGCGCCCATTGCACCAAATCACCTCACCACCATGCTGGTGTACGTGGGCCACACAGGCCGCAACTAAGGCCGCTCCATACCCTTGGCGCTGTACTTCGCGCAGCGTGGCCATACCCCGTAAACGCCATCCAGGCCGTTGCGGAGCTGCTGGACATGCCTCCGGGCTGATGCTGGCAATCCCTACTAGCCGATCATCCTGAAAGGCTCCCACATGCAACGCCAGCGGATGATCGTCACCCGGATAGACCAACTCCGCAAGGCGCATAAAGGGTCGCAAGACCCGCTGACGCAACGGGCGTGTCTGGGCCGCACTGATCGGGCGAATGTCGTGCTGCATACTCCTCCGGGTGGTGCTACCGCTTCGCTCTCTCACTATTATTATAGATCATTGAGATATACATATGATACCTCCAACCCTATTGCCCGTCCTCACCTATCTGGCCGATTTCTTTGCCCATCACCACGTACCGGTCTGGATGATTGGGGGCACGAGCCGTGATCTGATACGCGGCGTGGTTCCTACCGACGTCGATCTGGTGGTTGATGGGGATGGTATGGCACTTGCACGCACCCTCGCCGACCGGCTCGATGGCAGTTTTGTGCCCCTCGATGGCGAACACTGCACCGGGCGCACGGTCTTGCCCGCTCGTGCGAACACGCCGACTCTCTACCTCGACATTGCCCGTCTGCGTGCCCCTAGTATTGATGGTGATCTGCGGCTGCGTGACTTCAGCATCAATGCGATGGCGCTGCCACTCACCCCACACCTACTTGCTCTGTGGGCCGAACCTGACGGAGCCAACCAACTCCATACGGCCTTGCTCGATCCAACTGGTGGTTTGGCCGATCTGTATGCTGGGACCCTGCGCGCTACTGGCCCGGCCAGCATGGCCGATGACCCGTTGCGCACGCTGCGTGCCCCGCGCTTTGCCGCGACGCTCAACCTTAGCCCCGCCCCAGAATTGGCCGCGCAGATCCGCGCTGCTGCGCCGGGGTTGGCGCGCATAGCTGGCGAACGCCTGCGCGATGAACTGTTCAAGCTGCTTGAGACACCGAGTAGCGCAGTCTGGATCGAGTACCTTGATGCATGTGGTGCGCTCACCATCCTCTTTCCCGAACTTGAAGCCGCTCGCACCTGTACGCAGCCCCGCATTCACTTCTTGCCTGTGCTGGCCCATATGCTCGAAACAGTTACCAGTTTGGAGTGGATCATCCAGGGCTTACCGCTCGCCTCCAACCTGCGCCCTCCCTTTGCCCCACGCCTGCCGGTGGCCGTGCAGACCTACCCGCACCTCAGCCGCGCCATGCCCTACGCCGATGAGTATGCGCGCCTGCTCGGTGAGATGCGCAGCAATGGGCGGCGGCGTCTGGCCCTGCTCAAACTCGCCACCCTCATCCACGATAACGCCAAACCGCAGACCAAGCAGGTCAACCCCGACGGCAAGGTGAGTTTCTACGGGCATCAGGAGCTTGGGGCTGAGGTTGCCACCCAGATCGCCAAACGGCTGCGCATGAGCCGCCAGGATAGTGCCTACATCAGTCTGATCGTGCGCGAACACATGCGTCCCGGCCAGTTACGCGCCGGTGAGGTTTTGACCCCACGCGCCGTGGTGCGTTTCTTCCGCGACACCGGCGATGCGGGGCCGGATGTTCTATTGCACGAACTTGCTGACCATATGGCGACGCGGGGGCCAAACCTGCAACCGGAGCATTGGGAGATCCATCGCACGTGGATCAGGGAGCTTTTGGATGTCCACTGGGGTGTTCCTGTGGAGCACCGCCAACCACTAGTGCGTGGGGACGATCTGATCCGCGAGTTGAAGATTGCCCCTGGCCCAGAGATTGGGCGGTTGCTACGGGGTATTGGGGAGGCGCAGGCCAGTGGAGAGATCAGCAGCTATGCCGAGGCGATTGCACTTGCCCAGCGTATGCTGAATGAACCAGAAGAATCGACAAAGCCCGCCTAGGCGGGCTTTGTACCATCGAGGCAGGTGCTTCAGCCCTACGGCGTGCTACCGCAATACATCACGCACAATCTGTTCGAGGCGATCTAGGGGAAAGGGCTTGGGGAGGTAGTAATCAACGCGCTGCTCACGCGCCCGCTTCTCAAGCTCCGGCGTTGCATAGGCGGTAATCATCACCACACGGGTATCAGGTGACGTCTCTTTAATTGCCGCTGCGAGTTGAAGGCCATTCATGCCCGGCATATTATAGTCCGTGATCACCAGTGGAACCGGGCGCAGGGCGATTTGGGCAAGTGCCTCGGCACCACCATTCACCGTGACAATATCGTAACCGCCCGTCAGATCACGCATCAGACGATGCAGGATTATCAGGATGTCCGGCTCGTCTTCCACCAGAACAATGGCCGGATTGCGTCCAGAAACATCGGGCATAGGATTGCTCCTCGATCCCCTTTACCAAAATGGGTAACGGAACAACTGGCGGAAACACCATCCCCTTAAAAAGGGGTAGTTCTATAAACGTCAGATTGTTATCCGATTGACACATAGTAGGAAGACTACTTGCCGTGTCGCGGAATACCCGTGACGGCAATTGTAACATACAGCGATGTGAGGAGCAAGAAGATCTTTTTTGGTGCCAGGGCATGTGCAAAGTCACCTCCGGTGGGGGTGCAGGGGCGGCTGTGCAGCCCCAAGGACTTTGCACATGCCCTGTTTTTGGTGCTGTTTGGCGGCTGCGCCGCCAAACAGCACCAAAAACAGGGGTTTGGGGCGCGGACGATACTTCACCCCTACGTTCCTACCGAAACCAGCCTAGATAGAGCCCGGCACCAATCAGCAGCAGCGGCCCCCAGATCATGCCAGCACCAAGCAGCGCCGGGAGGTTCGCGATAGCCACCAGCACGCCCACGGCAAAGAGCGGCACGGCTGGATAGATCGGCCATTGGCTGCGCTTGCCAAAGAGCGACCGCCCCAGGGCGAAGATGCCTAAGAAGCCCAACGCTAACCCCCACAGCACCGAGACACCGTCGGTCAAGTCAGCAAAGGTGACGCCAACACTCAGGCCACTCAGAATACAGGCCGGGATGATCAGTCCATAGCTGCGCTTCCATAAGCCGAAGAAGAAGAAACATGAGGCAATGGTCAGCAACACCATGCCACCGCTCAGATCAAGCGGCAGGGTCGCCCCGCGTGCGAAGAGCAGCACAATCCCCAGGCCAATCAGGGCAACGGCAAGCGGATGCTTGCGCTGATCGGGCAACGCAAGACTGCCCTGGCCCGCCGGTGTGGGCGAATAGCTCATGTCGGGTGGGAGTTGGAGTTGCTGGGTCGGCAAGCCCGCCGAAGAACGCTCGGCCTGACGTACACGCGCACTGTCTTGTTCGGTATATTCGGTCTGCATCATCTTCCTCCTTCATTATTGCCGCTGTTAAGACGACACCTTGAGGAGGAAGGTTGCAGCTAATTAGTCCCGCCGTAGGCACTGCCTTCGGTGACACGCATAAAGATGTCTTCCAGATTGCTCACTTGGCCAGCAAAGTGGCTTACCTGGGCACCGGACTGAACGAGATGGGTGAGCAGTGCGCTGACCATCTGGTCATCACCTTCCACATCAATCTCGATCTGGGGTGGGGTAGCATCGGGCAAGGCGCGTACCTCCAACACATGCGACAATCCGCGTACCATCTCCGCCGCCACTGTCGGGTCACTGAGGAGGTGTACGGTATAGGTACGGTGGGGCTGGAGCGAGCGCATGATCGTCTCGACATCGCCCGATGCGAGCAACTTACCGCGCTCAATGATCCCGATATGGGTACACATCTCGGCCAACTCGGTGAGGATGTGCGAGCTGATCATGATCGTCTTGCCCATGCTGCGTAGCTCCTTGAGCAGCTCGCGCAGTTCCACCCGCGCACGCGGATCGAGGCCACTGGCTGGCTCATCCAGAATGAGCAAAGCTGGATCGTGCAGCATGGTGCGAGCTAGGCTGAGCCGCTGCTTCATACCACGTGACAGCCCCATCACATCGGCATCGCGCTTGTGGCTGAGATCGACCAGCGCCAGCAGATCGTCAATCAGTTTGGGGCGGCGGGCGGCGGGGATCTCATACGCAGCGGCAAAAAAATCCAGGTATTCCCACGACTTCATCGCGTCGTAGACCCCAAAGAAGTCGGGCATGAAGCCTACCGAACGCCGCACCGCCAAGCGATCCTTGACCACCGCGTGGCCGGCGACCCACGCCTCACCCGCGCTCGGCAGGAGCAGGGTAGTCAGAATCCGCATCGTGGTGGTCTTGCCAGCGCCATTCGGCCCAATAAAGCCATACACCGCCCCCTGTGGGATCTGAAGATTCAGATGATCCAGGGCGATGTTATTGCCGTAGCGCCGGGTGAGATCTTTGGTCTCAACAATGATGGTCATAGTATAGTGTTCACCCACCAAGCCGAATCAGATGCAGGGTCATCCCCTGTTGAATATTCGGGTCGCCATCAACCGCCACCTCTAGGGCCGGAGCCATACTCCACGCCAAGAGATAGACCGCATCTGGATCGGGGATACCCTGCGCCCCGCTCCAACTTGGCCCACCGAGCGCAAAGCGATCATAGTTGAACATGGTGTACAAGACCAGATCGCGATTAAAGAGTCCTTCAGAATCATTGGTGTCATAGTTATAATCGGGGAAGTTCTGCATATTCAGTGGCAATGTCACCTCGGCCATTTGCCCAGGTGCGAGATCGCCTAGTTCTTCCGCCATTGTTCCGCGCACAATCTGGGCATCATAGAGCGTCTCATCACTTAGATTGGTGATGGTTCCGCGCACTTGGCTGGCAACACGTTCGATCTGACTGGCAACAGCGGGAGTCTGCGCTACATGCTGTTCAACCAACAGGGTGCGTAACGAAGAGACATCCACGAGCAAATCGGGGACATACACCCCTTCTTCGCCCACCGTCACCGGCACGTGCTTGAAGGTGTAGTTCTCGAAGCTTCCTGGCGAGACAAGCGCTTCGGCGGCAACATTGATGTTGTAGCTCCGGCGTTGGGGCGAAAAAACACCGACGAAGGCCGTCGCTTGCCCGCCGGGTATTCCCTCTTGACTCTGCACCAGCGCCAACTGGACGACTTGGGGCTGGATACCGCGCAGTACAAAACTGATCGCATACGAGCCAACCAGGAAGAGCGCCACCAAGGCTGGCGTCGTAATCCATGCCAGATCAATCCGCCGCATCCGCCGCAACACCAAGAAGTTGATCGGCCCGATCACCAGAATATAGCCAGTAATCAGCAAGAAGAGAATCAGTGGTGAGGGCAGGTTGAGGGCTTCGAGTTGTAGCGACTGGCGTAGCAGATTTTCACTTTGCGAACGGAACATATAGCCGATCTGCATGCGCTGATTGGGGGCCAGAATACGCTCCCAGAGTTGCACTTCACCCGACCATACCCGCAACACACTCAGGTCGAAGGCGCAGAAGATCACCCGGCCAGTGCCGCGTTCAATACTGGTTATCAGGTTTTGCGCATCCAGATTGACCGCCTGGGGGCGCAATGTCACCTGATGCGCGGTAAGCCCGGCCAGCGCCGAACTCAGGCCACGCATCCCGGCGAGGCGTTCGAGACCATCAACCGGAACCGCACTCTGTATATCATTACTCAGCGTAACTGGTAGTAGCGGATCGAACGCATCGTTGATCGGGCGCGCATCGGTACCACCACTCACCAGCAGCGTGCCACCAAGCTGCACCCAATGCTCCAAGGCAGCCCGTTGGCGCTCATTCAACGTGGCAACCAGATCATGGATGACGATCACATCCAAACCACCGAGCACCATCGGATCATCCGGCATAAGTTCGGGCGACAAGTGGCTCAAATAGGTCGGGTATCCGGGTACGAACTCGGCACTACTCAGGCTATTGAGCAGCGTCAGATCGCTACTCAACACACCCACCAGCACCGCACTGGTATCAATCGGGGTGAGGCGCACCGTCTGACTGAGCCGGGATTGCCCATCCACCATCAGATGCACCTCGGCCACTCGTTGGTGGTTGTTGGTGACAACCGGGAGCAACACCTCCTTGCGTGCCCCGCGTGGCAGATCGATCAGATAGCGGAAAGATGGCTCTTGCTCACCAGTAAACGTCCACTCCAAACTCCCGCGCAGATCGCCGCCATCATTGGCAACCACCATCCGTACCGGGAACCAGTGGCTCACATGGTACTGGCCCAATCCATCATACCCAACCTGAATAGCGAGGGTAAGGGCCGGATTCGTCTGCGCCGCCAGTGACCCGACGGGCAGCAGGACGAAGAGCGTGAGCAAAAAGAGTAGGATACGCGGCAGTCTGAGCACAAGATCCCCTTACGACGCCGCAGGCGGCACATTCAGTTCTTGATGGCGCTGCTGTGCGTCATGGTAATATTTCAGTAGCGTGAGCGTATCATTGAACGCCCGCTCCTTCTCATTCCGCTTAAAAGCCACCTGATAGTCATTGATCTTCTGTACCACATCACGTGGGCGCGGCACACGGTCAAAGGTAAACTTGCCACCACCACCAGCCGTCTCAAGCACCACATTCCCATAGCCGAGCAGGTTACTAATGAAGGAGGTCTCGAACGAGACATTCGTCACCGCGCCCAAACTCGCCTGCCGCCGATCTTCCGGGCCAAAGGGCTTCTTCTCAATATCAATCACATTGGTCTGGTTAAGAATGTAGAGATCATTGCGATAATCTTCGATCTCCCACGCGCCCCAGGCGACAAAGAAGATGATCAAGACGACCGAGAGCACCGTCGAGAGCAGCGCACTCATCAGCAAGAAATTGGCCGCAATGGCAATACTCAACATCCCACCAAAAAGCAACAGCACCGGGCCGATCTGTGCTTTGAGGCCAAAGATCCAGTGGGCGCGCCACGTAATCGTGCCGTTATCTTCGTTGATCTCCGGGTTTTCGGGGAAGAACCATTGCAGAAAGCGTACCCCGTTCGAGATCTTAATGTCCTTCTTGAAGACCCGCTTTTCAGGCTTAGCATTATAGACCCGCGTCTCGATCATGCGGTTGAAGTCCTCTTCGCTGCGTTGTTTGCGATAGGAATTCACCTCATCCATGATCTTTTTCTGCATAGTCCGGGGATTGGAAGCCGAATCAAAGGCGATCTGGCCACCAATACGCGCCGATTTGACAATGATCGTCCCAAATCCGAGCCAATGCTGGCTGTAGCTCTTGGTGGCTGCAACCACATCCTGAATATCCTCAATGAAGATCTGTTCTTGGGAGCGACGCTCAATCAGCTTAGGGATAAAAACCTGATCGTTATCATAGACCACACGCTTATTGGTCAGAATAAGTTCATCATTGAGCCAGTCATAGGTGGTGAAGAAGGTGAACAAGAGGCTCAGACCGGTGAAAATATAGAGAACAATATTGATGAAATCAAACGTTTGGCGCACAAACATGGCCGAATCGACATAGAAGAGGCGTCCGCCATTATAGCGATAATAGATCAAGAGCAGTAAAACGCCTCCCGCACCAAGAATGATATTCCGGGTACGCAGATCCTCTTTTTTAGCCTTAGCATTACCCGAAGTCCGCACCCAGAGTGTCGTCCAGAGCAACAGGAGCAGGGCTTCAATGCTAATCAGGAGCCAATTAAAGAAATCGAGGCCGACCGGCTCACCGGCATCAGTGACGAGAAAGCCCCCGCCGATACTACGATAGAAGGCGAGGCCCGCAAAAAATGCAATTCCAAGCACAGGGCCAATCAAACGGCTCAGCAGAACAATCCAGTGGCGTCCGGTGACATGGAGGATATGTTCACCCTCGCCCAGATCGAGTGCTTCGGAGGCATCCTCAAGCAGCAGATCCTTCAGGAAGTGCAGCATACATCGGCTCCTCAACTAGCTCTTCGCCTAGCTTCCCGGAAGATCAGATCAGCCATGGCGGGTGATATAGTCCATGATCCACGCCACCTCAGCCTCAGGCGAAAGGCCATCATTCTGCAACAGAACCGCATCAGCAGCGGGGCGCAGGACGTGGGCATCAAGGTCATCACGACGGGCGATAGCGGAGCGTACAAGATCGAGGGGCTGAGCAGCACCCCCGGAGTGTTCCTGGGTACGACGGCGGGCGCGCTCATCAAGCGAGGCTTCCAGGTAGATCTTGAGTGGCGCATCGGGCATCACCACCGTACCAGCATCGCGCCCGACCATCACCACATGGCCGCGCTGGCCGATCTGCTGTTGCTGGCGGATCAGTTCGCGGCGCACGCCTGGGTAGCGTGCCACCAGCGAGACACCACGTTCCACCTCTGGGCTACGGATGTCCCACGTCACATCCTGGCCATCGGTGAGCACCGTATACTGGCGCCCATCGGCCTGAGTTGGTGGCACGACCTCGATCTCCACCTGCTGGGCCAGCGCCTCAACAGGTTCAGCCTGGGCCAGATCGAGGCCGACGCGCAACGCCACCAGAGTGAGTGCCCGATACATGACACCGGTATCAAAGTAGAGATAGCCGAGGCGCTCGGCCAAGAGCGCACCCAGGGTACTCTTTCCGGCTCCAGCCGGGCCATCAATGGTGATTACCAGCGGTTGCGACATAGGGGTTCAATGGAGTTCACAGAGCATACGACGATAACACGCCGTATTGTAGCATGCGGCGCGTATAGGTGACAAGATCCGCGATCATCTCGTTAGGTAGGGCATGTGCCGGTGGGGGTCGGGGGTGGCTGCGCCACCCCCGCAGAATTTTTTTATGGTGTTTTGGCGGCTTCGCCGCCAAAACACCATAAAAAATGGGGCTTGGGGTGCAGCCCCAAGGACTCTGCACATGCCCGATCATTCCGCAGGGACAAAGTATCGCCCTCCAAGGAGCAGGGGAACCCGAACGCGGTTGGCGGGCGATGCTTCGCCCCTACCCCCCCACCGCGTGCATGATCAACTCCTCGGTTGAAACCCGCCCCGGCTGGGTCGTGTCACCGGAACGAGGCAACAAGCGACCAAAGAGGCTCCCGCGTGGCCCGGAGGTGGAAGGATGGGTCTCAGTGGCCGGTTCGGTACGTAGCTCCACCAACCGATCCTGGATCATCTGGGCCACCACCTCCGCCACGTCAATCTCAGTCCACCCCAGATCCGCAATGATCTCGGCCAGTGTATGCAGACCATTAATGCGATCCAGTACTTGGTGGTGGAACGGCCCCACCCGCCGCAATGCTGCCTCGAATGAGACCACCAAGACCGGGATCAGTGCTAATGAGGGCACACGCGGGCGAATGTCGTGCCAACGCTGCGCAAGGCTTTGGGCGATACGAATATGCTCATCAACATCCCCCCAGATCGACTCGCTGTTGGAGGTGATATCACTGACAAAACTGAACGTAGCCTGATTGACTTCAAAGAGCTTGATAAGCGCGGGATGACCGATGTTCTCGGCAATATCACAGTGATAGAGGGTTCCATCACGGAAGTAGAGGTGCCCATCCACTGGAGTGGCATAGATGTTGAGTGCCCCAGTGACTGAACTGTACGAGATCATCTCGATCAGTTCATGCAGCGGGATCGTCTCAAGTGTGCCTTCAAGTTTCACGGCTGCGTACTCCCTAACAGTAACAGTACGATCCAGGATCGCAGAGTATTGGAGGATACGGAGACCACGTCAACCTCCTGAGTTACGTAGGAAGTATAACATGCCTTTTAGGCAGAACGAAACAGTACTTTTGGTGTTTTCTACTATGACTATGCGTACAAATTAGTGATAATTGTATAACATTTAACTCTGCGCTATCAGCAGCACGAGGCTTGCGATCCGCTGCCGCAGATCATCGCGGGCGTGGCGGAAGGCCGCAAGCTGCGCCGCACCCGGCGGGGCGACGACGGGATCGGGGATGCTCCAATGCAAGATTCGCACGGCCTCTGGCCAGAACGGGCACTCCTCGCGGGCAATATCACACACCGTTACCACCACATGGGGCTGGAGGTCGGCCACCTGATCGAGTGCCTTGGGTTGCTGGTAGCCAATATCAATCCCGACCTCGGCCATGACCTGAATGGCGAGGGGTTGGATGGGGGCGGGATGGGTTCCGGCACTGCGCACGATCACGCGCCCCGCGCTGAGATGACGCAACCAGCCTTCGGCCATCTGCGAACGGGCGCTGTTGGCACGGCAGAGGAAGAGAACGGTCATGACTGGCAGTTCCAATGGGCTACAGGGTTGCGGCAGCAGCAGATCGGCCCCGATCTGCTGGTAGATGGCCTCTAACTGGCTCAGGTGCAGGCTGTAGTAACTGGCCCGCGCATCGGCGTCGCTGCGATGTTGTTGCACCAACCCTGCCTGACGCATGATCCCCAGGTGGTACGAGACCAGATTCTGGGGTAGCCCGGTCGCGGCGATAATCTCACTCACTTGGCGATCACTCGCTCGTAGGGTCTGTATGATGCGCCAGCGGGTCTCGTCGGCAATCAGTTTGAGGGCGCTCAGGAGTAGTAATTCATCAGTCGCCATTATTGGGTTCCTTCGTTGTTGTGAGGATTGAATATGGTAGCCGGTTGTGGGAGTGATGTCAATATATCAAATTATATTGCTTCAATCAACCAATACAGATGCTTGACAAACCGATAAGTACCGTATAGTATCAACTTAGACTGTTATAATTCAATCAAGGGGAGAATATGAGTATTCGCGTCGGCATCAACGGCTTTGGACGGATCGGGCGTTTGGCGCTGCGGGCCGCCTGGGGATGGCCGGAATTCACCTTCGCCCATATTAACGAGATCGGTGGAGATGCGGCGGTGAGTGCGCATCTGCTCAATTTTGACTCGGTACATGGGCGTTGGCACACGCAAGCCCAGGGTGAAGGGGCACAGTTGGAGATCGCCGGACACACGATTAGCCACAGCAGCATCAAGGATGCCGGGGCTGTCCCCTGGGCGGATGCGGGGGTGGATATGGTGTTGGAGGCAAGTGGTAAGCTGCGCACGCCGGAGCAGTTGGCCGCCTACTTTCAGGCCGGGGTCAAGAAGGTGATTGTCGCGGCTCCGGTGAAGGGCGAGGCACTTAATGTGGTGATGGGAGTCAATGATGATTGGTACGACCCAGAACGGCACCATATCGTCACTGCTGCTTCGTGTACCACCAACTGTCTGGCTCCGGTGGTCAAGGTGATCCACGCGGGGATCGGGATCAAGCACGGGATGATCACGACGATCCACAGTTCGACCAACACCCAGAGTGTGCATGATCAGGCCCACAAGGATCTGCGCCGTGCCCGTGCCTCCTCACTCTCGCTCGTGCCCACGACTACCGGCTCGGCCACCGCGATTGGCATGATCTTCCCCGAACTCCAGGGTAAACTCAATGGCCAAGCGGTGCGCGTGCCGCTGCTGAATGCCTCGCTCACCGATTGTGTCTTTGAGGTCAACCGCCCAACCTCGGTCGAGGAGGTCAATACGCTGCTCCAAAGCGCCGCCGCTGGCCCGCTGCACGGCATTCTGGCCTACGAGACGCTCCCGCTGGTCTCGATGGATTTTCTGACCAACCCGCATTCAGCAATTGTCGACTCGCTCTGCACAATGGTCACCAATGCGACCCAAGTGAAGATCTATGCCTGGTACGACAATGAGTGGGGCTATGCGAACCGCTATGTGGAGTTAGCCCGTAAGGTAGCTGCATCACTATGAGCCAGACTAACCGCCGCAACTATGCGCTCGTCACACTGGCCTATTGGGCCGATACGCTCACTGACGGGGCAATTCGGATGCTGGTACTCTTCTTCTTTTCGCAGTTGGGCTACTCGCCCTTTGCGGTGGCTTCGCTCTTTCTCTTCTATGAGATTTTTGGCATTGTCACCAACCTGTTTGGGGGCTACCTGGGGGCGCGCTTTGGCCTCAAGATGACCCTCTTTCTGGGGCTGGGCACCCAACTGATCGCGCTGGCGTTGTTGGCTTTTGCACCACCCACATGGCTGGTGGTGCCGTATGTGATGCTGGCGCAGGCATTCTCTGGGATCGCCAAAGACTTGACCAAGATGTCCTCGAAGAGTGCGGTGAAGTTGGTGGCCGGGGAGGGCCAGGGCCAGCTCTACCGCTGGGTGAGCCTGCTCACCGGCTCGAAGAATGCGATCAAGGGCGTGGGCTTCTTTGTGGGGGCACTGCTGCTCACCCTGGTCGGCTTCCAGATCGCTCTGCGTATCCTGGCTGGGTTAGTGTTGGTGGCGCTGCTCGTGGCGCTGCTGGGTATGCGCGGCGACCTGGGCACGCCGGATAAGCAGGCCAAGTTCCGCCAGATCTTCTCGCCCAACCGGGCGGTGAATATGTTGGCGGCGGCACGCATCTTCCTCTTTGCGGCGCGTGATGTCTGGTTCGTGGTCGGCTTGCCGGTCTTTTTTGTGAGTGTGCTGGGCTGGGATTTTTGGTTGGCGGGCGGTTTTATGGCGCTCTGGACGATTGGGTATGGGGTGGTGCAGGCAGCCACACCGGCGCTGTTGCGGCGCGGGGTAGCAGGCCAGGGCGAACCGGACGGGCGCACTGCTACCCGGCTGGCCTTTGGCTTGGCGATCTTCCCCTTGGGGATCGCGGTGGCGCTCCAGGCAGGTGTCAGCCCCACCTGGGTGATCGTGCTGGGGTTATTGGCCTTCGGGGCGATCTTTGCGCTCAACTCAGCCGTGCATAGCTACCTGATTTTGGCCTATACCGACAGCAACAAGGTGGCGATGCAGGTCGGATTCTACTACATGGCCAACGCGCTGGGGCGGCTGGTGGGCACGGTCTTGTCGGGGCTGCTCTATCAACTCGGCGTGATGAGCGGGCCATACGGGGGCTTGGTGGCATGTCTGGGGGCATCGCTGCTCTTTGTGCTGCTGGCGGGGCTGATTTCGCGCTGGTTGCCGAGCCAAATGGCCCCGCGTACCCGCCCGATTGTGTTGGGGGATCTGGGGGAGTAATCAAGTGTTAACGCGAATAGGTTCTGGGGGCGAGGGCAAGATGCCCTCGCCCCCAGGTATGGTGTGTTTTGGCGGCTACGCCGCCAAAACACACCAAAAAAGTTCTTCGGGGGCGGAGCGCAATTAGAAGATTGACGTGCGTTCGGCCAAGCGCGTATTGATCGTCTCCTGGATCGTATCGCGCACCCGCTCGGCGAGAGAGAGCACCGTCAGTGGGTCATCGGCACCACGTGGGCCATACTCCTCGGTGGAGATCGGCGGGCAGAAGGTGATGTTCCAGCGCGTCGGCAGCGGAATCGTACCCAGCAGGCCCAGCCAGGGGAAGAAGGGGGTGATCGGGAAGTAGGGGAACCCGAGCATCTTGGCGATCGACTCGGCGTTGTGCAACATCGGGTAGATCTCTTCGGCCCCCACCACCGCCACCGGTACAATCGGGGCACCGGTGCGCAGTGCGACCTGGATGAATCCACCGCGCCCGAAGCGTGCCAGCTTGTAGCGATCCTTGTAGAGCTTGCCCACGCCCTTAATGCCTTCGGGGAAGACACACACCAACTCGTCATTTTCGAGCAGGCGCACCGCATTCTCTGGCAGGCCGGGCACCTGGCCGGTAGCAGCCAGCGCGGGGGCAATGAAGGGGAGGGTGGTAAACCAGTGCAGGTGCAGGCTGCGCACCACCCGCCCCACCCGTTCCGGGTGTTCACTGGCGACTGCCGAGGCAATCATGGCCCCATCCCAGGGCAACACGCCGCTATGGTTAGCCACCAGCAGCGCACGCCCCTCCGCCGGGACATGCTCAAGCCCCTGGGCCTGCACCCGCCACCACGTATGGTACATAAACGAGACAAACGGGCGCACAATCTCGATAATGTCAGGATCAAGCCCGTAGGGGTCAATCGTATACTCCCCCCGCGCCCGGCGCTTGATGAATTCCACCTGCTCCTGCACCTGATACTGGAGCACCATCCCGACGCCCTTCCAGAAATCTGGATCAAGGTAATCGCGTAGGTCGGTGCCGCCCAGCATCTCATTCACCTTATTGACCTGCTCTTCAGTCATGCGGCGCATGTTCTCGCCAACCAGACTAAGCAGACCAGCGGCAATATCGGCTGTAGAAGAGGCATGCGGATCGGCCTGTGCGCCACGGTTACGCACCTCCAACTCGACCTCGAAGAGATCCTCGCTGGGTTGGGTACTCCACGCCGAAGCCGGGTTGGGTAGCGGTGGTGGAGGCGGCGCGGCTGGCTCCTCGACATGTGGTGGTTCCACAGCCTCGCTACTCGTCTGTTTACGACTACGCCGCTTGTTGGGCACCGCAGGCTTCGACTCCTCTGCCGCAGGTGCATTGCTCACGTCAATCTCAACGGACTCCGGCGGAGTTGGCGAAGAACCGGCCACCTCAATCTCAATCGGCTCTGACACAGACTACCTCTTTCGGCTAAGGAATGCACGCAGGGCCGCCTCAGAAGCTTCGCGATCCAGCGGAGCATGCCCTTTCTGGTGCGTCGCACTGATCGAGTCGGCGACACCATCCTGAGGTGCCCAACCCATCTCTTGTTTGGCCCGGTGGGTATCAACCACACATGGATGGCGCAAGAAGTTGACATCAACCGGCCAGGGGTG
This sequence comes from Candidatus Oscillochloris fontis, assembly GCF_004138135.1. Classification (GTDB taxonomy): domain Bacteria; phylum Chloroflexota; class Chloroflexia; order Chloroflexales; family Chloroflexaceae; genus Oscillochloris; species Oscillochloris fontis. The sequence goes on from NZ_RYFD01000003.1 coordinate 37,844, forward strand.
GGTTTGATCGCGGCTGACATCACGCTTCGAGCGCACAATCATGGACTCGATGGTCGGCGAGGGTAACTGGCCAGAGAGGCGGATGGCCTGCGAAATACAGACCGCATCATCAGCGGCGAGGTTATACGGGCCAGCGCACGGGTTGAGGGCAAAGTGGGCTAGCGCCTCCACCGCATCATTGATACTGAGCAACTGAATGACCGGATCGAACCCGATCAGCATGCGCGGCCACGGCTGGGAGAAGTAGTCCATGAGCGGCGACCAGCCACCCACCAACGGGGCCATGCGGAGCGAAGCCACCCGTATCTCGTGGTGCTGCTCGGCAAACTCGGCCATAAAGATCTCAACCTCAGCCAGATCGCGCAAAAAGCCGCGCAGACCGCTATGGGCGACGGGGCGGCGTTCATCAATCATCATGGGGTTAAGCGGGCTCGCCCCATAGACCCAACTGTGGCTACGCACCACCACCTGCTGCACCCCCGCCCGCAAGCAGGCACCCAACAGATCCATCGTCCCGATCACATTCTGCTGGACAGCCGCCTCGCGACTCGTGACAGGAGCCTCAGTACCAGCAAAATCTATCTGGACAACCGTATCAATCTGCTCGGCCTCTAGCAACTCAACCAGTTGCAAGCCGTTCAGGTGGGCCAACAACCATTCAGTTCGACCCAGCGAAGCCACCGGCTCATAGCGGGTCAGACCGATGACGGCAATATCATCATACTCGCACAGACGGCGGGCTACCCGTGCGCCGAGTACCCCACCAACCCCATTGATCAGCACTCTTCTCATGCTCTGGCCTCTACATGGTCGCGGTCGGGCATCGGCACGGACGGACAATCCAGCGCGACTAATCGCGCTGGCGCATATGGGGGAAGAGGAGTACCTCACGGATAGATGGCTGGTCGGTGAGTACCATCACCAGCCGATCAATCCCAATCCCCAGGCCACCCGTGGGCGGCATACCATACATCAACGCATTGATATAATCGGCATCCATTTGGTGCGCCTCATCATCACCAGCGGCAAAGTCCTTCAACTGATCCAAGAAGCGCTGCTCCTGGTCGAAGGGATCATTCAGCTCGCTAAAGGCGTTGCCGATCTCCATACCCACAATAAACGCCTCGAAGCGCTCGGTGAAGGCGGGCTGTTCGGGCTTCCGCTTGGCGAGTGGCGACAACTCCACCGGATAATCAATAATAAAGGTCGGTTGAATGAGCAGGGGCTGGACATACGCACTAAAGATCTCATCCACCTGCTTGGCCCAGGTTCCCTTGCGCTCCACCTTCAGGTTCGCGGCAGACATCGCGGCATGCAGCGCATCAATCGTATGGATCTGAGCAATATCAATCCCCGTCTGCTCAAGGATCGCCTGCGCCATCGAGATACGCGGCCAGGGCTGGCCAAAATCAAGCTGGTGGCCCTGGTAGGGTACGAGCGTGCCACCCGTGACAGCCGTCGCAATCTCGCGCAACATCTCCTCAACCAGATCCATGACATCGCGGTAATCGGCAAATGCCTGATAGCACTCCATCATGGTGAATTCAGGATTATGGCTGCGATCCACGCCCTCGTTGCGGAAGTTCTTACTGATCTCGTAGACACCGGGAAAGCCACCCACAATCAGGCGTTTGAGATAGAGTTCGGTGGCGATGCGCAGGTAGAGATTCTGGCCAAGCTGGTTATGGTAGGTCGTGAAGGGCCGCGCCGCCGCCCCGCCATAGATCGGCTGGAGGACTGGCGTCTCCACCTCCACAAAGCCACGCGCATCAAGGACGGCTCGCATCGTACTAATCGCACGGGCGCGGGCACGGAAGATCTCGCGGCGCTCGCTATTCACGATCAGATCGAGGTAGCGCTGGCGATGGCGCTCTTCAACATCACTCAAACCGGCCCACTTTTCGGGCGGCGGATTGATCGCCTTCGCCAGAATGGTGATCGAACGCACAAAGATCGAGCGTTCACCCTTCTGAGTCAGGCGCAAAAGACCAGCGACCTCAATAATATCGAAGGTATCGAGCTCATCACGGAAGCGCAGGAAAGACTCATCGCCCACTTCAGCGCGACTGATCCAGAGCTGGATCGTACCGCTCCCGTCTTCAATATGGGCAAAGGCAATCTTCCCCATCACCCGACGCGCCCCAACAATGCGGCCAGCCAGCGTCAGCGGGGACTCAGACGCAGCCAGCGCATCAAAATCAGCGAGGGCAGCAGCGACAGAATGGGTGCGGGTGCTTCGCGTCGGATACGGGTTCAGACCGGCGGCACGCAGACGTTCAAGCTTCGCCTGGCGCTGGGCCTGTAAATCATTCAGCTCCATGGTGACCCTATAGTGCGCGGCGTTACGGGCCGCATGCGGCTCTATTGGTCTATTATACCATTGAAGGAACATGTAGGGGCGCGACACGCCCCTATAGGGAGGGGGTTCGGGGGAGGCTTCGCCTCCCCCGAAGATCTTTATTTTGTTGTGTTTTGGCGGCTGCGCCGCCAAAACACAACAAAAAACTAGGATTTGGGGCGTAGCCCCAAGGACTTTGCGCATGCCCTGGGAGCGGCGCAACTGCGCCGCCCCCTACTTCACCTTAATAATAGTGAGCTTCATGACGCCTGATGGAGTCTGCACCGTCACCTTATTGCGGGCACGCTTACCAAGCAACGCGGCCCCAATCGGCGACTCATTGGAGATACGGCCCTGACGCGGGTTTGCCTCGGCACTACCCACAATCGTCCACGTCTCTTCTTCGTTATCATCCTCAAGGCGCACCGTCACTGAAGAACCAACGCGAACTTCACCATTACCATGGTATTCTTCGTCAATCAGTTCAGCGCGCGAGAGAATATGCTTCACCTCACGAATACGGCCTTCGAGGAGCGCCTGAGCCTTCTTCGCGTCCTCGTATTCGCCACTTTCGGAAATATCGCCTAGCTCTTTAGCTGCCGCAATCCGTTCGGCAATATGCTTACGCTCAACCGTAGTTAATTCTTCCAACTCGGCTTCAAGCTTTGCACGGCCCTCACGAGTCAGGTATGTTGGCTTGTCTGTCATCGTCGTCAATGCCTTCTGCTGTGGGTCGCCAAGGGGAGCTACAGCGTGGGAGAGCCGGGTGGCCCTGCTCCCAGGGCGATAGAAAAAAGAAGAACTGAGAGCGAGACTCTCAGTTAGGGCGTGGGTCTCAGACTACATCGCCTGCATAACATAGACCCCCGTCGGGGGCGATTATACGAGAGAATGGCTGGTTTGTAAAGCTCCCCCAAACAAACTTGTGCGCCCCTACAGAATTGGGTACAATGTCTAGCAGAAGAACCGCCGCGCCGCCGAGTACCCACGCGGCGGTGGTACGTCCCAGCAGACAGCCTCGTTATGCCGGATTATTATCAGGAGTATGGGCCGATCCGCCGTCGCCGCACGCATTACCCGCCTCGTCCCGATGACGACGACGAGCCACCACCCGATCCACCCCGCCAGCCCCGTCGTCCTCCACGACGGGTGACTCGCCGCCGTCGTCCGGCGTGGCTCAATGTGGTGGGCGCTCTTTTCGGCGTGGCCCTCGTTCTGCTCTCCATCCCCTATCTGATCGCGCTGCTCTATCGCGGGGTGGCCTTTCCGGGGGTCTCGGTGCAGGGCGAGTCGGTGGCGGGGCAGTCGGTGGCGGCGTTGAGTGCCGATCTGAGCCAGCGCTATGCCGGGTTCCTCAATCAGCCGGTGACACTGGCGTATGCCGGGGCGGTGTGGCGTCCGACGTTGGCCGAACTTGGGCTGGGGTTCGATCCGGCGCTCTTGGCGGATCAGGCAGTGGGGGTCGGGCGGCGCGGTGATCCGATAACGCGCATGCGCGAGTTGTGGCAGATCTTCCGCACTGGGGTGGATCTTACGCCGCGTATTTTGGTGGATCAGCGCCAGCTCCAGACCTATGTGTTGCAAGTGGCCAGTGAGGTGGAACGCGCACCCCAGGATGCGGCGCTCAGTATCGCTGGGGCCAAGGTGGTGGGTATTCCCAGTACCCCCGGTATCCAGGTCTTGGTTGATGCGACCGCCAATGATGTCCTGCTCGCCGCCCAGTCGCTCGCGCCCCAAGAGGTGATCATCCGTACCCGCAATCTCAATCCGATTGTGGGGGATGCGGCGCTGGTGCGTGTGCAGGCGCAGGTGGTAGATCTGCTGCAAAGCCCGCTCGAACTGGTACGCGGTGAGCAACGTTGGGTCTGGCCTGCTGAGAAACTGGCCGAGTTACTGCGCGTTGAGGCCCACGGTGCGGATCTGATTGTGCGTGTGGATGCCGATCTGCTGGCCCATGCGGTGGAGGGCTTGGCGCAGGTGGTGGATACGGGCACCGCCGAGCCACGCCTGCGTTTTAGTGGTGGCCAGGTGCGGATTGTGCAGGAGGGTATACCGGGTTGGCGACTACGCCAGGAAGAAGCGTCCGAGGCGATTGGGGCGCTGCTCATGCAGGCATCGCCGGTGACGCGCACGCTCGATCTGCCCGTGGATGAACTGATGCCCCAGATCACAACGGCAACCCTGGATAATCTGGGGATTGTCGAGTTGGTAAGCGAGGGCCGCAGTAGTTTTAGTGGCTCGGCGGAGTATCGTATCACCAACATTCGGGCTGGTGCGGCCCGTATGGATGGAGTGCTGATCGCACCCGATGAGGAGTTCTCCTTCAACCGCCAACTAGGTGAGGTGAATGCTGAGAATGGTTTTGTTGAAGGCTATGCGATCATCGGCAACCGTACCCAGCTTGAATGGGGTGGTGGTGTGTGCCAGGATTCGACCACCGTCTTCCGTGCGGCCTTCTGGGCGGGCTTACCGATTACCGAGCGCCATGCCCACGCCTTCTATATTAGTTGGTATGATGCCTTTGGACTCGGTGCGCAAGGGAATGGCCAGGGGATGGACGCCGCGATCTATACCGGGGTCAACGACCTGAAATTTGTGAATGATACTGGCCACTGGCTCCTCATGCAGACCGAAGTGGACGAGGGCAATCAGATCTTGACGGTGCGCCTCTATGGAACCCGGCCTGAGCGCGAGGTGCGCCTTGAAGGCCCGTTCATTACGAATGAGGAGCGTGCGCCAAGTGCGCCGGTCTATATTGATGATCCGAGTCTGCCATCGGGGACGATCCGCCAGAGTGATACGGCGCGGGGTGGGCGTGACATTAGCGTCGAGCGGGTGATTATTGAGGATGGGGTGGAGGTGCGGCGCGACACCTTCTTCACCCGTTTTCGAGCCTGGCCGAATATCTTTTTGCGCGGAACCGGCTAATAACCATTATGATCACCTGCCCAGCGTGTGGACATCACAATCCACCCGGATCGCGCTTCTGCAACGCCTGTGGCTCACGGGTGGTACCGGCTGATGCCCTGGGTCTGCCCGCATTGCCCGCGCTCCCCGCAGTGCGCCCGGCAGCCCTGGCACCCGCACCCGATGCGGAACTCTTGCCCGGTGCGCGGATTGGGCCGGGGGGGCGCTATCTGGTTGAGCGTGCGGTGGGGCGGGGTGGGTTTGGCCAAGCCTATCTGGTGCGGGATCAGCAACTGGGGCGCTTCTGTGTGGCTAAACGCCAGGTGCCCAATCCGGCTTGGAGTGCGCGTATTCGTGAACAAGCCTATAGCAACTTCCGCCGCGAGGCGCAGTTGTTGAGTACCCTCAATACCCCCGGCCATCCTAATATCCCGGAGATCTTCGAGTACCTGCCCGAACTGCACTGTCTGGTGATGAAGTATGTCGAGGGCCGCGATCTGGGTTGGGTGCTGAATGGGCGCGGTGGCAAGTTGCCACTCGATGAGGGCTTGGCGATCATCCGCGAGGTCTGTTCGGCGTTGGCCTACATGCATAGTCGTAGCCCGGAGCCGGTGCTGCACCGCGATATTAAGCCCTCTAATATTCTGATTGATAGCGAGGGGCGGGTGTGGGTGATTGATTTTGGGCTTTCAAAGGCGACCCCGGTGGAGAGTAGCCTGATCAATACCGAAGAGAGCCAAATGGCGGGCACCTTTGGCTTTACCCCGCCCGAACAGTGGCGTGGTGAGGCAGTGCCGCGCTCCGACATCTATGCGCTCTGTGCAACCCTCCACATGACCATCAGCGGCTTTCAGCCCACCATGAACCGCGATGACATGGACAATTTTTTGGCCGGTACGTATGCCCCCTTCCCACCAGTGCGCAGCCTTGATCCTAGTATCCCGCCCCTGGTTGAGGCGATCATCCGCAAGGGCATGGCCTTCGACCCCAACCAGCGCCCAACCGCCGCGCAGCTCCTCGGTGCCCTCGACACGATCCTGAACCCCAAAGCCCGCGCCGACCTCCAATCGCCCGATGGGGCTGCACTGGCCGATGAACCCGCCCTGGCTCAATGGGCCGAGGAGCATTGGGATGCCGCCGCGCTCTGGTTGTATGGCAGCCTAGCCGATCAGGTGACGCGGCTCTGGGGTAAGAATCGCCTCGCTGCGGATATACGAGACATCACCGAGCGCAATGCAACAGATCAGCATGCTGGGTTAGATGAACTGCTCGCGCTGCTCGATCCTGAAGGTTTTGGCGCAACACCACCACAACTCATTGCGGATCGGCAAAGTATTGACTTCGGCCAACTGGGGCCGGAGGATCGACGCGAGTTGGTGTTGCACCTAACAAACAACGGGCGGCGCTATGTGCGGGTTGAAATACTTGTGCCACGCTGGGTGCTCTCTAGCAGTTTGACGGTATCGCTCCCGCCAGGACGCCAACAACGTATCCGCATCACCGCCGATATGCGCCGGACTAATGATGCCGGTCGCCTGCGCGATACGTTGATCATGCGGGATCGTTCGGGAACTGCCTTCCAGATTGAACTTGAAGCACGGCTCTCACGCTGGGGCGCGGTGTTGCAGATGATCAGCAGAACCCGGCGGGTCAACTGGGAGAGTGGTGAGGTACGCCAGATCCGTCAGATTGTCGCCCACCGCAGCGGGGTTTGGGCACTCGATGTTAGCCCCGATGGCCGCCAGATCGCATCGGGGGGGTGGGATCAGCGGGTGCGCCTGTGGCGTAGCGCCGACGGAATGGCCGAGGATGTACTGGAAGACCACGGCGGCAATGTGCTCTCGGTCGCCTATAGCCACGATGGGCGCTTCTTACTGGCAGGTGGCAACTCAGACCAGATCAAGCTCTGGGCGGTGCGTAACCGGCGCGTCATCCAGACGATCAATAGTAAGCAGGGCTACCAAGAGAGCGTCTTTTTTAGTAGTGATGGCCAACTCTTGATCGCCCATGGCGGCGATGGCAGTATTGGCGTATGGCGGCTGCGCGATGGCTCTTTGGTGCAGCACTTCCAACCCAACGTGGGCGGCCAGACGATCAGCCTGCATCGTGATGGGCGGAGTGTGGCGATCGGCTGTGCCGATAGTAGCGTGCGCCTGTGGACAATTGGCGAGAACAAACCATCAGACACCCTCTCTGGTCAGCGCGGGGGAATTAACTGCGTCGTCTATAGCAATAGCGGGGGGCTGCTGGTTGCCGGTGATGGTTCCGGGGTGGTGCGGATCTGGGACATGGACAGCCACCGTGTACGCCAGGAGTTGCGCGGGCATCAGAACGCGGTACGCTCGGTGGCCATTCACCCTGATGGGCAGACCGTGGCATCGGCGGGGGTAGACAGCACGATTCGGATCTGGCGGGTCAGTGATGGGGCCACACTCCAGGTATTGAGTGGGCATATCGGGAGTATCCTACGGGTCAACTTCAGCCACGATGGCGATTTCCTGATCTCGGGTGGGGTAGATGGAACGATCCGCATGTGGCAGTGATTTTGCATTTTCAATGCTGGCTTGGTACACTACCCACAACGCCCCTTGGGGCTACGCCCCAAACCCCAATTTTTGTGGTGTTTTGGCGGCTTCGCCGCCAAAACACCACAAAAAAAGATCTTCGGGGGCGGCGAAGCTGCCCCCGCCTCCCACCGGAGGTGACTTTGCACATGCCCTGTAAGAGAAAAAAGCGGGTTTGGGACGCAGCCCCAAGCAAGGATAGAAGCCATGGACGATGACGAATTGCCGATCCCAGAAGAAGAATCCACGAACGTCGAACTGGCTCGGCTCGCCCGTGAAGCCATCGCGGCCCAAGCGGGTGAGATTGACATGCAAGCGGCACGCCAGCGCTGTCAGCGGGTGATCGATCTCTACAGTGCTGGGCAGATCGTCAATGGGGCCGATTACTTCCATGCAGCATGGGTCATGCTCTGTGGCGAGACACAAGGCCACTACCATATGGCACGGGTATTAGCACGGCAAGCAACCGAGCAAGGGGAAGAGCGCGCATGGAGTCTGCGGGCGATGGCCTGGGATCGCTGGTTGGTGGCGAGTGGCAAGCCACAACGCTTCGGCACACAGATCATCAAGCAGGGCGGGCGCTGGTCGTTAGGGCCGGTTGACCCCGACATGAGTGATCTGGAGCGCGCAATGTATGGAGTACCACCGCTGTATGTACAGCATCAGAATGCTGAGCAGTTACAGCGGCGCGAAGAGGGCTAATGCTGATCGTCGCTCGGTTCGGCTACGGGTTGATCGAGCAGCCCATCAAAGAGGGTCTGGAGTAGATGACGTAGTTGCGCAACTTCATGAGGGGCGAGAGTGCGCATGCGGCGGCTCACCCCGGCGTGGTGACGTGGCTTAATGCGACGGAGCTTCTCGGCACCCGCAGCAGTCAGACAGATCAGGCTCACCCGCCGATCTTGGGGGTCGGGACGGCGTTCGACATAGCCCTTACTCGCCAACCGCTCAACGATCCCGGTCAGGTTACTGTTATCACACAACATACGGCTACTAATCGTACTTAGGGGCATCCCTTCAGGGGTTGCATAATTGAGGATCATAAACTGGGGTACGGTCAGATCCTCGCGCCGCAGGTCGTAGCGGTTGTAGGTGTCCATCATCAGATTAACTTGGCGCAGGAGTGTGTAAGCCTCAAGCTCAGGCTCGGCAGCCATAACATCTGAACTAGAGATGTCAGGTAGGATACTCATAACCGATCCTTATGATGAACGGACAAGAACAACACGGAATCACTAAATATAGATGGCGATATAATTCCCACCACAAAAACTATAGCATGGCCACTACATGATGTCAACCGCGTGTCTTAGTCATGCACAGGAAAACTGTGCATTTTACGGTCAATACACATGACACCCACTGCACAACCGCGTTATGATCGCATCGTCTCGCTGATCTTTGTCATCCTGATCGGGCTCGCCGTCATCTTTTTGGTAGACGGCAACCCCAACACGTTACGGATCGTATTGGGCGGAGATCTTCCGACCATCACGCTCTCGTGGTTTTTGGTAGCCTCGTTGGTAGTGATCACCAGTGCGGGAGCCGATCTCTTAGCACGTTCGCACCCGCAGATGCAAAACCGCCGCTTACCGACGATCACGTTAGGGAGGCTACGGCTAGAGGTCGCACCGACCTTCTGGATTCTGCCCTCGTTCAGTGTGATCGCCTCATTTGCGTTCTTCCGCCTGTTTAGCGGAGCGCTGCAAGGAGCCGCCTTTGCGCTCGCGATCTTAGCCGCAGGTGGATCGCTGATCACGGTACTGCTGGCGCAACACTACGCGCTGGATCGTCGCCCAGAGGTGAGCCAGCGTGCCCAGATGGTGATCAATGGGATTGGCTACCTACTTGCCTTTGGCTGCTTCAGCGCCGTCGCCTACACCCGCTATCGTACCCTCTACTCCGCCAGCCTGATCGGGATCAGTGCAACGCTAATCGCCTACGCCCTGCTGGCGTGGCTACCCCGTCCTGGTTCGCTACTCACCTCGGCCCTGGTCGGGTTCACCGTCGCGGAAGCGATCTGGCCCCTCAATTACTGGGCCACCACCTTCTTGATCGCCGGGACACTCTTGTTGGTGATCTTCTATGTGACGGTAAGCCTGCTCCAGCACTATGCCCTAGAGCGCCTTCAGCGCCGCTTGGTGCTCGAATATAGCCTCTTAGGCGGCGGTCTCTTCTGTGCCATTGTGTATGCAACGCTACGCTTATAGGGTTGCCGCACCCCTGTTTTTTTGCTACACTGATTGCAAGATAATGTTGATCTCGCGTGCCGTTGGTCTCCACCCGAAAGGGAGCATCAGTGAATATCCCATCCGATACGTGGCACACCAGATCACAGAATGACACCCTCTTCTGGGTGTATCGCTGGTTGGCCTGGGTCATCGCGGGATTAACGCTCACCCTACCTGCCGAGCCACTGCTCAGATTGCCACGTGATGCCGGATTGTGGGGGTTATTGGGGGTGCTAACCATTGGGGTCACGGCGTTCGCACATGTGTATGTGCGACTGATGCAAGAGCGTCCGATCACCCTTGTGCTGGACTTTTTGCTAGGGTTCTCCTTTATTTGGCTGAGTGAGGGAAACATCTTACCCTTCTTGCCCTATGCGCTGGGGGTGATCGTCCTACCGGCGCTGCTGTGGGGATGGCGCGGCGCACTAGGGACGGCGGCCAGTTTTGTTGTCATCGATCTGCTCGGAATGCAGATCTTGGGTCTCCTCGGTACCTACGGATGGTTTGAGTTGGCCCTGCGGGCCAGCATCCCAGTGGCCTTTGCCTTGATCTGGTTGATGGTAGGGCAGCGCCGCAGCAAACATGACGATCTCCCACAAGGTAGCGACTGGGACTCGGCGTTGTACCCCACCCCGGCCTTCCTTAGTTTCCAAATGAATCAGATCCCGCCGATCACCCCACTCATCGCTCCAAGCGACCCGACCATGATTTCGCCACCTCCAGTCCGTCCAGCGAGTATCCAAACCCCGCATGAGTCGGTGAGCCGTTCTGGTATGTTCACAGCCACGGTTGGCGAGCATATCGCCTTCCCGACCGCAATTGAGCACCTCGTGCTGGGAACCAACCGTCAGAGTGAGGTTGATCTCCAACTCACCACCTTGGGCCACATTCGTCCACTCACCAACGCCCAACAGAGTGTGATGCTGCGGGTCGCCCAAGAGGCGTTGTTGAATATTCAGCACCATGCCCATGCCCAACATGCGACGCTCACACTTGAATATGAACCGCAGACGCTCACGCTGATGGTGCAGGATGATGGGGTGGGCCTCCTCGATGGCACCTACGAGCGTCCGGGGATGCACGCCCTACGCGCCCTGCGCTACCGCTTGGCCGAGCTTGATGGTCAGTTGCTGGTGACAGAACAGAGCAGCGGCGGGGTGGTGTTAGAGGCACGGATTCCGTTGGAGTAGGGGGTAACCTCTAAAATCATCGTCATGGAGCGCATACAAGGAGTTGGCCTATGTCGGCGGATTTTTCGGATTGCTCCCCAGCTACGACGGCCCTGCTGATCGCGCACTGGCGTGCGGCCCCGACATGGCAGAAGCTGAACTACATCAACGAACTGAACGAGTCGCTCAAGCTGCTGGCGCTGAGCGACCTCCGCCGACGCCACCCGACTGAGTCGGATGCGCAGCTCCAGCGCCGTCTGGCGACGCGCTGGCTGGGCGCCGATCTGGCCGATCAGGTGTACGGATCTATCGGCGAGGACAGTGATGCAGCCCACTGATGTGCTGCTCCTGGTCACCGACGCGCTGGAGACACTTGGGGTGACGTACTGTGTTGGCGGCTCGTTTGCCAGTTCGACCTATGGCGAGCCGCGAGCCACCCGCGATGTGGACATCCTCGCTTCGTTGCCAGCGGCCAAGGCCGGGCTCTTTACCGCCCGGATCGCACCAGAGTTCTTCGTACAGATCAGCGATCTCCGTGATGCCATCGCGCTGGCCCCGACACTCCACGATGATCCCTTGCATCGAGCCTCGTGTAACCTCGTGCATCGCACCAGCTTCTTCCGGGTCGATCTGTTCATTGCGTCAGGTCGTCCGTATGAGCTCGCGCAATTCGCGCGGCGCGTTCCCCAGACGGTCGCGCTCAACCCGGAGCGTCGCGCGTACTTTGTGAGCCCGGAAGATATTATCCTGATCAAGCTGGACTGGTATCGTATGGCGCAGGGTGCCTTGGAACGCCAGTGGATCGATGTGCAGTCGGTGCTCACCACCCAGGGGAGCACCCTCGACATCGCGTACCTGCGCCACTGGGCCGCGCAACTGGCGCTCGCCGACCTCCTCGACGCCGCCCTGCGCAGGGCACCGCCCCCACGGCTGACGCCACCAGACGATGATTCATCGCAGATGCGGCTGGATATCTGAAGGTTCACTTTGCACATGCCATGGCGGGGCATGTGCAAAGTCCTTGGGTTGCACCCCGCCCCCCCACCGCTTGAAGCCAGCCCGCAGTATGCTACACTGTGGACTCAGGAATGAGCCTCAGATATGCAGGGGAATGTGCTCGTGAGCGACACCAAAGTTATCTATTCAATGATCCGGGTGAGTAAGATTCACCCGCCCAACAAACAGGTGCTTAAGGATATTAGTCTCTCCTACTTCTATGGGGCCAAGATCGGGGTGATCGGGGCCAATGGGTCGGGGAAGAGTTCGCTGCTGCGCATCCTCGCCGGGGTAGATACCGATTTTATTGGTGAGACGGTGATCTCGCCGGGGTTTACGGTTGGTTTCTTGGAGCAGGAACCGCAGCTTGACCCTAACAAGACGGTGCGCGAGATTGTTGAGGAGGGGGCAGCGGAAGTTGTCGAGTTGCATCGGCGCTATGAGGCGATTAACGAGAAGTTTGCCGAACCCGACGCTGATTATGATGTGCTGTTGGCCGAACAGGCCGAGGTGCAGGAGAAGCTCGACCATCTCGATGGCTGGGATATTGATAGTAAGCTCGATCTGGCGATGGATGCGCTGCGCTGCCCGCCTAGTGATGCTGCTATCGCCATCCTCTCCGGCGGTGAACGCCGCCGTGTCGCCCTCTGTCGCCTCTTGCTCCAGGCTCCCGACATTCTGCTGTTAGATGAGCCAACCAACCACCTCGATGCTGAGTCGGTGGCGTGGTTGGAACGCCATTTGCAGGAGTATAAGGGTACGGTGATTGCCGTTACCCACGACCGCCACTTCTTGAATAATGTGGCCGGCTGGATCTTGGAACTAGAGCGCGGAGTCGGTATTCCCTGGCGCGGCAACTATTCAAGCTGGTTGGAGCAGAAGAAGCAGCGCCTCGCCAGCGATGAGAAGAGTGAGAGCCAGCGCCAAAAGGCGTTGCAGCGCGAGATGGAGTGGATCAGTATGGCCCCCAAGGGCCGCCACGCCAAGAGTAAGGCGCGGATCAGTGCCTATGAGCGCTTGCTCAATGCCAGCCAGGATGCCCAAGAGCGTGAGTTGGAGATCTTTGTTCCGCCCGGCCCGCGCCTAGGTGATATTGTTATCCGCGCTGAGGGGGTGGCCAAAGCCTTTGGCGAGCGCCTGCTCTACGATAACCTGACCTTCGAGTTGCCCCCCGGTGGGATCGTAGGCATTATTGGCCCCAACGGGGCTGGTAAGACGACGCTCTTCCGCATGGTGGTGGGCCAGGATACGCCCGATGCGGGAGTCCTTCAGGTTGGTTCGACTGTGACCTTGGGCTATGTGGATCAGAGCCGCGATGATCTCGACGCCCAGAAGACGGTGTGGGAGGAGATTTCGGGCGGCCACGACATTATCATGTTGGGCAATCGGCAGGTCAACTCACGCGCCTATGTCTCACGCTTCAACTTTGCCGGTTCGGATCAGCAGAAGTTGGTGGGCACGCTTTCGGGTGGTGAACGCAACCGCGTCCATCTGGCCAAGATCCTCAAGTCGGGGGCGAATGTGTTGCTGCTCGACGAGCCGACCAACGACCTGGATGTGCATACGTTACGTGCCTTGGAGGAGGGTCTGGAGAACTTCGCCGGGTGTGCGGTGATCATCTCGCACGACCGCTGGTTCCTGGATCGCGTCGCGACCCACATCCTGGCCTTTGAGGGCGACAGCCAAGCCTTCTGGTTCCCCGGCAGTTACTCGGAGTATGTGGCCGACTACCGGCGGCGCAAAGGGGTGGATGCCGAGCGACCGCATCGGATCACCTATAAGAAGTTGGTGCGCTAACGTAACTATTCACACTTGGGGTAAAGGAAGCTTCTGATTGACGCTAAGGCGCAAAGGCGCAAAGGCGCGAAGGTTTTATTGAAGGCTTTGCGCCTCTGCGTCTTTGCGTCAAAACCGGAATGCTAGGAGAACTGTGAACAGTTACGAAGCGAGGAGAAGTGTGAACAGTTACGCACTAACGGGATGAGAGAACAAGAATGAGTGAGACAAAACGGGTCATCCTCACCGGCGCGACCGGGGTGATCGGACGGCGGCTCTTTATGGCCCTGGTGATGAAGGGCTATGAGGTGGTAATCTTCTCGCGCAGCCCGCAGAAGGCACGCGAACAGTTACCGGGCGCAGCGGACTATGTACGTTGGGCACCGACCACCACGGGGGCGTGGGCAGCGAGCATCAACGGGGCGTATGGGGTGATCCACCTCGCGGGTGCGCCGATTGCCGAGGGCATTTTGGGGCAGCGTTGGGTGCCTTCGATCAAGGCGAATATCTACGACAGCCGCATTATCGGCACGCGGGGGATTGTCGAGGCGATCAGCACGGCCAGCAACCGGCCCCAGGTGCTGCTCTCGGCTTCCGGGGTGGGCTACTACGGCTTCCGCGACTCGACCGCGCTGGATGAGCAGGCCAGCCCCGGTAGCGACTTCTTGGCCAAGGTGTGTGTGGACTGGGAACGCGAGGCGCTGCGGGCGCAGGAGTTTGGGGTACGGGTGGCATGTATGCGTACCGGCCTCGTGCTTGATCCAGACAATGGCGTGTTGCCGCAGATCATGCAGCCCTTCAAACTGCGGGTAGGCGGGCCAGTCCTACCGGGAACCCAATACTACTCGTGGATCCACCCGGATGATCTGGTGGGTATCTACCTGTTGGCGTTGGAACATGAAGGCGCGAGTGGGCCGATCAATGCGGTGGCCCCATCGCCCCAGACCAACCGCAGCTTCAGTTCGACCCTCGGCAAAGTGATGGGGTCGCCCTCATGGATGCCGGTACCGGAGTTCAGCCTGCGGGTGCTGCTCGGTGAGATGGCCGATCTGGTGGTGCATGGGCAGCGCGCCCTGCCCAAGAAGGCCCAGGCACTTGGGTACCATTTTCGCTACCCACAGTTGGAACCGGCGTTGCGCAACCTGATTGGATGATGGGAAGGTACTTTCTGTGGGTCGTTTTGGTGGTTGCGCCGCTAAAACGACCCACAGAAAGCTATGAGGAGAAATGATGCCCCCCGATCACGACCCGGAGCGCCCCAATGGCTGCTGCAACCCTGGGATGGCCCCGCGCATCAGTGCCGAGTTGGCCCAACATCTGAGTGCCGACTTGTGTATCCTGGGGCACCCAATTCGGCTCCAGATTCTCGATATGCTCGCCCAACGCTCTGGGCATGTCTGTGTGTGTGATCTTGAGGCCGCGCTGCCCGTCAAACAACCGACGATCTCCCACCACCTCAAGTTGCTGCGCGAAGCAGGGCTGATTGATGTGGAGCGGCGTGGATTGTGGGCGTATTATTTTGTGCGTAGTGAAGCGCTCGATAGCCTCCGTGAACGCTTGGTATACCACCTCAGCCAGTTACGGTAGTAGCCCTTACATCCCCCGCATCACCTTCCGTAACATCATACAGGTATAATTTAACGTCTAGCCTGAAATATAGACATGGCCTCAGGCTAGTTTATAATTTGTAATAAGGAGCGGGGGGCTTCTTCGCTCATTCTTGCCTCCTACCTCAAGGCTTCCTAACACGCATTCCAACATACCCACCTGCAACCCTCTGCTAAGGGAGCTAATCGCATGGATTCCGGACGCATTCTCGTCGTTGATGACCACGAACCGATCCGCAACATGATTAGCCGTCAGCTCACTCAGCAGGGCCATAATATTACCTGCGTTGCAGACGGCAAAGAGGCGTTGGCACTATTGCGCATCCAAAGCTTCGACCTCGTGTTACTCGATATGGTGATGCCTGAAGTTGATGGTGCAACGGTCTTGCGGGTGATTAAGCATGATCCCCACCTGAATGACTTACCGGTCGTGATCATCTCTGGCGATACCAATATTGATCATGTAGTTGAATGCATCCAGATGGGGGCCGAAGACTACCTCTTTAAACCATTCAACCCGCTCTTGCTACAAACCAAAGTGAGTGTTAGCTTGGCCAAAAAACGGCTCCACGATCAGGAGCATCAGCAACGGGCCGAGTTGGAGCGCCAGATTGCCGAGCGGGCGGTGGAGTTGGAACGTTCTGAGGAGCGCTACGCGCTGGCAGCACGCGGTGCCAATGATGGGTTATGGGACTGGGATGTGCCGAATAACCATCTCTTCCTCTCGACACGTTGGAAGAGTATGCTGGGCTATCGTGAGGAGGAGATTGGCAACAACCCAAACGAGTGGATGCACCTCATCCATCCCGATGATCAGGAACTCTTTAAGGTACGGTTGGCCGCCCACTTCCGCCGTCTGCTCGATTCGTTTGAACATGAGTACCGCATCCGTAACCGTGACGGTAGCTACCGTTGGGTGCTCTGTCGTGGCTTGGCGGTGTGGGATACGAATGATCAAGTGTTACGCATTGCGGGTTCGCAGACCGATATTAGTATGCGGCGGGCTGTTGAACAGCAACTTCAGCACGATGCGCTCCACGATCTGCTCACCGGCATGCCCAACCGGGGTCTCTTTCTTGATCGGCTGGAGCGGGCGATTACGGTGAGCCACCGCCACCCCGAACGACGTTTCGCGGTCTTCTTCATTGACCTCGATCGCTTTAAGACGATCAATGATAGCCTCGGTCATGCCGCCGGTGACCAACTCCTGATCTCGGTCGCCCAACGCATCCAAGCCTGTCTACGCCCTAGCGATACGGTGGCACGGATCGGGGGCGACGAGTTTACGATTCTGATCGAGGATATTACCGATTTCCAGATGATCCAGGCGATTATCGAGCGCATCCAGGCTAGTATCGCTGAGCCAATTCTGCTCAGTGGCCATCGGGCGATTAGTACTGCCAGTATTGGTGTCACCACCAGTGATCTGCAATACACGAGTGCTGCCGAGATGATCCGCGATGCGGATACCGCTATGTACCACGCGAAAATGGG
Source organism: Candidatus Oscillochloris fontis (assembly GCF_004138135.1). GTDB lineage: Bacteria > Chloroflexota > Chloroflexia > Chloroflexales > Chloroflexaceae > Oscillochloris > Oscillochloris fontis. The sequence continues at coordinate 54,926 of NZ_RYFD01000003.1, forward strand.
CGGTAAGGCGCGCCATGTCATCTTTACCCCAGCCATGCACGCTCAGGCGATGGAGAAGTTGCAACTTGAGAGCGATCTGCGTGGGGCGTTGGGTGCTGGTGAGTTACGCATGCACTATCAACCGATTATGTCACTTGAGAGTGGCAAGGTGATTGGGTTTGAGGCGCTTATCCGCTGGCAACACCCCGAACGCGGCCTGCTCTACCCCGGTTCATTCCTCGATATTGCCGAAGAGACAGGGCTGATTGTGCCGATCAGTTGGTGGGTGCTGCGTACCTCCTGTCTGGAGGCGAGTAGTTGGCAGCGCGAGTTCCCCAGCGATTCGCCACTTTCGGTGAATGTGAATCTCTCGGCGCGCCTCTTTGCCGAGCCAAGTATTGTTGACCAGATCGCCGATGTGCTGGCCGAGAGTGGTATTCCCCCTTCAAGCCTGAAACTCGAACTGATCGAGCATAGCCTGATGACCCTGAGTACCCAAACCAGCGATGTGCTGCGCCGCATCCGTGATCTGGGAGTGCAGCTCTGTATTGATGATTTCGGGACTGGTTATTCGTCACTCAGTTATTTGCATAACTTCCCGGTTAGTACGCTCAAAATTGATCGCTCCTTCATCAATCGGATGGGGCCACTCGGTGAGCAGGGTGAGATCGTGCAGACGATCATCGGCCTAGCCCGTACCCTCAACCTTGATGTGGTCGCGGAAGGGATTGAGACCGAGCAACAGTACCAGCAACTGCGCGACTTGCAGTGTGGCTTGGGTCAAGGGTTGCTCTTCGCTCCCGGTTTAGATAGCAAAGATGTGCGCATTTTATTGACGAATGCGCGTCAAAGTACGCCATAATCTGATTCTCGGCTATACTTGGCGCGGTAGATGGCCGGAACTGCTCGTCATCCACATCTATCCACATACTATCCACAATTGAGAGGTTATAGGCATCCGCATGACCAACGATTCTCGCCAGGTCGCGAACCTGCATGTCCGCGATCTGACGCCCTTTCAAGCTCCGCGCCAACTGAAAGAACTGCTACCCCTCAACGATGCGGTGGCCAAGACGGTGGCGGAGGCGCGCACAACCATCCGACGTATTCTGCATGGTGAGGACTCGCGCCTGATCGTCGTGGTTGGCCCCTGTTCGATCCACGACACCCACGCGGCGCTCGATTATGCGCAGCGGCTGGTGAAACTCCAAGCCGATCTGAGCGACCAACTCTTCCTGGTGATGCGTACCTACCTGGAGAAACCGCGCACGACCGTGGGCTGGCGCGGGCTGATCAACGATCCCCATCTGGATGGCAGCTTCGATATGGCAACTGGGTTGACTATCGCCCGCCGCCTGTTGTTGGAAATTAACGCCATGGGGATGCCGGTGGCGACCGAGATGCTCGATACGATTAGCCCGCAGTATATTGATGACCAGATTAGTCTGGGGACTATCGGGGCGCGCACGACCGAGGCGCAGACGCACCGTGCGCTGGCCAGTGGGGTTTCGATGCCGGTGGGCTTCAAGAACGGCACCGACGGGGGCATTCAGGTGGCGGTGAATGCGTGTGTCTCAGCGGCAGGCCAGCACAGTTTCTTGGGTATTGATGATCACGGCCAGGGGTCGGTGGTGCGCACCACCGGCAACCCCGACAGCTTCGTTATCCTGCGTGGTGGGCGTGCGGAGCCGAATTACCACGAGGAGTATGTGGTGCAGGCCGCCCGGCTCATGCGCGAGGCGCATCGTACCCCGGCGGTGATGGTTGATTGTAGCCACGCCAATGCCAGTGGCGATTTCCGCCGCCAAGAGGCGGTGTTGCATACGGTGGTGGATCAGGTGTTGCGCCGGGTTGGCCCGATTGTTGGCGTGATGTTGGAGAGTAATCTGGTTGAGGGCAAGCAGACGCTCACGGCGGATCGTTCCGCGTTGCGCTATGGGGTCTCGCTCACCGATGGTTGTGTCGGGTGGGAGACGACCGAGCGCTTGCTGCACGAGGCGCACCTAGCGCTGGCCGGGCGGAGATGATCATGACGGGGCGCGTCGCGACGCGCCCCTACGCCGTGATGATCGCCAGCAGACCGGCGCAGAAGGCCACCCCCAGCGCCACGCGGCGGAAGAAGAGATCGGGGAGCCAGGTGCCCAGATGAACACCGACCATATTGCCGATGATGGCGATGGGGAGCCAGATCATGCCACGCGGGATGAGGGCTGCCTCGAAAGGCGCACCTTGGGTGGCCAACACGGTCAGGGTGATGGTGTTGGCGAGGATGAAGAAGAGTGCGAGGCTGGCCTGAAACCGCTTGGGCGAAACGCGGTCGCGGGTGAGTAGCAGCACCGCCGGAATACCGTTCAGCGAGGTTGTCACCCCCATGAAGCCGCCCAGGAACCCGGCTAGGCCGGTGGCTCCAGGGATGGGCGCTGGGGGTGGACGATTCATGCTGCGGATGAGGAGGACTACCGCGATCAGCACCACCACCCCGGCGACGATCTTGATCGGGCGTGGCTCAATGCGCCCCAGAACCCATGCGCCCAGTAAGATGCCGGGAATGCTGCTTAGAACGAGCCAGAAGACGCGCTGGAGATCAATATGGCGGCGCAGCCGGTAGGCCACGACAATCCGGGTTGTGGTGGCTAAGCAGAGGTTGATGATCACGATGATCGGCAGTGGTAAGCCGAGGATGAGCAGCAGGGGTGTTGAGACGAGGGCAAAGCCAAAGCCGGTGATCCCACCGAGCAGCGCGGCTCCGAGGATAACTAGCCCGCCGATCAGGGTGGTCATCACGGTCGCTCCTTGTGCAAGTGTGCATACAGTTCCTCGTACTGCGGCACCAGCAGCGGCACCGCGTAGCGCTGACGCGCCAGATCGCGGGCGGTCGCACCGAGCCGCCGCGCCTCCTCCGGGTGGGTGAGGAGATCGGCGAGGCGCTGCGCGAAGTGTTGCGGGGTGGCCGCCAACGCCCCGTTCAGCCCGTCGCAGATGATGTCGGGGGTGCCGCCGGTGGGCATGGCCAGGATCGGGGTACCCACGCTGGTGGCTTCGAGCAGGACACGGCTCAACGGCTCGCCCCAGGATGAGGGGAAGAGCAGCAGATCAGCACGCGCCATCAGCCGCAGCACCTCATCATGCCCGGCCCAATCGAGGAACTGCACCGCTACCCCCAGGCGGCCTAGTTCCTGCGCCAGCCAACCACGCAACCCACCATCCCCGGCCACCAGCAGCGTATAGGTAGGCAGCGGCCCCCCCCGCAACTCGCGGAAGATCGCTGGGAGTAATCCGGCTCCTTTGTTGGCCTCCAACTTGCCCACAAAGAGCAGCATTGGCCCCTCGACCTGCACGTGGCTCGGCGTGGCCAGTGTGGCGGCGAGGGCGTCATGATCTACCATGTGCGGCAGCACATGGATGCGCTCCGGCGGCACGATCCCGCGCAGACGGCGGGCGATGTAGGTGCTACAGGCGATTACCGCGTCGGCCTGAGCGAGAAAGGCGGCGCGGCGGCGCAGGTGAGCCAGCATATAGGGAATCGCGGGCAGCGCGAGTACCCCCCGCAATGGCCCCAAGCGTGCCGGGAGGTCGGTGGCCAAACTGGCCCAACTCGCCACCGGGTGCGGAATGCGATCCCCGTGCAACCCGGTCGCAAAATAGTCCCACGGCCAGTGGTCGCGCACCGTCACCACCACCGGCACGTTCAGCCGCCGCCCGGCCAACACCGCTGCCGGGGCCACCTGGACGTGCTGGGCGTGGATGACATCGGGCTGACCGACGGTCGCCGCCACAATTGCGTTCGCCAGTGGCTTCCAGAACTTTTCGTGGCGGAAGTAGTTCTGGATGATCGGCAGGCGCGGCGCACTGTAGCCCACCCGCAAGGCCGGGACACCCAGCGCATCATAGGCGCTGATCCCGCGCCCGCCGCGATCCGGCACTACCGCCTTGATGCGGTGGCCGCGTGCTTGGAGCGCCAGCGCTAAGGCGTGGCTGCTCCAGGCCGCTCCGCCCTTGCCGCTGGGTGGAAAGACATCGCTCGGAATAATGATCTGCATTAGGGTAGCACCGGGGTCATATTCTCCCCACGCTGCCATGCCTTCAGGTAGGGGAAGGGCGAGATCTGCCCGCGCCGTACCTGCCAATCGTCGGGGGTGGTGGGGCGCGAGATACCAAAATGCACATGCGGCGGGGTGTTGCGCGCATTGCCGCTCTTACCCGTCAATCCGAGCAGTTGCCCCGCCTCGACCCGCACCCCCGGCGCGATGCCCTCGGCCAGCGCCGAGAGGTGCGAGCCGTAGTAGCGCACACCGTCATCACCGATCATAGCGACCGAGATGCCCCCCCGAAGCGCAGGATCATCATTGGCCGGAGACCACCGATCCTCTGGGCTGGTAAAGTCAATCACCCCCGATGTCGGAGCCACAAAGCGGCTGCCCTCGGCACAGAAGATGTCGGTGGCCGGGTAGTCGTGGTGGCTCGAACCATAATCCACCTTAGCCCCTTGCACCGGGAAGACATAGCTCAGTTGCTCCGTCTCTGGAGGTAACAGATCGTCATTCACCACCAGAATCGGGGTCGCATCGGATGTAGGCGCTGGCAGCGGCGTAACCACCTGGGCCGCGATGAGGGTGGCGGTAGTGGCGGGTGTTGCCGTGGGTAGCGCGATGGTCGGGCTGGGGTTAGCCGTGGCTGTCGCCGTCGCCGTAGGCAGCGGAGTGGAGGTTGGTGGCGTAGTGGGCGTCAGCGTCGCCACTGGTGTTGGTGTCGCTGTCGGTACCTGGGCCGTGCTGGGCGTACAGGCGCTCAACAGCACGAGCAGTACGAGTAACCAGGGGCTGCGGCGGATGGATGACATGATCGGCAGCAAGGTGGAGATCTCCTTATGGTTCATGCGATGTAGAGGCGAAGCATCGCCCACAAAGTGTAGTCTGTGTTCCCCAGGTCATATGGCAAGCGATGCTTCGCCCCTACGTGACGGCACGTCACGGTAACGGCATCTGCCCCATGATCACAATCTCACTAATCGGTGTAAAATCGCGCCCGCCCTCTGGTGGCACAATAGTCGTCTCCAGAATGACCAAGCGCACATAGCTACTCAGCACCGGCTTGGGCAGGCGGATGCTTTGCAGACTGGGATCATCATTGAACATGGCTCTCACATTACTCCCGTCACTAAACTCCAGACCGATCTTGACCACGCGCCGGTTCTGCCAGAAGCGGTTGGTGCCATCGGTCGGATCAACCTTGGCATAGCCGGGAATGACCTGCACCTCGCTAATCAGCATCGGGGCACCCAGTTCCAACTGTAGCCCCTGGCCAATCCCATCGCCCTCGACGCGCCAGGCGGTATCGGCATAGCCATCTACCACATTCCATGGTGAATAGGAGATCGGATTGCCCGCCGCATCAATGCCATCGGGTGCGGCATCACTGGCTACAATGTCATAGGGGAAGAGTTGCTCAACCGGGCCATACTGGGGGCCACTAGGGGTGGTGGCGGTGGCACCAGCGACACCCGACGATGGCCCGGCGGGGCTACTGGTCGCCCCCGTCTGCACCGCACCAGCCGTGGGTGCTCGGTCATCGGTGGGGGTGGGAGTTGCGGTTGGCCGGGGGGTACGGGTCGCACTTACGGCCACACTCGTCGGCGCGGCTCCTGGCCCACCATCACGGATCACAAACCAGAATATCCCGCCACCCGTAGCCAGCAGCACAACCAGTCCGACGATGATCGGTAGGACGGCGCAGCCGCGCCGCTGCGCCCGTGGTGTCGATTCCAGGGGCAGCGCAAAGGCGGGTGGAGGTGGAGGGGCAGCGCGGGGCAGGGGCGGCGGGGCCGCCGGGCTCGCCTGCACCACGGTGGGATCGTAGCCCCTCGGTTGCACCAGCGTCGGCCCGACATTCGCCACCGGCCCGGCCCGCATGATCTGGGTCAGGTCGCGGCGCATCGCCGCCGCACTCGGCGGGCGGTTGCGCTGATCGAGTTGCATGCCATGGGCGACCCAGGCAGCCAGCACATGCGGCACCTGCGGGTTGATCTGCGTGAGGAGGTGCAATGGATCGGGTTGGCCGGAGGCGGTGGCTCCCAGACGTTGCAGCACATCGGGTGGTGGTGCAGCGGCCAGCAGATGGTAGATCGTGGCTGCCAGGGCATAGAGATCGCTTACCGGGCCGGTGCCACTGCCCTGCACCTGCTCCAACGGCGCATAGTTGGGGGTATAGGCCAAGATACTGGCCGTGTTGGCTGATTGCACATTGGCATAGCCCTTGGCCAAACCAAAATCGAGCAGCACGATCTCGCCCGTCGGGGTCAGTTTGAGGTTCTGGGGCTTAATGTCGCGGTGGATGATCGGCGGATTCTGGCCGTGCAGATACTCCAACACCGCGAGGCACTGATCGGCCCAGCGCATCACCTCTTCGACCGGGAAGGGCTGGCCGCGCTGGGTGAGCAGGTGGCCCAGATCATTGCCGGGAATATACTCCATCACCAAAAACTGGCCCTGCGCATCAGCAAAGAAGTCGGAGACCTTGGGCAAGGCGGGATGGCGCAGACTCGCCAGAATACGCGCCTCGCGCTCGAAGGCCGTGGACACATTGGCCCCCGTCACCGTCATCTGCTTGAGGGCGACTGTGGCTCCCAAACGCTGATCAACCGCCTCATAGACCGCCCCCATGCCGCCGCGCCCAATGGTGCGGGTAATCATGTAGCGTTGGTTGATCAGGGTATTTGCAGGGAACTCGGCTGGATTCTGGGTTTGCATGATTGCGCCTCCCTGTATGTCAACTTCTCACCTCTGGTGGGGGGGGGCGGGGGGCGGCTGCACCCCGATACCCCTCAAGCTAAGGGGATTTCGGCTTGGGGCTACGCCCCAAACCCATGGTTTTGCTGGTGCGGTTGGCCGCAAAGCGGCCAACCGCACCAGCAAAACACTCTTTTTCGTGGGGGCCTGCGGCCCCCACACCCCTGCTGTGGTAGAGACGGGTATAATGGAGAAGAACAGCCCCCCACCAGATAAAGGAAATCCCTATGCAGGAATTTTTCGAGTTTGGAATTGGCACCCGTGTCCTGTATAAACATGGCCTTGCCCATGAGCTTGGTTCGGTGATCGAAGAACTCGGTGCGCAGCGCCCCTTCATTATCGCCGATAAAGGCGTGGTTGGTGCAGGTCTGATCGAGCCAATCCTCACTGGAATCAACGCGCACTCTGAAGTGGCTGGCATCTTCGATGCGGTTCCCGCCAACTCCTCGGTGAGTGTGGTGATGGAATGCGCCGCCGCTGCCAGTGCTGCCGCCGCCGACCTGATCATCGCGATTGGTGGGGGTAGCCCGCTCGACACCGCCAAGGCGGTGCGGATCATCCTCACCTTCGGCGGGCATCTGCTCGACTACCAGGGCTACAATGTCATCCCCGACCGGCTCATCCCCATGATTGCCATCCCCACCACCAGCGGTACGGGCAGCGAAGTGACGCCCTACGCGGTCATCCGCGACGAGGAGCAGGATCTGAAACTGAGTTTCGCCAGCCGCTACCTATTACCCGATGTCGCCATTCTCGACCCGCTCCTGACCCGCACGCTCCCGCCGATGCTCACGGCGGCCACCGGGATTGACGCGCTCTCGCACGCTATCGAGACCTTCGTCTCGACCGAGAACAGCCCCTTCAGCGACGGCCTAGCACTGACGGCGATCAACCTGATCGGCACGCACCTCCGCACCGCAGTACAGCAGGGCGAGAACATGGAGGCACGCAGCCAGATGCTCATCGCCGCGTGCATGGCCGGAATGGCGTGTGCCAACAGCTACTTTGGCGTCATCCACGCCATGGCCCACGCGGTCGGCGGCAAGTTCCATGCCCATCATGGTACCGCGATCTCGATCTGTATGCCACACGGGATGCGCTTTAACAGCGAGGTCGAACCGGAACGCTACTTGCGCATCGCCCAGGCACTCGGCGTCAGCCGCGAGGGGCGCAGCGACGCCGAGGTGATCGCCGCCGGGATCGCGGCAGTCGCAGCGCTCGCGCATGACTGCGGGTTGCCCAGCCGCCTGCGCGATATCGGCGTGCCTGAGGACGCGCTACCCGATCTGGCCGCCACCGCCGCGATTGACGGGGCCATCTTCCATAACCCACGTGAGGCCAGTGAGGATGAGGTGTTGGCATTGTTGCAGGCCGCGTGGTGATGGGGTGGTGATGGGTGGTGTAGCGACGCAAGATATTGCGTCGCTACACCACCCGACCCGCATCAACCGCACCTGTCACATGCACCCCCTGGCTCAAGATCACCCCCCGCGTACAGAGTTGGGTACGGCTGAGCAACCCCGCCATCGCGGCGGTGGGGCGGAGTTCGCTGAAGTGCTGCACAGGCAAGTGCGCCATGGGCGCAACCGAGGCCAGATCATCAAGCCAACTACTCTCCACGCGGCTCCCCGCCCCCACATGCGCCCCGGCCCCGATCACCGAGTCCTGCACACGCGCACCATCATCTACGTGGGCTCCCGGCTCCAGACAACTGGTCTCGACACGGCATCCGGCCCCGATCACACAGTCATCCCCGATCACCACCGGGCCAATAATGCGGCTCCCCGCCCCTACCCGTGCGCGCCCGATCTGCACCCAGCCACTGATCTGCACCCCCGGATCTAATTGGGCCTGCGGGTCAATCTGGCTGCGCCACGCCGCCCGCCGCGCCAACAAGAACTGCGCCGCACTCAGCGCCTCCCAGGGCGTACCAATTGGCACCCAGAAACCACTACAGATGTGGTAACCCACGGGGCGCTGCGCCGCCAACAGCCCGATCAGGTCGGTCAGTTCATACTCACCACGTGGCGAGGGCTGGATCTGCTCCAACGCCGCAAAGGAATCCGCATCAAGGTGGTAGATGCCGGGGTTGGCCAACGCATCGGGCGGCGGATGATCGGGCTTCTCCCAGATGCTGCGCACATGCCCATCCACAATCTGGAGTACCCCAAAGGATCGCGCATCCTCCACCCGCAGACCAGCGAGGCAGGGCAGGCTGCTACACACCCCCACCAGATCATCATGGGCGATCAGGTTGTCGCCATAGAGCAAAAAGAACGGCTCGTCCAGCGCACCAACCGCCCGCAATGCCCCCGCCGTGCCGTTGACGTCGGTCTGAAGCACATAGTGCAGCGCAATACCCCGGTAACTAGAGCCAAATGCGTTATGAATATCATCAGCGCGGTAGCCGGTGACCAACGTGGCATGATCGATCATCCCCACCAACTCATCGAGGATATGGGCTAACAGCGGACGACCGAGGAGCGGGATGAGGGGTTTGGGGCGGTGGCTGGTGAGTGGACGGGTGCGTTTGGACTCGCCCGCAGCCAAAATGACTGCGTGGCGAGTGGTACCTGTGAAGGGAACGGGGCGATGCGCCATACAGACCTACTTCCCCCACTGAGGTGGGCGTTTCTCCAGGAAGGCACAGATACCCTCCTGGGCATCAGCAAGGGTCGCATTGGTGGCCATCACATCTTTGGTATAGGCATAGGCTTCGGCTTGAGGCATGGAGATCTGGCGATAGAAAGCCTGTTTACCCAAGCCAACCACGGTGGGGCTGGCGGCCACGATCTTCTCAGCCAACGCATGCGCCGTGCTGGCCAGTTCGGCCACCGGCACCACCCGATTGACCAACCCGGATTCGCGGGCCGCCTGGGCCGAGATCATCTCGCCGGTGAGCAACATCTCCAACGCCAGTTTGGCCGGCACCGCCCGGCTCAGCGCGACCATGGGGGTCGAGCAGAAGAGCCCGATCTTCACCCCTGGGGTGGCGAAGCGCGCATCCTCAGCCGCAACGACCAGATCGCAGGTGGCGGCGAGTTGGCAGCCGGCTGCGGTGGCAACCCCGTGGATCTGTGCAATCACTGGCTGCGGGATAGCCTGGATCTGCTGCATCAGTTGGGTACAAACATCAAAGATCTGCTGGTAGAACTCCGGTGTCTGGCCGGTCATCTCACTCAGATCGTGGCCAGAGCAGAAGACCGGGCCATTCCCACTGAGAATCACCGCCCCCACGTCACGATCAGCCCCAATCTGGGTAAAACAGTCCAACAACTCCTGCATGTGCGCCAACGAGAGCGCATTGCGGCGCTGGGGACGATTCATCGTCACATGGGCAATCCGGCCCTCACGTTCGATCAGAATGTGCTGATACGTCACTGTACCCTGACTCATGCCGCCTCCTTTGGTGGTGTCGTATATGATTATATCTGGGTGCATGGTACAATTGCAGCGGTTTTTACGCAACTAGCGCCATATCCTCCCGCCTTCATTGAGGAGAATGAAGATATGCAACTGACCCAACGGCAAGTCATCATCGCAATCCAGATCATATTGATTATTGGATCGCTCTTAGCCCTGATTTACCAACTGATTTTTCCAGAAGCATACGATTTTTCACTCTTCATCGACACTATAATCGTCATTCCTACCCTCTCAGCACTTGTCTTCGCCTACTGGCGGGGCTGGGAGTGGGTACGCTATATCATGCTGATTATGATCACGATTCTCTCAGGAATATTGATCGATGAGAAATATCTCTATGAGCACTTCTCACTCACCGCCTTCATCCCGCCATCCATGGCGCTCATTGTTGCTGGCCCAACCTGGCTCATTGGGACAACCATCGGAATGATCCTGATATTGCTGTTGCGTTCTGGCGGCAGTTCGGTTTATACCGACCCGATCACAATGATAATCTACCTGATCATCGTAGGCGGGATGCTCCTGGCGCGGATTGTGATGGATAATGCCCAACACCAAGCCGAGATGAGTGCCCAGGAAGCCCAAGCAGCCTTGGCAAGTACCCAAATCCACGCCGAAGAATTGGCACAGAAGGCCAAAGAACTCGAAGCCCAGAATGCCCAGCAGCGCCAGTTGATTGACCTCGTCTCGACCCTCGAAACGCCCGCTGTGATGCTTGCGGATGGCGTACTTCTGGCCCCCGTTGTTGGGCATCTCGATAGTCGGCGAGCGAGTGAACTAACCAAACGCCTGCTCCAAGAAGTCAGCATCCACAACGCGCACATGGTAATCATTGATATTGCCGGGGTACCTACGGTTGACACCTCGGTGGCGCAGGCGATTGTACGCACCATCCAGGCCATCCGGCTACTCGGTTGCCAAGTGACCATCACCGGCATCTCGGCCTCGGTCGCCGCCACAATGACCCATCTCGGTATCAACCTCAACGGGGTACGCACCGCCCGCACGCCCCAAGAGGTGATGAAAACCTCGTAGGGTCGCATCGCGATACGACCCATGCACGGGGGGGATTCGGGGGCCACAGGCCCCCGGAAAAACCTCCCCAAACGATCTACCCAACCCGTGCGCCACAGTTGGGGCAGAACATCGCACTACTCGGCATCTGGAAGCCACAACTCGGACAGATCTTCTGGGCGGACGCTGGTGGTGGGGTAACCATCGGCGGCGTGACCATCGGTGGCGTGACCATCGGCGGAGCATCATAGGAGATCGGCACCGACTGGCTGGGGCTGGTTGGCGATACGCCCAGAGGTGTCTCTTCAAAGACCTCATTCTGAGCAATCTTCAACTCTTCCTCATGGGTCACCAATGTCGAACGTAACTGATCCACCAACCCCGCCATCTCCGCAATCGAGGGCGCACTGATCTGGCCGGCGCGCTGGAGATCATACGCACGCTGCCCCATCTCCATCAGCTTTGCATCAAGTTGACGCCGTACCTCGTTGATCTCGCCCTGGAGGCGAGTCGTCTTTTGAAACTTCTCGGCCTCAAACTTCGCCCGATCAATCCCTTGATTGAGTGTCTTGCCAATCTGATCAAACAACCCCATAACCAACCTCCTTAGTGCTGTTGCGCACCATCCCTGCGGGTATGACGCTGGAGGTAGCCCGCTGGATGCACGCATTATTGTAGCATATAGCCCTACGTACTTCTGTCGTAAGTCATCCCTCTAATCACGACAGAAGTACTATGGACGCAGAAGGTAACATTTCGTACCATATACGTGCAGGCACACCATTGCTGCTACTTGAAAGGACCTGCTGTGAACCAGATTCTGACAATTACTCCATTGACTCCAGAAACGACATCTCAACTCCTAACCCTGCTTGAACTTCGTCGCCATGAGTTGCCGTTTGCTGATGAGGAATTGGCCCGCCATCAGACGTTACTCAACGCGATTGAGGAGCAGAATCAGCGTGGTGAGCAGACGTTAGCCGATTGGCGCAAGGCACTTTCGCAGCGCTGGCAGGCAGAAGTTGCCGGGCAGCGTACCTACATCGCCGTCCAGCGTAAACTTGCGGCCTATTTTGATAACGATACCACCTACCTGCAACTCGTTGCGCCGACCTCGCCCTCCGCCGCATTAACCGCAACCACGCTGCTGGCCGATATGCGCCGTCTGGAGGCATCGTTGACCCTCCTGCGCCCACGCCCGCCGTTTGCCGAGGAGAGCCTCGCTCAGATGCACGCGGCAGGCGATCAGTTAGCGGCCATGATCAGTTTGACCGAGCATTGTGAGGCTGAACGTCGGCGCGTGCTGATCGAGCAGCGCATGGCCAGCCACCTCTACGAGCGCGTCTGCCAGAAGACCCGCCAATTGGTGACCGAATACGCCCACGAAGAGGAATTGGCCGCGTAGCGACGCAAAATATTGCGTCGCCAACGAGCCAACGAGACGCAACATCGTGCGTCGCCAACGAGACGCAACATCGTGCGTCGCCAACGAGACGCAACATCGTGCGTCGCCAACGAGACGCAACATCGTGCGTCGCCAACGAGACGCAACATCGTGCGTCGCCAACGAGACGCAACATATTGCGTCTCTACGCCCCCGCCGATTGGCGCACCAAATATTCCCGCAACGCGGCTACCCGCGTACTATTCCCACGCTCATCGCCTAAGGTAAGCAATTGGTGCTTCTTGTGAACCAACTCGGCACAGGTGGTATAAAAGTCGCGTTGTGTCCGCCCGCGCATCCCTAAGCCAATCTGGGCCTTGATCGAGCTTGCCACGAGGTACTGCGCGGGGGTGATCACGCCCATTGCCACCTCCTCGCGCAGATAGTCGCGCATCCACTTGCGCTCACGCCAGATCGCCCAGATAACGATCCCCAACGCCGCCGCCCAGCCCGTCCAATCCACGAGCAAGGTGGCGATCAGCCCGCCTAGCCCAAAACTGCCCCCTAAGACGGTGGACATCCCGTTGTGGAGCGCGTGCAGAAAGATGGCGACACACCAACCCAGGAAGGGTGCGGCCAGTTTGATCGCCCAGCCGCGCCGTAAGCGTGCGACCGCCAAGCCAATGCCGATAAAGGCGGTGTAGACGGCATGGCCCCAACCGCCCAGTATCACCCGCAGCACAAACAGGGTAATCATGTCGCCCATGCCGCCCTCTTGGTAGCCCATAAAGTAGAGGTAGAGGACGTTCTCGGTGGCGGCAAAGCCTAGCGCGGTGATCGCCGCATAGACCATCCCATCCAGCACCGAGTCAAACTCGTGGGGGAAAAAGATGACGATCAGCAGTACCGCCAAGCCCTTCAGGCTCTCTTCCACCACGGGGGCCAGCAGGGTTGTCCCGGTCAATTCGGCCAGCGCCGCACTCCCCGTGATCACCTCGACCCCAACCTCCAGGAGACTCGTGGCAATGATCGCGCCCAGGGTGGCCACGCATGCGCCCCAGAGGAACGCGCCCCCCAACAGGTGCAGCGGCTCCTTCTCGAAGCGGTCGAGCCAGTAGACGATGGCCGCATAGAGAAAGGCGGGGCCAAAACTGAGCAGCACCGCAACGAGAAAGATCATCAGAGAACCCCCTTCGTACTCGGTACCGCCCCGGCTAAGCGTGGCTCAAGCCGGGTAGCAGTGTCGAGCGCCCGCCCAAAGGCTTTGAAGATCGCCTCAACCTTGTGGTGATCGTTGCGCCCGTAGAGTACCTGCGCGTGTAGGTTGAGCCGCCCGTGGAAGGCGACACTCTCAAGTAGGTGGAAGATTAGATCGGTGCCGAGTTGGCCAACCCGTGGGGTGACAAAATCGGCCTGTACGACACAGTAGGGCCGCCCACCTAGATCGAGCGCCACCATCGCTAACGTCTCGTCCATGGGCACGAAGCTGTGGGCCGTGCGCACGATCCCGCGCCGCTCGCCCAGAGCCAGATCAATCGCTCGCCCCAAGCAGATGCAGGTATCCTCGGCGGTATGGTGTTCATCAATATGCAGATCGCCCTCGGCATGAACGCTGAGGTCGAAGAGGCCATGCTTGGCCCACAGAATCAACATATGATCGAGAAAGCCAATTCCGGTGGCAACCTCGGCCTTGCCACTGCCATCAATGTTCAAGCTCAGGCTGATGGTCGTCTCGCCGGTTGTACGGTTGATGGTTGCGCTGCGCTCCATACTACTCCTTACGCCTCGCGTCGAATACTACGTTCGCTCGAAAAGCCTTCGGGGTAACGGCGGCGCAGCTTCTCGATATTCTGTGCCATCACCTCACCCATCTGCACGCCCAAGGCATCACAGGCCAGCGCCGCGTACCAGAGCACATCCCCCAACTCCTTGCGCAAGGCATCGGCGTCGAGCGTGTGGCCATGAAACTCGGCCTTCTTCAAGGTATCGGCAAACTCGCCCGCCTCACCACACAAGCCCAGCGCCGCATTGAGTAAACGCTCGCGCTCACTACGTCCCCCCGCCTCAGTCCGTAAGGCGAGAATCTGGTATTCATTCGCATCCATGCACTCAGTTCCTCTTATCTATCCTATTTCACTATCGAAGGCCCATAATCAACCCGTGGATGGTAGATACTCTGCAAACTATTCACAAACGCCTGTTTGATCAGGGCTATTTCACGCATCGTCAAGGACGAATCATCCAACTCGCCCTCGCGGATACGAGTCGAGATGATTGACTGCACCAGATCGTCGAGTGCCTGTGCCCCTGGCGTTGCGCTATTCGCGCCCTCACCGGTAGCCCCAACTGCAAGCAGTTTGCCGTGCTGCGCCTTGGAGCGCACCGTCGCCTCCACCGAATCCGCCAGCATGAGGATGGCCTGTTCCCGCGTGCGCGGGCGCGGGCCAGGGTAGCGAAAATCACGCGGATCAACGCTGTCATGCTGTTGGAGCGCCTGCTCGTAAAAATGGCGAATCAAACCCGTACCGTGGTGGGTGGCAATAAAGTCAATGATCTGTGGCGGCAACCCCGCCGCCTGAGCCATCTTCACCCCCTCGCGCACATGATCGAGAATGATCTGCGCACTCGTCTGGGGATCAAGGTCATTATGTACGTTGGCACGCCCCATCTGATTGTCGGTAAAGAAATAGGGCCGGATGGTTTTGCCAATATCGTGGTAGTAGGCGGCCACGCGCAGCAAGAGCGCGTCGGCATTGATCGCCTCGGCAGCCGCTTCGGCCAAGTTGCCCACCGCTACGCTATGGTAGTAGGTGCCCGGAGCCTCACGAATCAGCTTGCGCAGCAGTGGCCGCGAGGGGTGCGCCAACTCCATCAGTTGCAGTGGCGTCACCTGACCAGCAGCCCGGCTCACCAAGTTAAAGACCCCCAGGGCAAGGATGGTCGAGAAGATACCATTCACTCCGGCGAGCAGTATCCCCGTTAGTGCCTGAATCCCCAACGCAGAGAGGGTATCGGCACGGATGATCGGCTGTTCCAGCATCCAGAAGGCCAGATGCGCTAACGCCACCACCAGACTCACGCTCAGGCCCGCCAATAGAAAGACCGCGATATGATCGGCGTTGCGCACCACAAAGACCGCCACCACACAACTAGCCATCAGACTCAGCGCGAGTGGCAAGGTGCCATCTTGCATAAAGCTGATCGCAACCGTTACCAGCGCCGAGGCCGCCAAGGCAAAACGACCATTAAAGACCACCGCGATGATAATGGCGAGGCTGGCAAGCGGCCAAAAGTAGGTATTCGTTCCCGCAAGCGGGATGACGATCCGGCTCAAGATGAGGGTCAAGACCATCAAGGAGATCAGGACAAAGAGCGAACGCGGATTGTGGGTCGTATCGGTCTGATAGATCAGCCCATACCCAAAGAAGGCGAGCATCATCAGGAGCGCGATCAGGCCACGTCCCGCGATCCCCAACCAACTCAGCGCCAGTGGCATGGCCCCCGTCTGCTGTAACTTCTCAATCGTCTCCGGGCGAATGATCTCGCCCACCCGCACAATACTCTCACCGGCCAGCACGCGCACCTGTTGGGGTAGTACCTTATCACGCGCACTCTGGCGACGCACCGCCGTGGCCTCATCATCCAGCGTGCGATTGACCAGCAAGAACGACTGGGTGAAGAAGAGCGCCAACTCGCGCTGGGTTGGCGAGAGCGTGGTCGTCGCTAGCCAGTAGGTGAGCCAGCGTTCGCGCAACTCAATCAGCGCCTGTTCATCTATCGCATAATCATAGCGATTGAGCGACCGATTGTAGAGACCAATCACCTCCTGGCGCAACGTCGCCCAACTCTCTTGATCCAGAGTCAAGATCAGATCGGCGCGCTCCGCCGAGAGCGCCACCGTCGCATTGGGCAGAGCGGCCAGCGTGTTCAGACGCGCCGCCCGACTGAGCGAGGGATCATCGCGCACACTCGTGATCGTATCGAGCAGCGCATTGAGCGCCGTGCGTTGGTGAATGGGGATCTGGGGGTCGTAGAGATAGACCAGGTTCTCCGGGCTATTCTCAGCCTGCGCCTGACGTTCAGCAGTGAGGATCTCACTGATGTAGGTGGCGTCACGCGGGGCCACGACACTCTGGGGGCTAGGCTGACCAACCTCTAAGCGCCCATACTCACCGGGCAAACTGAGGGTAAGCGCGGCCCAGATACCGAGCCAGAGGATCAGCGCTTCCAGCCCCAGCGCCATGATGGGGCGCTGCGCAACGAGTACAAAGGGGCGCAGCGCCCGTGAAGCGGCGATTCGGATGAGCCAGCGACGCAGCGTTGTATTCATCGCCAAGGCGATTAGTTCCCGGCCAGAAGTTCGCGGGCCACCTGGCTGAGCACGCGGCCCTCAGCTTGGCCCTTGAAGCGCTCCATCAAGACCGGCATCAGTTTACCCATGCTGGATGCACCACTCAAGCCGAGTTCAGCGATCAGGGCCGCGACCTGGGGCCGTAATTCTTCTAGGCTCAACTGCTTGGGCAGATAGATCTCCAACATCTGCGCCTCGGCCTCTTCACTTGCCGCCAGATCCTCACGCCCAGCCTTGTGGTAGATCTCGGCAGCATCACGGCGGCGCTTCACCTCCTTGATGATGATCGCAACTACCGCCGCATCATCAAGCGGCGCGTGGGCATCAGCCGAGATCGCGCTGAGCGCAGCATCACGTGCCTCGGCATCATCGGCGTACTTGGCCTCAATCTCACGCGCCGCCGCGTCATAGCGCTGCTTGGCCGCCTCCAACTGGGCCGTCTGAAGCGCTGCCCGTGTGGTACGAATCAGTTCGACCCGCGCCTTATCGCCACTACGCATGGCGTCTTTGAGATCACTATTGAGTCGTTCATGGAGTAACATATCAGACCTCCGGTGGGGGTTTGGGGGCGGCTGCGCCGCCCCCGAAAATCTTTTTTGGTTGTTATTTGGCGGCGTAGCCGCCAAATAACAACCAACATTGGGATTTGGGGCTTCAGCCCCAAGAACGTTGCCCAGCCCTGGCTCGCTTATAACGTCACTTGGCGCGGATAGACCCGCAACTTCTCGGCGGTAATGATGGCCCGAATCTGGCCAGCGGCTTCATCCAAGTGCGACTCTTGGTTGATCACGATATAGTCGAAGAGCCGGGCCTGCTCCAGTTCGTGCGCAGCAACCGCCAACCGATCCTCGATCTCATCGGCACTCTCGGTGCGGCGCAGGGTTAAGCGGTGGCGTAGTTCATCCAACGATGCGGGGGCGAGGAAGATAAAGAGCGCCTCCGGGGCGATGCGCTTGATCGTCGCCGCACCATCCACATTGATGCGCAGGATCACATCGCGCCCGCTCTCCATCGCTTGGCGTACCTCAAATTTCGGAATGCCCTTATACTGTCCGTAGACATCCGCCCACTCCAGCAGTTCATCATCACGAATCATCTGCTCGAAGCGCTCATTGGTGACAAAGTGGTAGTCGAAACCGTCAATCTCGCCCGGTCGCTTGGGGCGGCTGTTGGCGGTGACGACAAAGTGGAATGGGAACCCCAATTCACGCATCCGCATCAGCACTGAGTCTTTACCGACCCCCGAAGGGCCAGAGATGACGACCAACAACGGTGTGGCGGGTTTACCTTCAAGCAATGGGTTGAGCAATTGCGACATTCGCATCCCTAATCTATGTACTTCGATGCACTGACAATAAGCGCAGTGGCCGATGAGTTGCGCGAAACCATCCTGGGTGGACGCATCCAACGTGTCCTGCTAACTGGCCCGCTCGGTATCGGGCTAGAGATCTACCACCACGGCCAGCGTTATCACCTGCTGGCCTCGGCGCATGCCCAGTTTGCGCGGGTTCATCTGGTGCGTACCCGGCTCAGCCGTGGGGTTGAGCAGGCGACGCCGCTGCTGCTGCTCATGCGTAAATATCTGCTCGGTGGCCGAATTGTGAGTATCGAACAGCCGCACCTTGAACGCATCCTCGTGCTTAGTATAGCCAAACGCGCAGAGACGCGCAACCAAGCCGAGGAAATAGAGGATGCAGAAGGGTTGTTTCCTCCGCCCCAAATCTCCGGGAGCCAATCTCCTCCTCCAGCGGGAGAGGACGAAGGAGGGGACGATGAAGAAGCTGATCCCTGGCCTGATGATGCCGAACAGCCCGCCCTGATCACCTGCGACCTGATCATCGAGCCGATGGATCGGCGTAGTAATATCATTCTGGTGGATGATAACAACCTGGTCATGGAGAGCATCAAGCGCGTGACCCCGCGCATGAGCCAGCGCGTGATCATGCCGCGCCATGTCTACGAGTTGCCACCGGCGCAAGAGAAACGCGATCCTACCCGTGCAATGGGCGAGGGGCTGGCGGGATTGAGCGCGTCGGTGGGGAACGAGTTGGAGAAGGCGCTGGTCGCCACCTACCGGGGGGTCTCGCCCCAAGTGGCCCGCGAAGTCATCTTCCGCAGCCTGGGCCAGCCCAAAGCGCCGATCAGCGCCGATCTGCCCTGGTATAGCCTAGCAGCCCGGCTGCGCGAAATCTTCAGCCCACCCTGGCAACCCTGCCTCGTGCGTGGCCCCGATGGCCCGCTCGCCTATGCCGCATACCACCTAGGGCACCTCGCCAATACCCAAGATGCCCCCAGCATCAGTGCGGTGCTGGAGGAGTTCTATGCTGCCCGCGAGACACTGACCAACCACACCCAACGCCGCAGCGCACTCGCGCAGCAACTCAGCACCGCCGCCGAACGCCTTCAGCACCAACACGACCAGATCCGCGCCGAATTGCGCAAGGCGGGCGATCTTGAGGTGCTGCGCTGGGAGGGCGAGATGATCTTCGCCTTCCTGCACGCACTTCAGCCCGGCCAGACGGTGCTCACGGTTGAAGGCCGCAAGATCCAACTTGATCCGCAGCGCAAACCGGTTGAGCAAGCCCAAGAGCGCTTCAAAGCCTACGACAAGGCCAAGAGTGCGCTGGCCGGGTTGCCCGAACTGCTGGGTCAGGTTGAACTGCGCATCCATGGGGTGGAACAACTACGTGCCCTTCTCCTCCTCAGCGACGACTATGATCAGATCGAGCAGATCGCCATCGAAGCCGAAGAGTTGGGCTACCTGCGCGAACATCCCGATCCAGTGCGTCAGCGCCGCCGACGCAAAACCAGCAAAGCGCGCCCGCTTCAGGTACAATCGAGTGATGGATTCAGCATCGTGATTGGCCGCAGCGCCCGCCAGAACGAGGAGGTCACCTTCCACATCGGGCGGCCCGACGATCTCTGGCTGCATGCACGAGGCATCCATGGCTCCCACGTCATCATCCGCAGTGGCGGCCGCGAGGTTCCCGAAACGACCCTGATCGAAGCGGCGGGTTTGGCGGCCCACTTCAGCCAAGCCGCAGCCGATGCGAATGTCGAGATTGATCTCTGTCGGCGGGTACTAGTGCGCAAGATCGTCGGCGGAGCACCCGGCCTAGTCACCTACCACGCTGAGCGCACACTGCGGGCCGCGCCACGCAAGCCGGGTTCCCCGATCATCCCGTAGGGGAGAAGCATCGCCCTTCAACCAGTTCGTGTTCCTCTGCCACATGGTGGGCGATGCTTCGCCCTTACAAGGAAGTTGACACCCCACGATGAATGGGGTATCGTACCGCCGCACCAACCCAACCCACATATCGGGCCTGCGCCATACGGCAGCCCGCCCAGATCTATGTTTAAGCTGCCATTGCCCGCCACCATCATGGCCGATCTTCAGGCGGTTGATCGGATTGTTCGCGAACGTACCGCATCTCGCTCCGGGGTGATCGGCGTGGCCGAGCCTACGATTCTGCGCCCCGACACCATGCGGCCACGCGCTGCACTGGTGCTACTCGCCGCCCACTTCGGTGAGTACGCGCTAGAACGTACCATCCACGCCGCCGCAGCGGTGGAACTCATCCACGCCGCCACACGCACCCATAACGATCTGATTGATGCCGCCGAGCGACGGCGCGGCCAAACGCGCCAAGGCGATTGGGGCCACGGGCTGTCGCTCATGGTGGGCGATTATCTCTTCGCCCTCGCCGCCGGCGAGATGGCACTCAGCCCAGACCCACGGGTGATCAGTTACTACTCGCAGGCGGTCATGCGGATCTGTGAGAGCGAGCTATCGCCGGTGCCCACCCTGCGCCCACGTGAAGCAGCGCACGCGGCCTACATCGCCCACACCGGCAGTTCAGCCGCCGCGCTCTACGCTGCTGCATGTCAGGCCGGGGCGGCCTGCGGTGGCCTCGCTGCGGAACATGTCGCGGCACTCTATCAGTATGGCCACGAACTCGGTCTGGCGCTCCAGATCAGTACCGAACTGCACGACTTCGCCGACCACACCGAGGCTGGCTCCAGCCTGCGCCGGGGTATCGCCAGCCTACCGCTGATCTTCGCGGCGGAACATGGCGCTGGCGAGCGGCTTGAGGCGGCGCTCAACACCCCCGATAGTGACCACGCCTGGGCCGTGGCCGAGGTGCGCCAGTATGGCCTCGCCCCCGCCCACGCCGTGATGCAAGCACACCTCGGCGCAGCCCGCGCCGCCCTCGTCGGGTTGCCGGAGAACCCGGCACGAGCGGTGTTGGAGGCGGTGGAGGTGTAGAGGCGCGTCGCGCCCTACATTTCTTCCTCTGCGTTCTCTACGGTGGAAAACCGGGCGACACGGGGCGCGTCGCGACGCGCCCCTACCTGCGCATCAACTCCCACACCAAACGCGGATCACCGGCCAAGTTGCGCAACAACAATGCCCGTCGCGCCCGCAACGTCGCACGCTGCCACGGCAAGGCGATGTGCAGGTCGGCAATCTGATCGAGGTGCAGTTGCAAGATGGTGCGCAATAACAGATGCCCCGGACGAGCAGCGGCGGGAACATGCGTCTGGGCCCAATCCAGCAGAAGATCCAAGCCCGCCTGCGCCGTCGCCAACGCCTGCTGCAACACCACCCGTTCAGCCCCGCGCTCGGCCATCACATAGAGCTGTTGGCGCAGCGCCAAAAAGCGCAACAACCCAACCGCCAACGCCCACTCGGCGCGTTCCGCCTCCAACGTCGCCCGCTCACCAAAGGCCGTGTGCAGCACTTCGTCCCACGCCGCCTGCCCCGCCAGCAAATCGGCCTGCATCCGGCCCATGCGCTCCAAACGCTGCTCGCAATCCGGGCGCGGCGCGGCCATATAGTCGAGCACATCCAGCGGAGGCAGCGCAACCGGATCGCGCTGATCGCCAGCCTCACGCCGCAGCGCCGCCTCAGCGGGGGTACGATCCAGCACCGCCAACCACGCCCGCTCCAAGGTGGTGTAGGTACGCAACAGCGCCGCCGGGCTACGCGGGGCACGAACCTCTGCGTAGGTCGCCAACAACGCCGCATGATCCTGCTCAGGATTCCAGGCCAAGCGCGCAAACAGATACGCATTGATCGGCGGCACCAGCCATGGCCGGTCACCCGTCATCAACGCATAAACACTCGTCACCCCCTGGCTACGGTAGTAGGTCAGATCCGCCGCGATCACTGCGGCCAAGGGCGGCGGCGAAGACTTGAAGAGGATACCATCCAGGTAATACTCGAAGAGCGCCACCGTCCCGCCAAACGCAGCCCGATTAGCAGCCAGATCAGCCGCGTGGGGTAGATTGAGGTGGCTCTGCGGATCGCCAAGCCCCTGCGCGTAGGAGCGCGGGCGCGGCGCAAGCAGCGCTTCCACCTGCGGATGCGGGCGCACCACTCGTGGTGCAGTGGCCGTGGTATGATAAGCTAAGTAGCTCAGTTTGGCCTCAGAGCGCAGCGCCGCCAGCGCCTCAGCCAGTGTGTTGATCACCAACAGACTCTGGTCGGAAGCACTAAGCCCCGCACACAGCGGGCAATCGCACCAGCCGCCCGCCAACAGATCATCGGGCCAGAGATGGTAGACCTGCGCTTCGGGGTAGGTGGTAAAGAAGGCGCTGGCATGCTGGCGCAACAGGGCGAGCGTCTGCGGGTTACGCGGGCAGCAATTGTGATCGGGGGTATGGCGACCATCGGCGACGCGGAAGAGATCGGGCTGGGACGCGAAGAGCCGCCGGGGCAAGAGATCGCGCAGATGGTGGCCTCCCAACTCCAGATCAAGACCACGTTCCGCCAAACGCGGCAGCAGCGCCCGCCGCCGCCGTCGCCAGGTCGCCAAGCGACACGCCCCAATCGCCGGGCCATGGTCAATCGTATGGATGAAGATCGTATTCAGGCGATTCTGCGCCGCCCAGACGATCCACGCTTCAGCTTCAGCCAGAAAGAGATCGTGGCCGATCACGAGGCTACGTCGGAGCAGAGCGGGGCGGTCGGCCACACCCTCGGCGGGCAAGATCACCTGCGCAAGGCGCGGGATGACCTCACCGGCAGCCCCCGGCATAACCCAGCGGCACCCCAGCGCCTCCAACAGATCATAGACCGCATAGAGCAGCCCCCGTGGCCCCTCGCCGCGCAGCAACATCCCCGCATGATCGGTGGCGCGCAAGAAGGCATCCCCACCTGACCCATGACGCAACACAATGCGCGGGCCAAGCGCCTGCGCAACCACGGACAACGCCGGGGCACCCATCCGCTGCAAGGTACGCCGCAACTCCTCGGCGGCGAAACGCGCCACCGGATGGGGACTCGTCAGTTCAATCGCCCAACTCGGCGTAAGGGTCAGATCCACCAAGCAGACCTCTTGACAAGATTTTTCTAAGCGCCTCCCGACGGGGGTTCGGGGGCGGCTTCGCCGCCTCCGAAAATCTTTTTTGTTGTTTTTTGGCGGCGTAGCCGCCAAAAAACAACAAAAATTGGGGCTTGGGGCTGCGCCCCAAGAACTTTGCATATGCCCTGGGGTCACGACTACGCCGACGGCGACTGATCCTTGGGTTCCGTCTTTAACATATGCTGCGTAATCCGCACCGTATCATCAACCAACTGATTAAGATTGGTGATCGGCCAGAGCACACTATACAGACCAATCCGGTTGATACTACTCAGCAAATTGAAGGGCCAACGCCCAATATGCTGCCAGTTGATCGCCGCAATATTCTCCAGCAAGCCGGGTAGATGATCGGCAGATGTCGTCCCCATCGGTGGATTCAGCACCGCATCAAGCTGACGGCGCATCTCCTCAGCGCGGGTCAGCACCTGTACGGGGCCAGTACCACGCAAGGCCGCCTGACAGCCAAGGCGATAACCCTGCGCCAGCCGCGCATCGGTCAACCACGTATGTTCAACCTCAGTCGGCTCATTCAACTGATCCGCGCCACTGAGAATCTTACACTCACACATGGTACAGATCCCACTGCCATCGCAGTAGAAACCGATATGGGACGCCTTCCGACGCGCAATCGCCACGATACGTTCACCGAGCTTGGCATCATCGGTGGATTCATCATTGATTTCAACCTGAACCATAGCCAACTCCTGTGCAATACAATCGCCCTGCACAGGTATTGTAACACGCACTTAGCGGCGGTGGGGGTTGGGGCGCAGCCCCACCAAGCGAAAAAGAGACACCAACTCGTTCAAGTGGATACCAGCGGCCAATCCGCACACTCCCTCCTCCCATTCCTAAAGAATACGACACACCATCGTAGCATCTGTCATCCGTTGCTCATCTAACGATCTTCTCAGCCACACAGTGAGTCCCTACAATCAATGTAGGAAGACCCACAGCACGGGCATACAGACGCCAAACAGCCAAACAGGGCGGTGAGCGTCTGATAACAACACAAGCAGCCCAGCGGGCTACTTGGAGAATTGAGGAGGCCATGATCACGCAGCGTATTGACACCCCCAGCCGAACCATCCCCAACCGAGGGACGAGCATGGCACTCCCTCAGCCCAACCGCGACGGCAGCCGTGTCATTGAAGATGAGCAGCCGGATCTTATGGATCTGATGATCCTGGTACAACGCTGTGCGACCGAGAGCGAGCGTTTTTACCGTGGCCAGCCCCATGACACCCGTTTCAGTTATGAACTCTTTCGGCGGGCGCTCGTGGAACGCGATGAGTTAGCATGGGAACAACTCTACCTCCACTACAGTGGCCTAGTAGAAGGCTGGATTCGGCGTAGTGGTGCCTTTGTCAGTAGCGGTGAGAGCAGCGAATATTTTGTGGTAGGTGCCTTCACCAAATTCTGGCGTGCGATCTCTGCCGAACGCTTCGCATCCTTCCCGACCCTCGCCTCGCTGCTACAATACCTCCAACTCTGCTCAACGAGCGTGGTGATTGACAGCGTGCGGGCGCAGTCCTGGTCGGAGATGCTCCCCGAAGAGACCATCACACCAACCCATATGCCCCACTACTCCCCCGACGAAGAGGCCATGAGCCGGGTGGATAGCCAAGAGTTTTGGAGCTTCATCAATACCCAACTCCACAACGAGATTGAGCGCGTCGTCGTCTACTACTCCTTCATCCTCAGTATGACTCCACGCGCCATCTATGCCAAGCGGAGTGATCTCTTCAACAGTGTCAACGATGTATACAACGTCAAACGCAACGTCTTAGGCCGCCTAAGCCGCAACCAACAACTCCGCATGATACTTGCCCAATAGGTCGTGTCGCGACAGAACGCCTCTTCTTATGGAGAAGAGGCGTTCTTTTTGACCAGAACAAACGACATAGCGTAGCAGGTATGTAAAATATAGTCATCCACTGCGTTTCTTACTATACGGCAGGGGGGTTCGGCTGCTGGTACATTGAGGAGCGCATGGCTATGATCATAGATAAGAGCCAGGAGACGGGCTGCGTGGCACCACCTGGATTGAGCAGTAGCGTACTGATGGCGGCGATTGACGGTGAACTTGATGCAGAGACCCAGGCCCACCTCGAAGTATGCCCAAGCTGTGCTACACGCATGCGGCAGATGCGAGAATTTCAGCGTCGGCTACATCTGCGGCTCTACCGGCTCTTTTGCCCAACAACCGATGTACTCGTGGATTATTGTCAAGGGCTACTTGATCCGTATCAACGCGCCCAGATCACCCACCATATTGCGCTCTGCCCCCATTGTGCCAGAGAAGTAGCGCTGATGGAAGCATTAGAACCGATCTCCGATCATAGTGCCCCGCGTGGGGCACTGCTCTGTATGTCGCGCTAGGCGCAAAAAGTCCTTGGGCTGCGCCCCAAACCCTAATTGGGTTGTTTTTTGGCGGCTACGCCGCCAAAAAACAACCTAAAATATCTTCGGGGGAGGCGTAACTTCACACAAAAAAGGGGCTTGGGGCTACGCCCCAAGCCCCTACCGAAGACAACTATACACTACTCAAAATGCTCAGCGATATAGGCGGTCAGATCGGAGACACGGGTCGAGTAGCCCCACTCATTGTCATACCAGGAGACGACCTTGAAGAAGTCGTCGCCCATGGCGATGGTGAGCGGAAGATCGACCATCGTGCTATAGGACATCCCGATGAAGTCGCTGCTGACCAGTTCCTCGTGGCTCACGCCGAGGATACCGTCCATCTCCTCGCTCTCGCTGGCCTCAATGAATGCCTGGTTAATCTCCTCAACCGTGGTGGCGCGGTTCAACAGAACCGAGAAGTCCACCATCGAGACCGTGGCAGTGGGGACACGCACGGCATAACCGTGGAACTTGCCCTTCAGTTCTGGGATCACCAACGAAACAGCCTTGGCGGCCCCGGTGGTGGTGGGTACCATATTGATAGCTGCGGCGCGTGCGCGACGCAGATCCTTATGCACGTTATCCTGAAGATTCTGATCCATCGTATAGGCATGGATCGTCGTCATCAGACCACGCTGAATCCCGAACTTGTCGTTGAGCACCTTGGCCACCGGAGCCAGACAGTTGGTGGTACAGGACGCATTCGAGATGATATGATGCTTCTCGTGATCATACTTGGTCTCGTTGACACCCAAGCAGATCGTCAGATCCTCGCCCTTCGCAGGTGCCGAGATAATCACCTTCTTGGCCCCTGCTTCCAGGTGCGCCTTGGCCTTATCCGCATCGGTGAAGCGGCCAGTTGACTCGATGACAATATCAACCCCCATCTTGCCCCAGGGTAGCGCGGTGGGATCGCGCTCGGCAAGAGCCGCAATCTCATAGTGAACATCATCATAATCAACGATAATCTTATCGTCGGTGACACTCACCTCGCCATCGAAGGGGCCGTAGGTCGAGTCGTACCGCAGCAGATGCGCCAGCGTCTCATTGTCGGTCAGATCGTTAATCGCGACGATCTCGAACTCATCTGGGTGGTACTCGAGCATCGCCTTAAGTGTCTGGCGACCGATCCGACCAAAACCATTGATTGCGACGCGAACCATGAATCGTGCCTCCTTCTCGATACGTAATTACCTCGCAGGCATCTACCGTCGAATTGGGCTCAATCCTATTGAGCCAAGCCGTCAGTAGCCGGTCTAGCGCCATGCCCTCACGAGAAAACGCATAGGATTATAGGCAACATTATAGCACGCTCAAGAGCGCAAGGGAAAGGTGAGTTGCATCCCCTGCGGGCATGGGCAACATCCTTGGGGTTGCACCCCAAACTCCAGTTTTTGGGGGCGGCTGGGGCGGCTGCGCCGCCCATTGACATGAACGTAAGCCTCCCGGCGGGGATTCGGGGGAGGCTTCGCCTTCCCCGAAGAACTTTTTTTCTCGTATTTTGGCGGCTTCGCCGCCAAAATACGAGAAAGAAGCAGGTCTGGGGCTGGGCACCAGACCCCTACGAAAGGTGGACGTAGCACATGCCCGCCAAGGGCATGTGCTACAATTGCGCGTACCATTGGCGCAATCAGCGAGGTGGCAGAATATGATTCTCATGATTATTGTCTTTATAGCCATCGGGGTCCTTGGTTTCATTGGCTTCTCGCGAGGCGTGCGCCGAGGATTGATCGCCTTAGCCGGAACACTTATGAGCGCGGTCTTGATCGATCTCTGGCAAGCGCGCTGGTCTGAATGGTTACGGAGTGAGATCGATCAGTCCCTCTGGATGGTCTTTCTCCTAACCGCCTTGATCTTCCTGGCAGTAGCGCTACTCGTGGGCTATGGAGGTAGCCTGCTCCTACCACACGATCCGCTACGCAAACCCCAAGCACCTACGACGCTGATGGATCGTGGGATCGGTATGTTCCTCGGTGCGCTCAATGCCGCCATCCTCACCAGTTACCTGATGCGCTATGCCAACGATATTTGGCCCGAAGAAGAGGCGCAGGATCTCTTCAGTCAGAATATTGTTACTGATATTCTTAATCAATGGCTGCCCTGGTTCATCCTCGCGATGGTGCTGAGTACGATGATCTTTGTGCTGGTAAAGGGCTATCACCGCATCTCGCAAGCCCTCAAGCAACCCGTCTCGACCATACCACCAATCAAACGCGCACCTATACCTCCGCCCCCCGCCCCTGCGCCTGCCCGCAAAGCCCCCCCGGCTGGGCCGACAATGCCCTCTTCACCGCCGCCCCAACCTAAAGCCTCCCCCCCGGTGGATCATGCTGATCTGGATCGCATCATGCGGGATCTGGATGCGAAGAAGTAGGGGCGAAGCATCGCCCCCACAGACGATGGACGATCCTCCCAGGATGCGCTGGGGCGATGCTTCGCCCCTACGGGATGATTGGGCAATCCAGCACCTCTTGACAAGCACAATGTGATCGTGTAATATACCCCCTAGGGGTATCCGAAAGGGATACACAAGCATAAAAACACCGGGGGTATACCCCGAGGAGGATTGCAATGGCAAAGCCCGTTAAGGTCACAGATGCCGATTTCGAGCAGGCGGTTCTCAAGTCGGACAAGCCGGTGGTGGTAGATTTCTGGGCACCCTGGTGTGGGCCATGCCGGGCCATCACGCCGACGCTCGATAAGCTCGCCGGGGAGTTCGAGGGTAAGCTGACTATCGCCAAGGTCAATACCGATGAGGAGATCCGCTGGGCCGGGCAACTGGGCATTCAGGGCATCCCCACACTAGTCATCTTCAAGGGCGGCAAGGAGGTTCAGCGCCTCGTTGGCCAGAAATCAGAAGGAGCCTACCGCGACATCTTTAATCAGGTGATCGGCTAATCTCGCGGCGATAAGGTTCATGAGCGGAGGCTGCTATGGCCGATCAGGTACGCCCCCTTTCGCCTGAACGACGCCAGGATGTCTTGTTACGTCTGCGGCGCATCGAGGGCCAGGTACGCGGTATTCAGCGGATGGTCGAGGATGACCGCGATTGCCGCGAGATCGTGACCCAGGTGGCGGCGGTGAAGTCGGCCCTCGCGAGTGT
The DNA here is from genome assembly GCF_004138135.1 of Candidatus Oscillochloris fontis. Classification (GTDB taxonomy): domain Bacteria; phylum Chloroflexota; class Chloroflexia; order Chloroflexales; family Chloroflexaceae; genus Oscillochloris; species Oscillochloris fontis. The sequence goes on from NZ_RYFD01000003.1 coordinate 83,742, forward strand.
CAGTAGCCAGGTGTTGCGCTGTTATGCCCATAATTGCCTGGATAATGAAGAAGAATCCCGCGAGAAGACGATTGCCGATCTTATTCATCTCTTCGAGGGGAAATAGGGTGTGTGTGGCGTAGCGACGCAAAATCTTGCGTCGCGAGACGCAAAATCTTGCGTCGCGAGACGCAAAATCTTGCGTCTCTACGCCACACACCATTTTGCGTCGCTACTCCTCGGTCTCCCAACCTTCTTGTTCGGCCAACTCGCGTAGCCCGCGTGCAAGGCTCTCCAACTGCTTGAGCAGTAGCCGTAGTTTGAAGGGTGCCCCGTCATCGGCCTTAACCCACTTGTGGAGGTCGCCTTCGGCGTAGGCGCGTGTGATGCGGTCGGTCTCGTCTACCATCTGATCGAGCGAGCGAATACGGAAAACCCGCGCCTTGTTTTTCGGCTGGTTCTCGATGGTCTCTTCCTCGACCCGCAGGTAGCCCTGCTCCTCGCCTTGCTCCGCTTCTTCATCCTCCCAGAAACCCGCCTCGCTCTCGGCTTGGTCTACGGCGGCGATGCTCGTTTTGCCCAACGGCCCACCACCGATACCCCCCTCCGGTGTGCTGAGGGTGGTGCGTAGTTGTTCGCCCTGCTCCAATGCCTGGAGCGCGGTCTCTAGGGTTAGGTTGGGGTTGGCAGCAAAGTAGGCCACTAATTTGCTCAGTTCGGCCGCCGACATGCCCTCTTCGACGGCAAACCGGGCTAGTTCGATCTGGGTGCGCGGGCTACTCACCCGGCGTAGATGCTGGGCCTGGGTGACGTTCAGTTCGCCACGCCGAATGAGCTCTTGTACCTCGTCGGGGAGATCGAGCAGCCCCAGGTAGCGCCGCACGGTGCGCCCGCTAAAACCGACGGCCTCGCCTACCAGTTCATCAAGCTCGCTCTCGGCCAACTTGCCGCGTTCGGCAATGATGCGCGTGCGCAGCCGTGCATAGGCGCGTGCCTGCTCAACATCGTTGAGGTCTTGACGCTGCACATTCTCGATCAGTTGGCGTAAGAGGAGATCTGGATCGTCAGCATCGAGCACAATGCAGGGTAGCCGTTCCAGGCCCAGTTGCAGCGCCGCTGCACGCCGCCGCCCACCGTACACAACCCGATAGCGCCCGTTCCCTACTTCAACCACCCCAAGCGGCTGGAGCAACCCACGCTCAGCCATGGTGGCCGCCAAACCCGCAACATCCCCTGGATCTTCCCGCACGCCGTCTGGGTCGGTCTCAAGCTGGCGGGGGTCGAGATAGAGCAACTGCATTGCAGAGATCTCCTTAGATAAACACATTTGTTTGCTATTATACCACGAGACGCAGCGCACCCGAACACACCTCAACCTGAACGCGGGTCGCCGCTGTGGCCACCACCTCGCCATCGGTAGCGACGGGGATACCCTGCGGGCACGTCACCTCGATCTGGCGGGCGCGGCCCATGGTGGCCACGCGCAGCGTCGTGTGGCTACCCTCCATCAGTTTGGGGATGTAGCGGATGATCTGGTCGAGGCGGAGTTTATTCACGATACAGAGATCGAGCATACCATCATCAATCTCGGCTTCGGGGGTCATCCAAAAGCCACCGCCCTGACAACGGCCATTTCCCACACTTGCAAAGAGCAAGCGCCGCCGCACCTCGTAGTCATCGTAGCGTACACGCATCACGTGAGCTTTGTACTGCGTCAATGCCCGGATGATGGCCATCAAATAGACCGCAAAGCCCTTGATCGCCGTCAGTTTGAGGCTCTCAACAGAGACCTGAGCGTCCAAGCCCATGCCGAGGCCATTGATGAAGTAGCGCTGCTCCGTGCCCAGCGGCGACTCAACCGTGATTCGGCCCAGGTCAATCGGGCGGGTACGCCCCGCCGCCAGCCGCCGCACCGCCCCAAGCAGATCGTTGGGTTCCCAGCCATCCAAGACCTTCACAAAATCACTGCCGGTACCGAGCGGCACAATCCCCAAACTGGCACTCTGGCCAAAACGCTCCTGGCCACCCATCAGGCCATTCACCACCTCGTTGATGGTACCATCACCACCCACCGCGACCACACAGGTATAGCCGCGTGCGATGGCCTGGAAGGTCAATTCGGTAGCCCCGCCACGGGCATGGGTCTCGATTATATCAAATGGCACCCCAACTTCATGCAGCAATGCCTCCAACTCAGCCCGCCGCTGCCCCGCCATCCCGCGCCCAGCCCATGGATTGAGAATGACCCCGATCTTGGTCATGCTGTGCCTCCTCTTTTGGCCTTGGAGGGGCGAAGCATCGCCTTCCAAGCAAGATCGTGTTTCCCGGCCACATGGAGGGCATTGCTTCGCCTCTATAGAACTCAAGTTAAGCAGATTTCCGCTAGGAGCTACGCCCCAGACTCGCTTTTTTCTCGTAGGTTGGCGGCTTCGCCGCCAACCTACGAGAAAAAAAGTTCTTCGGGGCGGCGCAGCCTCCGCCGAATCCCCACCGGAGGTGAGGTTGCACATGCCCTAGTACAACCATACCCGATCTTGCCGAAAGAGACACACGATGCTATAATTTGCCAACAACATGCTTGCATATATGCAAAAGTAGTTCCTGACACCTATCAACCCACCAATGGCCGGGAGGTACGTGTGGCCTCCCCGCGTAAGGAGCCAAGTATGGCAGGGATTCATCCGCTTCGTAGAGCGGCCGCAGCCGAGCCACGTTATGTACAACTTGGGGGACAAGCTGTACATATCTTTCGCTTCGCCGCCCCACCAAATCTAGCCTACGAATATTTCTGCGATGTCCCCGCCGTCTTCTCGCTCCTCCCCGATGCGCTTGAGGTCTACCCCTATGCGACCGACCGCTACCGGTTGGTGGTGGGTGCCACCGATGGGCATGGCCACACCATGGCGGGGGTCTTCGATCTGATCACCATCCACGAGCCGGGTGAGGCGATCCGCGTGGTTCCCGATGAGCATGGCCCACCGATCAATATGCCGGGGCTGATCTTTAGTGGCTTCCTCGCCGCTGAAGCGGTCTTCTACCCCGATCAGCATGGCACATCGGTGGAGTATACGGTCAATATCGAGATGGATATTCCCATCCCCTCCATGCTGTGCATGATGCCCCACCAAGTGCTTCAAGGTCTCGGTGAGAAGGGCATGGAGTTGAAGATGAACCATATGATTACCGGCTTCACCCGCAGTGTGACCAACGATTTCCATACGTGGGTGCGGGGCGGGTAATCACTCCTGCGAAAGCAGAGAAGGGCGCAGCAACATTTGGTTGCTGCGCCCTTCTCCATATTCACGCTCACGCCTCTACCAGCGCCGCCCTCCCCCCACTTCATTGAAATATAAGACTTCGGCCTTGAAGGTTGCGGTGCCAACCGTTAAGAGATCACCTTCATTAATACGTTGTTGCCCGCGCACGGGTACTCCATTGAGAAAGACCTGGGCGTTCATGTCGAGCGGAATGATGAACCAGTGATCAAGAACGACCCGAATCTGGGCATGCTGAGGGAGAATGTGGCGATCATGCAGCACCAGATCGCAGTCATTCGCACTCCCGATCAACATCTGCCGCCCGGTAATGGGCATCTGGATACCAACCCGCGACCCAGAGATCCCGGTAAGGAACAGTGACTTTGCCATAGCAGATCCCTTCCCTGGAGTGGACATTACTTGTATGGTGATGCATTAAAAATAGAGCGGATATCCATTGTAGCACGCATACAAGGCAATGACAATAGGGGATCTATTCATCCTTGGGTAAGGAAACTCCATCATCGCCGGGTTGCCTGATCATCCCGTAGGGGCGATGCTTCGCCCCTACTCGGCCCGTTTCAGGTACTCGATCACCCCGGCGGCCCCTAGGCGTAGCTCCAACCCCAACACATGCTCCAGCGCTGGTCGGTAGGGATGCGGGGCGTTGATCATGCGCTGGGCCGCCAGATCACACCCGATCCAGCGCAGGTGGTGGTACGCGACCCATTCGGCGAAGCCTTCGCGCAGTACTTCATCGTGGAGCAAGGGGCAAAACTCGGTTTGCCAAGCATGGGCATATTCGTGGGCTACGGTGGTACGGAAGGTAAGTTTGGGTAGCCCGTAGAGCATGTAGATGGTGCGCAGGTGTCCGGCGCGCTGGTAGAGGCCCAGGATGTCCGCACCCTCGGCGGGAAGACGCCCGCCCTGGCCGCGAATCTGGGCCATGGTTGGCGCATCCACCACGCGGAAGGCAACCCCCACATTCAGGCGTAAGCCAAACTGATTGATCAGCGCCGCCACGGTCTGGTGGAAGATCTGCTCAGCCGCGTGGGGATCGTAGATCGCCGTGGCATGGCATGCCGCGCACTGCCGCCGCCCATCGTGCAGGCTCCAGTGCTGGTTGCCCAAGGGGGCACCGCAGGTGGCACAGCGCGGGCGGCTGGCAATACAGTCGGGACAGTAGCGCTCAGGACGGTCAATCAGGCCAAAGAAGACCGCCCCAAGCGGTTCGCCACAACTGGCACAGATTGTGGGTTCATGGCGGGGCATCGTTTAGCCTGGATTGGAAAGGAAGGCGCGAACTAGGCGGGCAAATTCGGCGGGGCGTTCGTCCTGTACCAGCATTGAGGCGCGGTCAATCACCTCTAGGCGGGCACGGCTGTTCATCTGCACAAACTCGTCGGCTTTGCGTAGCGGGGTGGTGGTGGCCTGCCGTCCCCAGATCACCAGGATGGGCATGCGCAGTTGCGGGTAGACCGCCGCAATATCGCAGGTGAGCAACCCACTCACAAAGCAGACCGGGGCATGCTCGCTGCCCGGAATCTGCGCCGGGGCGTAGAAACCGGCCATCGTCTCTGGGGTAAAGGTTGCGGGATCGTTATAGGCTTGGCGCGCCAGGAAGAAGCGCATGCTGCGCTCGCTGGTCAGTTGGCGGAAGACCCACAGCCCCAAGGGGCCATCGAGCAGCCGGTACAACCCCCAGTTGAAGGCACCGGGCGGGGTGGAAAGTTGCGAGATCCCCACCGGGCAGGCGAGCACCAAGGCGCTAACAAGATCGGGTACCCGTGCGGCAGCGGCAATCGCGTAGGCTGCGCCGAGCGAACTCGCGATCAGCACCGTGGGTGACCCGATGCGCTCCAGTTGCGCCACCGTCTGATCAATATAGTCCTCGGCCTGATAGACTCGCGCCGGACGATCTGAGTTTCCGTAGCCCAACAGATCGAAGGCATGCATGGTATAGTCGGACTGCAATTGGGTGAAGGGACCACGCATCTCAAATGCCGAAGCGGCGGCATTGATGCTATGCACCAGCAACATCGGCTGGCCATTCCCAGCGCGGTAGGTCGCAATACGATGGCCGCGCCAAGTGTCGTACTCGGGTTGGACAGGCAGAAGGGGCAGGGGCTGTTGAGCATTCATGGTACGGTTCCTGCAAACATTCCTCTGGTGGGGCTGGGGCGGCTGCGCCGCCCCAGAAGATTTTTTGTTGTTTTTTGGCGGCGCAGCCGCCAAAAAACAACAAAAATTGGGGTTTGGGGCTTCAGCCCCAAAGACTTTGCCCATGCCCGTTACCGGGCATGCCTACACCGGCACAGGTCGGCGTATAATACGATTATAATATGAGCGCGATGGTTGTGCTTGCCTGAGGATGATATGGTATGCGTTTTGAGGTTGCAGCACTAGATTCCTATGCGAGCCGCATTACCAGTGGCCTAGCCTATCTGGGTGGTTTGTTGATGCTGCCGCTCCTCTTCGCCTACCTCGCCAACCTGCGCTGGGCCGGGTTACTTGTCCCTGCGGCGCTGGCTCTGCCGTTAGCCCTCTTTATGCTGCTCTGTTATGCGGCACAACCAAGCCTCTATCTGATCGAGGAGCAAGCCCTGGTGATCACCCGCCGTTGGTGGCGGCCCTTGCGCATTCCGTTTGACCACGTAAGTGGCGCGTCATCGGCGAGCGCCCTGGCAGATGTGCCCCGCTCCGGGTTACGCTTCGCCTTCAATCCGGGTATCTTCGGCTACCTCGGTCCGTTTCACCTCGCCCCCTATGGCGAGACCTTCTTTCTGGCCACCAACCGAGCCCGCCTAGTGGCGGTGGCTCGGATCGCTCGCCCGCCGCTCATCCTGAGCCCGGCCCGCCCGCGTGAGTTTGTCGTGGCACTCAATGAGCGCCGTAGTCAAGCTGCTCTCGATCAACTTACAACTGGCAAACTGGGTCTAGCTGAGGCGGCGATCCTTCAGGATGCTCCTGCGTCCTCTCGATCCGCGTTTGTCAGCTTTGAAATGCAACAAGGTCGTTATGTTCGACACCGTACTGATCGCTAACCGAGGCGAGATCGCGCTTCGGGTCATGCGCGCATGCCGCGAGTTGGGCCTGCGCTGTGTCGCCGTCTATTCCGAGGCTGATCGCGAGGCTCCGCATGTGGCCTATGCCGACGCGGCCTACCTGTTGGGGCCTGCACCTTCCGCCGAGAGCTATCTGAGCATCCCACGTATTATTGAGGTGGCGCAGCAGGCTGGGGCCGGAGCCATTCACCCTGGCTATGGCTTTTTGGCCGAGAATGCCGACTTTGCGCGTGCGGTCGCTGCGGCTGGGATGGTCTTTATTGGCCCACCGCCCGAAGCGATGGAGCGCATGGGTGGCAAGACTGCGGCCCGCCGTGAGGCGACGGATGCCGGGGTGCCGCTGGTGCCGGGTACCCTAGAGCCGCTCGAGTCGCTCGATGAGATCCGGCGCTTGGGCGATGCCTATGGCTACCCGATCGCGATCAAGGCGGTGGGCGGTGGTGGCGGGCGTGGTCTGCGCGTGGTACGCACCCCCGATGAGATCGCCGATGCTTTTGCCAGCGCCCGCCGCGAGGCTGAGGTGGCGTTTAAGAACGGGGCGCTCTATGTCGAGAAGTATCTGACCAACCCGCGCCATATTGAGATCCAGATCCTCGCCGACACCCACGGTAACGCGGTCGCGATTGGTGAACGCGATTGCTCGGTGCAGCGCCGCCACCAGAAGTTGATCGAGGAGTGCCCCTCGCCCGCGCTCACCCCGCAGATCCGCGCCGAAATGGGCACAGCGGCGGTGCGCTTGGCCACTTCGGTCAATTATGTTGGTGCCGGGACGCTCGAATTCCTCTTCGAGGATGGCCACTACTACTTCCTGGAGATGAATACCCGCATCCAGGTCGAACATACCGTCACCGAGATGGTCTTTGGGGTTGATCTGGTCAAGGCCCAGATCCGCATCGCGCAGGGTGAAAAGCTCTGGTTGCGCCAAGAGGATCTGGTGCCACGAGCACACGCGGTGGAGTGTCGCATCAATGCCGAAGATCCGCTGGCCAACTTCCGCCCCGCGCTAGGGACGGTGGGGGAGTACCGCGAGCCGAGTGGCTTGGGGGTGCGGGTTGATAGTGGTATCCGTGCCAATTATGCCATCCCGCAGTTCTACGACTCGCTGCTGTCCAAGTTGATCACTTGGGGTGCGGATCGTAACGAGGCCATCGCCCGCATGCGGCGCGCACTGGCCGATTACCAGATCGGTGGGGTGATCACGACGATCCCCTTCCATCAGGCCGCGATGGCCCACCCGATCTTTATCAGTGGGGATGTGAGCGTCAACTTCATTGGCCAGCACCCGGAGTTGATCGAGACCACCCGCAGCTTCGCGCCGCCCGCCCCGGAACCGGGGACGAGCGAGACTCCCACCGAGCCGCGCAACCTGACCGTCGAGGTCAATGGGAAGCGCTTCGGGGTGCGTCTGTTTGGCGATCTGCCAGCGGGAGCCGCACCTGCCGCTGCCGCTGCCAAGAGCAGCCGCCGTGGCCCGGAGCGGCGCGGATCATCGCAGATGGCGGTCAAGGTGGATGGTGTCGTCAGCCCCATCCAAGGGCGGGTCGCGGCGGTACGCGCCACCCCCGGCCAGGAGGTCACGGCAGGCCAAGTGCTCTTCATCATCGAGGCGATGAAGATGGAGAACGAGATCACCGCGCCGCACGCAGGTAAGCTAGGTGAGGTATTGGCACAAGAGGGCACCACGGTAGAATCCGGGGCCGTACTCGCAACCTTCCAACACTAGCCCCATGCCAACCACGGTCATTACGCTGCGGCCAGCTACCTCCACAGATGTGGAGGTGCTGGCCGTGCTGCTCGTACAGCTCTACCATGTCGAAGCGCCGGGTGTGCTGCACGGGCCGCTGGAGGAGCAGCAGCGCTTCTTCCAGCACCTGATTGGCTACGAACTCGCGAGTGGTAGCACGGGCCGTTATATAGCACTTGATCCCAATGGTAAGATCGTCGGCACACTCGGCCTACGCCAACCGGGATGCACATTTGTTATGCTGCTGCCGCCCGGAACCCTGCGTATGGCACTCAACACCATCGGGCTGGCCGACACCCTAAGGCTCATCTTCAACGGCCTGCGCAACGCCTGCGCCCCCGAAATCACCCTGGCTCCCGGCGAGTTCTACCTCTACAGTCTGGTGGTGGACGAAACCATGCGCTACCGTGGCATTGGAGCCAAAATGCTCAGTACCATCGAGACTATCGCCCGCCAACTTGGTGGCCATACGCTGCTGCTGCGCGTGCTTACCAACAACACCTCCGCCCTACAGCTCTATCAACGTATGGGCTACCAGATGGTAGCCCATACGCCTTCATTTTTAGAGCAGATCGCCATCCCCAGTGCGGTGATGCGCAAGGTGTTGGGGTAACTCTAGGGCATGTGCCAAGTCCTTGGGGCTGCGCCCCAAACTCCAATGTTTGGTGTTGTTTGGCGGCGAAGCCGCCAAACAACACCAAACAAGATCTTCGGGGGCGGCTACGCCGCCCCCGCACCCCCACCGGCGGTGACTTTGCCCATGCCCTGGGGGTAACTCTACCAACACACAAAAAATACCCAATGCCGGGTATAATATGCCCAGCAGGCGCACCCGCGCCCATCTTGATCTGCACAGAACCATCTGCCCTGAGGAGCCAGCAACCATGCCCAAGGATGTCATTACCACCCGGGCCAAAGACTATAACCAGTGGTACCTCGATATTGTGCGCGAAGCCGACTTGGCCGAGGTGGCCGAGGTTGTGCGTGGCTGTATCGTCTTTAAGCCGACGGGCTGGGCGATCTGGGAGATGATGCAGCGCGCTCTTGATGATCGCATCAAAGAGACGGGCCACAGTAATGTGCAGTTTCCGTTGCTCATCCCCAAGAGTTTCATTATGAAGGAGGCCGAGCATGTGGATGGCTTCGCGCCCGAAGTGGCCGAGGTGACCCGTGCCGGGGGTGAGGAACTGACTGAACCCTATGTGATCCGCCCGACCAGTGAGACGATTATCGGCCACTTCTACAGTAAGTGGATCCGCTCCTACCGCGATCTACCGGTTCTCTACAACCAGTGGTGTAACGTGATGCGCTGGGAGATGCGAACCCGCCCCTTCCTGCGTACCTCGGAGTTCATCTGGCAAGAGGGCCACACCGCCCATGTGAACGAGGCTGAAGCCGAGGCCGAGACGCTCAAGATTCTGCATGAGGTCTATGCCGATTTTGCCGAACAGGTGATGGCGGTGCCGGTCATTCGTGGCCTCAAGACCGAGAATGAGAAGTTCCCCGGTGCGCTGCGCTCCTACTGTATCGAGGCGATGATGCAGGATGGTCGCGCACTCCAAGCCGGAACCTCGCACAACCTGGGTCAGAACTTCGCTAAAGCCTTCGAGATTACCTATACCGACCATAACAACACTGTTCAACATACATGGACGACGAGTTGGGGTGTCAGTACGCGCCTGATCGGAGCCTTGATCATGACCCACTCCGACGACGAGGGCTTGGTAATTCCGCCCCGCCTCGCCCCGATCCAAGTCGTGGTGGTGCCGATCTTCAAGAATGAGGCCGAACGCGAGAAGGTTATGACCACCGTCAGCGCACTGACCGCCACCTGGAAGGGGCTGCTGCGCTTCAAGATTGATGAGCGCGATAACCTCTCACCGGGCTTCAAGTTTAACGAGTGGGAGATGAAGGGTGTTCCGGTACGGATCGAAGTTGGCCCCAAGGATGTTGAGAAGGGCAGCGTGGCTATCGCCCGCCGCGACATTCCCGGACGTGAGGGCAAGAGCTTTGTGCCCCAGGAGGGGCTTACCGCCCGTATCCAGACATTGCTTGAGGAGATCCAGGAATCCCTCTTCGCACGCGCCCTGCGCTTCCGCGAGGAGCATAGCGCCGATGTGCAGACCTATGATGAACTCAAGGTTCAGGTCGAGCGTGGGTTTGCACGCGCCTACTGGGCCGGAAGTAGCGCCGATGAGAAGCGCATCCAAGAAGAGACCCGCGCTACCATCCGCTGTATTCCGCTCGATCAGCCCGGTACCACCGGTATCTGCGTTTATACCGGCAAAGAGACGACCCAGCAGGTGATCTTTGCCCGTGCATACTAGCTGAAAGCTTCCCGGAAGCTCAGTCAGGAGAGTAGACGATGAGTACGAGCCTAGCAGATCTTGGCCACTACCTCAAAGAGCATGCCGATCAGAGTCTGCAAGATCTGACCGACCAAGTATATGATGAGAGCGCCGCCTATCGCAGTAATCAAGGCAAGGAGGGAATCTACCAAACCTTCCGCACCTCATTGCTGATGATCAGTGATGCCCTCATCAGCGGCTCAACCGAGAATATCATCTCACGACTCTCCAACGTCGGGGCTGATCGCGCCCACGAGGGCTATCTCATTGAGGATGTCTTACTCGGCATCCGACTATTACGCGAACTGATTTGGGATCAGCTTGAGCGCTGCATGGTCGTCAAGGGCGACATGCCCATCGTTGAGGTGCGGCTGCTCGAACGCATGCTGCACCTCCTCAGCCGCACGATGATGGTGGGCTATAGCCAGACCTTCCAACAGACGATCCAGGCGGTGGAGAAACAGGCCGCCGAGATCGAGGCCCAGCGCTACACGATCCGCGAGATCGGGACGCCGATTCTGCCGCTCTACCCCGGCGTGATCGCCTTACCGCTCGTGGGCGCGATTGACAGTTACCGCGCCACCCAAGTCCTTGAGCGCCTGCTCGAAGAGATTAGCGCGAAGCAGGCCGACATCGTGATCATTGACATTACCGGGGTGCCGGTGGTAGACACGGGAGTAGCAAACTACCTCCTCCAGACTGCGCGCGCCGCGCAGTTGATCGGGGCGCAGGTGGTGTTGGTGGGTATCGGCGCGGAGATCGCCCAGACCTTGGTGCAACTGGGGGTTAATCTGAGCCAACTCAAGGTGCATGCCACCCTCCAGGATGGCATTCGCTACGCCCTACAGCAATTGGGCTTTGAGATTAGGGCGATCTCGTAGGGGCGAAGCATCGCCCACCAACCTCATTCGGGGTTCCCTGCTCCATGGCGGGCGATGCTTCGCCCCTACGGGATGTGTGAACCGTTCCCCAGCATCTCCCGGTAGACCTCAACATGACGGCGGGCGACGGCGGCCTGGGTGAAGTGTTCCAACACCCGCGCCCGCCCACGCTGCGCGAGGTCGTGGCGCAGTTGGGGGTGCTCGGCGACCTGGAGAATAGTGCGCCGTAGGCCGTCCGGGTCGCCTTCGGGGAAGATCAGTCCGGCAGCGCCAATCACATGCGGGATCTCGCCGGAGTTGGAGCCTAACACGGGCACCCCGCAACTCATCGCCTCGATCAGCACCCGCCCGAACTGTTCCTTCCAGTTGGCGGTGGTGTGCGAGGGCAGCACCAGCAGATCCAGATCGGCCATCACGGCTGGCACCGCCGTACTCCCCACCGCAGGGCGTAGCACAACCCGCTCCCCCAGACCCAACGCCACCACGCGCTCCTCGATCTGTGCCCGCAGCACCCCATCGCCCACTAGGCGCAAGTGGATGTGCGCGGGCAACCCGGCGAGTGCTTCGATGAGGTCAAGTACCCCCTTCTCCGGCACCAGACGCCCCAGATAGCCGATGGTAAAGGGGTTCGACTCTGTGCCGCTGGCCACCTGGGCGAACATCTCCGGGTCTACCCCAAACTGCGGGATGACACTGATCGGCCCCTGGTAGCCGTGGCGCCGAATGATCGTCGCGGCCTCCTGGTTGCCCGCAATCGCGTGCGCCGCATGGCGCAGGTTGTAGCGCTCAAAGAAACTGAAGGGCGGCGGGTAACGGCGATCAATATTGGCCCAGTTGTAGAAACAGCAGCGCGCCCCCAGTTTCAGCCCGATCCGCATGGCATGGAAGGTGGCCAGATTGAAGCTCTCTTCATCAATGTGCAACACCTCCGGGCGCAAGCGGCGCAGGTGGTGGGCCAGCGTGGGGTAGAAGTGGATGTGGTGCTGGCCATTGAAGGCCATCGGCAGCGCCACAAGCTGGTAGCCACTGGTGAAGCGGCGCTCAAGGCGTTGCACACCCACCCGTGGCTCACGCCAACTATGCGGCACCAGCGCCGTCAGTTCCACCCCTAGTCGGGCAATCGCTTCAAGTTTGCGTTGGTAGGCACCCGCCACGAGCGCCTTGGAAAGTATCACAACCCGCATACATGACAACAGGGTGGGCGCGAGGCACAGCGCCCCCACCCACCCCGCCTATTCTCGCTACCCATTCCTCTGGGCAAACTCGTCCATAAACCCGGCCAACGCACTACACGCCTCTGGCTCCAGCGCGTTGTAGATCGAGGCGCGGATACCGCCCACCGAGCGGTGCCCCGCCAAGCCAGTCATCCCCTGCGCCTGGGCTTCAGCCACGAACTTCTTCTCCAACGCCTCGTCGGGTAAGCGGAAGGTGACGTTCATCTGCGAACGTGCCTCAGTCACCGCGTGGCCGCGATAGAAGCCACTACTGCGATCAATCGCCGTATAGATCTGCTCCGCCTTGCCAGCATTGCGGATCGCCATGGCCTCCAAACCACCCAGATCCGCGATCCAACCCAACACCAGATTCACCAGATAGACCGCGAAGGCGGGTGGGGTGTTGTAGAGTGAGTTGTTCTTGGCAAAGGTGGAATAGCGCATGATCATCGGCAGATCCTTGCGCCCCTGGGCGATCAGATCCTCGCGCATCACCACCACCGTCACACCGGCAGGCCCGATGTTCTTCTGCGCCCCGGCGTAGATCATGGCGAAGCGACTGGCCTCCAGCGGGCGCGAGAGGATGTCGCTGCTCATGTCGGCAATCAGCGGGGCACCACCCACATCAGGCAACGCCGTCCACTGCACGCCCTGGATCGTCTCGTTGGTGGTCAGATGCACATAGGCCGGATTGGCACTGAGTTTGATCTCGTCCGCACTCGGCAGGCTGCGGAAGTTGCCCTCAGCGGTATTCGCCGCCACGTTGATATTCCCAATCCGCTTGGCCTCTTCGAGCGCCTTCTCGCCCCACGCCCCGGTGACGATGTAGTCGGCGACCCCATCGGCGGGCAGGAAGTTGAGCGCGATCATCGCAAACTGCGCACTCGCCCCACCCTGCATAAAGAGCACCCGATAGCTCTCACTCACCCCCAAGAGCGCCTTCATGCGCTCCTCGGCCTGCGCGTTGATCGCCTCGTACTCCTTCGAGCGGTGGCTCATTTCGAGAATTGACATCCCTCGACCCTGGTAGTCGAGCAGTTCGGCCTGGGCCTGCGCCAAGACTGCCTGGGGCAGTACGGCTGGGCCTGCGTTGAAGTTGTGTACTTTGCTCATGCGTATCCCCTCCACGGCCCCGCAGGGCTAGATCGCTCATTGCCCTAGTATAATGCTCTTTTGGCATGGCATGTGCAATGGCACATCCGGTAGGGGTTCGGGAGCGGCTTCGCCGCCAAAACACCCCAAAAATTGAGGTTTGGGGCACAGCCCCAAGAACTTTGCACATGCCCTGGCTATCCCATCTGCCGCCGACTACGCGCTTAACAAAGCCCGGCGGGATTGACTGAGGAGTTCATAGAGCAGCACCCCTGTCGCCACCGCGAGATTGAGCGAATCACTGCGCCCACACATCGGCAGATGCACCATCTGATCACAGAGCGCTTGCTGATCGGGGCTTAGCCCCTGGCGTTCGCTGCCCATGAGCAGCACCAGCGGCTGTGGATAGATCGGGTCTTGATAGTGGGTCGCTGCCGTATCGGCGGCCCCCACCACGTAGATAGCCTGCGCACGCTTCCAGGCGGCAAATTGGGCAAACGTAGCCCGCACCACCTGAAGCGCAAAGATCGCGCCCATACTCGCCCGCAACGCCGCCGGGTCGTAGGGATCGGTCGCATGATCGAGCAGGATGACCCCACTCGCCCCCACCGCATCAGCGGTGCGCAGGATCGTCCCCACATTGCCCGGGTCGGCTGGCTCAACCAGTGCCACCCACCCCGGTGCGCTACGCAGTTGCACATCGGCTAGATCGAGCCAGCGTTGCCGCGCCACTGCGGCCAGCCCTTGCGGCCCCTCCTTCTGCGAGAGGCTAGCGAAGACCTCCGTGCTCACCTCAAGCACACGGGTACGCCCGGCATGCTGCGCTACCAGATCGTGCGCAAACTGGCTGGTGAGTAGATCTGGGGCCACCACGAGGGTCTCAACCATCCCCAACGCCACCGCTTCACCCACCAAGCGCACGCCTTCCACAAAGAAGTGGCCACTGCGCTCGCGCTCTTTACGCTGGCGCAGGGCACGGATCTGACGGATACTCGGATTGGCAGCACTGGTAATGATCATGTGACGAGGATATCCTGTAGCATATCAAGGCTAGGTAGGGGTCTGGGGCGTAGCCCGAAGAACTTTGCCCATGCCCTGAGCTATGGAATTATAAGGTAGGCACCATTATAGTATGATCTTGCCCGGATTCAAGTTCCCCTGAGGATCGAATGTAGCTTTGATCTGCCGGTGGAGTTCGATACCCACCCGTCCCACGGCACGCTCCAAAAAGGGCCGCTTGAGCGTCCCAATCCCATGCTCACCCGACAACGTGCCGCCCAATTCGAGCGCCAAGCCAAAGATCGCCTCGGCACACGGCCACAAACGCGCCATCTCAGCAGGATTCTGCGCATCAAACAGGATGTTGGGGTGCAGGTTGCCATCACCCGCATGGCCAAAGACCGCGATGGGCAAACGGTACTCGACACTGATCGCCTGTACCCGCGCCACAAACGGCGCGATCTGCGGCAGCGGTACACAAATATCCTCACCCAAACGGCGGGGCCGAATCCGCGCCAACGCCGGAGCCACCGCCCGCCGCCCGCGCCACAGCCGCGCCTCATCGGCGGGAGTCGCCGCCACCTGCACCATGATCGCGCCCCCCCGCTGCGCCAGCGCCGCCAGCGCCTGCGACTCCGCCTCCACCTGATCAGCCTCGCCATCGGCCAGCATAAGCAGGATCGCCCCCGCCGTTCGTGGCAAACCCAAGCCCAGGTACGCCTCCACCGCCGCAATACAGGTCGCGTCCATCAACTCCAACCCGCCCGGCACCAGCCCCGCCGCCATGATCTGCGCCACCGTCGCACATGCCGCCTCGGTCGTCCTAAAGGCAGCCATGGTCGTGCGGTGCGCCGCCGGTAAAGGCACGAGGCGCAACGTGGCCTCGGTAATCAGCGCCAAGGTGCCCTCAGAGCCAACCAACAACTGGGCCAGGCTCTGGGTTGGCCCCTGGCCCGCCAGCCCATCTCCCCACCGCACCAGCGACCCATCGGCCAGCACCGCCCGCACCCCCAACACATAGTCGGCAGTCACCCCATACTTCACACAGCGCGGGCCACCCGCATTGCAGGCGATATTGCCGCCAATCGTTGAGACGGTATGGCTCGAAGGATCGGGCGGATAGAAGAGACCATGCGCTTCAGCGGCACGCTGCACCTCGGCGGTGATCGCGCCTGCCTGCACATGCGCCACCATTTGCGCGGCATCAATCACAATCCGCTGCATCCGGCTCGTGGCAATCACCAAAGCCCCGGCGCTACTCGTCGCCCCACCGGCAAGGCCACTTCCCGCACCACGGGCAATCACTGGCACCCCCGCACGAGCGGCATACTGCATCAACCCCACCACCTCCTCGGTGCTCGTAGGCAACGCCACCGCCACGGGCATCCCCTGTGGCTGGGCAATCGAGGCATCCCGGCTATAGACCGCCACCTCCTCCGGGCGGGTGAGTGGAGGGGCGAAGCATCGCCCTGGATTACGTATGGAACACCGATCATACGTGGGAGGCGATGCTTCGCCCCTATACTCGGTCGTCCGCGTCCCGCCCAACGCCTGCGCCAAACCCGCCACCACTGCCAGCACCCGTTGCCCCGTGGCATCAGCACCGCCAGCCAGGTGCAGGTAGATCGCCCCGACCCCCGCATCGCCCCAGAGTGTCAGGTGGTACCCACGAC
This sequence comes from Candidatus Oscillochloris fontis, assembly GCF_004138135.1. Lineage (GTDB taxonomy): Bacteria > Chloroflexota > Chloroflexia > Chloroflexales > Chloroflexaceae > Oscillochloris > Oscillochloris fontis. Next base: position 99,994 of record NZ_RYFD01000003.1, read on the forward strand.
GCAGCGCCAAACTCCGCGCCGCCTGGATGAAACTCGGCAGCGCCACCCGTGGCAAGGTCAGTTCCAGACGCAACTCCGCCTGCACCTGCGCCAGCGCCAAGGCTTCCCAGGTGGCCCACGCCTGGGGTGGTGCCGGATCAGCCTGGGCCGCCACAGCCTGCGCCGCCGCCAACAGACGCACCGCGTGACGCTCCACCACCGTCGCTGGCCCGGCCAATTCCGCCAACAAACAAGCGCGCCCATTCGGCTCTTCCGCCAGCGCCAAGGCCCGCAAGACCAACCCAGCCGTAGCCAGCGTGGCAGCCAGGCGACACGCCGCAGCCAGATCGCCACACCGCACCAACCAAGCGGCGTGGGTTGCAGGTCGCGGGCGCAGGCTGAAGGTCAGATCGGCGAGTGGCCCCAAACCTAACCCATCACCCGCGAGCACACGGTGAAAGCCATAGCCGGTAGCCCGTTTCAGCGTCGGCCCACCCAGAATCAGCCCATCACTCGCCCGCGTCGCCGCCCGCACATAGCGCCCCACCGGCCCATACGCCAAACGGTAGCGCCCCCCAACATTGTGAGCCACCAGATCAGCCAGAGTCAACCCATCGCGCAGCGGCGCAACCGGCAACCACAGCCCATACTCGGCCAGAACCGCATTTAGATCCGCAATAGTGCGCTGTGCTGGTGCCCGTACCAACAACGCAGCGGGTTGGATTGAGTCAGGCATGAGTGTCGTTCACCTTCCAGGGCATGTGGAAAGTCCTTGGGGCTGCGCCCCAAACCCCCACCGGAGGTGACGTTGCACATGCCCTAGGTTCACCTTCGGTGGAGATTGACGTGATTTTAGCCCTATGGTAATATAACAGCCGTTGTCTTAAAGACCAAGTAATCTTAGGAGTGGTGTTGTGAGCGCAAAGATGAAAGTCCTGCTCACCCACGATGTCGAGCATCTGGGCAAAGCAGGTGAGCTTAAAGATGTTTCTGGTGGCTTTGGGCGCAATTACCTGATTCCGAAGGGTTTTGCAGTATTAGCGACCAAGGGCCAGATCCGCCAAGCCGAAGAGCGCATGGCCGCCCAGCGTCGCCGCGCCGAGGCCGGACGCAAGGATGCCCAGGCACTCGCCGAGCGCATCAATGGGGTCACGCTCCACTTTGTGGTGCGCGTTGGTGAGCAGGATCGCCTCTACGGCTCCGTAACCAACGTTGACATCGCTGAGAAGCTCCAGGCTCAGCTTGGCATCGAGGTTGACCGCCGCAAGATCGAGCTTGAAGAGCCGATCAAGCGCACCGGTGCCTATGCCGTCAAGGTACGCCTGTTGAGCGACGTTGAGCCAGTCGTGAATGTGATTGTCGAGCCTGAGGGTGGCCTGCCCGCAACCATTGACGAAGGCCCCTCGGATCAGGACGTGCCGCAGCTCTAGGTTCTGCGCTTCACGCACCATATCTCTCTCTGCAATGTGCCGTAGCATGGGCTGCGGCACATTGTCGTTTATCCACATAACTGTGGATAAAATCTGGATAAGTCCGCATATCATGTGTAGGACATGTGCAAAGTTTTTGGGGCTACGCCCCGCCCCCCACCGAAGGTGACATTGCACAAGCGCTGTATCATACGCCGGAGGGCGAATGGATCGCACCATACCCTATGATCTCCAGGCCGAACGCGCTGCCCTCGGCTCGATCCTCTTGGATCGCGAGGCGATTGTCGCGATTGCCGGTTGGCTGCCATCCGAATATTTCTACCTCGAAAAGCACGCCCTCATCTATGAGGCGATGCTGGCATGCTACGGACGCCGCGAACCCCCCGATCTGACGACCGTCGCCACCGAACTGCGCCGCCAAGAACGCCTCGATCTCGTCGGTGGGATCTCCTTCCTGGGTGAACTACTGAGCGAAGTTCCTACCGCTGTCCACGTCGAATACTACGCCCACAGTGTCGAACGTACCGCTGTCCTACGACGCCTGATCGAAGTGGGTGGCAAGATCACCGCCCTCGGTTATGATGAGAGCGATAGCCTCGAAGCAACCCTCGACAAGGCCGAAGCTGAACTCTTCACCGTCAGCCAACGCCGGGGTACCCAAGATTTTGTCCATATCGGCCAGATCGTCAACGCCCTCTTCACCCAGATCGAGACCCTCCAAGAGCGACGCGGCGAAGTTGTCGGGGTGCCCACTGGCTATACCGATCTCGATGAGATCACCGGCGGCCTTCAACCCAGCGACTTGATCATTCTGGCCGCACGCCCCTCCGTTGGCAAAACCAGCCTGGCCCTCTCGCTGGCCTATAACGTCGCCTACCACGCCAATCAGACCGTCGGCGTCTTTAGTTTGGAAATGAGCCGCGACCAGTTGGTACAACGGATGCTCTCGATGCACACCGGGATTGATATGCAGCGCCTGCGTACCGGCAACCTGCGCGGCGACGAACTCAACCTCGCCCTAGAGGGCATGGGTGTGCTCTCCGAGATCCCGATCTACATCGAGGATACACCCGGCCTGAGTATTAACGAGGTGCGCAGCAAAGCCCGCCGCCTGCACGCCGAAGCCGGGGTTGACCTGCTCATGATTGACTATCTGCAACTCATGTCGGGGCGACGCAGTGACAACCGTGTCCAAGAGGTGAGCGAGATCAGCCGTGGCCTCAAAGCCCTCGCCCGCGAGATCAATGTCCCCGTCATCGCCCTCTCCCAACTTTCGCGTGCAGTCGAAGGCCGCACCAGCCATGTGCCCATGCTGAGCGACCTGCGCGAATCGGGAAGTATCGAGCAAGATGCCGATATTGTCATGTTTATTTATCGCGAGGAATTATACGATAAAGAAACCGACAAAAAAGGCATTGCTGAGATCCACATCGCCAAGCATCGTAACGGCCCCTTGGGCGTCATTCCGCTGCGCTTTGAAGCCCGCACCACCCGCTTCCAGAACCTCGAACGCTACCGCGCCCCCGAAGGGTACTGATTCGGCTCACTTTCTTCTCATGTTGGGTTTATTTCTTGCAAAGTTGTGCCTATTCTATGCTACACTAAGCGACACCTAGTATTGTGATCATATGCTCAATGGATGAGGAGGCCTGTATGAGCTGGCGAGGTTCTGGGAATTTCCGTGGCTCGGGTGGCTCGGATTGGCGTGGGAAGGGCAATTCGGGCGGATCGGCACTCAATGGCGGCAGCGCGGGTGGCCCGCCGCTAATCTACCTGATCGCAGGCGCAATTGGTGTAGGTATCATCGCCCTGATCGTCGTCATCGCCGTCGGCATGTCGTCGGGTGGCAGTACCACCGCCGTTGTTGCTGATCCTACCCCAATTCCAGTGGAAGCCACTGCTGCCCCCGCCCCCACCGGCGATCCCGCAGCGGCTGTTACCGAGGTTCCGGCAGCTACTGAGGTTCCAGCGGCGACCACCGCCCCCACCGCTCCTGTGGCGACCACTGCCCCCACGGCGACCACCGCCCCCACCACCGCCGCCGTTCCGGCGGGTATCCCCACTGAGCCATATGGCCCAGCGGTGACGACTGGGAGTGGTACGGTGATCGAAATTGGCTCCAAGGGCGAAGAGCTCTTCTTCGACAAGGATACCCTGGAAGTGAATGGGGGTGACACCTACACTCTATCCTTCACCAACAACTCGACCGCCGTGCAGCACAACTGGGTACTGGTTGAGGGTGACGCCGCAGTGGTTGATGAAGTCGCCGCTGCTGCCATCATGAACCAGCTCAAACTGCGCAATCCGCTGGGCTCAGTGCCCCCCGCAGGGACTGCGGGCGTACTGGCTGCTATGCCAATCATCAATCCCGGTGAGACTGGCGAGATCACCTTCGTAGCCCCAACCAAGCCCGGCACCTACTACTTCATCTGCACCTTCCCGGCCCACTATCTCAATGGGTTGCAGGGGATGGTCGGTGAGCTCGTCGTGAAGTAACTCCCTTTTGGTTGACGCAAAGACGCAGGGGCGCAAAGATTTACAAATCTTTGCGCCCCTGCGTCTTTGCGTCAACTACGGCAGATCGCGTAGCGGGGTGCGCGGGCGCACATAGTTCCGCACCTGCGAGCGCAAAATATCCCCAGTCATCTTCATCTGCACCGCCCAAGGGGCGGGGGCCATCGTCTTGTGCATGTAACTATCGAAGGTGAGCCGCTGCACATCGGGGTTGCGACACATCTCGGTAAAGACTTCCATCTGGCGCTCGTTGCCGTAGCCCCACTTCTGAAGCCCGCGCAAGAAGGTATACATGGTGCCATACTGCTGCCACCAAAGCCGATCATAGGTACGCAGATTGGCGGCTGTGGGCGTATCGAGGTACTGGCTGAGTACCTGAGCCGCCAACTGGCCGCTCTTCATCGCCCAATAGATCCCCTCACCCGACGTATGCGTCACCAGACCAGCCGCATCGCCCACCAGCATGGCCCGCTCAAAGGCCAGATACTTCTGGGGTTGCATCGGTAGGGCATAGGCTTCACGCAACAGCAAGCGCCCACCGGCCAGCTTGGGGGCTAAACGCTGCTTCAGGTTCTCAAGCAACTGCTTGGCCTGTTTACTATGCGCCGGGCCAGTTCCGATCCCAATCGCCAAATGATCGTGCTTGGGGAAGGCCCAGGAGTAGAGATCGGGGCTTAACTCACGCCCCAGGTAGATGGTAGCCGTATCCTGCCACTCGCGCATCGCCTCTGGGGGCAACGCAATCCGCTCCTGAATCGCAATCGCCCGTGGCAGAGGTGGCAGGCCGAGCAAGCGCGCCGTTGGCGAATAGGCACCATCAGCACCAATCACCACATCAGCAGTGATCGTCTGCTCACGGCCATCAGCCATCGAGCGATACGTGGCGCGTACCCCCGCAGCACCAACCTCCAGGCCATTCAGTTGGCCATGGATCAGTTCGGCTCCACGTTGTTGGGCGCGCTCACGCAAAAAGCCATCAAAGACCTCGCGGCGCACCATGGCCACATAGTCATGCTCGGTGGGGTTTGTCCCCGCCACCGGCACATTCGCCTCCTGACCCGAAGGCGAAACCAACCGGCAGATCGTTACTTTACGATCAATCAGTGAAGTGGGAAGATCAAACTCGCGGAAGGCCGCCGGGGGCACTGCACCACCACAGGGCTTGGGCTTGTGCAGTTCCTTCTCAAGCAGAACCGTCTCAATCCCCATGCCACGCAGCGTTATTGCCGCCATCGCCCCACCAACCGAGGCTCCCACAATCAGAACCCGCTGAGGCATCGCGCATATCCATCCTAGGGGCACCCAGCGCGGTACCCAACCCATACAGAGTTACGCCGCAAGACCAATTGCCGCCGCCAGCATCCCCCACACAAAGAGCATAATCGCGGTCGCATTAAAGAAGACCTCATTATGCTCCGGGTCGCGGATGAAGCGCACATTGGGCACACTCTGGGCTGCCAATAGCAGCGCCACCACCGAGGCCGCAATCGGGTGGCCCCACCAGAAGAGCAGACCAATCACGCCGATCTGGGCAAGCCCCATCGTGATCACCACCAAACGCGCCGCCATCACCTTGCCATACTGGACAGGAATGGAGCGAATACCCATGCGCGTATCGCCCTGCATACTCTTAAAGTCATTGACGGTCATGATGCCGTGGGCACCCAATGAATAGAGCAGCGCAATCGCAATACTCTGGCTCGTAAGTGCGCCAAAGGCGGCATGGCCAGCCATCCAAGCCAGACCCTCATAGGAGATCGCCACGAGAGTATTGCCGAACCAGCCATTACGTTTACCACGGATCGGCTTGAGGCTATACGAGATCGCGCAAATCAGGCCAATACCGACAAAGAGTGCAACATCGTGGCCCAAAAAGATCGCAATACTACAGCCCACCAGCGTCAGCAGAATCGTGAGCGTATAGACATGGCGTAACGAAACCTGGCCGGAGGGAATGAGGCGCTGTGGCTCATTGATCGCGTCCACCTCACGGTCGCAGTAATCGTTAATCACCTGCGAAAGCCCGGTCAGGATCGGACCTGCCATCAGAATACCGAGCAACAGGCGACCCACCACCTCCAACGACCAGCCCAGATGGCCACTGGCCACTGCGCCACACAAGAAAGCCCACGCCGGTGCGAACCAAGTCACCGGCTTCATCAGCTTAACCGAGTGGCCCAAAATGCCACGAACCCCGCCGACTGGCCGAACGGCCGCAGTAACAGCGGGGGAAGGAGGAGTAACACCAGAACGGTCGGGGAGATTGCGCATGAAGAGACTCATTTCATCGTGTAGGAAAATAAAACCCGAAACAAATGGCGGGCGGGTGCCATCGGCCCCCGCCCGCCATCACTTCGGGATCTAGTTCCCTCCGCGCAGCACCTGCGGGAAGATGGTGAGACCAGCATCACCCTTATCAAGGAACGACGACTGGTTCATCGCCGCCCGTGGGATACTCACGCCATCAGCGTTATTATACCCTTGATGACAGGTGTAGCAACCGGGCATGTTGTAGTACTGGCCATCAATCATTTGGTACGAGAGCTTACTCGCGCCACCCTCCAGCGCACTGGGGATTTCCGCCTTCGCAATCGCCCCGTAGGTCGGCCAATTGGCCTGAATCCAGGAGGTCATCAGCAACATCTGCTGTGCCTTGAGACGGTTGTAGGCATAGAGCGGATTGGTGACGTTATCGGCTGGTGCCGTCTCGAAACTGGCGAAGTTGCGTGAATTGTGGCAGTAGTTACAGCCAACATTCAAGCTCCAGCCCAGGTTATTCATCGTGTTCTGCACGATGGTCACCTGATCCTGGGTACGCCCACCATCATAGACGAGCGCCAACGAGCCACGTCCACTACCGGATACCGCCGGATCATACTCGCTCCAGATCTGGTAGTTGTAGATGTAGTAGAGCACTGCATCCTGGAGCTTGACCGGATTCTGGATCGCAGCCGGCTTGAGTGCCGGATCGGTGATCGGCTGGCCCGTCTCATCGAGCGGATCAACGGTCACGTTAATCGGCGGGACACTCGGAATGAACTGGGGCGCAAATGCCTCTAGGTTCGTCGGCTGATTGTTGTGGCAGGTCGAACACTGGACATAGTTACCACGCCAATTGGGCAGATCCACCACAAAGTTGGCATTCAGATCCATCACCAGATACATCATGTTCCGGGCGGTGGTCTTCTGCGCATAGGTATCCAACGAGAAGTTGGTAATATCATGGCAGTACTGACAGCTCACACCAAGTGCGCCTGACACATACTGCTGCATGAAAGTCCAAATTTGGGCCGAGTCCATACCCAGGAGTACCTGGACATTGACCGGATTGGGATTCTTGGTAATCCAATCCTGGCCTGCCTGCACACCCTCCACCCAAGCAGCATTACCAAGCCAGGGCTGACGAATGTCACCCTGAGGTGGAACATTAGCTGGGCTTTCGATGATCACCTTGTTACCCTCACTGGGGCTCCAAGGAGTCGTTGCGGCGAGTTCGGCAGCGGCGCGCTCTTGACCTAGCGCCAAATCATAGATCCAGAAGAAGGTCGCGGTGGTCACCACGGCCACGATGATGCCTACGGCCACCGAGACAAATACTGCCGCCTGTCGATCGCTTGGCCGGGTCGACGATTGCATGGGAGTCTCCTCTGTAGCAAAAAAAGACCGTTCACGGCAGCCTCATAGGCAACAACCGCCAGCAGATGGCCTGCCGGCGGTTGTTGTTCTGTCTGCTGGTCTGTCGGCGACAGCACCGGCACATGGCTGCCCGTACCGCTAGAAGCCGAGGAGTACCCCAAGGTAGTTCAGCAACAGAGCACCCGGCGCTCCAGCAGGAGTCAGACTGTCGAACCAGTTGTAGCGAACCGAGCTAAGCACTACGAAGTGAATCAGCAGGGCGACCACGAAGCCAAGAATCGTGAAGATGACGATGTTTGTACGAACCGGACTGCGAGGGGGCATGGGAAACCCTCCTAAATATTTCTATTAAGGCTATGCTTACAGGGTGGGGCCTTCCCGCCCTGTTCCGCATACGTCCCGCTGCTTAGATACCAGCATTCAGCCAAGGACGCCAAATCCAGACCGCGAGATGGGCAATAGCCGCAATCACGCCGAAAGCCCAGAACGTCTTGACCATGATGTCGTGCATCAGCCAGTCCTGGTTGTTGAACAGCGAACGCCAGCGGGTGGGTACCAGATCGTCGTCGTCGCGCATGGGCGAACCTCCACTTGCTATAAGACCTTAAGTCCAAGGCGAATACCAGGTACGGCCAGTGCGCCTGGCTGTAATCTACGTTCCCTTCCGACCACCACACGATGGACGGTTGTGAACGTATCGAAGTTATTGGAATCGCAAGGCTTATGTTGGTGCAAATTATATAGGAATCAACAAAATTTGTCAATCGTTTGCTTTTAAGCACTTTTTCCTTTTTGTCCCTGTTCGTCTCACTCATACTGATTCGGCCTTCAGACTGACTGCAATGCCGTGCGACGGTGTTATACTCCCTCTGCCACTGCCTCTTTCTGCCTGTCCCAAGGAGCTTACATGTATGTCCAACTTACGTCATCTTCTTCCGTACTTGGCGCGCTACCGCCTGCTGTTGCTCGGTGGTCTGCTTTGTGCGGCATTGGGAGCAGCAGTAAGCGCAGTTGGCCCCTACGTACTGCGCCTCGCCGTGGACGAGATGCAACAAGGCCAGATTATTCCACAACGCTTGCTCTGGTTCGGTGGCTTGATTATCCTGGTGGCGCTGCTTGATGGTGGCATGAAGTTTATCCAGCGCATGCTGATCGCTACTACGTCCTATCGGGTTGAATATGATCTGCGCCGCGACCTCTTTGATCGCTACCTTTTCCTTGATCAGGCGTTCTTTGAGCAGAATCATACCGGCGATCTGATGGCCCGCGCCACCAATGATCTGAGTGCGGTGCGCCAGTTGCTTGGCCCCGGTTTCAATGGTACTGCTACCGCCATTCTCACGTTCCTCGCTGCTGCCATCCTGATGCTGCGCATGAATCTGGTGCTTTCGCTGGTGCTGCTGGTGTTACTCCCCACTGCGACCATCCTGTTGGTACTAGTGGGCAATCGGATTCGTAAGATCTTTACGCGGGTTCAAGAGCAGTTTGGGGTTATTTCCACCCGCGCCCAAGAGAATTTTAGTGGTATCCGCACGATTAAAGCCTATGGCCAAGAAGAGGCCGAATTGGCTGTCTTTGCCGAGGATAACACCCGCTATCGCCAACTCAATCTGCGCTATGTGTTGCTGAGTGGAGCGCTCTGGCCGAGTATGTCGCTGCTGCTCGGTAGTGTCGCCGCACTCGTGCTGCTCGTCGGCGGCCAGTTGGTGACTCAGGGTCAGTTGACGATTGGCGAACTGGTGCAGTTTAATGGCTATCTGGCGCTGCTGGCCTTCCCGATGATTATGCTCGGCTGGACGGTCGGCCTCTACCAGCAGGCGTCGGCCTCGATGGGGCGGCTGGTGGCGGTCTTAGAGCACGAGCCGCAGATTCAGAATGGGCCGTCCCCACGCCCGCTGCCCGCGCCGCGTGGCGAAATCGAGTTCTGTAACGTGGGTATCCGTACCGAGGCGGGGCGCATGCAGACCCCGCACAGCCCGCCCCTGACCCGCGAGTGGATGGTGCAGGCGATCTCGTTTACGGTGCCCGCTGGTACCTCGCTCGCCATTGTCGGTGCGACCGGGGCGGGTAAGACCACGCTGATCAATCTGTTGGGGCGCGTGCGCGACCCCGATGCGGGAGCGGTGCGCTTCGATGGGGTGGATGTGCGCGATCTGGATCTGGCCGATCTGCGGCGGGCGATTGCCTATGTGCCCCAGGAGACGTTTCTTTTTAGTGTCACGCTGCGCGAGAATGTGGCCTTTGGCCACGCTGATGCGCTTGATGCGGCGACGCTCGATCATGCCGTGCAGGTCTCGTGTCTGAGTAACGACCTCGCCCAGTTCCCCGATGGGCTAGAGACGCTGATTGGCGAGCGCGGGGTGACGCTCTCCGGTGGCCAGAAGCAGCGTGTGGCGCTTGCGCGCGCCCTCACCCGCGATGCGGCGATCTTGATTCTGGATGATGCGCTGAGTAGTGTGGATACCCACACCGCTGCGCAGATCCTGCGCGGGCTGCGCGAGGTAATGCGGGGACGTACCAGCATCATCATTGCCCAGCGTATTGCGACGGTGAAGGATGCCGACCAGATCATCCTGATTGATGACGGGCGAATTGTGGAGCGCGGAACGCACCAGGAGTTGGTGCAACTTGGCGGGCTTTACACGGCAATGTATCGCCGCGAGTTGCGCAAAGAGGAGTTGCATGACGCACCAATCGGCTGATGATGAGATCATGGGCAAGATCTATGACGGGCGGCTCGTGCGACGCCTGTTGGTCTTTGTTAGCCCCTATTGGCGGCGCTTAACCCTGGCGATAATCTTGCTGCTGGTGGCGTCACTGGCTGAACTCGCACCGCCCTTGTTGCTTCAGCAGGCGATTGATGGCCCCATCATCCAGGGTGAACTTGGCGGGATTTGGCGCATCTTCGCGATCTATATGGGGGTACTGCTGGCGATCTTCGGGCTGCGCTATGCCCATACCTACATCATCAACAGTGTTGGCCAGCAGGTGATGCAGGATATTCGCCTCGTGATTTTTCGGCATATTCAGCGTATGAGCCTGAGTTTCTTCGACCGCAATCCGGTGGGGCGTTTACTGACGCGCATCACCAATGATGTGGACGCGCTGAATGAGTTTCTGACCCAGGGTTTCATCATGATCCTGGCCGATACGGTGACGCTGATCGGGATCATTGCGATTATGCTGGTGCTGAACTGGCGCTTGGCGCTGATTAGTATCGCCACGCTGCCGATTCTGGCGCTGATCGTGCTGGTCTACCAGCGCATGATGCGCACGACCTACCGGCTGGTGCGCCAACGGCTGGCGCGCATCAATGCCTACCTGAATGAGCAGATTGGTGGGGTGCTGGTGAGTCAACTCTTCAACCGCGAGCAGCGCAGCCAGGCCCACTTTGCCGATCTGAATGGTGACTATCTCCAGGCCAACATGCGGGCGCTGCTGATCTTTGCGGTCTTTATTCCGAGTGTCAATCTGATGGCCGCGCTTGGCACGGCAGCGGTCTTGTATGGCAGTGGGCAGGGCATCCTGGCCGGGTGGGCTTCGCTGGGGATGTTGGCGGCCTTTGTGCAGTATACCGAGCGCGCCTTCCAGCCTATCCGCAACCTAGCCGAACGCTATACGGTGCTGCAATCGGCGATGGCGGCCTCCGAGCGCATCTTTGGGGTGTTGGATACCGCAGAGGAGATCCGCGACCCAGAGCATCCGGTTGGGTTGCCCCAGCCGGTGCGGGGCGAGATCGGGTTCCGTGATGTGGTCTTCGGGTATGACCCCGCTGAGCCGGTGTTGAAGGGGATTAACCTGCATATTCCGGCGGGCCAGGCGGTGGCGATTGTGGGCGCAACCGGCGCGGGCAAGAGTTCGTTGGTGGCGCTGCTGGCACGTTTTTATGATGTGCAGCAGGGCGGGATTTACCTGGATGGGGTGGATATTCGCCACCTGGGACAACACGAACTACGGCGGCATGTGGCAGCGGTGCCCCAAGACCCGGTCTGTTTTTCGGGTACGATTGCGAGTAACATTCGCCTGCACAACAACGCGATCAGTGATCAACAGATGCGCTGGGCAGCCGAATTGGTGAACGCGGCGGTCTTTATTGAGCAACTCCCCGACGATTATGCGCACGAGGTGCGCGAGCGCGGCTCGAACCTCTCGGTGGGGCAACGCCAACTGCTGGCGTTTGCGCGAGCGCTGGCCTTCAACCCGGAGGTGCTGCTGATCCTGGATGAGGCGACGAGTAGTGTGGATACTGCGACCGAGGCGCTGATTCAGGATGCGCTGGTGCGGATGTTGCGCGGGCGCACCAGTATTGTAATTGCACACCGCCTGAGTACCATCCGGCATGTGGATCGGATTGTGGTGCTGCACCAGGGCCAGATCGTGGAGGATGGCAGCCATGCGGAACTACTCGCCAAGCGCGGTTTTTATTACCGGCTCTACCATTTGCAGTTCGCGGAGGAGCAGTAACTGTTCACACTTGGGGTAAAGGAAGCTTCTGATTGACGCCAAGGCGCAAAGACGCAAAGGTTTTGTTGAAGGCTTTGCGCCTTGGCGTCTTTGCGTCAAAAACAACAGCACCTTGGCACCAATCCTATCGAGAGTAACAATTATGCACATCGAACCAGCTACCCGTGAGGATGCTGCCGCCATCCTCGGCCTGCAACACCGCGCCTACCAGCGCGAGGCCGAACTTTATGATAGCCGAAGCATCCCGCCACTGACCCAGACGCTTGATGCATTACTGGCCGAGTTTGATGACTTTCACATCCTCAAGGCGAGTATTGATGGCCAGTTGGTGGGCGCGGTGCGTGCCCAGATCAGTGACGGGATCTGCCACATCGGGCGGCTGATGGTTGAGCCGAGCTACCAAGGGCGAGGCATCGGCCAGCGGCTGATGCAGGCCATCGAGGCCGCGCTTGTCCCCGCCCAGTGCTACGAACTCTTCACCGGCGAGCGCAGTGTACGCAATGTGGCGCTCTACGAATATCTTGGCTACCGCACGGTACGCACGGCCAAGCTGAACGCGGTGGTGACGCTAGTGTATATGCAGAAACCTTGTAGGGGCGAAGCATCGCCCTCCATCGAGCCAGCATTCCCCAACTATATGGCAGGCGAAGCATCGCCCCTACGGATCACCGATAGCCCTCCGCCTGAAGGTTGAAGAGACGCGCATAGGTACCGTCAAGGGCGAGCAGTTCGGCGTGGGTACCTAATTCAGTCACGCGGCCATCTGCGATCACCGCGATGCGATCCGCCATCCGCACGGTGGAGAAGCGGTGACTGATGAGAAACGCGATGCGCCCGGCGGTCAGTTCACGGAAGCGTTGGAAGATCTCATACTCACGTTCGGCATCGAGCGCCGAGGTGGGTTCATCGAGCACCAGCACTTCGCTATCGCGCATGAAGGCGCGCCCCAGGGCGATCTTCTGCCACTGGCCACCGGAGAGTTCTGCGCCCTTCTCGAACCAGCGCCCCAAGAGCGTATCGTAGCCATCGGCGAGTTTCGCCATCACCTCATCGGCCCCGCCGCGTTCGGCGGCAGAGAGAATGCGCGCCTCGTTGTCGAGATCCTTGATCTGGCCAAAGCCGATATTCTCACGTGCGGTGAGTTGGTAGCGCACAAAATCTTGGAAGATCACCCCGATCATGTCACGCAGCGAATCGAGATCATACTCGCGCAGATCAACCCCATCGAGCAAAATCTGACCCTCGGTAGGATCATAGAGGCGGGTGAGCAGCTTGATCAGGGTCGTTTTACCGGCCCCATTCGCCCCCACCAGCGCGATCTTTTCGCCGGGGCGAACGTGCAGATTCACGCCGTGCAACGCCCAATCCTCGCGGTCGGGGTAGCGGAAACTGACATTGCGGAACTCAAAGCCCTGAGTGATCGGGCGCGGGATGGGGTGGCCGGTGGCGCTACGCATCTGGGGCGTAAGCGCGAGGAAACCGAAGAGATTCTGCAAGAAGAGGCCACTCTCATAGAGCTGGCCGGTATTGTAGAACATGCCCTGGAAGGTGGTCTGGCTCTGGCGAAACACAGCTAGGTAGAGGGTCATATCACCGATGGTAATCTGACCAGCCACGGTACGGTAGACGATCCAGGCGTAACAGGCATAGTAACTGGCACTCGCCAGCAAGCCCCATAGTATACTGATCAGTGAGCGGCGGCGCGCTAATGATTCATCCTCGCGGTAGAACTTCCAGAAGAACTCCTGGTAGCGCGCCAGCAGCGGCTCACCCAGCCCAAAGAGCTTGATCTCCTTGGCGCTATGATCCACCGTCAGCAGATGCTCCAGATAGTTCATGCGGCGAAACTCAGGGGCACGCCACGTAAGCAAGCGGAAATTGAGGCGGCTATACTTGGTCTGGGCGACAAAGGCGGGAACACTGGCCCCAAAGAGAATCAACGCTACCAGCGGGCTGAAGGCCACCAGCGCCGCCGCGAAGGAGACGAGCGTGATCGTGGACTGCGCAATGTTGAAGCTGGTATTGATGATGCTCAGCGCACGCCAATTGGACTCGCGGCGTGCATTTTGGAGCTTGTCGTAGAACTGGGCGTCCTCGAAGTATTGCAGATCGAGCGCCAGCGCCTTGCGGATAATGCCGGTATTGATGCGGTTGGAGAGGCGCGCATTGAGCATATGCTCAACCAAACTGCGCCCCTGGCTCAGCACATTACTGAGCGTGAGCAAGAAGAACTCGACGATCAGAAAGGGCAGACAGGCTTGCAGACCGGCCTGCGCACCCACACCATTTTTGAGGCTCTCGATCACCGTATCAATAATGAGCTTGCCGACCCAAGCATGCGAGATGGGGATGACGCCATTGATCAGGGTGATGATCGCCATGAGGATCGTCGCCGGGCGATGCGCTTCCCAAACCAGCGCAAACGCCTTGGGCACATTGCGGAAAGCCGAGCGTAGCTCTTCCCAACGCTCGTGCAACGTCTTGGCGGGCGTATCGGATGGCTTACCTTCGGTAATGGCCGGGCCGTGGGCCATGATTTTGCGTTTTCCGTATTTCATACAGATAGTATAGCCTGTAGGGACGCATCGTGATGCGGCCTATACCTCCTCAAGCTAAGGAGATTTCTGCTTGGGGCTACGCCCCAAACCCATGGTTTTGCTGGTGCGGTTGGCCGCTTTGCGGCCAACCGCACCAGCAAAACACCCTTTTTCGTGGGGGCCGCAGGCCCCCACACCCCCGCTACGGGCTTAGCTTGAACCCTATAGGGCGCGGCGTCACGACGTGCCCCTACGAATGCCACATTGCAACCTTTTGGCGTCGCCATACGTCTGAATCGTAGCACTATATTCTCGCAAAGGGGATCGATCATGGGCACACTGATCGCACTTGCCACTAGCCTGGGACTCTCCACCGCTGCCGGGTTCAACGCCTTCCTTCCACTGCTCACAATTGGCATTCTGGCGCGCTTCGGCTGGATCGAATTAGCCACACCCTTTGGTCTGCTCAGCCACCCCCTGGTGTTACTGATCATCGCGGTGTTGGCGATCCTCGACTTCATTGGCGATAAGGTACCCGCGATTGACAGTGCGCTGCACGCAGCGGGCATGATCATCGCGCCAGTGGCCGGAGCCATCCTGGCGCTGGCCGGGCAGGGCGATATAGCGACAATCCACCCGCTGCTGATCGGGATTGCCGGCGTGGTGGCGGCGGGCAGCGCTCATGCGGCGCGCACCACCATCCGCCCGATGGTCACCACCGCAACGGTGGGTACCGCCAATCCAGTGGTGAGCCTGATTGAAGATGCCACCGCCATTCTGCTCAGCATTTTGGCGATTGTGGCCCCGATCTTGGCGATCATTCTGGCGGTAGTACTGGGGATCGTGCTCTTCCGCGTCTTCCGGGGGGCGCTGCGAGTCTGGAATGAGCGTAAACCCAGCGTAGGCTAAGACATGGCTCGTCGTCACGTGACAGTTTGCCACCGAATGGCCCTCCTTCCTAGCCCTCCTCTCCCGTAGGCTTCGCTCACAGGAGAGGAGGGCTAGGAGGGCTTCAGCCCCAAAGACTTTGCCCATACCCTATTTATCGCGTCACCTCATTCAAAATTAACCCATCTATCAACTGCTCCACCGGGGCATGGTCATCAGTGAAGGGGCGGTAACGCGCCTGGGCTGGGCTGAACTCACGGATCGGCCCGAAGCGACCCTCGTTCACCGACCAGTACATCACCAACTGGAGTGCCTGGATGGACATGTGCTCGGCGTTGGCCGTGAAGTTCTGCACGCCATCGCCCACCGGCTCGTTCACCCCGATCAGGATGGCATTGGAGAAGCGCGTGTCAATCATGTAGACCTGGGGAAAGACGGCCAGCATGGTCGAGGCCAGCGCATTCACAAGGCGGTCATCGCCGCTGGCGGGCCGCCCGGCATTCACCACCGCCACCCCCTGTGGGTTGAGATGGTCGCGCACCTGCTGGAAGAACTCGACCGTGGTGAGTTGGAAGGGGATGTAGGGTTGGTGGTAGGCATCCATACCGATCACGTCGTAGGTGCGCTCGGCAGTGGCGATCCAGGCGCGCGCATCGGCAATATGCGTGGTGTAGTTGGGGAAGCGCGGGTCTTGGTCTTCAAGATCGAAGTATTCGCGCCCCATCGCCACAATCTGGGGGTCAATCTCGACCGCATCAATAATCGTCTCTGGCCCGTAGATGGCCAGAAACTGCTTGGGGATACTGCCCGCCGCCGATCCCAGCAGCGCCAAACTCTGGACACTGTTGGGATCGCGGTCGGGGTAGACATAGGGCGCAACGCTGAAGTAGTCCCACGGCCCGCCATCGGTGAGCAGATCGAGCGGATCGCCAGTGTTGCGGTACTTGAGGCGGTAGATCGAGTGGGTAGCCTGGCCTTCATTCAGCACCAGCACATGGCGCGGGTCTACCGTGTCATTCGCATAGACCACGCTCTGGCGGGCGACCTGGATGTAGTTATACTCCGACTCGGCTTCGGCCAAAAGCGTGCAGTTGTAGCAGTCGGCGCTCTTGATCGTGCTGCCCAGAGTGTAGTGGGCCACGGCCAGACCCAGCACCACCAGCAACATCAGGCCATAGCGCCAGTCGCGCAGCCCGACCAGCCCCAGCAGCACCAGGAAGCTGGCGAAGAGGAAGATCGTGCCGGAGGTACCAATCGCGGGGATGAGCAGCAGCACGGTGAGGAAGGTGCCCACAATCGAACCGAGCGTCGAGAGCGCGGAGATGGTACCAACGGTGCGCCCGGCGGCGGCCACGCCATCCTCGAAGCGGCGCATCTGGAGCCGCACCGCAAATGGCCCCACGGTTGCCATGAGGATGACCGGGGCGGCGAAGAGCAGGATCACCACCACGAGCGAGCCAATAAAGCCGCCCGCCACCACATGGCGCAGCGAGAACTGGGCGAGGCTGAGCAGCGGACGCGCCACCAACGGGATACCCGCACAGATCAGCCCGGCCCAGGCGATCAGGCGGTAGAGCAGGCGCTCATCGGGGGTGCGGTCGGCCAGTGTGCCACCCAGGCGGTAGCCAATCGCCAGATAGACCAGCGTCATCCCGATCACCACCGCCCAGATCGGCTGCGAGGTACCAAAGAAGGGAGCCAACAAACGTGGCATCACCATCTCGATACCGAGCGTGCCCACCCCAGCCAAAAAGACGACCAGCAAGAGAAAGCGGTCGCTGGTAGAAGTTGTTGGCCGCATCTAGATCGCCCGTAGGAGCATACTATGAAGGATCTGCAACAACAGCATGGCCACAATCGGCGAGAGATCGAACATCCCCACCGGCGGCAAGATGCTGCGCAACGGAGCCAGAATCGGCTCGGTAATCTCGCGCAGAATCTGGGTGATCCGCATATTGCCCATCGGGTCTACCCATGAGATGAGCACGCGCCCCAGGATGGCGAAGAGCAGTACATTAAACAGGAGATCGATAAAGGTTGCTAAGAAACCGGCCATGAACGTCCCTTTCGATAGATGAAAAAAAGCTACTCCTCCAACCGTGCCCGCACCGCCGCTGCGTGGGCAAACAGCCCCTCGGCCTCGGCAATCCGACGCGCCGCCGGGCCGATGCGTTCCAGACCGGCGCGGTTGAGGCCCACCAGCGAGATCACCTTGCGGAAATCGTCCACATTGACTGGCGAGGCGAAGCGAGCAGTGCCCTCGGTGGGCATAATATGCGACGGCCCGGCCACATAGTCGCCCAGCACCTCAAACGACTCTTCGCCCAGGAAGATGCCGCCCGCATTGCGCACCTTGCCCACATAGAGCCAGGGGTCAGCCACGAGCAGACAGAGATGTTCGGGGCCATACTCATTCGCCAGATCCATGGCCGTCTCCAGATCGGGTACCAGCACAATCCCGCCGCGTTGGCTCACCGCCTCGGCTGCCGCGCGTGCATTCGCTTCGGGGAGTGCCTCCAACTGCCGCCCTATCTCCACCTGTACCGCCTCAGCCAGATCCCGCGAGGTGGTGATCAGGATGGCGCTGGCCTCGACATGTTCCGCTTGGGCCAGCAGATCCGCAGCGGCCAGACGTGGATTGGCGACAGAATCGGCGATCACCAGGGTCTCGGTGGGGCCAGGTAGACTCTCGATGTCCACCGCACCAAAGACAAGCCGCTTGGCCTGAATAACGAAACGATTCCCCGGCCCGGCGATCTTATCCACCCGTGGCACACTTTCGGTACCATAGGCCATCGCCGCAATCGCCTGGGCACCACCCACCGTAAAGAGCCGCGAGACCCCCACAATATGCGCGGCAGCCATCACCACCTCGGCGGGTTCACTCGTCCCACGTTGGGGTGGCGAGCAGACGATAATATCGGCTACCCCGGCCACCTGCGCGGGCACCGCCGCGTGGATGAGCGAGGAGGGCAGGGGTGCGGCACCACCGGGGGCGTAGATGCCCACCCGTTCGAGGGGCAATACCAACTGGCCGCGTGCTCCTTCGACGCCAAAATCCACCCAAGAGTTGCGCGCTTGACGCTGGTGGAAGCTGCGGATCTCCTGCACCGCCAACTCCAACGCCGCCCGCAGATCGGCGGGAATGGCGGCTGCCGCTTCTGCCCAGCGCTGCGGCGGTACCTCCAGATCAGTCAATTCGACCTGATCGAAACGCGCTGTGAGGCGACGTAACGCCACGTCCCCATCACGCCGCACCTCGGCAATAATCGCCGCAACCGCCGCGCTCGTGGTGCCATCATCATCCAACAGGCTGCGCCGCAACAAACCAGCCCGCGCACGTTCAAGATCATCAACAATGGGAATCATGGGTACCTCGTCCGCCTCCGGCGGTGGGGTCTGGGGCGGCAAAGCCGCTTACGAAGATTTTGTTATCCGGTGGCTGAGCTTGTCGAAGCCGAGCTTGTCGAAGCCGAGCTTGTCGAAGCCACCGCGCCTAAGACATGATTTCAGAAGGCGCGTATCAACTTGACACGTGCGTTATGACCCTCACCCCCCTAGCCCCCCTCTCCCGTTCGCTGCGCGAACAGGCGAGGGGGGGATACGCTCCGGGATACCTCAGCCATGTGCCCCCCTCTCCTGTGGGCGAAGCCCACGGGAGAGGGGCTGGGGGTGAGGGCCGTTCGGCGGCGAACTGTCAAGTGTTTACGAACCATGCCTAACCCGCATTATACCCGCTACGCAACGCTTGCCGTTCATGCTATAGTAAGGCTCACAGATGCCCTATTCTTCTTCTTCTACCATTGGAACAGGAGTGAGTATGCGACCAAAACAGCGCGGTTGGAGAAGTCTGCTGATCCTGTTGGGTGTCCTGCTCATGCTGGGAAGTATTGCCCCAAGCATCAGCCAAGCCCAGGATGCCAAGTACTACTTCCCCGAAACAGGCCACTACCTGGGCGGAAGTTTCAGGAGCTATTGGGATGCGCGAGGTGGATTGGCAATCTTCGGCTATCCGATCACCGAGGAGTTTATTCAGGCGAGTGACGGGCGAATCGTGCAGTACTTCGAGCGCGCCCGTTTCGAGGTCATTACGAGTGGCACGAGTTCGTTTGTGGGCTTGGGGCTAATCGGTGCTGACTACATGAACATGCGCGGGCTGGGCTTCCCCCGCGTTGCCGCGCCACGCAACGAGCCGAATGTGCGCTACTTCCCCGAAACTGGCCATACGCTGCGTGGAGCCTTCAAAAGTTTCTGGGAGAGCCATGGGAGTCTGGACATCTTCGGCTTCCCGTTGAGTGAGGAGATTACCGAGCAACTTGAAGATGGTAACAACTATACGGTGCAATACTTCGAGCGCGCCCGCTTTGAACTGACGGGCAACAGTGTGCGCATGGGTCTGCTCGGTACGGCGCTGGCTCCCTGCCAACTCCGCCCAGGGCTGCCGCCCAACAGCCCGCCGCCAGGGCCGGTGCCGCAGGGCGATCCCAGCGACTGCAAGAAACTGCCCAACGTCAATGCGAGTGGGCGGGTCTACCCGAACGTGAGTGTCCCCGGCACCATCCTCGGCTTCGAGGCCCAAGGCTACGAACCGAATGAGCCGGTGAGTATGTGGTTCAATCTGCCCAACGGCACCACCCGCGCCCTACCCTATCAGGCGATTGCGGATGACACCGGCTACGTGCTGATCGGCCTGCGCACCGAGCAGAATGACCTCGTGGGCCAATGGGCCTTGGTGGGTCAGGGTACCCGTAGCGGGCGGGTGGTTGTTGCTCCGTTTGTGTTGCAGCGCTAACCAGTTCCAACGCTGGGGCTGCGCCCCAGACCCGCTTTTTTCTCTTCTTTTGGCGGCTTCGCCGCCAAAAGAAGAGAAAAAAAGTTCTTCGGGGGAGGCTTCGCCTCCCCCGAACCCCCGCCAGGTCTACACCTCCATCACCACCGGCAACACCATGGGGCGGCGGCGCGTCTCGCGGTAGAGGTATTCGCCCACCACATCTTTGATCTTGCGGCTGACGAACTGGCTATCGCCCTGGATCGTGCTCCCACCACTCTGGCTCGTCAGTGCGGCGCGCACGGTGTTCTTGGTGGATTCGATCAGATCCTGGCTCTGGCGCATGTAGACAAAGCCGCGTGAGACCACATCTGGCCCGGCGACCAACTCGCCCGTGGTGGCATCAATACTGACCACGACGATCAACATGCCATCCTTGGCCAACATCTGGCGGTCGCGCACCACCACATTGCCCACATCCCCCACTGTCGTCCCGTCCACATAGATGTAGCCCACCGGGGCTTTGCCGGTGATCTTGCCGAAGCCGGGGGCAAACTCCATGATCGAGCCACCCTCGGCGATCAGCACCTTCTCATCGGTGTACATGTCGTTGAGGCTGGTGGCCAGCTTGCGGTAGAGCATCACATGGCGATAATCGCCGTGGAAGGGGACGACATACTCCGGGCGCAGCAGCGCCAACACCAACTTGAGTTCCTCTTGGGCGGCGTGGCCAGAGACGTGGACGTGGGCTTGGCTGCCATAGACCACCTCGGCCCCCAAGCGGAAGAGATTGTTGATCACCCGATTGACCGAGACCTCATTGCCGGGGATGGGGGTGGCCGAGACGACTACCGTATCACCGGGCTTGATTTTGACGTGCGGGTAATCACGGTTAGCCATACGGTTGAGCGCCGCCATCGGTTCGCCCTGGCTACCCGTACAGACTACCGCAATCTGATCATCGGGGTAGGCATTCATCTCGTGGGGGCGAATGATCGTACCCTCATTGGCGGTCAGGTAGCCCATCTCAAGGGCGATGCGCGAGTTGTTCTCCATGCTGCGCCCCAGCAGCAGCACCTTGCGCCCATACGCCTCAGCCGACTCAATCACCTGCTGGACGCGGCTGATGTTGGAGGCAAAGGTGGCCACAATTACGCGCCCCGGTGCCACCGCAAAGATGTTGTCGAAGGCATCGCCGACACTCGTCTCACTCGGCGTATAGCCCTTGCTCTCCACGCGCACACAATCAGTGATCAGCGCCAGCGGCTTACGTTGGCCCAAATCGGCCAACTTCACCAGATCGGTGGGCTTCCCATCTACCGGAGTATGATCGAGCTTCCAATCGGTCAGATAGACCACCAAACCACCCGCACAGGTGATCGCAAACCCGACCGCATCGGGGATGGAGTGGGCAATATGGAACGGCTCGATGGTAAACTGCCCTACCTGGAAGGCATCTTTATCATTGATCGTGATCGTATTGACCTTATCGAGCAGACGGTGTTCCTTGAGCTTATTGCCCAAGATACCGTGGGTCAAACGAGTGGCATAGACGGGAGGAAAGCCGAGATCGGCGACCAAATGCGGCACCGCGCCGATATGATCCTCGTGGCCGTGGGTGAGCAGAATCGCCTTGATCTTATCGGTCTTCTCGCGCAAGTAGGTGATGTCAGGTAGTACCAAATCCACGCCGAGCATATCGGCATCGGGGAACATCACCCCACAGTCGAGAATGAGGATCTCATCGCCATACTCAAGCACCCACATATTGCGCCCAACCTCACCGGCGCCACCGAGGGGCAGAACTCGAATACGCTGTTTTGCCATAATCTTCCTTCTGAAGTCGAACAACCTGTGGCGACTTCAACTCCTTTCTGATTCGGACTACGTGGGGTAGACCAGCATAGCCACAACGATTCCAACATGCATATTGACAGAGCGCCATCAGAACCGGCGGCTCTATACTCCATTCACGCGGGCAACTACACACAAGAACGACGGCCAGTGCCGTCGCTCACTCATCCAGCAAGAGCGCGGCGAATCTCAGTGAGCAATTCGCTGCGGGCTTCAAGGCCGGGGTAGACCGGCAAGCTGCGTGAGCCATAGGTTTGACGATGTAAAAACCGCAGGATCGGGTTACGCATCTGCGGGCCAACATCCTGGCTAAACAGGATGGTATCGAGCGGATCATCGTGATCATCATCGGCAGAGCGTAAGCCCGCCACTGCCGACCAGGGCATATGAATATGGATACCGAGCGACTCAAAGGTGAGGCCATCGGCATCGGTGCGGTAGCTCGCGGCCCACTCCTCAAGCAGATTCCAGATGAGGAAGGGCGTGGCCACCAGTAAGACGAGCATCAGTAATGCGGGCAACACATGGCCCATGCTCAGACTCTGAATCTGGGCATAGTTGGTCTGCACACTCGTGATCAGGCTCCAGAGCGCGAAGGCAGCCAACAGTAGCGCACTCAGGATGAGCACCAGCGTCGAGCGGCGCCCGGCGGCTGAGAGGCGGTAGGTCTTCATAGATCAATACTTATAGATACGGGATGGGCAATGCCCGCCCGATTAAAACAGACTCAACTGCTCCAACGGCGGCTCATCACTCGCCTTGGGGGCAGCAGCCGCAGGCCGCAGAGCAGCCTCGGCCTGGGCCAGAATCTCTGGCAAGCGCCGGAAATCGGCTTCGATCAGCGGACGATTCTGGGGTTGATGCAACGCAGCGGCTGGATGCAGCATCGGCACCACCAAGCGGCCATCAATATTGCGTGGCTGGCCATGGATGCGCATAATGCGCTCGCCGGGCATAAACAGGCCCATCGAGAAGCGCCCCAGCGTCACAATCACCGGCGGGTCAAGCGCGACGATCTGGCGGTAGAGGTAGTGCTCGGTGCAGATCGCAATCTCATCGGGTTGCGGATCGCGGTTCTGGGGTGGGCGGCACTTCACCACATTGGCGATAAAGACCGTCTCGCGGCTGAGTCCCGCCAGCGCCAGCAGGTCATCGAGGAACTTGCCGGAAGGCCCGACAAAGGGGCGACCCTGGCGATCCTCGTGAAAGCCCGGCCCCTCACCAATCAGCATGATGCGTGCATCGGCTGGCCCTTCGCCGGGGACGGCACGGGTGCGCCCGCTGGCGAGGCCACACAGGGTGCAGGTGCGTACTTCCTGGGCGATAAGCTGGATCGTCTCAGCAGACAAGGTGCGCGCACTCACTTTCAAGCCATACGAGAGGATGGATCATACGCACTCTATTATACCCCATCAGGAGTATGACGCACAAGCCCGTAGGGGCAATGCCTAGGGCATGTGCAAAGTCACCTCCGGTGGAGGTTCAAGGGCGGCTACGCCGCCCCTGAAGATAATTTTTGTGGTGTTTTGGCGGCTTCGCCGCCAAAACACCACAAAAATTGGGATTTGAGGCTTCAGCCCCAAGAACTTTGCACATGCCCTGGGGCAATGCCTGCCATGGCGCAAAGGAACCCGAACAAGGTTGGCGGGCGATGCTGCGCCCCTACCATGTCACCGCCGGTGGAGGTTTGGGGCGCAGCCCTAAAGATGATACACATGGCCTGTTTATCCTCTATAATAGCCGCCAGCAATGTCGTCACTGAGCGGAGATAAGGATCTATGGCAGAGATCACCGGGCCGGTGCGGGTGCGCTTCGCACCAAGTCCTACTGGCTATTTACACATCGGCGGGGTGCGCACCGCCCTCTTCAATTGGCTCTTCGCCCGTCACTATGGTGGTCAGTTCATCCTGCGCTTAGAGGACACCGATGAGAAGCGCTTTGTGCAGGGTGCCGCCGATGATATTATGGCCTCTCTGCGCTGGGTGGGTGTGGATTGGGACGAAGGGCCGGATATTGGTGGCCCCCACGCGCCCTATGTGCAGTCGGAGCGCAAGGATTTGGGGATCTACCAGCGCCATGCCGAGCAGTTGGTGGCCTCTGGCCACGCCTACAAGTGCTTCGTGAATGCCGAAGAGGAAGAGGCGATGCGGGCGGCCTGGGCCGCTAAGGGTGAGCGCCCGGAGCGTTTCCGCTTCCGTGGGCCGGAGCGCGATTGGAGCGCGGAGCAGGTGGCCGAGGCCGAGGCGAGTGGCCGCCCCTATACCATTCGCCTGAAGGTGCCGCTTGATGGCGCAACCAGCTTTAGCGATCTGATCCGTGGCGGGGATCGTATCACCATCCACCACGCCGATCTCTATGATCTGGTGCTGCTCAAGACGAGTGGCATGCCCACCTACCACCTCGCACACCTCGTGGATGACCATCTGATGGGGATTACCCATGTCATCCGGGGCGAAGAGTGGGTGCCGAGTGCGCCCTACCATATTCTGCTCTACCAGGCGTTTGGCTGGGAGTTGCCGATCTTTGCGCATGTGCCCAACATTATGCGTCAGGACGGTAAGGGCAAGCTCTCCAAGCGCAAAGATGATGTCTCGACCAACCGCTTCTGGGAGCGTGGCTACCTGCCCGAAGCGATGTTCAACTATCTGGCGCTCCAGGGCTGGAGCTACGACGACAAGACCGAGATTATGAGCCGTGAGGAGATTGTTGAGCGCTTTACGATTGATCGTGTGCTGGCCTCGCCAGCGCGCTGGAACCCCGAAAAGCTCAAGGACATGAATGGGATCTACATTCGCAGCCTCAGTACTGCCGAGATTGCTGATCGCATTGTGCCCTATCTGGTGCAGGCGGGCATGATCAGCGAATCCCCGCGCCCGGAGGATCTTAGCTATGTGCTGCAACTGGTACCGCTCATCCACGAGCGCTTGGAAGAGTTGCAGCAGGCACCGGAGTTGCTGGCCTTCTTCTTCCAGGAACTACCAACCTACGATCCCAAACTGCTGATCCAGAAGCAAATGGATGCCCCACGCACGTTGGATATGTTGCGGGCAGTGCATGCCGCGTTTAACACCCTAGAGACATGGACAACTGCGGGGCTTGAGACGGAACTGCGCACCCTCGTTGAACGTTTTGGAGTCAAGCCGGGGCAACTCTTCGGCGCGATCCGGGTTGCGGTAAGTGGGCGTTCGGTTGCCCCGCCCCTCTTCGAGACCTTGGCGGTGCTGGGCCGTGAACGCTGTATGGCGCGGGTGGCTGATGCGGCGGCGGCGTTGGAGTAGGGGAGTCATATATCAACCGCAGAGGACGCAGAGGGATAGGTTTCGCGCTACCTGTGGTTACAACCTCTGCGTCCTCTGTGGTCAACCAGGGCATGTGCAAAGTCACCTCCGGTGGGGGGTTGGGGGCGGCGAAGCCGCCCCCGAAAATCTTTTTTGTTGTTTTTTGGCGGCTACGCCGCCAAAAAACAACAAAAATGGGGATTGGGGTGCAGCCCCAAAGACTTTGCACATGCCCTGTGTGGTCAACAACCGGGACGCAAGAGAACCACCGGAGGTGACAATGCACGATTGGCTGACCTCCATCCATCACGATGGCTCGCCCATGTATGTGGGTGCCGAGGCGCTGGATTTCGGATCGCAGGTGACGATTCGGCTGCGGGCAGATCGTGACGCGCCAATTGAGGCGGTCTTTTTGCGCACCTGCCCCGATGGTGAAGAGACGTTGCGGCCCATGCACCTCACAGAGGAGGAGGGTGTCTGTCGCTGGTGGCAGGTAGCGTTGCCACTCCAGATGCGCCACACCAGCTACCGCTTTCTCTTGCGCACCCAGATCGGGGTGCGCTGGTACAACGCCGCCGGAGTGGTCGGCCATTATCCCACCGATGCTAACGACTTCAAGCTGTTGGCCGATTATGCCGCCCCGCCATGGCTGCGCGATGCGGTCTTTTATCAGATCTTCCCGGACCGCTTCGCCGATGGTGATCCGAGCAACAATGTGTGCAGCGATGCCTACCTCTATCGCGGGCGTCCGGTGCATGCCAGCCCGTGGGGAGCCGCTCCGCGCAGGGAGTTGGGGGCGGGTGAGTTCTTCGGCGGCGACCTGCAAGGGGTAGCGCAGAAGCTCGATTACCTGGAGGATCTGGGGGTGTCGGCGCTCTATCTCAACCCGATCTTCACTGCTCCCAGTAACCACAAGTATGATGTGGCCGACTACACCCAGGTTGACCCGCATCTGGGCGGGGATGCGGCGTTGATCGCACTGCGGCGCGGCCTCGATGCGTTGGATATGCGCCTGATGTTGGATATTGTGCCCAACCACTGTGGTGCCACCCACCCCTGGTTCGTGGCTGCCCAGGCCGACCTCAATGCGCCAGAGACCGAGTTCTTCACCTTCCGCCGCCATCCCGACGAGTATGAGTCGTGGTTGGGGGTGGCCAGCCTGCCCAAGCTCGACTACCGCAGCGAGCGGTTGCGCGAGTTGATGTATGCCGGGTCAGAATCGATCATGCGCCACTGGTTGCGCCCGCCCTACCGGATTGACGCATGGCGGATTGATGTCGCCAACATGCTCGGTCGCCAGGGGCCATCCAACCTGGGCCACAAAATCGGGCGCGGTATCCGCCGGGCGGTGAAGGAGGAGCAGCCCGCTGCCTACCTGCTGGGGGAGCACTTCTTTGATGGGACGCCCCATCTGCAAGGTGACGAACTCGACGCCACGATGAACTATCAGGGCTTCACCTTCCCGATCTGGCAGTGGCTAACCCCGGCCACCCCAGAGCCACGCGAGCACCCGACGGCGGATCAGTACCCGCTGAGTAGTGCCGAAACCGCCGCGCAGATGCGCACGTTTCGCTCGGCCATCCCATGGCAGATCGCGGTGCAGCAATTCAACCTGCTGGGCAGCCACGACACGCCGCGCCTGCGCACGATCCTGGGCGGTGAGGTGGCGCGGGTGGGGGTGGCGGCGACATTGCTTTTCACCTACCCTGGGGTGCCGTGCGTCTATTACGGGGATGAAGTGGGCATGCAGGGGAACGCCGACCCCGACAACCGCCGCTGTATGGAGTGGGACGAGCAGGCATGGGATCATGATCTGCGCAGCCTCTTCCAACACCTGATCCGGCTACGCCGCACCACCCCGGCGCTGCGTTGGGGCGGCTTTCAGCAACTCTACGCCGCCGGTGACACACTGGCCTACTTGCGCGAGGCCCACGAGGAGCGGCTGATCATCGTGGCGCGCCGCGCCGACGATGGTCTCCAGAGTGTGCCGGTGCGCCAAGCGGGTCTCGCCGATGGCACACTCCTGCGCGAGATGCTCAGCGGGGCCGAGTCGCATGTGGTAGGGGGGCACTTGCCCCTGGTGGGGCTGGGGGCGGTGGGGGCGCAGATCTGGCGCGGGGTGTAGGGGCGAAGCAGTGCCCCTACTTCCACAGGCTATTCCAAATATCTTGGATGGTGGTCTGCACACCCGCAATTGTCTGGCGCACCGGATCGGGGGAGAGACGGGCATCGAGGCGCGTGCGAGCATCTTCGATCACCTCGGAGAGCAGTTGGTGGGAGTGGTGGGTATGCAACTGGGTGAGCAGAGCGGCATAGGCATCAAGGAGTTGTTCACGGTCGGCTTTGGGGGTCTCACTCAGGAGATTCCCTAGGATCTGACGTGCCTGTTCGTGGAAGTCATCAATAGACATGGGGACACCCCTCACGTATATATGTGTGAGAGTACATTATAGCAACGGATCGCAGGCAAAGATAGGGCAGAAACCCCAGCATCTGGGTTCCTCGATCATCCCGTAGGGGCGAAGCATCGCCCGCCAACCGCATTCGGGTTCCCCTGCTCCATGGCGGGCGATGCTTCGCCCCTACGCTATAGATCATCACAAGGACAAGTGCTATGTTGACCCGCCTAGAAGTTGATGGGTTTAAGAATCTGATCGGTGTGTCCATTGATTTTGGCCCACTAACCTGTATCGCCGGGCCAAATAGTGTCGGCAAATCAAACCTCTTTGATGCCATTCGCTTTCTCTCACTGCTTGCCGACCACACCCTCGTAGAAGCAGCCCTGCGGGTGCGTGATGGCGATATTGAAACCAGTGATCTGCGCGATCTCTTCTCTCGTGGCACCCAAGACATCTCCCATGGCGACGGTGATCTTCGTTTTCGGATTGCAGCAGAGATGATCGTAGAGCCGCATGTGCGTGATGACTTCGGACGTTCGGCGGAGGCGACATCTACATTTTTGCGCTATGAGGTGGAGATTGGTTATGAGCCGCCGGAGCAACGTGGCAGTCTTGGACGCCTTGTGCTTCTGGCCGAGCGGCTCGACTATATCACCGAAGGTGAGGCGGCAAGCCGGTTAAAATTCCCGCACAGTGTGCAATTTTTTCGATCATCCGTCGTAAAGAACCGGCGCAAGACTCAGTCAGGCTTTATCTCGACTCGTAACGCGCCCGATGGTCAGACGGAGATTGTCGTTCACCAGGATGGTGGCTCCCGTGGCCCAGGCCAGGTTGCTCCGGCCCAGAGTGCGCCCAAGACGATTGTTGGTACCTCCAATACCTCGATTACACCAACCATTCTTGCGGCGCGGCGTGAGATGCAGAGTTGGCTCTTTCTCGCCTTAGAGCCATCCGCTATGCGCCGCTCGGATCGTTTCCAGACTCCGCCGATGATCACTGGTGCTGGTGGCCATATTCCGGCGACGCTCTATCGGCTGGCGATGCGAGCCAAGCAGGTTGGACAGGCGGCGGATGATGTCTACACCGATGTGGCGAACCGGCTGGCCCGACTTGTACCGATCAGTTCGCTTGAGGTTGAAGTAGATGATGTGCGCCAGATGTTGACGATTGTAGCGCGTGAGCGCAGCGGGGTGCGCCTTCCAGCCGCCGCACTCTCTGATGGTACATTGCGCTTTCTGACTCTGGCGGTGTTGGTGGCAGACCCGGAGGCACGCGGGCTGATCTGCATTGAGGAGCCAGAAAATGGGATCCACCCGGCGCGTATGGGTGAGATGACGGAAATCCTTCAGACACTGGCTGTTGATCAAACCAGCACCCCTGGCTCAGAGAACCCACTCCGCCAAGTGATTGTAGCAACCCATTCGCCGGTCTTCGTTCAGTTACAGCGGCCTGATGATCTGCTCTTTGCCCAGGAGGTCAAGATTCGCGGTAAAGATGCCGCGATCATGAGAACACTGCGCTTTCGCCCCCTTGAGGGAACGTGGCGCGCACGCCAAGATCTGACAGCGGCGATTGGCTTGAGTACGATTGTTGACTATCTCATTGCGCCAGAAAACGCGCAATTGAAGTTGCCGAATTTTGATCTTGATGCGATTGCAGAAAGGCCGACCTAGATGCGTGTGCAGTTTCTCTTGATCGGTGAGGGTTCCACCGAGCATGGGTTAATTGACCATCTAACCAGTCTATGTATTGCATCAGGTGCCAGCGAGGCAAGTGGTTCGGTGCCGCCCTTTGAACGACTTCAGGTTGGTGTTGGTCACGACCTTGTGCTACGACTACGTGCGGCGCACCAGTTGAATCCTTCGGCCAACCTCTACTTTCTCCACCGTGACGCCGATGCCAGTGATGCTACGCCCCGCTATGATGAGATGACGCGGGCAGTACGTGCAAGCGGTATCAACCCGACCTACGTGGCAGTGGTGCCAATCCACGAGACGGAGGCGTGGTTACTGACGAATGAGGCGGCGATTCGCCGGGTGGCGGGGCGTCCCAATGGGCACGATCCGTTGAACTTGCCGCCACTCCAGCGTATCGAACAGACGAGTCACCCCAAGGAGCGCCTAGAAGCCGCATTGTTGGCTGCTGCTCAGCCGTTGGCTGGGAAGCGACTAACGAGTTTCCGCCGGAATATTGACCGGCGCCGCCAGCAATTGCTTGAGGAGTTGCCACTCGGTGGGGCACTGGAGCAGTTGGAGGCTTGGCGTCGCCTACGCGACGATACGGTTGCTGCTATCACCACACTGCGCACTGCCCAGAAGGCGCATTCCTAAGCGACACTCGCTGATCGCCTTCACCCATGCCACTGACTAGGACTACGATGCACAAACTGCTCAACATCTTGCGCCTACTCTGGAGCCTCGCACTCACCGGTATGGCGCTACTGATCATCATCCCATCGCCCAACTTCTTCTTCTGGCGCGTGGCACTGCTGGCCAGCGAGTGGAGCCACTGGATCGCCCTTGCGGGGCTGCCGACCCTGCTCCCCGGCTGGCGGCGCAACCGCACTGGGCAGATCGGGGGTATCTTGGGGCTAGGCGTAACCCTAGTGGCCCTCAGCCCGCTCGTGCGCGCCCTGCCGGTGGCGCGCAACCTCCCGGCGCAACTCGCGGCAACCTTCGGCCCCGCCAATACGCCGTTGGCGCGCCCCGCCCCGCTGAGCCTACGCGAGTTGCTGGTGGGGGTGAAGGTGCCGAGCATTGCCCCGCAAACGCTCGTCTATGCCGAACATGACGGCCAGGTCTTGGACCTCGATCTCTACCCCGCCCAGGGGCCACAGCCAGCCCCCTTAGTGGTCGTGATCCACGGTGGGGCATGGGAGGGTGGCGATAAGAACGAGATGCCCGCGCTAGGCCGCTACCTCGCCGGGCGCGGCTACGCCGTCGCCGCAATCAACTACCGCCTCGCCCCCCAATCACCCTTCCCCGCCGCCCGCGATGATCTCAACCAAGCACTAGAGTACCTCAGCCACAATGCCGGTGGCCTGGGGATTGATGCCAGTCGCATCATGCTGATCGGACGCTCGGCAGGTGCCCAACTGGCGCTCCTCGTCGCCTATACCCGCCACGACCCCGCCATCCGGGGGGTGGTCGGGTTCTACGGCCCGACCGATCTGCCCGATCTGGCGGCGCACCCCGCCAATCCGGCCATCCTCAATACGGACACGATGCTGTACAACTATGTCGGTTCCCCGCTCAAGGATGCCGAGCGCTACCAAGCCGCCTCGCCGATCAACAACATCAGCGCAAACACTCCACCTACGCTCCTCATCCACGGCCAGCGCGACGAAATGATCAACTTCCGCCAGAGCCAACGCCTCGCTGAGCAACTGGCCCAAGCGGGACGCCCACACCTGCTGCTTGCGCTGCCCTGGGCCAACCACGCCGCCGACTTCAACCTCAGTGGGCCGAGTGGGCAACTCAGCCTCTATGCGGTAGAGTATTTTGTCTCCTCATGCCTATTGTAGAGGCAACGCATCGCCCGCCAACCGCCCC
Organism: Candidatus Oscillochloris fontis; assembly: GCF_004138135.1. GTDB lineage: Bacteria > Chloroflexota > Chloroflexia > Chloroflexales > Chloroflexaceae > Oscillochloris > Oscillochloris fontis. Next base: position 131,292 of record NZ_RYFD01000003.1, read on the forward strand.
AACCGGATGTGCGGAACACCCCGCGATATTGTCATCGCTCACCAACCGCGTTCGGGTTCCCATGCTCCTTGGTGGGCGATGCTTCGCCCCTACGGGATGTGCGTCTCTACCTACCCATGCTATGATGCACGCCAACCGACCATATCCTTCAATGCCCTGAAACCAGTATGCCAATCCAAACCTACCAAGACGCACTCGACTATATCTACAACTTCATTGACCCGCTACGCAAACCGGCGACGAGTATTGCCGAGGCCGAACTCAACCTAGATCGCATGCGCACCCTGCTGCATGCACTAGGCGATCCGCAACAAAGGTTGGCAACCATTGTGGTGGCGGGCACTAAGGGTAAGGGGAGTAGTTGCGCCATCCTAGAGGCCATCCTACGCTCGGCTGGGCTGCGGGTCGGTCTCTGGACCTCACCGCACCTCAGTTCCTACCGCGAGCGGATTCAGATCAACCGCGAGATGATTACGCAGGCCGATCTGATCCGGCTGACGGCGCGACTCCAGCCGATCATTGACGCCTTCGACCCGCAACCCTACGGGCGTCCCACCACCTTTGATGTCACCCTGGCGTTGGGGCTGTGCCACTTTGCCGAGCGCCAAGTTGATCTGGCGGTGATTGAAGTTGGTTTAGGCGGGCGCTTCGATGCCACCAACGTCCTGACCCCGCTGGTCTCGCTGATCAGCTCGATCAGCTATGATCATATGGCGATCTTAGGCACAACCCTGGCCGAAATTGCCGACAACAAGGCCGGGATCATGAAACCGGGCGTGCCGGTGGTCACAGTGCCGCAGCGTCCGGGCGCGGCGGCGGTGTTAGAACGCGAGGCAACCCATGTGGGCACGGATCTGTATGTGGCAGAGGAGGTGGGCTTGCGCGGGCCGACGCAGTGCGTTCCCTACTCTACCCCACCCCACCCAGCGCAGTTGCATGGCGCGTTTCAGCAGGAGAATGCGCGCTTAGCCCTCGGTGCGGCGATGTTGCTCGCAGAGCGCGGCTTCCCGCTCACAGATGCAGCACTGGCACAGGGATTGGCGACCGCGCAATGGTCGGGGCGCTTCGAACTGATCGCCGGGCGTCCGCGCATCCTGCTCGATGGGGCGCACAATTGCGACTCGGCACAAAAACTGATCGCCGCGATTCGGGCCGAACTGGTCTATGAGCGCCTCATCCTCGTGCTAGGCACCTCGCGTGACAAGGACATTGCCGGGATAGTCGCGGCGCTGGTGCCCCACGCAGCAGCGGTAGTGATCACCCGTTCGAGCCACCCCAGAGCAATGGACATGGATCGCGTGGCGGCGCTGGTACAGCCGCATCTGCGTGGTAGTATGGATCTAGTACCCGACATTCATGAGGCACTGACGCAGGCCCAGGTGCTGGCAGCCCCCAACGATCTGATCTGTGTCACCGGATCGCTGTTTATCATCGGAGCAGCCCGCGAGATCCTGGGCCTCGCAGTGGCCGATTAAGCCTAAAGCCCAATCCCGTTGAGTACATCCATCACCCGCATCATAGCTAAGGTCAGGTGGGGGTGCGAAGCCTCGAACTCCTTGATCACGGCGGGAAGGCCACGCTGGAACTCGGTATCAAGAACGGTATCACCTGGAGCCTCAACCTCGACAATTGCGGCGAGGGTCTGTTCGTGGAGGCTTTGCAGGGTGGAATTGTTGGGATCGGCGGCGGCGGCAGCAGCGAGTTCGGCTCGCATCTGCTCAAGTCGCTCGCGCAGAGGTTGCTGGCGCATCAGGCGCTCCTTTGCTGAGGCTCTGGCAACGCCCACACGGTGGGGCGGCCAGTGCGGGTATTATACGCGAGAACAGAGGGGGTGTTCAGCGATGCGCGTTCTCTTTCCTGTCGGAGTGTTGGGGCTGCTGTTGGCTGCAATAATACTCGCAACCACCCACTCTCCAGTACAAATCAGCCCCGCACCAGCCAGTGCAATGGGTGGACTGAGTGGCATGGCGGCACCGCAGATCGCGCTGCCGACGCCACTGCCGCCACCTCCAGCCTACACACCCGCCCCACCCGGCCAGCGCCCCTATGTGCCGATCCTCATGTATCACTATGTGCGCACGGTTGATGCCAACCTCGATCCGTTGGGCTATGGGCTGTCGGTGACGCCCGATCAGTTGGCGGCGCAACTCGCCTGGTTAGATGCCCAGGGCTACGATACGGTGACGGTGGCGACGCTGGCAGCATGTATGCGCGGCGAGGTGGCATGCCCGGCACGGGCGGTGGCGCTGACCTTCGATGATGGCCATTTGGATGCCTATACAACGGCATTCCCGTTGTTGCAGCAGTATGGCGCGGTGGCGACCTTCTATATTGTGCGCGGCTTTGTCGGCCAGGATGCCTATATGGGCTGGGATGAGATTCGCGCACTCGCTCAGGCGGGCATGGAGATCGGGGCGCATAGTATCAGCCATCTCGATCTGACCACGCTCAGTTACTACGAGCAGGTGGATCAGATTGCCCGTTCGGGCCAGGAGATCGCGGCTGAGATCGGGCTGCCGGTGCGTAGTTTCTGTTACCCGGCGGGGCGCTTCAATACCGACATTGCCACGATAACCCGTGATGCAGGCTATACCAGCGCCACTACAACCATCCAGGAGGGGCCGCAGGATGACCCCTACACCTTGCCCCGGTTGCGTATCTACGGGGCGATGGATCTCGATGGGTTTGCGACGACGATTGGGGTGTATGGAGAGTAAAGCCCCCTCCCCAACAAACCGTCGCTACGGGAAGACCCCAAAATCAAGCGGGTTCTGGTTGACCCACTGGCCACCCTGCCAAACCCAGATCTGGTAATCGAGGTGCGGGCCAGACGATTGGCCACTTGACCCCATATATCCGATCAGATCGCCAGGGTTGACCGTTTGGCCAGCTACTACCGCAAACTCGGCGAGGTGGGCATAGCCGGTGCGATACTGTTCATTACTCACCCAGACATGATTGCCCGCTGGCCAACTATTGGGGGTCGTGGTGATCACCCCACTATGAGTGGCATAGACCGGGTGGTTCCAGGATGCATGCGGATCAGCGCGGCCATCAGCATCGCCATCAATTGCAAGATCAATCGCACCCCAGGTTGCTGCGGGCGCGTGCGACCCCACCCCATAGCCTTGGGTCATCACCGTATTGGGCGCACCCAGTGGGTTGCCTTGGGGGTACGAGGCAGCGGCCATCCCACGTCCCTGAAGGGCTTGGAGTTGGGTTTGCGCAGCCAAGCCGGTATTGGGCGGTACCCACGCGCTCTGAATAGGCTGCGGGTCACGATTCAAGAGCAGAACGAGCAACCCAGCCAGCACCAGCGCAACCACCACCAAACGTGGCGTCTCGTGCATCTCAACGCACCCCGTTGATACGCCAACCATCAACCATCGTGGTGACCGCATCAACATAGGCTTGCACATCATTCTCGAATGATGGGGCATAGATGGGAATAATATCGGCGACCGTGAGCGTCCCGCGACCTTGGATATACTCCACATCGATCAGGCGGTACCAATCAGCGATTCCCGCCTCCCAGGAGGGGTAATCGCGGAAACGGCCATAGCAGGTAGCATAGCCAGCACAGATGATATTACCCACATTATGGGTACTACTCCCATCCGGCTTTAGCCCCGCCCATCCCTGATTGGTTCCGGCACTACTCTCATGAATGAAAAACGCCACCGCATAGGCCGGGTCAATCCCATACTCCAAGCCCAGGTTATACCAGAGTGCGCCGGTACCTGCCGCCGGTGAGCCATAGGCAGCCAGAATAGCGTCAATCTCCTGAACACTAATACTGGGTGAACCCTGAAGATGGTGATCGCCAGCCGGGTTGGCCGCCCCAGAGAGTTGCAAACGGTAGACCGACTGACTAGCATCGGCAAACAAGAGCGTCCCCCAACGACTCGTCACCGATGATGAGCTACCGAAACTTACAAAGAGCACCAGCAGGCTGATAACCGCCACGACCCCCAACATGAACCACTGGTTCAACAGCGGCAGATGGGATGTGTAGGGGGCGCGATACTCGGTATGGGGCAAGCGCGCAGTGAGCCGTTCTGCCTGATGCAACAACGACTCAGCATAATCGTGCTCGTACTTCGCCTCACGCAGCCGGTGATCAGGCGGCGCAACCTGCATCGGTCGCGGCCTAGGTGTCGGGCGGGGATCAACCTGAACCGAACGCGGTGCCGGAGGGGAAGAGTGTGCTCGTGGTGCCACCGTGGGCGGCGTGCGCCGCTCGCGGTGGGGTAGATCAACCCGGGTAGGAAAGGCAGCATCAAGATCACCGAGAATATCATGCAGGGGCGCGGGGGGGCCGCGCCGCACCTGCACTTCAATATCCTCAGGCTCTAAGGGAAAAAGCGGCTCGCGACGCCGACGTGGCGTTCCAGAACGACGATTGTCAGCGCTATTCACGGCCCATGCTCCTCTAGGAGCTGCTGTTGCTCACCCACTGTGGGGAGCCGGAAAAATCCGTCACGGTTGAGGTAGACGACCTGTTCATTGCGCACATCAATGATCAGATCCGCGAGACCATCGCGATCCATGTCTCGTAATGATAATAACACAGGTGTCAAATCCTCGTTCGCACCAAAGAGGTATGGCCCCGGCAGGCTCCGAACCTGGCTGGAGTCGCCAGCGGGTAGCTCCAATACCACAACTTGGCGATTTAGGTTCAGGCCGATAAGACGGGTCAGATGATTGGACGCTTCGGCCCCATGGCCAACCAGCCCCGCAATCTGGGTAGTGCGCGGGCGTCCGTAGCGAATATCGTCAATCCGCACCTGCGCCCAACCCACCACCGCCCCCACGAGCACGTAGATGGCTAACATCGCGAGAATGCCGGTGATCAGATAGGCAAATGAACCGATACTGTGTGGAAGCGGAATCTGGCGGGCAAGCCGGGTCTCGTGGATCTCTCGACTCGTAACGGCCATAACGGCACCCCTTTCTTGAACGATGCACTAGGCAAGCCGCGCTGGCCCACCACAGCGGTTTATGTCGCCACGGTACCTCGTAGTTGGGGTTGCTCGTCGTTCGTACTTGGGAGATGTGGCGGATCGAACTTATGTGCGTATCATAGCAAAACTAATGTTCTTTGTCAATAAGTTCGGGAGTGGCGTAGCCGCCCCTACCGTATAATGCCCCCATCACCAACCAACAGAAGGATCACCCCGATGTGCATCGCCATTATTGGAGCCGGAGCTATGGGCGGGTTGCTCGGCTTCTACCTGAGCCACGTTACTGAGGTAGTGCTGATTGATCCCTGGGCCGCACATGTGGCGGCGATCAATGCCGACGGGCTGATCTGCGCGGTGGATGGGGTCGATCAGGTGCGCTCGGTTCGCGCCGTGGCCACCCCCGACCACGCGGGGGTGGCCGATCTGGCGCTGGTTCTGGTCAAGGCCCACCAGACCGCCTGGGCGGCCCAGGTGGCGCAAGCGATTCTCGCCCCCCAAGGTGTTGTCTACACGCTCCAGAATGGGGTCGGTAACCGCGAGATCTTGGCGCAGGTACTCGGTGCGAACCGGGTGGGCCAAGCGGTGACGGCCCTCGGCGCGACGTTGGTGGGGCCAGGGCGGGTACGTCACGCCGGGCGGGGTGTGACCCACATCGGGGCGGCACCACTGCCCCACCTCGCCCACGATCTGGCCGCGCTGTGGGGGCGGGCCGGGCTTCCCGCTGAGGTTCACGCGGATGTCGAGAGCTTGGTGTGGGGTAAGTTGCTGGTGAATGTGGGTATTAACGCCCTCAGCGCTATCCTGCGCGTGCCCAATGGGGCGCTCGCCCAGTTGCCCCACGCCCGCTCCCTGCTCAGCGCTGCGGTCAGTGAGGCGGCGGCGGTGGCCACGGCACGCGGCACGACGCTCCCCTACCCCGATCCGGTCGCTCATACCTTGGCGGTCGCCCATGCCACCGCTGCCAACCGCTCCTCAATGCTGCAAGATGTGGAGCGCCATGCTCCCACCGAGATCAGCACCATCAATGGCGCGGTGGTACGCGAAGGGGAACGCCTCGGCATCCCCACACCGGTCAATCAGGTGCTGATGGATCTGATCATGGCGCTTGAGGAGGTGGCGGTGTAGGGGCGTACCCCTACAAAAACTCGCGCACCGCATCATCCACGCTGATCGCCCCGGCGTGGATGGCCGGGCTGTAGCGCGGTAGGAAATTGAACATGAGTGACTGGCCGGTTTGTAGTTCGCGCAGCATGATCTTGCCCATTGGGCCGATCGCCTCTAACGCCCCGCTGCTGATAAAGATGCGCTCGGTGGCGGCCAGATCATACACCACGCGCCGGATTTCAGCCGCCCATCCCGCCCGGCCAAGCGTGAGTTGCGCATAGGCAGCCCGCGTATCACCATCGAAGGGTAAGCCCACTGAACCGACATTCACCAGGAGTGTCGAATCGACCCGGCGCACAAACGGCATGTGGGTGTGGCCAACACAAAAGACCGCCGCCGCCGGATCGATCTGCTGGCGCAACTCGGCGTCGTCCGATGCCGCCAAGACGCCGTCGCGGTTGTGGCGCACCGAGGCGTGCAGCACATACAGCGCCCCCTCGGCGGTCGCCAGATCGAAGCGTTCAGGGAGCGTCGCAATCGCATCAATGCGGTCGCGGAGTTGCGCGTAGGCCCAACCGATCAGGCGGCTGAACTCGTAGCGCGGGCCACTGGTGGGGAAGTCGGGTTGCACTACGTCGTGGGCGTAGCGCAGGATGTAGCCCTCGTGATTCCCGGCAATCACCTGCCAGCCGCGTTCATCGCGCAGCCGCAGAATAAGATCGAGACAGGCATCCGACTGCGGGCCACGATTGACAATATCACCCGCAACGATCACCGTGTCGGGTGCCCAGGCTTCAATATCCGCAACCACCGCGTGCAGCGCGGGCAGGTTGGCGTGGATGTCGGCAAGAATGGCGATCTTCATGATGCTGGTGGTGTGGGGATCTTGCTCCCGAACTGGCGCGCATAGGTAAACGAAAAGACACCGCCTAACAGAATGACGAGGCTACTCAGGTAGATCCAGAACATGAGTGCCATCACACTCCCCACCACACCATACGAGGCGTAGTTGGCTTGCCCAAGGTAGATCCCAACCGCCTTCTGCAAGCCGGTGAAGAGCAGCGCACTGATCAGCGCCGCCAGCCACACATCGCGCCAGTGAACTTTGCAACGCGGCACAAATTTGAAGATGGTGGCGAAGGCGAGGCTGAGGAGCGCGAGTGAGAGCGAAAATTGGATCACCTGCCAGAAGAGTGCTTGGCCCGGTAGGGTGGTGGTGAGGTTGCTGAGCGCCGTCACCATCACCGTCGAGATGATCGAGAGGAGCATGAGGAAGGCGCTGCCCAACACGAGGCCAAAGGCCAGCATCTTCTGTTGCATTATCTTGAGGATCGTCTGAAGAATCCCCCCCGCATCCGCTTCGGCCCCGGTCTCCCAGATCGCCGCAAATGCCTTATCCAACGCGCCAAAGATCCCACTTGCGCCCATCACCAAAGTGACAAAACCGATCAACCCGGCCCCAACACTACTGTCATTCAGATTCTGAAGAGTTTGGGTGATCAGCCCGCGTACCTGTTCCGAATTGATCAGACTGAGGATGCGTTGTTGCACCGCAAACTGCTGTGGATCGAGTACCGCGCCCACCACACTCAGAATGACGAGGATCAGCGGAAAGAGCGAGAAGAGCGCATAGTAAGCCAGCGAGGCACCCAGACTCATGCAATCTTCCTTCTGCCATTTGGCAAAGGCGTTCATGGCAAAGCTGCGTAAGGCGGCAAGTGACATGGGTTCTCCTTCAGCAGGTATTTTTCCTCGTGGTGATTATACTCATATAGGTAGCATTGTACATTAGGGCATGTGCAACGTCGTTGGGGCTGCGCCCAAACCCCAATTTTTGTTGTTGTTTGGCGGCTACGCCGCCAAACAACAACAAAAAAGATCTTCGGGGGCGGCTGCGCCGCCCCCGAACCCCCACCGGAGGTGACGTTGCACATGCCCTGATTGTAATTGCGCAAACCGCATCGCTGTGCTACGCTCACACTAGGAGCAAACCATGCCCAGTATTGATCTCAACTGTGATTGTGGTGAGAGTTTTGGCCCCTGGCCGATGGGCGATGATGCGGCGATCTTGCCCCATGTCACCTCGGCGAATGTGGCGTGTGGCGGGCATGCCGGCGATCCGAGTACGATGCGGCACACTGTGCGGCTCTGCAAACAGTTGGGGGTCGCCGTGGGTGCCCACCCCGGTTACCCCGATCTGCCCGGCTTTGGGCGGCGCAGTATGGCCATCGCGCCGAGTGAGGTCGAAGATCTGGTGTTGGCCCAGATCGGTGCCTTGGCCGCCATGGCGCACGCCGAAGGGATCAGCCTGCGCCATGTGAAGCCGCATGGCGCGCTCTACAACGATGCCACCCACAATCCACTACTTGCCGCCGCGATTGCACGGGCAGTCGCCAGCTTCAACCCCGCGCTCGTCCTGATCGGCTTGGCCGGATCAATCCTACTCGATGCTGGACGTGCGGCGGGCTTGCGCGTGGTGGGCGAGGGCTTCGCAGATCGCGCCTACGAACCCGATGGCCGCCTGCGCAACCGCCAAGTACCCGCCGCCATGATCGACGATCCTCAGCACAGTCTGGCCCAAGCCCTCCAGATCGCCCTACACGGCCAGGTGATCAGCTATACTGGTAACCCGGTCAGCATCCAAGCTGCTACGATCTGTATCCATGGCGACACGCCCGCAGCGGCACAACGCGCCGCAATCGTGCGCCACGGACTTGAAGTTGCCGGAGTGGTGGTACACGCCTTCTGAAGAGCGAGGGCCGTATGCACTGGAACTTCAGCCCACTTGGTGACTCCGCCCTGCTCATGGAAGCCCAGGGCGAGAACGATGTGGCCAATCAGGCGGTGTTGGCACTGAGTATGGCCCTAGAAGCGAATCCGCCCACGTGGTTGCGGGCGGTGGTGCCCGCGATTGCCTCGCTCCTCGTCTGCTTCGCCCCCCTCAACATCAGCCATAACGGGGTGATCGCGCATCTGCACAAGCTCCTCAAGATCACCCCCCTCCAACCGGCAGAGCAAGTCCGCGTGCTGCGCATTCCCGTCCATTATGGCGGTGATGATGGCCCCGATCTTGATGCGGTCTCGCGCTTGGCCGATATGACCCCCACCGATCTAATTACGCTCCACTGTGCCCAGCCCTACCGGGTGATGATGATCGGTTTTGCCCCCGGTTTCCCCTATATCGGCCCGCTACCCGCTGCATTCAATATTCCCCGCCGTGCGACCCCACGCAGTGCGGTGCCGCCCGGCTCGGTGGCCCTAGCCGCCGGAATGACCGGCATCTACCCCAGCCGCCTGCCGGGTGGGTGGCATATTATTGGGCGCACCGAGGTGAGTCTCTTTCATCCCCAAGCCAGCCCGCCTGCCACGTTACGTCCCGGCGATATGGTACAGTTTGTGGCGGTTGTGCCCGATCTGCCCAGGAGCGAGCCATGATCGAGATCATCACGAGCGGCCCGCTGATGACGATCCAAGATCTGGGGCGGCCCGAAGCGCGTCGCTATGGAGTCTCGCCAGGTGGGGCGCTCGATCCCTTTGCGCTGACGGTGGCGAATCAGTTGGTGGGCAATCCGCCTGATACCGCTGGGATTGAGATCACCGCCGGTGGTGCAGCGCTGCGCTTTAGCGTACCAATCACAATCGCCTTGGCAGGCGGTGATCTGGGGGCACGCCTGAATGAGCAACCCATCACCACATGGAGTGCCTTACGGGCATGGCCGGGTGCGACCCTCCATGTGGCTGGGCGACGCGATGGCTGGGGTGGGCGCTGCTACCTAGCAGTAGCGGGCGGGATTGTGGTACCCAGCATCCTCGGCTCGCGCTCCACCGATCTTGCCGGGGGCTTTGGCGGGCTGCATGGGCGTCCACTCCATCCTGGCGATCAGTTGCCGCTGCGCCGCCCAGGCACCGGCATCATCCCGGTGGCAGGCCGCCACTGGCCCACCACCCTGCGCCCAGCCTATACCCCAACCCCAACCCTGCGCTTCATCCCTGGCCCACATACCGAATGTTTCCCTCCCGATGCACTTGAACGGCTTCGGCTGGCTACCCTGCGCGTCAGTGCAACCTCGAATCGCATGGGGTATCGCCTCGAAGGTGTGCAACTCGCCTACCAACACATGACGAGTATCCTCTCGCTAGGTGTGGTGCCGGGGACGATCCAGGTGCCCCCCGATGGAAACCCGATCATCCTCATGGCTGATGCGCAAACGAGCGGGGGCTACCCGATCCTCGGCGTGCTGATCAGTGCTGATATGCCGCTGGCGGCGCAACTCCTCCCCGGCGATATGCTCCGCCTAGCCCCCACCAGCCTTGATATTGCCTATGACGCGCTGCGGGAACAGGCCCAGATGTTGGCCCATAACCCCGAACATGATGAGGGCGATCTGTTGGCGACCTTGGCGGGGGCGTAACGACGCAATATCTTGCGTCGCGACGCAAGATATTGCGTCGTTACCCACGGCCCGCCACGATCATGATGTTGCTCAACACTAGAATCAACAACACCCCCAACGACGCCAGTGGTGCCCAACGCCCCAATGTGCGTAGCGGATTTTTCGCCCCTACCGCCATATGGCCGAGGCCAGCCGCAATAATGCCCAGAATCGGATGCAGGATGAAGGGCATACTCAGAAAGCGATCTGTCAGTGCGGGAATCGAGAGCAGCGAGAGCCAGTAGATAATACCCAGGGCCACTTGCAGATCAACCAAGATCGGAAAGATAGTCGCTACAATCCCCTGCGATGCGCCGGGTTTGTAGACCACCGTCATATAGATCGCAACCCCCACAATCACGAGGGGGAGTATCATTTCGCCAAAAATGCGGTGGATGAGGATGATCAGGTTCATGGAGTCTTTCTTTCTCGTAGGGGCGAAGCATCGCCCACCAAGCTCGTTCGGGTTCCTCTGCCCTATGGTGGGCGATGCTTCGCCCCTACAGTGGGCGATGCTTCGCCCCTACAGTGGGCGATGCTTCGCCCCTACAGTGCCCTATGGTGGGCGATGCTTCGCCCCTACAGTGGGCGATGCTTCGCCCTCAAATCGGCTCATTACGCTTGAGCCGCTCATAGAGCGCCAGCGTCTCTGGTAGCGGCTCAATCCCCATATCGGCACGCAAGATCTGGACACAGCGGGTATAGCTACGCAACGCCTGAGAACGGCTGCCAGCGCGGGCATGGGCACGCATGAGGATCTGGTACGCCTCTTCGTAGACGTGATCGTGGCGGAGTACCTGCTCACACAGTTGCACCGCCTGCGCCTGTTCGCCATCGTCACAAAGGCGCTGGGCATAGGCCACCGCCGTGGTCAGATAGCGGGCAACCAAGCGCTCGCGCTCTTCTATCGTCCAGAGATCATAGAGCGACTCGGCCAGATAGTCGCCACGATAGAGTTGTACCGCAATTTGGGCATTGCGGCGCGCAAAATCGGGATTGTCGCGGGTTGCCGCGCCTGCGACACGCAGTTCAAACTCGTCCACATCAATCCAGACCCCATAGGAGGGTGCAAAGCTGTAGGCCAGCCCTTGACGCCGGATAAAGAAGGGCTGCACCCGTGGCGGGCGATTGGGTTCGAGCGCCGCATTGAGCGCATTCAGTGTCACCTTGAATTGGCGTTCAGCCGCATCCAGATCGGCTTCTGGCCAGAGCCATGCACAGATCTGTTCGCGCTGAATCCAGTGGCCACGATAGGTGAGCAGGAGTTGAAAGAGTTGACGCGCCTTTTCACGTTGCCACTCACGGGCCTGGATCTCGTGCGCACCGCGCCAGACGCGGAAGGTGCCGAACATCTGGACGCGCAAGGTATAGCCAGGATGATAATCCTCCACCGCATCATCGGCAGCGATGGTGGGGAAGCCCTGGCGCAACAGTTGGCGCGAAAGTTCCACATGGCGCGAGATTCCCCGCGCCCGCAGCAGCAGCGGCACCATCATGGCCATGTCACGCGGGCCAAACAGGCTGGGTTCGATCAGCACACCCACATAGCCGTGGGCCACCACCAGATCGAAGAAGGCGGCAATCGCCGGATCGGCACGGCCAAGATCAACCACCCGTAGCGCACTCAGCGCCCGCCATAGGTAGACCATCGCCTGCCCATAGACATCGCCACCACGTGCAAAACGGGTGTAGGATTGATCGAGCCACTCCGGGGCGCGTGGATCGCCCATAACCGTGGCAGCCCCGCCGATTGCCAACAACAAGCATGCCGCAATCCACTCATCACCCGCCGAGGCGGCCACCTGCAAACCCTCTTGCAAATACATCTCGGCGCGCACCAGATCCCCCGCATGGCCATGCAGTAGGGTCAACCCCATCAAGCCCTCGGCACGAGTACGCACCACACCCGCCTCGGCGATCAGTTGCATCCCTGCCGCGTAATGGGCATGAGCGGGGCTGGTATCGTTGGGCATCACCAACTGATAGGCGTGGCCCAAGCGCAACTCGGCAATCGCCTCGGTGAGACGCGATCCCGATTCCTGGGCGTCCTCCAGGCTGCGCCGCGCCATCGCCAGCGCCCGTGTACCACCGCCGAGCATCGCATAAATCAGCGCCAACAGCAAGAGTGGTTCGCGGTGCGCACCGCGCTGCAACGCCAGATCGCCGAGTGTGCCCCCCACCCGCAATAACGCCTCGATCTGGCGGCGCGCCTCATCGAGCCGCCCGGCGCGCAAGAGCAGGCGCGGAGGCAAGCCAGCCTCCGCCTGGGCTGCGTGCTGCTCGGTAGGCCGTTTGCGCTGCTCCTCTTGGTCGCGGGCCGCCTGTTCGAGAATCAACGCCACATCGGCGCGCCCGCGATTAGCCCAATTCTCGGCCTGTAAACGCAAAATGCTGGCACGGCTGTTGGTGCGATCTCGCGGCAACAGCTTGAGCGCCCGTTTGAGCAGATCGGTCGCCGGAGCAGGCTGCACCGTGTCCAAATAGACCTCGGCCTGGCCACGCAACGCCCGCACTTGGCCATCAATATCGCCATGCGCAGCAAAAGCGGATTCGCTCGATCCATAGGCCACCAGAGCCGCATCAAAGATCCCCATGTGGCGCAATGCCGCCGCCTGTACCTCGATCAAGACCGGCGAATCGTTGTCTAGCGGGCGCAATTGGCGTACCCAGGCCAAAACCCGTTCCGGTTCACCAGCCGCAAAGATGGTCTTCGCCGCAACCACCAGCGCCTCTATCGCACGCGGATCATTCGCGGCGGCAAGGTGATGCAGCACCCCCTCATCATCGCCACGACTCTGGTAGTGCGCACTCAGGTGCAGGTGCAGATCGCTCCAATCGCTCATCTCGGCCCGCGCCCGGCGCACGAGAAAGGCGTGGAAGATCGGCTGAAAGCCACTGCGGCCATCCGGGCGCTGCGCGAGGAAGAGGTAGCGCCGATGCACCTCGGCAAAGAGCGTCTCAACCTCAGCGACAGCGGAGAGCAGGGGCGCAGCTTCAGGATCGAGCCAGCGCAGGGCAGCACTACGCAACACGAAGTGGTAGAGATCAGCCGACAGATCAGCCAACACCTGTTCGGCCAAATAGGCATCCAGCGGGCCAGTAGGCCGATCTTCACCGCACAGGCCGAGGGCGGCTTGCCAATCGGCGACGCCCAGCGTGGCCTGGATGGCCAGCGGCCAACCCGCCGTACTCGTCAGGATCGCCTCGGCATCAGCCGGGGGAGGCAGGCTAGCGCGTGCCGCCAGACTACGCAATTCGGCCAGGGTAAAGGCCAGATCGTTGGGGCCAAACTCGATCAACTCACCGCGCAGACGCGCCGTATCCAACCCCGGCATCGTCGGCGCGTAACGTGTCGAGAGCGCCACATGCAGGCGTAGCGGCTGTACCGCCAACAAGCGCTCGATGATCGCCCGTAGCTCCGGGCGCGCATCCACCAAGTGGTACTCATCAAGCACCAGCAGCGTCTCGTCATCCAAGGTCGCGGCAAGTTCATTCACCAGCGCATCGAGCGCGGCGGCAAAATTGCCCGCATCAGCCAGATCACCGATGCGCGCCTCACGAATCGCCGCGACCGGGCGGAACGCAGCCGCAATATGGCGCAAGAGCAACCGGGGATCATCCTCGGCACTCAGCCGACACCACGCCGTCGGCCACCCACCATAGATCGCCAACCCCGCCAAGGCAACCGTTTTGCCACCCCCAGCCGGCGCGACCACCACCGTCAACGGGTACTCCAACGCCTCGGCCAATAAAGTCTCTACCCGCGACCGCCGCAGCAAACGCGGCGGTTGGGCAGGCGGAACCAACCGGGTCAGCAGCAGCCCGCTCAGATCATGGCTGAACTCTTCTGTAACTACCTGGCGTACCATACCCATACCAAAGTCCCGACAGTGTTTCGTCGGGAATGCGCTTCCCGTGACAACGTCGTCCTACCTGCACGGATCATTCTACTACATAGAGGATACAAGTGCCGAGGGACACAATGAATGACGACACACGAACGCCGGAAGAACGACTGCGCCAGCAGTCCGCCGGCGCAGCCGATATGATGTTTCGCTCTGTGCGGGCCTGGAACGAACTGCTCACCACCAGCACCGACATGGCCTTCGATGTGGTGTTGAAGAACTGGGACTACAGCCGTAGTCTACGCAATTCTGCCGAGCAAGCGGTTGCCGATACCCTGCGCACCCAACAACGCTTGAACCGCGAGATGATCCAGGCATGGCAAGGGCTCTCCGAGGATGTCAAAGACATCATGGAGAAGGGCGGGAAGTAGGCACCTACATAAAGACGCCGCCATTCACATTGATCTGCTGGCCGGTGATATAGTCAGCATCCGCAGCTAAGAAGAGCACCGCCTTGGCCATCTCTTCGGGTAACCCAAAGCGTCCCATCGGAATCTTGGACTTAATCTGCTCCTGAACATTCTCCGCCACCTTGGAGAGCATATCGGTAAGCGTGAAGCCCGGTGCCAGTGAATTGACCGTGATGTTGTACTTAGCCAACTCAATCGCCGCACTCTTGGTGAAGGCGATGATTCCGCCCTTAGAAGCGGCATAGTTGGCTTGGCCAAAGTTGCCCGCCTGACCAACATACGAACTGATGTTGATGATGCGGCCATACTTCTGCTCGATCATAATGGGCATGGCGGCTGAGGTACACCAATAGACGCTGTTCAGATTGGTGTTGATCACCGAAAGCCAGTCCTCGTCGGTCAGTTTGCGCATAGTGCGGTCGCGGGTAATCCCCGCATTATTGACCAGCACATCAACGCGGCCCCAGGTCTCTATCACCTTCTTGATCATCGCACGGGCATCCTCAGACTTGGCCACATCGGCCTGCATAAGCATAGCCGTGCCACCAAAAGCAGCAATCTCATCGGCCACTTCCTGTGCCGAGCCAACACTGCTATTGAAGTTGATGACCGTCTTGGCACCTTCTTTGGCCAACAAGATGGCAATTGACCGTCCGATACCGCGTGAAGATCCCGTCACGATGGCGACTTTTCCATCCAGCTTACCCATACATTTCCTCCGTTTGTGTGCGTGCTGCGTGCCCTACTGCGTGCCGCGCGTTGGTTGTGGGGTGGGAGCGGTTGCGTTTGAGACCCCAGCCGCTCCCACCCCACGATCATTAAAAGCTTAGATTAGAGTCGTTCAAAAATCGCCGCAATCCCCTGCCCACCGCCGATACACATCGTCACCAGCGCATAGCGTCCGCCGGTGCGCTGAAGTTCGTGTACCGCCTTGACCGTCAGGATCGCGCCGGTAGCCCCAATCGGGTGGCCGAGCGAGATACCGCTCCCATTGGGGTTGGTCTTATCCATCGGTAGTTCCAGATCACGGGCCACCGCGAGCGCCTGAGCAGCGAAGGCTTCATTGACCTCAAAGAGATCAATATCGCCCATGGCGATCCCGGTACGTTCCAAGACCATCCGCACCGCAGGGACGGGGCCAATCCCCATGTACTTGGGTTCGACGGCGGCGTGGCTATAGCCCACCAGACGCGCCAGCGGCTTGTAGCCAGCCCGTTCAGCGGCACCGCGCTCCATCAGCACCACGGCGGCGGCGGCATCGTTGATGCTGGAGGCATTCCCAGCGGTGACGCTGCCATCCTTGAGGAAGACCGGGCGCAATTTGGCCATCTTTTCAACCGAGACATCACGGCGCGCATTCTCATCGGTGTCGAAGGCGGCGGTGCCACCCTTGACCTTGATCTGAATCGGCATGATCTGGCTCTTGAAGATGCCCGCATCAATTGCCTGCACCGCCCGCTGGTGGCTCTCCACCGCCAACGCATCCTGATCCTCGCGGCTGATCTGCCACTTGGCAGCGATATTCTCAGCCGTGACCCCCATATGAATATCTTCAAAGGGATCGGAAAGCGCCCCGACCATCATATCAACGATCTTAGAATCGTTCATACGGGTGCCCCAGCGCATACCGGGCACATTGTAGGGCGAGCGGCTCATCACCTCGGCCCCACCGGCCACCGCTGCATCCGCATCGCCCAGGATAATCGCCTGCGCCGCCGATACAATCGCCTGGAGCCCACTCCCACACAGCCGGTTCACATTGAAGGCCGGTGTCTCGACCGGCAAACCACCATTGACCGCCGCCATCCGCCCGAGGTACATATCGTGCGGTTCGGTGTTGATCACATGACCAAAAACGGCATGACCGACCTCGGTGGGTTGAACCCCAGATCGGGCAACGGCCTCCCTGACAACCATCGCAGCCAATTCCGACGGTGGAATATCCTTCAGACTCCCGCCAAAACTCCCAATGGCGGTACGGACAGCGCTTAGGACCACGACTTCGCGATCACGACTCATGCACGACCTCCTTGTCGACCGACGGTCTGTTCGGTGCGTATGCGGCTCTTGGATATTTGATTACTTGCAGGGATAGTTGCATTATACCAGCATTGCTGTCAGGATCGGGGAAGAAACGACAACTAAATTTTTGGTCAATGTTGCCGTTATCGAGCGGCAGGGTGAAAATGTGAAAAAAGTAACTCATCTGTAACTATCATTGCTAGAGTGCCTCTATCTCAAGCAACGAATAACACCATTCAGGTGTCCTGCAATAGAGGGAACGAGGGTCATGGTGCAACGCACTGAGGCGGAGAGCCGCGTAGCACTGAAGGATGGTCGAACCATCACAATCCGCCCACTGATGGATCAAGACCGTGTTGCGCTCATCAGTTTTGGCCTGGGCCTACCCAAAAATGATCTGCTCTACTTAGAGGATGACTTCCAAAACCCAGAGATTATCAGCCGGTTGATCAATGCCAACGCCGCTGAAAACTGGCGCCAGATCGTCGCCGTGACCGACGACGATTCGATAGTGGCCTATACAGCGGCACTACGAATGCCCGGTTGGTCCTACCATGTGGCCAACGTGCGGCTGATCGTGGATCGCGCATGGCGTCGCAGTGGGTTAGGCATGGCGATGGCCCAAACGATTGTGGAGGTTGCGCGTGAGAATGGGGCAACCAAAGTGACCGTGGAGATGTTAGCGGCACAGACCGCCGGGCAAGCGATCTTTCGTCGCCTCGGATTTGTTGTCGAGGGCCAGTTGGCGCGCCATGCGATTGATCGCGATGGTAATCTGCACGACATTGTGCTGATGTCGGTGTTTGTGCGTACATAATTCCCCCTCGTTCCCGCCTCCCCGCCATGCCCCCGCGTGCCCCTCCCAATTTTGGGGTTGTTTGACGGCTTCGCCGCCAAACAACCCCATACCCTACAGGGCATGTGCAAAGTCCTGGGGGCTGCGCCCCAAACCCCAATTTTTGTTGTTTTTTGGCGGCTTCGCCGCCAAAAAACAACAAAAAAGATCTTCTGGGGCGGTGCAACCGCCCCAGAACCCCCACCGGAGGTGACTTTGCACATGCCCTGCCATACCCTAGCGTGCGCAATACTCCATGGGGTGATCAATCCCGTGCGATCATCACACAGTTACGGCCATTGTCTTTGGCCTGATAGAGCGCAGCATCGGCGCGCGCCAGTAGCCGATCCGGGCTATCCTGATGCTTCCGCATCTCTGCCACCCCAACACTGATCGTAACATGAAAACTGACCAACTCATTGGCGAAGAAGCGCAAATGGGAAATATCACGGTTCAGACGTTCGGCCAGATCAACCGCCGCCCCTTCTGAGGTCATCGGCAAGATGCACAAAAACTCCTCGCCGCCGTAGCGCCCCAGATGATCAATCGCCCGAATGGAACGGCGCAATAACCCGGCACACTCGCGCAAGACCTGATCGCCCATAAGGTGGCCGTAACGATCATTCACCTGCTTAAAGTGATCAATATCTATCATCAAGACCGATACCTGCGACTGGTACCGCCGTACCCGATCAACCTCATTGCGCAAAATGAGCATAATACTGCGCCGGTTGAGTAAGCCGGTTAGATCATCAATCCGCGCCATCTGCTCACTATTGGCCAACGCCTCCTCCAACTCATGCTGCTTCTTCGCCAATTCATGGCTCGTCTTTTGCAGGCTGCGGGTAGTAGTGGCCAATTGGCTGGTGATCTGAATATACTCCTCGGCTGCATGTTGATCGAGCGGCGCGATCAACTCTGCCAAGAAGATATAGGTTCCCGGCTCAACCAACGCCAAAATTGTGCGATATGACTGCGGAATAGCCGTAGGAGATACACTCACGTTAAGCGTGACTGGCTCAGTCGGATGCCCAGACTGAACCGTAGCCAAGAGCATATGAAAGCGCCGTCGGCTATTCGGTTCTAGCAACGCCAAGATTGTATTCATCTCAGGATGGGCAGCTAGAATCTGACGGAGGCGAGGGTTCGCTTCCATCACTCCGCCTTGTTCATCCAATAACGCGACCAATGCACTGGTCTGTTCTATTAGCAGGCGGGCACCAACCATAATCAGGCGCTCAACGGACTCATACATACGGACGAGTGAGCCTTACCTTGAAGGCGCAGACATGAGTATCTGCATCCTAGTGCGTGTCTCCTGAGGAATGGATCCGTTCAATATAGCGCAATCCCTCACTTGCGCTACTTGCAAACCAATCAGCCCCAACATGCTGCCACAGTTCTGGCCCGGCAAGGTAGGCTTGGCCACCAACCAGAATAGTGGGCTTGGGATCAAGTTGGGCGGATCGAATATCAACTATCAGTTCTGTCACTGCGGGCAGGCTGGTGGGCAGCGTGGTTGAGATACAGATCACCTGCGCCTTGGTCTGAGCTAGAAGATCAACAATGGTGTCACTCGGTGTATTCGCACCAGTATAGTAGGTATCCCAACCATTCAATTCGAGAATATCGGCCAGAATCCGCGCCCCAACTTCATGCAGTTCCCCCGGCGAGGCGGTGACGATCACGCGGCCCTTGTCG
The DNA here is from genome assembly GCF_004138135.1 of Candidatus Oscillochloris fontis. GTDB lineage: Bacteria > Chloroflexota > Chloroflexia > Chloroflexales > Chloroflexaceae > Oscillochloris > Oscillochloris fontis. Next base: position 150,666 of record NZ_RYFD01000003.1, read on the forward strand.
CGGGGTTTATCCAAAATCTGCGGGTAGTAGTAGGCCATCACGCGCTGGGTGATCGCTGTCGCCAGATGCTCTTGGCCAACACTAATCTCCCCCTGCGCCCAGAGTTGCCCCACTTCATACATCGCCTGACGAATCACACACTCCCACCATGTCGCGATCTCATCGGGGCCATGGATATAGGCCGCCGCCGCATCTAGCGCCGCACGTGCATCAGGCGCTAACAACGCATTGAGGTAGTTCTGGATGTGGGTCTGGAGGATGGCCGCATGTTCGGAGGTATCCATGGCTTCCACAACTTCTTGGATCAAAGCATGGTGATATTCGTGTAAGCAGGTATAGACATCCATAATTGGGGCCGCAAGATCTGGCGCTAGATAGCGCTCAACCGCTGCCCGCCAAATCGTAAGATCGACCGGAAATGCACGCGGAATGGCGCCACGCATCTGGTAGGTGCGATAGACCCAGGTGAACATGGTCGCCAGCGCATCGGCGTCGGCATGCTCAAAATGCTCGGCCATATAGCGCGCATGCTCCGCATGGGTTCGGTAGATCATCTCTAGCGAGAGGAGATCAAAGGGCGGGCTAAGCTGTGCCTGCGCAGCGACCTGTTCATTTGCATACGCGATCATCTGCGGCGCATACTCCCGATAGGCCGCACCCGCAGCACTATCAACGGCTGCGAGGGCGGTAGCCAGATCTTGCGTCACGAGGTGTGCCATCGCTTCTGACCTTTCTAGACTGGGAAATGTTTTTCGAGGACATTTCCATGCGGTATCATGCAAGGGTCTATACTGTATCACTTGGTTGGTAATTGTGCATGGATGATACGCAAGCCCTCTCTGATCCAGGGATCATCAGCTTCACTATAGTAGATCCAATCCTGGCTCAATAAGAGATCGGGTTGAACGCCTACCCCCTCCAGGTTACTCCCATCACGCAGATGAAAGCCCTCTTGCGCCACCCACAGCCGCGCCCCGCCGGTGAGGTCGTAGGAGTAGATGGTTTCGGTGTTCCCCGCCGAAGGAAGCCCGATCACGGTCGCATTGGCCTCAGACTGTAGGATTGCCGCCAGAAGTTCGGCATAGGAGGCCGTGCCCTGATCAATCAAGACGACCAAAGGGATGTCGCTCAGATTGGGTTGGATGGGAGTCCTGATCTCCAAGGGAATCGTCCCCTGACGATTAAAGAAGTCCCCGACATGCCCCTGGACAAAGTGGCCCAGAATACCGACCAGAACATCACGCCAACCACCCGGATTACGCCGCAGATCAATGATCAGGCCATGCAACGGCGCTTCGCTGGTGAGTTCGCTCAGAGCCTGGGTGGTCAGATTGGCCATATCATTCACCCAGAGGGTCGTAATTGCCAGATATCCCACGCCCCCCGGAAGCATGTACGCCTCCGGCATGATGCGGCCCTCGATCACCCGTCGGGTGAGCACCATATCGCGGCTCTCTTCGCCGGGGCGCACCACGGTGATGCGTACCTTGCTCCCGGCGGGGCCTTCAATACTCGCTTGGGTATAGAAGACGCCATCCACCGCGACAATGCGATCCCGCACCTCAAGTCCGGCGCGATCCGCCGGACTATCGGGGAAGACATGCTGGATCAAGAGTGAATCGGGTAGGGGCAGGGCAATCACGCCAATTCCTACCTGTTCTTCGCGCCCACTACTGAGTACGTCTTCGCGTTGCGCCGCGTTGGGTGCCAGAACCCGCGAGTGGTTGTCATCTAGTCGCCCGACCATCTCACTCAACAAGCGGTAGAACGCTTCGTCACTCTGGGCATACTCAATCTGTTGGGCATATTCTTCGCGCAGTGCATCCCAGTTCAGGCCATGAAAATCGGCATATAAATAATGCTCATTCACTGTCGTCCAAACTTCGGCAAGGATCTGTTGGCGCAGGCTGAGTGGCAGGCTGGTGGGGGTTAGTAACGGGGTGGCGGTCAGCGTTGGCTCTGGCGATGGAGTAAGCGTAGGCAGAACAACAACCGCCACCGGGGTGGCGGTAGAAGATGAGGCAGGAACCACGATCTGGCTATTACAACCCACAACAAGCAGTGAGAGGGCAGCCACGATGGTGCCATAGAAGAAGAATGGTGTGAGTGAGCGGGCAAAAAACATCTTCTTCAACCTACTGTTCCGATCATTCAGTGGCGAATGCCGCCGCCAGCACCTCACCTGCAAGGCGAGCACCCACACTGCTGCCCTCGCCACCACTCTCAACCATCACGACTACGGCGTAGCGCGGCTGATCGAGCGGAGCGAGTGCGATGAACCACGCATGCGGAACCGCACCCGGTATATGTTCGGCGGTTCCCGACTTTCCGCCCACAGCAATCCCCGGCAGGTACTCGCTGATCACGCGCCCAAAACCGTAGCTCCCCACCGCCGCCATATTGTTGCGCATCGTCTGAGCGATCAACGCCGAGGTGGCGCGCCGAATGGGGCGTGGGGTCTGTTCCACGATCAGGCTGCCATCGGGGCGGGTGATCTTCTGCACAATGTAGGGGCGCATCAGGATACCCTCGTTGCCGATGGCGGCGGTCATCATGGCCATCTGGAGCGGGGTGACGAGGAGTTGGCCCTGACCATAGCCGGTGTCGGCCATGCCACGGGGCAGGTTGAGAAAGCCCGGATCGACATAGAGCAGGCTGGTGGCGGTGGGCAGATCGGTAAATTCACCATAGGTGCTATTGGCACGTTGGGGTGAGAAGATGTCGAACTGGCGCGCAGTCTCCGCAAAGAGATCGGGGCCGAGCCGCGTGGCATACTGAGCAAAGGCGGTGTTACACGAGTAAGCATAGACCTTTTCGAGATTCGAGGGATCACCAGTGAGTGCGGCAAGATTATCAACCGCATTCACCACCGGCGGCGCGGTCGGGTCGGGACGATACTCCTGGGGGCAGGTGATGGTGTCGGGTTGGCCCACACCCGAATGGGTCAGCGCAGCCATTGCCGTAAGGGTCTTAAAGATCGAGCCGGGTGGGTAGAGACCCTGGGTGGGGCGGTTGAGCAGCGGCTGCCCAGCGCTATCGGCAATGATCTGCGCCCAGTAGGCACCCACCCGCGCATTCTCGGTGTCCCAACTCTCGGCACTAGGGTCAAAACTGAGGCCACGCGGATCAAAACCGGGCTGCGAGACCATCGCCAGCACCGCGCCGGTTCGCGGATCGAGGACAACTATCGATCCGGCGCGCCCAGCCAAGGCTTGGGCGGCCCGCGCTTGCAACTCAGCATTGATTGTGAGCACAAGGGTGTTGCCGCGCCGCTCACCGCCCACAAACTGCTCCTGAAGGCGCTGGATTTCGTTGCCACGCTCACCCGTCAGGTAGGCCGAATAGGTCGCTTCGAGGCCGCTCTGGCCGTAGCGGGTGCTAAAGAAACCCAAGATGTTACTGAATGCGGCGGGATCATAGCGATCAGCCAGCGGGTAGGTGCGGCGCGCAAAGCCATTCACCGACTGGCTATCGGCGAGGATGACTCCGTGGCGATCCACGATCTGGCCACGCAAGACGCGCTGCGAAGCTAAGACCGGGCGCACATTACTGGTGGTGCTGCCATCCGGCCCGACCGCGACATAGTTGTAGATCGCGTCAGCTTTGACAAACTGCTGACGTAACAGTTGCAGGCTGAGCAGCCCAAAGCCGAGCAGAATGATCAAGCCCACATGATAGACCGTCCGGGCAAGCCCCGCTGGTGGCGCGGGGTAGGCCAGCCACCCAGCGAGGCCCAGCAGCGGTGCCGCGAGCCAGAGACAGATCAGCCAGCGGGTATCAGCATCAACCGGCTGGATGATCCCGTAGCTGAGGAGCGCGAGCGCCACGACCAAGAGCCCTGTGCGTATGATCGGTTGTTGGCCCATAGATCAGGTCTGCACTTTCCCATACCATGCCATAAATAAGAAGATTATACTATACGTCATTATAGAAACAGAGGATGCGCAAGGTTCGGTACCAGTTCATACCCCATTCGGGCCTATGGTACAATCCCCCACCATGGAGATCAGCCTACAGGTCGAGAACCTTGCCGCCAGCTACGGCCCGCGCACCGTCTTTGCGCAGGTCAATGTGCGGGTCGAACGTGGTGAAGTGCTGGTGGTCAGCGGTGCCAATGGAAGCGGCAAGAGCACCTTCCTGCGCCTCCTCGCCGGGTTGCAGGCACCCACAGCGGGGAGTGCCAGCTACCACTACGCCGGGGCCATCTGGGAGCCGCGCACGGCAAACCACCTCATCGGTTGGGTTGCGCCGGATCTTGCACTCTACCGCGAGCTTAGCGCCCGCGAGAACCTGCGTTTCTTCGCCAAGGTACGCCGGGTGCCGATTGATGATGCCGCAATAGACGCCCTGTTGGACGAACTTGGCTTGGGGGGGCGCGGCGATGACCGCCTCGCCGCCTACTCCTCCGGCATGGCCCACCGCCTACGCTACGCCTACGCCCTGCTGCATCGCCCACCGGTGCTGCTGCTCGACGAACCCACGGTAACACTCGATACCCGTGGCGCTGAAGTGGTTGATCGGGTGATCGCCCGCCAACGCCAACACGGTCTGGTCGTGGTAGCTACCAACGACCCGCGTGAACTGCGCTATGCCGATCTGCTGCTCCAGTTCGGTCAATCCTGATGATATTCACTCGGCGCTACTCCGCAGGGAGTGGCGCTGCAAGAGGCACTCAGCACTATGCAGCAACCCACCGCGATCCGCCTTCCTGCGCTTCTGGCTGCCGCATGGGCTATCTTCATCAAGGATCTGCGCAGCGAATTGCGCACCCGTTATGCCATCAACGCCCTGGTGCTGTTTGCGGCGAGCGCGGCTGTCGCGGTCAGTTTGGGGGTCGGCTTCATTGGAGTACGCCGCAGCGCCGAATACCTGCTCATCCAATCAACACTGCTCTGGATCGCACTACTCTTCGCCGCGCTCAACGGCCTCTCACGCGGCTTTGTCTACGAGGAAGAGACACGCACGATTGCCGCCTTGCGCCTAGCTGCACCACCCATCGCCGTCTATCTGGGCAAATTCCTCTTCAACCTCGCCCTACTGGTGCTGCTCGATACCGTCACATGTCTACTCTTCATCGTCATGGTACGGGTTGAGGTTGGCAGCCCACTCGCCTTCATCCTCGTACTTGCCGCCGGTGGCCTCTGTTTGGCAACCGCAACCACCATCCTGGCCGCGATCATCGCCCGCGCTAGCTTCAAAAGCGCCCTCTTTGCGGTCCTCGCCTTCCCCCTGCTTGTCCCCCCGCTCATCATCGCCATCCAATCAACCGCCCTGACCCTCGATAATAATGCTTTGGCGTTAGCACTGCCGGGTATTCGTACCCTGATCGCCTATGCCGTGGCAACCTTTGTCGCCTCACTGATGCTCTTCCGTTTTGTGTGGGAAGCGTAACGATTTTTCTCCACCTAACATTTTGTTTCACCTCCACGATTTTCACCTAATATCTTGTTTTTGTGAGACAAACAACGAATAATACACCCAGAAAGGCGATTTGACAAGCTTTTTGTTGCGATTTCTTAATCATCGTTAACAAAAACCTACTTGTCATGGTTCTCATTTTGTATTAAGGTGTGTGTACATAACACTTAAATCTCATAATCATACGTACAAGTTATCAATACAAGGGAACTGCGCACAGCTCCCTTCTGTTTTCGTTTGTCTTTGAGTGGCACACCCCGCCGTATTCTGACAGTGGCTCTGGAACCCCGGAGCAGATCCGCCGGTTCTGAACCGTATAAAAGGAGAGATGCATGCGTCGGTCAATGTTGGTTCCTTCCTTTGTTGTCGCACTCGTTATGCTCTTTGCGAGTGCATGTGGCCAGAGCACCAGCACCCCAGCGGCAAGCCCGCAGAGTGCCGCTCAGGCAACCAGCGCCCCGGTAGCAACAGCGGTTCCCACGGCAGTTCCGCCCACCGCAGTTCCGCCCACCGAAGTACCAACTGAAGCGCCCACCGCAGCGCCGACCGAGGCTCCGGCGGAGGTGCAGGTCGCCCCGGCAGATGTCTTTGTCGCGGCCTCTTCCCAGATCGAGGCTGGCGAGTACTTCATCTGGTTGGCCGGTTGTAACGATTGCCACACATCCGCTTGGGAGACATCGGGCGGCACCCTGCCCACCAGCGAGTGGCTAACAGGTGGGCGGCGCTTCAGTGGTGCGTATGGCACCACCTACGCCTCCAATCTGCGCCTGCTGCCAGAGAACATGACCGCCGAAGAGTTTGTTGAGATGATGCGCGCCCGCACCACCAACCCACCGATGCCCTGGGCGCACTACAGCAGCCTGCACGAGAATGACCTGCTGGCCGTCTATGCCTACCTGGAGAGCCTCGGTGCCAAGGGTGATCCGGCTCCGCCCTTTGTGCCCCCACCCGCCGAGTCGCCGACCCCGGTACCGACCAGTGCTGAGCCTACCGCAACTGCGGTGGTGACACCCGCCCCGACCGCGACGAGCGTCCCGGAGGATCTGCGCCCGCTGCCGCCGAGCAATGCCTTCATCCAGGCCGCGTCGCCCGAATTGGCCGGTGAGTACTTTATCTGGGTTGGCCACTGTAATGCCTGCCATACCACCGACTGGAAGCCGACAACTCCTAAGAGCGATTGGTTGACCGGTGGACGACGCTTCAACAGTGCCGGGGGCGTGGCCTACGCCTCTAACCTGCGCCTGCTACCCCAGGAGATGACCGAGGAGGAGTTTGTGGCGATGATGCAGACCCGCGAGGAGCACCCGCCGATGGGTTGGATCAACTACCACAACCTCAACGAGCAGGATCTGATCGCCCTCTACCGCTTCTTTGTCAGCCTAGGGCCAAAGGGCGAACCCGCACCGCCCTATGAGCCACCCGCCAGCACCAACTAGGAACCGTCTGCCGGGGAGGGCTTCCTCTCCCTCCCCACTCGCTACCAAATGATATAAACAAATCCCTCGGCAAGGAAAGGATACGATCCCGTGAACCACTCAGCATGGAGCCAGATCACCAATGGACGTCAGATGAATGGTAGCTCGCTGGTTCGGCTTATTACGCTCATTGGCATGGCTCTGCTCGGTATGGTTTTTGCAACCGGGTGTAGCAGCAACACGACCGCAGCGGCGGAATTGACCGCACGGCAGATCCCGACGCCAGTTTCAATGGCCAAGGCCAAGCCGATTCCGACCGCGATCCCCACCATGAGCCAGGAGCGCATCGCGCAAGCCCGCGATCTGCTCACGCTCCAGGGGTGTATTGGCTGCCACACCGTGCAAGACTATAGCGAAGCACGCGGTGTCGTTGGCCCCGATCTTACCCACGTTGCCGAGGAGGCTGCCAGTATTATTGCTTCGGCTGAGTATCAGCAGGCGGGCGGTGAAGCGAAGACCGTCAGCGAGTTTATGCGTGAATCGATCCTTAGTCCCTCGAAGTATCTGGCAACCGATTGCCCATTGGGCGAGTGCCAAGACTTCTTGATGCCGCGTGACTTTACGAAGCGTCTTTCGGCAGAAGAGCTGGAGTTGCTGGTCGAGTTGCTCACCACCTTCGAGTAGGCTGCTCACATACCAACAAGGCGGGATGGGAGCGGGCAACATGGTTGCCCGCTTCCATCCCGCTTGTGAGTCTTCGGCGCGGCCTATGATACAATGCGCCCATGCTATGAGCAAAATTTTTAGGGCGCAGCCCAAAATCTCAGTTTTTCTCGTATGTTGGCGGCTTCGCCGCCAACATACGAGAAAAAAGCGGGTTTGGGGCGCAACCCAAAATCTCAGTTTTTGTTATTGTTTGGCGGCTGCGCCGCCAAACAATAACAAAAAAAAGATCTTCGGGGGCGGCTGCGCCGCCCCCGAACCCCCACTGCCAATGCGCAAAATTGCTGTTGTTTGGCGCGTATGGGCGTAGTATGATAAACCAAAGCGTATTGTTGCCCATCACAAGGGACTGGAAAGGCGTTGGCCAATGGCGCAACGTATGGCCCAAGCAGCCAAGTTGCTGATCGGCGTCTGGATTGCGGGGGTGGCGGTGGCGATGTTCCTCGTTCTCCCGCAGTACGAAGGCTTAGGGAATGCCGGACGCATCATCATTATGCACGTCCCCACCGCCTGGGTGAGCGTGTTGGCTTTTGCCGTCTCGGCGCTCTTTAGCGGCCTCTACCTGTGGCGCGGGCGTACCGAAGATGATGATTATGCGACCGCTGCGGCAGAGAGCGGCTTCCTCTTTACCGTACTCGCTACCGTCACCGGAGCGATCTTCTCGCAGGTGGTCTGGGGTATCTATTGGAACTGGGACCCACGCCAGACCTCGATCTTCGTTCTGCTCCTGATCTATGCCGCCCTCTTTGCCCTCCGCTCAGCGATTGATGATCCTACCCGTCGCCGTCAACTAAGTGCGGTCTATTCGCTGTTTGCCTTTGTCACCGTACCCTTCCTCATCTTTGTCGCTCCACGTGTGAGTGAGAGTACCCTCCATCCCAACTGTGCCTTTATGCAGGGCAGTACGTGTGAAGGTGTTGACATCGGCGTCGGCAAACTTGGTCTGTTGGGTGATCGCAAGATCGAACTGGTCAGCCTGATCCAAACCGGTGATGTGGTGACAGCCGAGGTGCTGGTGAGCGAACCGGGCTTGAGTGATGATATCCGTTTAACCCCATCATTCAATATCGTCAATCAGGAGATCTTGGATCGCCCCAACTTCCCCGGCTTACGCTACCACCTGATCCTTCAGGAGGTTGATCTGGCCAATCAACGCGCCCGGCTGAATATTGAGGCTCCGGGAACTGGTCTGCTTGACAATTCACGTACCCTCTTGACCTTCTTGGCCGCGATCTTTGGCTTTACGGCGCTCTTCTTCTGGATGCTGTATGTGCGCGCCACCCTGCTCGGTGTGCAGTGGGCACTAGCACGTAAACAGGGGGCACACGGATGAATGTGGCACTCGAAGCAGGTGCGGCGGTCTATGTTGCCGTCGCCGTCACACTATCGGTTTGGCTCGGTATCTTCGTCTATCTCTGGCGTATTGATGCCCAGGCACGCGCCTTGAAGCGCGCACTTGAACGTGAGGAGCACCGTGAACCTGCTCCTGTCCCGCAGTCCACGGTGACGCGCATGCGCACGGGTGAGTCGGTTGAAAAGTAAGTTGGATGTGGCCCCATGGCGGGCTCTTGGAAGAACACGAGGATGATGTATGGCCTCAGTACCTGCCCCAGTTCGTCGCAGTGGCTTCGAGATTAAGCCGCTGCATATCGCCGGCCTCGGAATCATTTTGCTGGCGGTGGTCTATGGCCTCTTCGGGTTCAAGGATGCCTTCCGCGCCTATACCACCAGCGTGGACGAAGCAATGAGTAGTTCGCGTAGCATCCAGTTGGCGGGCTTTTTAGGCTCAACCGGCGAAATGGATGCCCAGGGCCGCTTCACCTTCATGCTTCAGGATGCCGATAAGCAGATGCTCAAGGTCATCTCCAATGATCCGCGCCCTGCCAACTTTGAACATGCCACCAGTGTGGTTGCGATTGGCTATTATGATGCCTCTGAACAGGCATTTATGGCTGAGGATTTGTTAGTGAAGTGCCCTTCCAAGTATCAGGAAGTCCAGCCAACTCAGTGATGGCTCGTTCATGCGTGCGGCCTGATCAGGCCGCACGCATCCATACCTAACCCTCCCCTTCCCCTAGAAAGCGCAGCTATGTACCCCCTCGGCACCTTTCTGATTGTCACCTCCATCGCCATGGCGTTGCTTGCGATCACAAGCTATGCATTGGTGTTGCGCGGGCAGCGTTTGGCGTTGCTCTATGCTCGTTTGGGCGTCTATGCCACCTTTGGTGCCCTGATGATGGCATGGATATTGTTGATTACGCTCTTTTTAGCCCATCGTTTTGACATTGACTATGTCAACAACTATAGCTCGCGTGACCTTGAACCCTTCTTTAAGGTGGCGGCGAGTTGGGCCGGACAACCAGGAAGTTTCTTGATCTGGGCGGTCTTTGGAGGGGCAACAGCAGCATTGTTGGTACGCCAAACCAAGCACTTTGAGCCGTATGTGCAGATCATTATGATGGTCGTTCAGGTGGCCTTGCTGGTGTTTGTGCTGATCATGAACCCCTTTGCGCCACTGATTGACGCGGCCACCGGCCTACCCGCCAATCCTGCCGATGGCCGAGGGCTTAATCCGCTGCTGCACAACTTCTGGATGATTATCCATCCGCCAGTGCTCTTCATCGGGTATGCTCTGGCTATTGTGCCGTTTGCTTTTGCGGTCAGTGCGATCATTCGCCGTGACTATGACACCTGGGTGGCGCGGGCCTTGCCCTGGACTATAGCCGCATGGGCTGCGCTGGGATTGGCCCTGCTGCTCGGTGGCTATTGGGCCTATGAGACGCTCGGTTGGGGTGGATACTGGGGCTGGGACCCGGTTGAGAATTCGTCGTTGGTGCCCTGGGTGATCCTGACCGCGCTCCTCCACGGGATGCTCCTCCAGCGCTTCCAGGGTGGCCTGCGCAAAACCAATCTGGCGCTGGCGTTGGCAACCTATGTGGGTGTCTTTTATGCCACCTTCCTCACCCGGAGTGGGGTGTATGCCAACTTTTCGGTACATTCGTTTGTGGCCGAGGGGATTTATGAGGCACTGGTGGGTTTTGTCATCTTCCTCACCTTGGGTAGTATTCTCCTAATGATCTGGCGTTGGCGCGATATTCCCGTCCGAGCGTTGAGCGATAAGTTCTTCTCGCGGGATAGTTTCTTTATCCTCGGCCTGATCGCGCTGGTGGTGATTGCCCTGGTGGTTGGGTTTGGTACCTCGATGCCGGTGATCTCGGCTATTCCGGGTGTCGGCCATACACTCCAGGGTTGGATGGGCGCATCGTTTGAACTGGATGATGGGACACTGATGGATCCCAACGCCCAACCCTTTACCGATGGGCGCTTCAGTCTGGCTCCTAGCTTCTACAAGCGCACGGTGCCCCCACTAGGTGCGGTGGTGATTGTGCTGATGATCGTGGGGCCGCTGCTGGGCTGGCGCGATGCCAATATGCGTAACCTCGTGCGGACGCTGCGCTGGCCAGCGCTCACCGCGCTGGTCGCCGCGATTGCGGCGATGCTGATTGATGTCCGCGATCTGATCTCGTTAGCCTATGTGGCGGGAGCGACCTTTGCGATTGGTACCAATCTGGTGATGATCATCCGCACCTTGCGGAGCGGCTGGTTGCGGATTGGTGGCTACCTCGCGCACCTCGGCTTTAGTCTGGCCATGATCGGTATGGTTGGATCAAGTGCCTATGCTACCCCTGAACAACAACTCGTGGTTGCACCCGGTGAAACCGCCAGTATCTATGGCTACGACTTCACCTTTAACGGCTATCAGTTGGATGCTGAACAGCGCGGTATGCTCGATTTTACTGTCACTGATGGGCAGGGGGGAAGCTATAATGCCCGCCCCTTCCTCTACTTCAACCCCCAGATGGGTTCGACAATCCAGACCCCCTCGATCCATAGCATGCTCTATCAGGATGTCTATATCTCTCCGGTAGGCTATGATCCAGAGGAGAACCCGGCGCGTCCGATTTTGGGCGAAGGCCAGGGAACCCGCATGGGGCCGTATGAGATGGTCTTTATGCAATTCAACCTCGATACGGCGGCGATGAACAATGGCGGCCCGATCCGGGTCGGTGCAAAGGTGTTGGTCTCCTATGAGGGCGAGCAGATTGAACTTGAACCGGCGATTCAGGTGGTGACTGACGAAGCCACCGGGGATCAGCACATCGAGTTTATTGCCGCGACCCTTCCCGGCGGGCAGACCCTCAACCTCGTTGAGGTTGACCCCACCAACCGCATGGTCTTGCTTGAGGGTAAGGGGCCGGGGCTAGATGATCTGCCACTGGTTCCGGCCAAGGGCGTGATCGCGGTCAGTGTCAAACCGCTCGTCATCTTCGTCTGGATCGGGATTGTAGTTGGCATCCTCGGTGGCATGATCGCCGTGGTGCGGCGCTACCTAGAGGGGCGCGCTGTGCTCGCCGGACAACCCATCCGCCTACCTAAAGGCTTGGCGCTTCGCTTCGGTACTCATCGTGCTCCGCAGCCAGCCAATGGTGATTAGAGAGCTATGCAAGACTATTACGAGACCCTGCAAGTCCACCCCAAGGCCGATGCCGAAGCGATTCGGGCGGCCTATGAGCGTTTGCACCAACGCTACGCATCTGCGTTGCTGGAAGGTGCTGCCGATGAGTTGCGCGAACTAGCCCGTCAGCGGCGTGAAGAGATTGAGCGTGCGTATGCGGTATTGAGCAATCCAGCCCAACGGGCTAGGTTTGATCAGGAGTTACAGCAGCGGACGAGCAATAGTGCCACCGAGCAGATCGGGCTTGATGCGCATGATGACGACCTGATTGACTACCGCCCACTGCCACCAGCGCAGGGTCAGGAACGGCCCAAGAGTTTCAATACCCAGCCCTACCTCCCCCGTAGCCACGCGCCCCGGCAGAGTGGGCGGCGCGTCCAGAACACCTCGCGCATGCCCGTCTGGTTGCCAACAGTGCTGATTGTAGCGGTGGCCACCTTTGCGATTGTCCTGATCACGCTGCTCACCACCGTCTCGCGGCCCCAGACACAGACCGCCACAACCCAGGGTACTCCTACGGCGGCGGCACCCTCAACCGACGAGACGGTCAACCAGTTTGAGGCCCAGATCACGATGGCGCGCCAAGTGGCGTTGCAGGTGCCAGACAATCCGAAGGCGTGGTTGGAGTTGGGCAACGCGCTCTTTGATAGCACCGTGATCGTGCGTGAGTTGATAGATAGCGGCCATACGAATCTGCAAAGCCTGTATGTCGAGCGTCTCCCGCGCTGGCTTGAAGCGCGTGACGCCTACACCAAGGTGTTGGAGATGACGCCGAATGATGCCATCGTGCGCGCCGATCTGGCTGCGGCGCTCTGCTACTATGGCGCGGGGGTGAACGACCAGAGCTATGTGGTGCAGGGGCTTGCCGAGGCCGACCAAGCCTTGAGCAGTGCGCCAGAGGAGGGCCGGGCCTTATTGAGTAAGGGCGTGTGCCTCATCCTCACTGATCCGCCCCAAACCCAAGCTGCCCTAGAGCAGTGGCAGCAGGTGGTTCTTCTGCCCAATGTTGATACCGGATTGGCCCAACATGCGCGCCAATTGATAGCAACCTATAGTCAGTAGCAGAAAAATGTATTGCGTCGTTTGGGCAGTAGAGCCGCCCAAACGACACAATACGCATAAAATCCCACGGTTCAACAAAAGTTAAAGTATCTATGCTACAATAAAAACGGGCTGCGGCGCGTCATACACAACCACAGCCAACCCACCACCAACTATGAGTACCTACTATACACTCTTGGGCCTTGAGCCACATGCCACCCATGAGGCAATCGAGGCAGCCTATCAGCACCAACGGGAAGGCTATGATCCTGCACGGGTAGCTGATCTTGACCCCGATATGCAGCGCTTGGCCGAAGCGCGTAGTGCTGAGATTGAGCAAGCCTATCGTACCCTGCATGATCCCCAGCGTCGCCAGCAGTATGATCAGCAGATTGGGATTGCGAAGCGCACGAATCCCAATGTCGTGGCACGACGCCAACTGACGCCACGCGAGCGCACGATGGTCGTGATCGGTGGTCTGGTTGCTCTAGGCTTAATCGTCGGGATGTGGATCTTTACCGGGCGCGGGGCGGGTGTTGAGGGCCAAGCGATGGGTGAGGTCAACCGGCCAGCCCCCGAATTCACCCTCCAGACCCTTGATGGTAACGAGGTAAATCTCGCCGCATACAAGGGCAAGGTGGTGCTGGTCAATTTTTGGGGCACGTGGTGTGAGCCGTGCCAGCGCGAATTACCCGCCCTGCAAGCAGCCAATGAACGTTATGCGGAGCAAGGTCTGGTGATTATTGGGGTCAACCTGACCGATGACGAGCGAACGCAGGGGCGGAGTGAAGATGATATCCGTTCGTTTGTGGCTCAATACCAACTGACCTACCCCATTGCACTGGATCAAGATGGACGAGTCACGGATTCATTTCGGGTCTACCCGCTACCCACCAGTTTCTTCATAGATCCACAAGGCCAGATTCGTTACGTTCATGTAGGCGAACTAACGCTTGATGACATCATTGCTCGCTTTACTGAGCTTCAACTCAGTGCGATGGTAAACGAGACCCCATAAATCAAGGATTGCTTATGGAGCAGCGTACTATTTTGGTAGTTGACGATGACAATGGCCTGCGTGAGCTAATCCGTATCAATTTAGAGCATGAGGGCTATACGGTCGTTCAGGCTGCCAACGGGCTGCAATGCCTTGACCTTGTGCGTGATCAACGTCCCGATCTGGTCATTCTCGATGTGATGATGCCAGAGATGGATGGGGTCGAGGCATGTACGAAGTTGCGCGAGTTTTCGCTGTTGCCGGTACTCATGCTGACCGCCAAGGTGCAGAGTGAAGATGTCATCGAAGGTCTCGACTGTGGTGCGGATGACTATCTGCTCAAGCCATTCAACATGAATGAGCTATCGGCACGGATTCGGGCGCTGCTGCGGCGCGTGCCGCCGGTCTACCGCCCGCTACACGCGGGTGAAGGTCAGATCCAGATTGATCAGCAGAAGCGCGAGGTACTGATACGTGGCGACGCAGTGGATCTTACCCCCACCGAGTACCAGTTATTGCTCATCCTGACCGAGCATGCCGGGAAGGTGGTGGAGCATGATACCTTGTTGCGAGCGGTATGGGGCCAGGAGTATTCCCGCGATAACGACTACCTCAAGGTCTATATCTGGCACCTACGGCGTAAGATTGAGCAGGACCCGCGCAATCCGAGTCTCTTGTTGACCGATTGGGGCGTGGGGTATCGGCTGATGCCGTAGGGAGGGTTGGGGGCTGCGCCCCCAACCTCAATTTTTGTTGTGTTTTGGCGGCTACGCCGCCCCCGAACCCCCACCGGAGGTGACGTTGCCCATGCCCTGATGCCGCCGATTTGTAAGTTGACAGATCGCCGCACCCAATGCTATACTTTCTAGCGTAGCGCGGGAGTAACTCAGTTGGTAGAGTACCTGCTTCCCAAGCAGGCTGTCGCGAGTTCGAGTCTCGTCTCCCGCTCCAATAGTGAACCGTACATCGCTAGGTGTACGGTTTTTTGTTACCCTTGGTGCGTCCGGCGTCAAATAGTAGCGACGCAGTAACTGTTCACACTTGGGGTAAAGGAAGCTTCTGATTGACGCAAAGACGCAAAGGTTTTGTTGAAGGCTTTGCGCCTCTGCGTCTTTGCGTCAAAACCGGAATGCTAGGAGAACTGTGAACAGTTACGCGACGCAAAATTTTGCGTCGCTACTATTTGACGCCGGACGCACCCCCCCGTATAATCAGCGGCGTCCTATGTGGATTCAATGTTGTCGGTAGAGGCATTGGTGCCTCGCCGCCCCTCCCCCGCATGGTAGACACACCAGCTTCACAACCGATACCTCACCCGCGCCGCCCGATGATCGCGGTGTGTGGAAGCAGTGCCGAAGATGCACTGAGCAACACCCTTGCTGAAGAAGTGGGGCGCTTGTTGGCCACCCATGGTGAGACCGTCATTTGCGGTGGTGGCCCAGGGGTGATGGCGGCGGCATGTCGCGGTGCCCTGTCGGCAGGTGGTGTCACCGTTGGGATTATGGCGGGAGATACAACCGTTGACGCCAACCCCTATGTGCAGATCGCGGTGGCTACGGGGATGAGCCACGCCCGCAACGCGATCATTGTTCAATCTGCTGATGTGGTGATTGCCGTGGGCGGTGCCTACGGTACCCTTTCCGAAATCGCCCTCGCCCGTGCATGTGGACGCCCTGTGATTGGTCTGGAGACGTGGGTCTTGAATGATCCGCGCCACCCCGACACCCTCATCCTTGCCACCACGCCTGCTGAAGCTGTCGAACGTGCGCTACGCCTCGCCGAACAGGCGCGGTAATCAAGGTGTAACGCGGCTTTCAGCAACGTGCCATATCGTTTACATCCATCACTGCTACAATCGTGCCTAGGATGTCCGTGTGTACGAGAAGGAAACACCTGAGGAGAGAGTATGGCGAAGCGAATCTTACTCGTTCTGGCGCTCGTTGCGACGATTGCCACCCTTGCGGCGCGCCCACAGCCCAGTGCGGCACAGTCGGGCGTCGCTAACACCTACCCGCCCTATCAGGCGCGCTATTTCGGGGAGACGGGCCACTCGGCGGTTAACTGGTTTTTGGAGTATTGGAAGAATACGCCCAATGCGCTCTTTGTGTTGGGCTACCCGATCTCGCAGCCCTTCATTGAGGAGAGTTTCACCAATCCTGGCCAGTACTACCGGGTACAGTATTTTGAGCGTGCAGTGTTAGAGGAGCACCCGGAGAACTTCGGGCAGCAGGACAACAAGTATTATGTGCTGGGGCGCTTGATGGGCACCCAGTTGGCCAAGGGGCGTAGCGATGCGGCCTTCCAGCGCGTACCCAACCCCAACGATGGCACCTATGATGCCGATACGGGCCACACGCTGCGCAATAGCCCGGCCCCCTTCCGCGATTTCTGGATGAATAATGGCGGCTTGAGTGTCTTTGGCAAGCCGCTCTCCGAGCAATTCCAGGAAGTCAATGCCGCTGATGGTCAGACCTACTGGGTGCAGTACTTCGAGCGCCAGCGCATGGAGTGGCACCCCAACGAGTCGAACCCGCAGTATCGTATTCTGCTCGGTCTACTGGGCAATGAGTACCGTGATAGTTACCACCGTAGTAATAGTGCCTTCAACTACCGCTCGGCGGATAACGCGCTGCCGAACCAGTTTGTGTATGGCTACAATGTTCACCTGTATGGGCAGGGCACGCCATGGCAGGATCGCAACCGGGTGATGCAGGTTTCTAAAAATTCAGGGGTGACCTGGATGCGTCAGCAGGTGCGCTGGATGGATCTCCATGATCGTTCGGGCGCGATCTACTGGGGCGAATTGGACAATATCGTCAATGATGCCCAGGCTAATGGAATCAGCCTGATGTTGAGTATCGTGGCGGCACCGGGTTGGGCCACCAGCAATGGGAGCCACGGTATGCCGACACGGGCGAACTTCCCCAAGTTTGCCGATTTTATGGGCCAGATGGCGGCACGCTACAAGGGCCGTGTCCAAGCCTATGAGATCTGGAATGAGCAGAACCGTGCCTGTGAGAATGGTGGCGATTGTGCCACGGCGGGTGGTACGGGCGGTGTGGTTGCCAGTGCCGACTACTATGTCGATCTCTTGGCAACTGCTTATGATGCGATCAAGGCTAATGATGCCTACGCGATTGTGGTGAGTGGTGCGCCGACTTCGACCGAGACCAACCGCACCGATATTGCCCTCAGCGATACGTCGTATATGGCTTCGATGGCCGCCAATCCCAAGTTCCGCACCCATGTGGATGCGATTGGCGTACATCCGGGTGGCCAGTACAACTCGCCCGACCAGATGTGGCCCGATAATCCCGGCCCTGGCCCGAACTGGCGCAACAGCCGTGAGTTCTACTTCCGGCGCATCGAGGATATCCGCGCTGTGCTGGTGCAGAATGGCATGGCCGACAAGCAGATCTGGGTGACGGAGTTTGGTTGGGCTACCCAGAATAATACCCCCGGCTACGAGTATGGCAATAGCATCTCGTTCCAGACCCAGTCGGACTGGATCGTGCGCGGCTTCCAGAAGGGCCGCCGCGAGTATGCCCCGTGGGTGGGTGCGATGTTCGTCTGGAACCTAAACTTTGCGGTGCCATGGCGCTACCAGGGTAACGAACTGCACGAGCAGGCGTCATTTGGTGTGCTCAATGGTGATTGGAGTCCGCGTCCGGCGTGGTATGGTATTCAGGCTTTGAATAAGGATTAGAGAGAGACGCAAAATTTTGCATCTCTTTGGGGGCGGCTGCGCCGCCCCCGAACCCCCTATGCGGAGTACCCATATGAAACGTTCTTTACGTGGATACAGCAGCCTCTTGCTGCTGTTTTTGCTTGTGTCGCTGTTGGTTGGATGTGGCAGTAGCCAGCCGACTACCCCCGTTGGAACTATTCCCACCGCAGCGGTCATCACCACCCCTGATACGTCCGCTCCCGCTGCAACGCCCGTCCCAACCATTGCTACTGGAGCAACCGCTGTGCCGGTGGAGGTGTCCCCAACTCCTGAAGCGACGGATATTCCGGTGATCCCAACTCCGCCTCCCTCTGAAGCCTACTTGGAGTTTGGAGTTGTGGGGCATCTCTACTATACCGACCGCGACCGGGTGCTTCAGTTGACCCAGAATGCCGGGTTTGATTGGGTGCGCCAGCAGGTGGTGTGGCGCGATATTGAAGATCCGGTGGCCGGGATCTATGGGTGGGAAGAACTCGACCAGATCGTCAATACGGTGAACGCCTATGGCCGCCGCCTCTTGGTGAATGTGGTACAGTCGCCGACGGCCTACAACTCGACCAACGGCCTGCCGGATGATCCCAAGGCGTTGGGCAACTTCCTGGAGATGATGGCCTTGCGCTATGGTGACAAGATTGACGCCTACGAGATCTGGAACGAGCCGAACTTGGCGCACGAGAATGGCGGCAACATTGTGCCGGAGGATGTCGGCCACTATGTTGAGATCCTCAAGGAAGCCTACACGCGCATCAAGGCGGTGAACCCCAACGCGATTGTGTTGGCAGCGGCCTCATCGTCGAGCGGTGTGACGAACCCAGAGATTGCGCTCTCTGACGAGGAGTTCTATCGGGCGATGTACACCTACAACGGCGGTGAAGTGCGCGATTATTTTGATGTCCAGGCGGTGCATCCGGGCGGCTCGGCCAACCCACCCGACACCCACTGGCCGGATAATCCCAGCACGGCGGATGGCTGGACCACCCATTCAACCTTCTACTTCCGACATATCGAAGAGGTACACACATGGATGGTGGAATATGGGATGGCCAATAAGCCGATGTGGATCACCGAGTATGGTTGGGCCACCCAGAACACCACCCCCGGCTACGAGTTTGGCAATCAGGTCAGCTTGGAGCAACAGGCCGAGTATATTACGGGGGCGATTCGGCGCACCTACGAGGAGTACCCGTGGGTGACCAACATGTTCCTCTGGAATATCAACTTTGCGGTGCTGTGGGGCGAGCGGGGTGATCCACTGCATGAGCAGGCATCATTTGCCATCATCAATCCGGATTGGAGTCCACGCCCATCATACCTAGCCATTCAGGGGTTGATTGCCGAGTTGAAGCAGAAGCAGGGGCGGTAGAGACGTATACCGCGTAGCGTAGAGACGCATAATATGCGTCTCTACGCCATGTTAACCCCCAACCGCGCCAAGAGCGCCGTCACATAGGGTAGCGCCTCTGGTGACACCACCCACCCGTGCGGGTTGGGCGTGGCCATACGCCCCAGCAGGCGTTGGTGGGCATGTGGCAGGGGCAGGTTGGGCAGCAGCACGCCCTGGGGTGTGGTTGGGGCGATGATTGTTGCGGGGGCCACTTGGGCATAGCCAAGGCGCAGGGCGCGGTCCTCATCGCAGGCGATGAAGTTGCCATGCTGGATCTGGGCATAGGTGGCTGGCCCGCGTGAACGGCGGCGGCGTACCACCCAACCCTCGCGCAACTCGGCAGTGCTGGGGCTGAGGCTGGGCACGGGTGCCCAGCCGAGTGGGTCGGCAATAAAGGTGCTGATGCGCTCATTGGGGGCCAGCTCGCGGCTAAAGGCGGGGCCAAGTGGGGCAGCATGGGGCAGATCGGGTAGCGCGGCCACCTGATCGTAGAGCGTGAAGACCACGAAGGAGCGTGCGCGCAGCCGGGCGATCATTCCCGCGCCCCGCCATGACGTGAGGCGGAATCGGTCGCCCTCGCGCTCGCCCTCGCCGCGTAGGACGGGGCTGAGCGCTGGGTTATGGATAATGAAGAGGCCAGGCTGCACCTCCTCGAAGTCGCAGGTGGCACCTGGTCGGCGGCGTGATGACATAGGTGTTAGAAGACTCGGTTGGTATAGGCGTGGCAGATCGCAATCGCCAGGGCATCGGCGGCATCGTCGGGACGGGGAATGCTGGTGAGGCCGAGGGTGATGCGTACCATCTCCTGCATTTGGCGTTTGTCGGCCCCACCATAGCCGGTGAGGGCTTGTTTGACCACCAGCGGCTTATATTCGTGGATACTCAGCCCGGCTTGTTGCAGAGCCAGCAGCACCACCCCACGCGCTTGGCCAACCGTGATCGCGGTATTGACATTCTTGCCGAAGAAGAGCTCTTCGACCGCCCCGGCTTGGGGTTGGAGGCGCTGGATGATCTGCACCAACTCGGTATAGAGTTTGTGCAGCCGCTCGGCCTGCGGCATCCCGGTGGGGGTGGTGAGAACCCCGAACTCAACCAGGCGCACCTCGCCGCCCTGTTTCTCGACCACCCCCCAGCCCATACGGGCGGTACCCGGATCAATGCCGATGGTACGCATAGATGATGTTGGAACTACTCAAAACTGGCCGCAAGCTCATCGGTAATGTCGAGATTGGAATAGACCTTCTGGACATCATCGAGATCTTCGAGCTTCTCGATCAGGCGGAGCACCGAGAGTGCCTCCTTCTCTTCGGGTTGGACGAGCGTCTTGGGACGCATCGTTTTTTCCGCCCCGATGAGCGGGATGCCCTGGTCGAGCAGGGCTTGGCGCACAAGGTGGAGGCTTGTCCACTCGCAGTAGATCTCTAGCGTATCGTCGGCAACCTCGACATCATCGGCACCGGCATCAATCGCTTGGAGTTGGACATCATCCGGGTCGAGCTTAGTGCCAATGAGGCTGACGGTGATCAGACCCTTCATCTCGAACATCCAAGCCACCGAACCGGGTTCGCCGGGGTTGCCACCCGCCTTGTTGATCGTCGAGCGCACATCGGAACTGGTGCGGTTGCGGTTGTCGGTGGCGGTCTCGATCATGAGCGCCACGCCACCGGGCGCATAGCCCTCGTAGTAGATCTCTTCCAGCGCCGCTTCATTGCCCTTACCCACGCCGCGCTCGGCGGCGCGCTGGATATTCTCGTTGGGCATATTGCTGGCGCGCGCTTTGTCAATCGCGAGGCGCAGCCGGAAGTTGAGATCGGGATCGGCGCTGCCACCCTCACGGGCTGCGATGGTAATATCGCGGGCAAGCTTGGTAAAGAGTTGGCCTCGGCGCTGGTCGGTGACCCCTTTTGAGCGCCGGATACTGTGCCATTTGGAATGGCCCGACATAGCAGTGTGCCTCCTGCGTGGTCAATACTGCTGGCTATTATACCAGATGCCTTGTAGGGGCGAAGCATCGCCCTCCATAGGGTATGGGAAACTGGCGGGCGATGCTTCGCCCCTATGGAATCATGGTGAAGAGCAACCCTGTTGTCATTCCACAACGGCTTACACTCCCCACACCCGGTGCGGCTGTGCTATAATAGCAGCGCGACCGTGATGGCTCCCATCTATCCCCACATTATGTAGATTCTTCGCTCCCTGAAGCACGAGATCTGACAAATAGCTTGTGGATAAGGTTCTCTTCTCATCAGGCTAATGCCTGATGTGGTTTCTTATAGTGTAAAGCGTTTTCTGAATGGAGCGGGTAGCTCCAGGGCAAACTACGGCTATGAAAGACTTCATTCATCTCCATGTCCATTCCGAATACAGCCTGCTGGATGGCTACGCTTCGACCAAGGCGATTGCCGGGCGGGCGGCTGAGTTGGGGATGGATAGCATCGCCCTGACCGACCATGGGGTCATGTATGGGGCGATGGAGTTTTATGATGCGGCGAAGAAGGCCGGGATCAAGCCGATCATCGGTGTGGAAGCCTATATGGCCCCCGGCTCGCGCAATGATGCGATGGCGCGTGGCGGGAAGAACTACTACCACCTGCTCTTGTTGGCGAAGAATGAGGTTGGCTACCGCAACTTGGTGCGGCTGACCACCCGTGCCCACTTGGACGGGATGGGCAAGGGGGTGTTTGCGCGCCCGCGTATTGATCGCGAGTTGCTCGAACAGTACCACGAGGGCTTAATCGTCACCTCGGCCTGCATTGCTGGGGAGGTGATCCAGAACCTCACTGCCCAACAGCGCAAGCAGGCGCTAGAGACGGCAGCCTACTACCGCGATCTGCTCGGCCCAGACAACTACTTCCTCGAACTGCAACTGCATCAGAATACCCCGGAACTAGAGGGCATCAACGACGAGTTGGTGCGCATCGGGGCAGAGCTCGGCATTCCGATGGTGGTGACCAACGACACCCACTTTGTGCGTGCGGAGGACATGGAGACGCAGCACCGGGTGATGGCCATGGGCATGAACCTGACCCATCAGGAGTTCTGTAACAAGGGCTTCAAGATGGACGACAGCTACCACATCATGTCGGGCGAGGAGATGTGGGCCAAGTTCAAGCATTATGGCACGGCGCCGCTGGAGAATACGCGCCGGATTGCCGATATGTGCAATCTGAAGCTCGATTTTGGGCGGGTGCAATTGCCGCAGTTCGATCTGCCGGAGGGCCACGATGCGGCTTCGTACCTACGGCTGGTGTGCGAAGAGGGGCTGATGAAGCGTTGCAACGGCAATCCGCCCGCGCACTACATCGCACGCCTCGATGATGAACTGGATGTGATCAATGCCACCGGCTTCCCCGACTACATGCTGATCGTCTGGGACTACGTGAAGTATGCGCGCTCACGCGGCATCCCGTGTCTGCCGCGTGGCTCGGCGGGAGCCTCGTTGGTGCTCTACTGTCTGGGTATCACCGATGTAGACCCGGTGGAGAACAAACTGCTCTTCGAGCGCTTTCTCTCCCGCGAACGCCTAGAGATGCCCGATATTGATACCGACTTTGCCGACTCGCGGCGCGGTGAGATTCTTGACTATATTGCGGGCAAGTATGGGCGCGAGAATGTGGCCCAGATCATCACCTACGGCACGCTGGGGGCCAAGGCGGCGCTGCGCGACATGGGCCGCGTGTTGGGAGTGGAACTCTCCGAGGTGGATCGGGTCGCCAAGCTCATCCCCACGCTGCCGGTGGGCACCACGATCAGCCAGGCAGTGGAGCGAGTGCCCGAACTGAAACAGATCTACACGACCCAGCCACACTTGGCCGAGGTGATTGATTGGGCCAAGAAGGTTGAAGGGCGCATGCGCAACGTCGGCACCCACGCCTGTGGCGTCGTGGTGAGCCGCACCCCGCTAGAGGAAATGGTACCACTCCAGCGCACGACTAAGGACGAGCATGGAGTGATGGCCTCGTTTGAGGGGCCGACCCTGGCCAAGATGGGTCTGCTCAAGATGGATATTCTGGGGCTGACGAACCTCTCGGTAGTAGCCGAGGCGCTGAACTATATCGAGCGCTCCACAGGGCGCAAGATCGAGTTGGCGAATATTCCGTTGGAAGACGCGCAGACCTTTGAGTCGTTAGGACGCGGCGAAACCAAGAATGTCTTCCAGTTGGAATCTGCGGGCATGACGCGCTACCTGATGCAACTCAAGCCGACGCGGGTAGATGATCTCTACGCGATGGTGGCGCTCTACCGCCCCGGCCCCTTGGAGCAGATTCCGCACTACATCCAGGGTAAAAATAATCCCGCCAATATCACCTATCTACACCCCATCCTCAAGCCGATCCTTGAGGACACCTACGGCGTGATCGTCTACCAAGAACAGATCATGCAACTGCTCCAGACCGTCGCTGACTACACCTTGGGCCAAGCCTATATCGTCATCAAGGCGATCAGCAAGAAGAACAAAGAGCTGATGGCCGAAAACGGGGCCAAGTTCAAGGAAGGCTGTCTGAAGAAGGGGATTAGCGCCGAAATTGCCGATGAGTTGTGGGAACTGATTCTGCCCTTTGCGGGCTACTCCTTCAACCGGCCCCACGCCACGCTCTACGGGTTGCTGAGCTATCAGACCGCTTGGCTGAAGGTGAACTACCCGGTAGAGTATATGGCGGCGGTGCTGACCGGCGCGGGTGGGGTGATCGAGGATGTGGGCAAGGCGGCCTTGGAGACGCGGCGGTTGGGGGTAGCGATCCTGCCTCCCGATGTCAACTTCTCGCAGAAGGGCTTTGAGATCGAGCCGATCCAAGGGCAACTACCCGCCGGGGTGCGCTATGAGCGCGGCATTCGTTTTGGTATGGCGGCGATCAAGAACGTGGGTGAGGGGCCGATTGATGCGATCCTGGCGGCGCGTGCAGAGGGTGGGGCGTTTAGTACGCTCGAAGATTTGTGCGCCCGCGTGGATCGCAACGCGATCAACAAACGGGTGGTTGAGAGTCTGATCAAGGCGGGGGCGCTCGATAGTCTGCCCGGTACACGGCGGCAGAAGTTGGCGGTACTCGATCAGGCAATCAGCGCGGCGACCGAAGCCCAGAAGGCGCGTGATGTTGGCCAGGCGAGTCTGTTCGACATGATGGGCGAGAGTAGTAGTGAGAGTAGCATCCATGTCGAACGCATCAACTTGCCGATCATCACTAGCAACCCCGCCGACATGAAGGAGGAGTTGCTGTGGGAACGCGAGTTGTTGGGCCTGAACCTCTCGAATGACCCGGTCTCGCAAGCGTTGACCGGAGTGAATTGGGAGGGGATTACCCGGCTGTGTGACATCACCCACGAGCATCTGGGCAAGAGTCTGCGTTTTATTGGCCTGTTGAGCGGCGTGCGCCACATCAGCACCAAAAAGGGCGATGCGATGCTGGTGGGGGTGTTGGATGACGCTACCAGCACGATTGAGTTGGTGGTCTTCCCCAAGGTGTTGAGCAAGAGTGGCGACTTGTTACAGAACGATGCGGTGGTGAAGTTGGCGGCCAAGGTGGATAACCGCCGTGATGCCCCGCAGTTGGTGGTGGATAGTGTGGAGGCGGTGGATGTTGACGCAGCCCCGGAAGTAGTGGCGGTAGAGATGGATCTCGAAGGGGTGGCCGAGCAGATGATTGAGGAGCCAACCCCGATGGAGGAGACACTAATGGTCGCACCACCCCGAATCGAGCGCAGCGTGGCCGAAGCGCCGGTTGCTGCACCCGCCACCCCGATCTCGGTCATTCCGCACCGTGAGGCGGTGACGTTGAAGAGCAACGGGAATGGCAACGGCCACAGCAACGGCAACGGCAAAGCCGCGCCCAAGAAAGAGCGTAGCGCACCCATTCCGGCGACGGCGGAGGGTAGTAGTAGTACGACACCCAGTTTTAGTGGGCGGACACTGCGCATTCGCCTGCCACGCACCAGTGATCATGAGGCCAATGTGAATGTGATGCAAGAGGTGCATAAACTCCTGCTGACAAGCAACGGCACAGATCGGGTACGGCTCTACACACCCAACGGGGTGGGGATTGTGGTCTTAGAGTCGGCGCATACGGTGGATTGTACCCCCAACCTGATCGCCGATCTCCGCAAGGTGTTGGGGAACGAAGGGGTACGGGTAGAGTAGAAGAACTTCCGGCCCTCACCCCCCTAGCCCCCCTCTCCCGCATGCGGGAGAGGGGGGTATACCATTCATGATGGTGCTGCGCACGCTTCGCGTGCGCAGCACCATCATGAATTTCTCGCCCCCTCCCCTGAAAGGGGAGGGGGTAGGGGGGAGGGGTATAATGCACCGTTTGGAAAAACGTCTCTACGCCGCCTCGGCCCGTTTGCGCCAGTAACGCACCAGCCCGCGCCAGCTCAGTTCGAGCGAGCCGGTCTGGTTGATGAGGGCTTGACGTTGGGGTTCGCTCAGGTTGGCGGCTTCGGCGGCGACCATGGCCTCAAAAGCGGCCAGTTGTTCGGCCTCAGGATTGCCACTCTCCAGCGTCTGACGCACAAACTCGCCCCACTGCGCCAGCCGTTCGCGGTACTGACTGATGTGGAAGTCCACATCGTTATAGGCCCCAAAGTGGGTAAGCATCACCCAATCCGGCATCAGTTCATCGAGCATGAGCAGCGTGCCATCCCAAGCTTCCAGATCAATGTCTGGGGGCGGGGTGGCGGGGCGGACAAAGGGCAGGTTGGGCAGCCGCACGCCGCCGTTATCGCCAATGAAGGCTCCACCACTCTGCTGATCGAGGTAGATCAGATGGTGTTTGGCGTGGCCGGGGGCATCGAAGACGTGGACAGTCCGTCCGCCCAGATCGAGCATCTCACCACCATCAAGCGTGATGATCGACTCGGAGGGCACCGGGATCGTATTGCCCCAGAGCGTCTCCATAAGCGAACCATAGAGCTGCGTGGCGCTCTTAATCAGGCGCGAAGGGTCAATAATGTGCTGGGCACCCACATTATGCACATAGATCTTGACATGTGGATTGCGGGCCAGGATTGAGCCGGTGGCCCCGGCGTGATCGAGGTGGATGTGGGTCAGGAGAATGTTGCGAATGTCGGTCAGGGCCAATCCCTGGGCAGCGAGGCCCGCTTCGAGGGTGGAAAGCGTACTATCGGGGCCAGGGTCAACCAACGTCGGCTCAGTACCCGTCAGCAAGTAGGTCGCAATGACCTCAGGGCGACCTAGATGCATGTC
Source organism: Candidatus Oscillochloris fontis (assembly GCF_004138135.1). Lineage (GTDB taxonomy): Bacteria > Chloroflexota > Chloroflexia > Chloroflexales > Chloroflexaceae > Oscillochloris > Oscillochloris fontis. The sequence continues at coordinate 177,085 of NZ_RYFD01000003.1, forward strand.
GTCAATGGTGATAACGCCGTCGGGGGTGGTTGTCATGATAGCTCCTTTGGTTCATGTACCGGCTGGTCGGTGGGGGTGAACGATGCGACAATCCGATCAAGCTGGGATGTTCCTGCATCCTCCAGCATGATCGGCTCAAGCTGGGGCAGCCGCCGAAACCAGGCACCTTGGCGGCGGATGAAGTTATGGGTATCGAACTTAAGGCGTTCGATGCACGCCGCGAGGCTGGCCTCACCTTCAAGATAGGGGCGCAGTTGCATGTAGCCCAGGCTCGACATGGCCGGAAGTTCCCATGCGTAACCCTGGCTACGCAGGTGCGCCACCTCCTCTAGCAAGCCCGCGCTGAGCATCGCGTCCACCCGGATATCGGCGCGGCGGTAGAGTTCCTCACGCTCGCGTTGCAGCCAGATGGTACGGATCATATACGGCGGGGGCTGGCGGGTCTGTTGGGCCGAGATGGGTTGGCCACTGACCAGATAGACCTCAAGGGCACGCACGATACGGCGCAGGTTGGTAGGGCCGATCTGCTGGGCGGCGCTCGGATCAACCGCGACCAACCATGCGTGCAGTGCCGCAATACCGCGCTCCGCCGCTTGGCGTTCGAGGTCGGCGCGAATGTCGGGGTGGGGCGGGACACGCGGAATCTGCCAGCCTTCCAGCACGGCGGCCAGATATTGGCCGGTACCACCCACCAACAACGGCAGCCGTCCGCGTGCGTGTACCCCCGCAATCGCGGTCATGGCCAGATCCTGGTACATCGCCAGCGAAAATTCGGCATCAGGGTCGCAGATATCAATCAGGTGATGCACTACCGCCGCCTGCTCGGCGGGGGTGGGTTTGGCGGTACCGATCTCCATGCCCCGATAGATCTGGCGCGAGTCGGCGGAGATGATCTCACCCCCAATGCGCTGGGCCAAGGCCACCGCGAAGGCGGTTTTGCCCACCGCAGTTGGCCCAATGATCGCGGTGAGGGTGGGTTGGTTTATCATAACGACACTCTTTTGACGCACTGCATTATTAGGTTTTATGGCGTCCTAATCAGGAATTTTTATATTCAGCTTACTAAAAGTACCTACAGACTGTAACACGCACATGGTACACTACTTTTATAGGAAAAAGTATTGAAGATACGCGACACCCCACCACCTAACGGATAGGAAACGACAATGGTAGCACATCCCCCTACCCAACCCCACCCCGACCTGCATGCCGAGATTACGATCAAGGCACGTAGCGGGCAGAGTATCCATGTGCGCCATATGCGTCGCGAGGATGCGCCGTTGCTGGAGCGCATGTTTTATAAGCTCTCGTCGGAGACCCGTTGGCGGCGCTTTTTTGTCCCGTTGGATCATGTTGATGCAGATCAGGTGCAGCGTGAGACGCGGCATCTAGCGCATATTGACCCGGAGCGGGCGGCGGCGTTGATCGCAACGGTGATTGAGGACGGGAAAGAGGAGGGTATCGCGGTGGCGCGCTACGGGCGCATCGGTGATGACCCGGCCTGTGCGGAAGCCTCGATAGTGGTACGCGACGACTACCAGGGCGCTGGGGTTGGGGTGCAGGTCTTTGATCTGCTCGTGCAGGTAGCGTTAGCGCGCGGCATCCACCACATGGTGTTGCTCACCCATGCCGACAATCTAGGAATGATCGGGATTGTCCACAAACTGGGGTTGCCCTACAGTGGGCATTATACATCGGGGTTGTATGAGATCGATCTGCAACTGACCGATAACGAAGCCCCGGTTTTTCCCTTCTCAACGCCACATACGTAGAGGCTGCGCCCCAGACCCGCTTTTTCAAAAAAGAGTTCTTCGGGGGAGGCTGCGCCTCCTCCGAACCTCCGCCGGGAGGTGATGGAGGTTTGGGGCGTAGCCCCATTGCCCATACCTTCGCAGGGCATGGCCAAAAACTGCTACAATGCCCCCAATGAACAATTTCCACCAAAATAGAACTATGACACCACGCACCAACCTGTTGCCCTTCTTGACCACGGCGGCGCTCGGCACGCTCGGCACGATTGTCGGTACCGCCTGGTATGTGACCACGCGGGTTAGCCCGCAACACCCGCGCCACTATAGCGACGACTACACCTTCACGCCATGGGAGTTGGGTGTCCCCTACGAATCGATCCAACTGCGCAGCGCCGATGGCTTGGCGCTGAGTGGCTGGTGGATGCCGTATCCTGGGGCCACAGAGGTTGTGATCGGGTCACATGGGCATAGCGGGCGCAAGGATGATCTGCTGGGCATCGGCACCAGTGTGTGGCGCGCCGGCTTCAATGTGCTGCTCTTCGACTATCGCGGGCGTGGGAACTCGGAGCCGTGGCCGCACACGCTGATCAGCCGCGAGGTGGATGACCTGCGGGCGGCGGTGGCCTACGCGCAGACGCGGGTAGCCGGGGCGAAGATCGGGGTGGTCGGGTTTTCGATGGGTGCGGCGGTGGCGATTATGGCGGCGGCGCAGGAACCAGCGATTGCCGCGTTATCGGTGGATAGCTCCTTCACCTCGGTGGCGGATGTGGTAGCCCACCAAGTCCGCCGCACTATGGGGCTGATGCCGCCCGCGCCGATCATCCACGCGGCGGACGAGATGCTGGTGCGCCGTCACGGCTACCGCTTTACCCAGGCCCGCCCGATTGATGCGATGGCCCTGATCGGCGCACGCCCCATCCTGATCATCCACGGCGCGAACGATAGTACCGTGCCAGTCGCGCAGGCCCAACGCCTCTTCGCCGCTGCGGACGCACCCAAGCAACTCTGGGTGGTTGAGGGGGTCGAGCACTGTGGCGGCTACTTCGCCGACCGCCCGGCCTATTGTGAACGGGTGACGCGCTTTTTTGAGGAATCGTTGCGATCTGAGATGTGAGAGCTATGCGTTTTGATATTCTGACCCTCTTTCCGGGGATGTTTGCGCCCTTGGGCGAGAGTATCCTCAAACGTGCCCAGCAGGCGGGGACGATCAGGATCGGGTTGCACAACATCCGCGATTGGGCGACCGACCGCCACCGCACCGCCGATGATGCGCCCTATGGGGGCGGCGCGGGTATGGTGATGAAGGCGGCTCCGCTGGCGGCTGCCATCCGTGCGGTGGTGGGGGAAGAAGCGCCACCCGTAATTCTGCTCTCCCCCGATGGCGAGCCCTTCACCCAAGCCTTGGCCAGCGAGTTGGCCCAGCAGCCAAGGCTGGTGTTGGTCTGTGGCCACTACGAGGGGCTGGATGAGCGGGTGCGCGAGAGCCTGATCACGCGCGAAATCAGTATTGGCGACTACGTGCTCACCGGCGGGGAACTCGCGGCGATGGTGGTGGTGGATGCGGTGGCGCGGCTAGTGCCGGGGGTGATTGATGGCGAGTCGATTGCCGAAGAGAGCCACAGCGACGGGCTGTTGGAGTACCCCCACTACACCCGCCCGGCAGTCTGGGAGGGGCGCGAGATTCCGGCGATCCTCACCTCTGGCCACCACGGCGAAGTGGCCAAGTGGCGGCGGCGCGAGCGGCTGCGGCGCACCCTGGCGCGCCGCCCGGACATGGTGCGGAGCGCTGTGCAGCAGGGGTTACTCGATAAGCATGATCTGGCCTATCTGGCCGAGTTGGGGTGGAATGGGGAATGATCACCATCCACCAAGTGAGCAAAACCTTCCCCAGCCCCCAAGGGCCGGTGGCGGCATTGGAGGCGGTGAGTCTGCGGGTAGCGGCGGGTGAGTTTGTGGCCGTGATCGGGCCGAGTGGCTGTGGTAAGAGTACCCTCCTGCGCCTGATCGCCGAACTGGAGCAACCCGACGCGGGCAGCCTGGTGGTGGGTGGGAAGACGCCGCGTGAAGCGCGCTTAGCCCACGAGTACGGGATCGTCTTTCAAGCGCCGGTACTCTACCCGTGGCGCACGGTGCGCCAGAATGTTGAGCTACCCCTAGAGATTACCGGGCAACCCCGTGCCACCCGGCGCAGCCGCGCCGATGATTTGCTGCGCCGGGTGGGCCTGGGTGATATGGCCAACGCCTACCCGCAACACCTCTCCGGCGGGATGCAGCAGCGCGTGGCGCTGGCGCGTGCCTTAGCCTTTACGCCGCGCATCCTGCTGATGGACGAGCCATTTGCCGCTCTAGACGAACTGACCCGTGAGCGCATGCAGCAGGAATTATTGGCGATCTGCGCAGACCCGGCACTCGCCCCTAGCGTCATCTTTGTCACCCACAGCATAGCCGAAGCGGTCTTTTTGGCGGATCGGGTAGTGGTCTTCTCGCCCCGACCGGGGCGCGTCGAGCGGGTAGTTGAGATCAATCTGCCCCGACCGCGCACTCCGGCGACCCGCAATGATCCGCGTTATTTCGCGTTGATCACCGCCGTGCGAGCGGGGTTGCGGTAGAGCCGCAAGATATTGCGGCTCTACGTGATGATACATGATGTGCAACATTTTATACCCTCGGTACGGTATATGGGGGTGTAGAGACGCAACATCTTGCGTCTCTTGAGACGCAACATCTTGCGTCTCTTGAGACGCAACATCTTGCGTCTCTACGTCATAACCGTACCGAGGAGGATACCGTGGATAGATATAAGGGTAGGTACCGGGTTGATAGTACCCGTTGGGCAACGTGGGATTATGGTAGCAACGCTGCTTATTTTGTCACTATCTGCACCGCTAAGCGAATCCATTGGTTTGGCAAGGTTGTGAAGGGTCAGATGGTACTGTCGCCACTGGGCCAGGTCGCTGCCGATTGTTGGGAGGCCATCCCCTCGCATTTTCCGTTTGTCGTGCCGGATGTATTTGTGGTGATGCCTAATCATGTCCACGGGATTGTGGTGATCAATAAAACCGATGACAGAGATGTAGCAATGCAAGAAGTATCGCTACCGTCCGTAGCGATGCATGGCAACAGGTTCGGTCCTCAGTCGAAGAATCTGGCTGCGATTGTACGCGGGTATAAGGCGGGTGTTAGCACCTATGCGCGGCGCAACAAGATGGTATTTGCGTGGCAGGCACGCTATCATGATCATATTATCCGCAATGGCGATGCACATAAGCGAATCCGAAACTATATTCTTGCCAATCCGCAGAATTGGGGCAAAGGCTGAGTTCATGGTCGGCTGCATGATATGGCTACGATGAAGATTACTCCGTAACTGTTCACACTTCTCCTAGCCTCCAGGTTTTGACGCAAAGACGCAAAGGCGCAAAGCCTGCAACAACCCTTTGCGTCTTCGCGCCTTTGCGTCAACACGAGGTTTCTTTTACCCCAAGGGTGAACAGTTACATTACTCCCCCTAGTTGACATCCGCCCCCGCTTTCGCCATAATCAAGAGGCTGCCTGTGCTGGCAGCAAGAATCTTCGCGTCAACTAAGGTACTTCTCATGACCCTGCTAAGTGTCGGTGGTTTGACCAAATATTATGGAGCCGAGCTGATCTTCAAGGATGTCAGCTTTCAGGTAGCCAAGGGTGACAAGATCGGTCTCGTTGGGGTGAACGGGGCTGGTAAGAGTACCCTGCTCAAGATGATTGCTGGGCTAGAAGCGGCTGATACGGGTATCCTGGCTCCGGCGCGGGGCACCCGCGTGGCGTATCTGGCGCAGGAGGTGCGTTTCCCCACCGACCGCACGCTCTGGCAGGAGATGGAGGCGGCTTTTTTGCACCTCGCCGATCTGCAAGCCGAGATTACCGCCTTGGAGCCGCAGATTGCTGATACCGCTGCTCCCGGTTGGGCGCAGGCGATGGAGCACTATGGCGATCTGATGGCCCATTTTGAGCATGGTGGTGGCTATGAGATTGAGCCGCGTATTAAGCGCACGCTGCACGGTTTGGGCTTCACCGAGGCCCAACACCATCAGCGCCTCTCGCAGTTCTCCGGCGGACAGAAGACCCGCGCCGCCCTCGCGGCCACGCTCCTCTCTGACCCCGATCTGCTCCTGCTCGATGAGCCGACCAACCATCTCGATATGCAAGCCTTGGAGTGGCTTGAAAATTTCCTGCGCGGGTGGGATGGGACGCTGATCGTTATTTCCCACGACCGCTATTTCCTCGACCGGGTGACGAAGCGCACGCTGGAGATTGCCTTTAATGTGCTTGAGGATTACCCCGGTGGCTATAATAAGTACCTGGAACTGAAGGCCGAGCGGCTGGAACGGCGCTTGAAGGAGTTCAATGCGCAGCAGGAGTTTATCGCTAAGACCGAGGAGTTCATCCGCCGCTATAAGGCGGGCCAGCGTGCCCGCGAGGCTAAGGGCCGCGAGAAGCGCTTGGATCGCCTCAAACGTGATGAGATGATCGAGCGACCTAAGGAGCAGACCAAGCTGCGTCTCTTCCTCGACTCGAAGCTGCGCAGTGGCGAACTGGTCTTGGCGCTGGAGGGCATGGTGATTGGCTATCCCGGCGACCGTCGCCAGGACTCGGAGCCGCGTGTACTCCTACGCGCCGATGGCATGGAGATCCATCGCGGCGAACGGGTGGCGCTGCTTGGCCCCAACGGCAGCGGCAAAACGACCCTGCTGCGCACGCTGATCAATGAACTCACTCCGCTCCAAGGCGCGCCACGCCTGGGGCATCAGGTGGTGATCGGCTACTACGCCCAGGGCCACGATATGCTCAACATGCATGCCACGGTGATCGCGGAATTGACTCGCGTCAGCCCCGGCCTCGGCGAACCCGCTGCGCGCAATCTGCTGGGGCGCTTCCTCTTCAGTGGCGATGATGTCTTTAAGCGCGTGGGCGATCTGAGTGGTGGCGAACGCTCACGGGTGGCGCTGGCCCAACTGACGCTGCTCCCCGGTAATCTGCTGGTGCTCGATGAGCCAACCAACCACCTCGATATTGGTGCCCGCGAGGCGCTTGAGGGGGTGCTCAAGGAGTATCCCGGCTCGATCCTCTTCGTCTCGCACGACCGCTACTTTATTGATGCGCTGGCCGATAAGGTCTGGTATGTCGAGCAGGGCCGTATTCGTCAGTTTATCGGCAACTATAGCGAGTTTAGTGAACACCAGGCGTCCACCCCGCAACCCGCGCCCCAGCCTGAACCACGGGCGGAGCAGGCTGCCTCCACCCAGCCGAGTAGCCCCGGACGCCTGCCGCCAACCAATGAGGAGAAGCAGCGCAAGCGCCGCCTCAGCGCCTTGGAGTCCGAGGTTGCCATGCTCGAACAGGAGCTTGGCCGCCTGCGCAGTGCGCTCGATAAGGCCAGTGCAACCCAGGATGTGCAGAAGATCACTGCGCTGGGCAAGCAGTATGTGGAATTGGAGCAACTTCTGGCCGAGAAGTATCAACAGTGGGAGCAGTTAGCGGTGTGAGTTTACCCCAGCACCCGCGCCGCCGCCGCCTCGCCACTCAGGATGGCCCCCTCCACATACGGGCCACCCAGATAATCCCCGGCAAAGCCCAACCCCGGTGGCCCAGGGGGATGCTCGGCCAACCCATGCAAGCGGCGGAAGTGACCCACATCAAACTCCGGCAGCGCTTCGGGGCAACGGTAGAGGCGCTGGAAGGTCGCCCGCGCACTCGGATCGTACTGCGGCGCTACCCGGCGCAACTCGCTCAGCAGCACCCGCGTGAGAGTCTGGTCGTCATAGACGTGCAGCCCGGCCATGGCCGGGCCAGACATGTGCAGCGCGAGGGTGTCGTAGCCTTGCGGGACCGCAAAGGGACTCTTCACCGCCTGCACGGTGGCCGAGGCCAGCAAGGCGCTTTCGCGACGCGGGAAGAGTAAGCCATAAAACTCACGTGGCAAGCGTCCGTGTAGCCCCGTCGCCAGCAGAGCGGTGCTAGAGTAGTGCACCCCCCGGAAAAAATCGAGCGCCGCTGGATCAATCCAGGGGAAGAGGCGCGGAACGCTACTGGCCGTCGTGGCACAGATCAGGTACTCGCAGCGCAACGCGGGGCCACCCGCCACCCGCACCAGATAGCCGCCCTCTGGCTGGTACTCCACCGCCTCGACCCGGCTTCCCAGTCGCACATCCAACCCCTCCGCCATGCGGCGCGGCAGTTGGCCAATCCCTTCACGCAGCGTATAGAGGCGCAAGCCCGCCAACTGGCTCAATCCAGCCCGCAGCACTAGCAGCAGCAGCGCCCGCGAAGTACGTTCGGGCGTCCAGTAGAAGATGCCAGAGAGCGGCGGTTGCAGTAGATACTCCAACACCTCCTCGGAGAAGTGCGCCCGTGCATAGTCACTCACCGAGCAATTATCAATCGGGTACGCCTTCTGGAAGGAGTGCAGATCGAGTTGGGCACCATGACGCAGTAGCGACACTAGCAGGTAGGCGAGCGAGAGTTTTTGCGCCACCCCCACCAGGGGGGTGAGGGCGATGCGCGCGTTGGCCCAGAGGGAATAGAAGCGCCCATTGCGCAGAATAGCCGAACTGCTAGGGATACGGTAGAGATCATCACGCAAGCCAAGTTCATCAATCAGCGCCAAGGTGCGGGTGTAGAAACTGGCCAGAAACTCAGCGCCGAGTTCGATTTGGCTACCCTGCACCAGATCCGTGCGCGCCCGTCCGCCCACACTTGCCTCAGCCTCAAGGACAACCACATGCAGCCCATGAGCGTGCAGGCGGCGGGCGGCGGCTAATCCAGCCAATCCCGCCCCGATCACAATGGCAGTTGGATCTGTGGCCATCTGAGGTGGTAATTCTACCCTAATAAGAGGATCGGGACGAGGTTACTGATCCACATCATGCGCATAATCTTGAGGGTCAGGGTGATCATGGCATCATCGTGACGACGGGCCAGTAACAGGATAACGACCAGGTTGGGCAACACCGCACATGGGAGTATGGCGAAGAGATAGAGGTTATTACTCAGGCCGAGCATCCAGGGCAAGAGGGCAACCCCAATGAAGAGTGCGGCCACGATCTGAAAGATGCGTACAGCTCCGCGTACCCCCAAGACTGTCGCCACCGTGCGTAACCCGGCTTTGCCATCACCCCACCAATCGGCGGTGGTCTTCAAAATCTCGTGGCTAAAGTCGAAGAGCCACATCAGCCCAGCGACGATCCAGATCAGGGTGGTCGGCCCACCGGCGGCCATCCCGCCATAGATCGGGATCAGCGCGATCAGCAGCGCCATACACGCATTGCCCCACAACACCGTACTCTTCAGTTGGAGTGAGTAGAAGGTGGCGATGAAGATGGTACTAAGCGCCACGAGTGCAAAACTGGGGCCAAGGAGTAGCGCGATCAGGAATGCGAAGATGGCCAAGCCGCCTGCGAACCAGAGCGCCGTCCTACGACTAATGCGCCCGGATGGGATGGGACGTTGCGGTTTGCTGTAGCTATCAACCGTAACATCCACATAGTCGTTGATCACAAAGCCGTAGGCGACAATAAGCCCTACGACCAATGCCGCTTGCCAACTGATCAGTTGGCCAATGCTGGCGGTTCCACCCACCAGATAACTTCCGACGAGGGCGTAGATCCCGGCATAGATCGTATTTGTAAAACGGGTGATCTGGGCGAAATTTGTGGCTTGGTAGCGGATGTTGCTGGCAATCACGATACGTTCCTCTGCCCCTCGGTTGGTGATTTGGGGGTATGATACCATCATTGCTTTTGGGGTAACTACAGAAACCTCATGTTGACGCAAAGGCGCAAAGACGCCAAGGTTTTGTTGCAGGCTTTGCGCCTTTGCGTCTTTGCGTCAAAACCGGAATGCTAGGAGAACTGTGAACAGTTACTGTTGCAGGCTTTGCGCCTCTGCGTCTTTGCGTCAAAAACCGGAAGCTAGGAGAAGTGTGAACAGTTACGATGTGCCGAGAAGGAGCCAAGCAGCGCCCCTACTTGTTGCTCTGACGGTACAGAATCGTCGCGGTCGCCTTGCTACTCTCGACTATCGCCTCAATCCCTTGGACGCCACTACTCACATTGCCACGCATAGCCACCAGCGTATTCACCAGCGCATCGAGGCGATGATTCGTGTTGATCTGCTCATCAACCATCTGTTGCACAAGACGTTTCAGATCCTCGGCTGGGGGTGCAGCGGCTCCTGTGTTCATGTTCATCGCAATCATGCGGGTATTCTCTTCAATCGCCATAAAGACCGCGATGCCCTCGGCGACTAACCAGCAGGCTCCTGCGATGGCTGCACCAATGAGGAGGGTACTCAGCATAGCAAAGAACCCTAATGGCAGACTAAACCGGGACATACCCACCAATTGGAAGCTTCCTATAACAATACTCACTGTCAACGCTATCACCCCAACAACCTTATACAGCCCTACCAAGAATCGCAGAGTCGGGTAGCGGCGCTCAAGTGTGGGGGGGATGTTCAGCATACTCGCAACTCCTCCTGATTTAGAAAATGATCATCGTATGTATATGTATCTTATAAAAAGATTGATTATACAATCGGATAGTATAGCATGATAGAGTTAAAAAATCCAACTAATCAAATGTTTATTCAAAGTTAATAGTGAAGGTCTGGGGCGGCGCAGCCTCATAGTCGTTCGGTTAAGCCCGAAGGTAGCACCGGCTGGAAGCCGGTGCTACCTTCGGGCGTCCGTAGGGGCGCGTCACGACGCGCCCCCCGGCGCGATGATCGGGCTGCCGCACCGCTTGGGAATGCCATGGGGCGCGTCACGACGCGCCCCTACGCGGTATTCCTTAACCGAATGCCAATGAGTACCCATCTCCGTAACCTCCTCGCGCTGGCTTCGGCAAGCTCAGCCACCGCCGGCTTTTTCGCACTAGCCCATTTTTGTGGTACTCTCAGCAACAGCAAACCACAACACAATACCGCAATGGAGGCACTCCGATGTATGACGATATGGCCCGTTTGGCGGCGCTCTCACCCCTTGATGGGCGCTACCGCCATGATGTTTCTGGGTTGGTGAGCTATTTTAGTGAAGCAGCCCTCTTCCGCTACCGGGTGCGGGTGGAGGTTGAGTATCTGATCTTCTTGGCCCGTTCGCCCCGCGTGGACTTTGTACCCGCCTTTGATGTGAGCCAGCAGGCCAGCCTGCGTGCCCTCTATCGCCAGTTCACCGACGCCGATGCGCTGGCGATCTCGGCCTGGGATCGTAAGGTGAATCACGATGTCAAGGCGGTGGAGTACTGGCTGCGCGAGCGTTTCGATGCGTTGCAGTTGGGGGCGTGGAACGAGGCGATCCATTTCGCGCTGACCTCCGAGGATGTCAACAACCTCGCCTATGCGCTGCTGGTGCGCGATGCCCGCGATAGCATCATGCTCCCCGCGCTTGGTCAGATCGAGACTCGCCTGCGCGACCTGGCCGTCAGCGAGGCGGCGACGCCGATGTTGGCACGTACCCATGGCCAACCGGCCACCCCCACCACCTTCGGCAAAGAAATGAACGTCTTCCTCGCTCGGCTACGGCGGGCTGTAGCAGCAATCAGTAGCGCTCCGCTCACCGGCAAACTGAACGGGGCCACCGGCACCTTCGCCGCCCATGTCGCCGCGCTCCCCGGTGTTGATTGGCCCAAGTTCAGCACCGCCTTCGTGCGCTCACTCGAACTGGAGCCGGTACTGCTCACCACCCAGATCGAGCCGCACGATACCCTGGCCGCGCTGTGTGATGCGATCAAGCGCACCAACACGATCCTGATCGATCTGAGCCAGGATTGCTGGCGCTACATCAGCGATGGCTATCTGGTGCAGGCCCCCAAGCCGGGTGAAGTTGGCTCCTCAACCATGCCCCACAAGGTCAACCCGATTGATTTTGAGAATGGAGAGGGCAACCTGGGTCTCGCCGGTGCCCTGCTCGAACATATCAGCCGCAAACTGCCCGTCTCACGCCTCCAGCGCGATCTCTCCGACAGCACTGTGCTGCGCAGTCTGGGCACCGCCTTCGGCTATAGCCTGATGGGCTACCAGCGCATCCTGAAGGGTCTGGGCAAGGTGGGCGTGCGCCGCGATGTGCTGCTGGCCGATCTGACCGCGCACCCGGAGGTGTTGGCCGAGGCGGTACAGACCATCCTGCGCCGGATTGGCTACCCCGAACCCTACGAAGCGCTCAAGCAGCTCTCGCGCGGCCGCGCTATGACGATGGAGGATCTACACCGTTTTGTGGCCGAGATCCAGGTCGAGGATTCGGTCAAGGCGGAACTGCTCGCGCTCACCCCGGAGGGCTACACCGGCTTGGCCGCGCAGTTGGCGACGGTGCTGGAGGGGCGGTAGTCATGTCCTGGCCCCCATTTTTCGCCCAGAGCCTCAGCCTCGGCAACCCCAATTCCGGGGTTGCTGTCTGTCTGCTCTGGACGCCGCAGGAGCGCGTGCTGCCTGCGCTCAACCCGGATGCGTATGCGCTGGTGGGCAATCTCTACTCCCGCGATGGGATCAGCTTTATGCTGCGCACGCTGCTGGCGCGGCCCACCATCCGCACCATTCTGGTGTGTGGCAAAGACATGACCGGCAGCGGGGCGGCGTTGTTCGATCTCTGGGAAAAGCGGGATGCCGTCCGCCTGCACCCAGAGATCCCGCCCGCAGCGGTGGATCTGGTGCGTCAGAGCGTCACGCTCCACGATGCGCGTGATGTCGTGCGCCCGGAGGAGATCGCCGCGCTCCTGAACACGCTCCACTGCCCAGCGCAGCCCTTTGCACCAGCGGCGCAGGAGTTCCCCTACACCGAACCCGTCGCCGCCTCACTGCCCGCCGCCGCCTGTGGGCTACTCGTGCGCGCCGCCACTGTGCGCGAGGCATACCTGCATCTGATCTGGAATGTGTTGAGTTTTGGTGTGCATGGTGGCACCCAGCACAGCTCCAATCAGCGCGAGATCCTGGATGTGCTCACGGTCATCAGCGAGGAGCCGGGCGATCCCGCCGCCTTCTCGCATGCCGACTGGATGCCCTTTACCCGTGCGAGCCTGGGCGAACGCCTGCCCGATGGCGGCTACAGCGGCTACCTGGGCCAGATCCTCACCGCCAACCCCGCCGAGGGGGTGAGCTACACCTACGGTGCCCGGCTGCGCGCCTTCGACGACCAGATCGATCAGGTGGCTGCCATCTGCACCGACCTGCGCAGCGCCGCGACCAGCCGCCGGGCAGTGGCGGTGCTCTGGAACCCGCACCAGGATGCGGGCAGCGCTAATCCACCCTGCCTCAACCTCGTGCAAGCACGGCTGCGTCCTGCCCCCGGCGAGGCCACGCCGCGCCTCTACCTGACCGTCTACTTCCGCTCGCACGACATCTTTCGCGCTTGGCCTTCCAACGCCTACGCACTGCGCGCCCTGCAAGCGCTGATCGCCGAGGAATTGGGCGGCGTGGCGCTGGGCGATCTGGCCATCCTCTCCCACTCCGCCCACATCTACGCCCACGACTGGGAGGCCGCCGCTGAACTCCTTGCCCAGCACTACCGCCCGCAGAACCCGCGCCTGACCCACGATCCACGCGGCGCCTTCGTGATTGTGCTGGAGCCACCCGTAATCAGCGTGCGCCACTACAGCCCCGCCGGGGAGCACCTCCAGACCTTCCGGGGCAGCACAGCCCGCGACCTGAGCCGCCAAATTGCGCCCTATATCGGTGAAATGAGCCACGCCCTCTATCTGGGCCAGGAGCTTCAGAAGGCCGAGATCGCCCTGTCCCTCGGACGCCCCGCCAGCTTCCACCAAGATCGTCCCTTAGCCCTTGAATCATACGTAAGGCTGCACCTATGAGCATCAAATCCGACCGCTGGATCAGACGAATGTCCCTTGAGCATGGCATGATCGAGCCATTTGTAGATGAGCAGGTACGCAGTGGGATCATCTCCTACGGCCTCACCTCCTACGGCTACGACATGCGCGTCACCAACCACTTCAAGGTCTTCACCAATGTCTTCAACGTCTTGGTTGACCCCAAGAACTTCAATCCGCGCTCCTTCGTAGACATCGAAGCCGATCATATTGACATCCCACCCAATTCGTTTGCACTTGCGCAGTCGTTTGAGCGGTTCCGTATACCGCGTAATGTCAGTTGTATTGTGATCGGGAAATCAACGTATGCGCGTTGCTTCAGTGCCGACACCCGCGTCGCCCTTGTGGATGGCACCGCCCCAACCCTTGAAGAGATGGCGCGGCGTGCTGATGATGGAGAGTTGTTCTGGGGGTATAGCATAGGCCCAAATGGGCGGCTTATTGTGACTCTCCTCGAACAACCACGCTATATCGGGCGTGATAATCTGCTAGAGGTTACACTCGATAATGGCGAAAAGATCAACTGCACACCCGATCATGTCTTCCTGATGCGTGATGGCAGAGAGAGCAACGCGGATCAACTAAGACCCGGTGATTCACTCATGCCGCTCTACCGCGATTACTATCGTGGTTATGAAATGGTGTATCAGCCACTCAATGGATTCCTAAATCCAACCCATCGCCTAGCCGATGAATGGAATACACGCTACGGAATCTACCCTGATGTCCCTGGCACCCATCGCCATCATAAGGATATGAACCGGCGCAATAATAACCCCTGGAATATTGAACCTCTACTCAACTGTGATCGAGCTGTTTTTCGGCGCTTCCCAGAGGTTATCCACGCATTCAAGGGCACCGCTGTACGCAACCATAAGGTGACGGCGATCCGCAGCCTTCCTGGCACACATGATGTCTACTGTCTCACTGTACCTGATGCGGGTAATTTTGCGCTTGAGGCCGGGGTTTTTGTTCATAACTGCGGAATCATCATCAACGTAACGCCCTTGGAACCCGAATGGGAGGGCTTCGTCACTATCGAGATCAGCAACACCACCCCGCTCCCGGCGCGTATCTATGCCAACGAGGGCATCGGTCAGGTGCTCTTCTTGGAGGGCGATGAGCCGTGCGAAACCTCGTATGCCGATAAGCGTGGCAAGTATCAGGGGCAGGTGGGGATTGTGCTGCCCCGGATTGATGGCTCAGCCCAGGAGGGGTAAGCGGCATTGGCTGAGCTTGTCGAAGCCACCACAACGTAGGGGCGCATCGTGATGCGCCCAGCCCATACCTCCCGGTTATTGACCGCAGAGGACACAGAGGTACGCAGAGGATAGACCCATGTGCCCTCCCTCTGCGCCCCTCCCCGTCCTCTGCGGTCAACAGCCATACCTCCCGGTTATTGACCGCAGAGGACACAGAGGGACGCAGAGGATAGACCCATGTGCGCTCCCTCTGCGCCCCTCCCCGTCCTCTGCGGTCAACAGCCATACCTCCCGGTTATTGACCGCAGAGGACACAGAGGGACGCAGAGGATAGACCCATGTGCGCTCCCTCTGCGCCCCTCCGCGTCCTCTGCGGTCAACAGCCATACCTCCCGGTTGTTGACCGCAGAGGACACAGAGGGACGTAGAGGGGAGACCCATGTGCGCATCCTCTGCGCCCCTCCCCGTCCTCTGCGGT
>NZ_RYFD01000015.1 GCF_004138135.1 Candidatus Oscillochloris fontis
TGACTGATTTCCCCTTCCATCAATGCGGACAACCCGGTTGCCGTCGTTTGACCGAAGGAGCTAATGAGATAATCACTATAGAGGTCGAACAGTTCATCGTTTTTCATAGTTCAGATTGTAGCATATCCCTGATTTTCTGGGTGCGTAAGGTGAGTTATTATGTTCAGCGTATCTACTCAATCCCTTCTTTGGGATAGATCTTATTCCCGACTACTTTCCGCTATTTGGAAACCTAGATGATGCAGGGATAATTTATTTGCTGATTAGCAACATGTCGAGGATTGGATGGATTCGGTTGCCCGCACGA
The DNA here is from genome assembly GCF_004138135.1 of Candidatus Oscillochloris fontis. Lineage (GTDB taxonomy): Bacteria > Chloroflexota > Chloroflexia > Chloroflexales > Chloroflexaceae > Oscillochloris > Oscillochloris fontis. Next base: position 308 of record NZ_RYFD01000015.1, read on the forward strand.
AATCTTTCGGACAAGTCGCTCGGAGGTATTGCTGTAGCAGTGTTATGTGTAGGTTACCTACTCAATCCCTTCTTTGGAATTGATATCCTTCCTGATCAATTACCTATCATTGGTAATTTAGATGAGGCAGGGATAACGTATGTATTGATGACTATCATGACAAAGAGAGGGTGGATCACTGTACCACAGAAACAGATCGCCGCACAGAATTGATGAGACCTATGGATAATCAGAATGATCTGGCGGTGCTCATCGATTCTATCCGGCAATGGCACCCCGACCGATAACCTGGAGCAAGCCATCTCGTACTATGAGCAAGCGTTGATGGTGCGCACCCGTCAGAACTACCCCGACGATTACCGTGCGCTGCATGAGCGGCTGGCACGCTGCTACAAGCTGCGCACCTTTGGTGAGTGTACAATGAACCAGCGGCAGGCGATTCGCCATTACCTTCAACTGTTGGAGTATCTATCGCGCGATAAAGACCCCCAGAAGTGGGCCAGTGTTCATGGTGAGTTGCTTGAACTCTATTACCACAGTTCGAGGGGTGGGGATCGGGCCGAGACGATTGAGCAGGCAATCTATCACGGACAACAGGCGCTCCAGGTGTACACACCTGAGTCCACTCCAAGCGATTGGGTGTGGGTTCAGAACTGGCTCGCCTCAGCGTATGCCGAGCGGATCGTTGGCGACCAGCAACAGAACCTACAACAGGCAATTGCCTACTACTCCGCGAATCTAGAACTGATAGACCGTCAGGCAAGACCTCGTGATTGGGCAGTGACTCAGATCAACATGGCAGACGCCTATGCGGATCATGTGCGTCAGATCCAGGCCGTTGATCTTGAACGTGCTATCTACCACTATCAGCAGGCGCTCGCATTACTGACACCTGAGACCTACCCGGCAGAGTGGGCGGGCGCACAGTGGCACCTCGGCAAGGCGTATCTCGATTCTGCCTACACGGATCGCGAGCAGTCCCTAGAGCACGCAATCAGCCATCTGACAACAGCGCTGGCGCAGTTCAGATCGCAGAGCACGCCCCGCGAGTGGTTCACCGTACATAATCTGCTGGCGATGGCCTATGGCTTGCGTGTGCAGGGTGATCCGGGCGAGAACCTAGAGCTATCTATCTCGCACTTGGAAGCTGCGCTCGCTGGGTTAGATCCGAGGGATGACCCCGACAACTGGGCGATCATTCATACCAATCTTGCCAAAGCCTATGAGTTGCGGCGGCGCGGCAGCCGGGCTGAGAATATCGAGCGATCCATCTCACATTGCCAGCAGGCGCTGGCAGTATGCTCCCTGGAGCAGTATTCAGATAATTGGGCTGAAGTACAACTCACCCTGGCGATTGCCTATCGTTATCGCATCCTTGATAGCCCTCTGGCGAATATCGAGCACGCTATCGAGCACTACAATCAGGCGCTGGCGGTCTACACACAACCACACGCCCCCGATAAGTGGGCCATGATCCATAATAACCTCGGTGAGGTGTATCGGATCAGGCTTGCCGGCGACCGCACAGAGAATATTGAGCGGGCGATCCTGCACTATGAGATCGCCCTTAGGGTGCGGACACGTGCAGCACAGCCCGAGAAGTGGGCCATGACCAAAAGCAACCTTGGCCTAGCTTATATTGAGCGCCTGCGCGGCGACCTCAGCCAGAATATTGAACAGGCGATCAGCCAGTATCACGAGGCGTTGGAGGTGTATACGAGATCAGCGTACTGCGAACACTGGGGGGTGATCGAGCATAACCTGGGATATGCGTACTCTAAACGATTGGCAGGCAGCAAAGCGGATAATATTGAGCAGGCGATTCAACACTACGAACATGCGCTGGAAGTCCGTACGCGCACGAATCTACCTGAGAAGTGGGCGATGACCCTTTTAGATCTGGGTAATGCTCATATGGAGCGCGAGTATGGTGATCACGCTGAGAATATCCGGCAGGCGATTCGCTGTTACGAGGATGCGCTTCAGGTCTACACATTTCAGGCTTTTCCTACAAGTTGGGCTACGATTCAATACCAACTTGGTCTGATCTATAGTCGCTACCTGGGTAACACACCGGCCATGTCCGAGCGGGCGGCGAACTACTATCAGGCGGCACTGCGCGTCTATCAGCCAGAGGTCACTCCGCATCTCTGCCGCTTGGCGAGCGGACAGTTGGCCAATCTGTTCTTCTCACAACGAAACTGGCCTTCGGCGCTTGCGGCATATCAGACGGCGATGGTTGCCGGTGAGCAGATCTACCGCGCCGGTCTCTCAGTGGAGAGCAAGACATCTGAGATCGCCGAGAATGCTCGGTTTTACCGTCACGCCGCATATGCTGCTGTTCAGGCCGGAGAACTGGCTCAGGCGCTATCAATCCTGGATAGCGGCAAGACTCGCCTGCTGGCGGATACGCTACGCTTGCGTATTCGGCGACCAGATGCTGTGCCAGATGATGTTTGGATTCACTACCAAGAATCAGTAGCTGTGTATCGCGAAACCCAGGCCATGGGCCAGCCGCTGCGAGATAGTGCAAATCAAATTACAAATTCATTTTCAAATATCGATCAGCAAGAATTGACTGAACACTACGCTCTCCTAGAGCAGCGGCAAAGGGTAGCAAATGAGAGCATGAACAGCGCAATAGGCCAGGTGCGTCAGTTCGTGCCGGGCTTTCTGGCTGACTCTGACCTCGCCACATGGCGTGCGGCTTTGCCCGATGCCAGCATGGCTCTGGTAGCGTTCTGTATGACCGACCAAGGCAGTGTTGCGCTCATCGTTACCCACGAGGGTGTTGTTCACGTAGACATACCTAGCTTTACCGAGAGCAACCTTACCCAGTTACTGTTTGGAGAGATGCTGGATCAGACAGGCGTGAGGGGTGGCTGGGTACGCAGCTACTATTCCAATAAAGCCCACTGGTACGATTCGATGGATGCTACGTTGGCGAGAGTTGGCGCGGATCTTCTGGCCCCCGTAGTTGCGATGTTACCACCAACGATAAAGCACCTGATCATGCTTCCCTCCGGTGGTCTATACCTGCTCCCGCTCCATGCCGCGCTTCTGCCAGATAGTGCGCAAACGCGCCTCTGTGACCGATATCAGGTCAGCTATGCACCCTCGGTGAAGGTACTTGCCACATGCTATGTGAGAGCCTCTCACGCAAACGGGCAAGCGCTATTTGCGGTGATCAATCCGCAGGAAGACAGCAATCTGGCATATAGTCCCATCGAAGGTCTGGCGATAAGCGAACTGTTCTCTACGCACAGGATATTCAATGGGCGACTTGGACAAAAAGAGACTGTAAAAACAGAGACCAAACAGTGTACGTATTTACACTTCTCTTGTCATGGAATATATGATCGAAATGATCCGTCTACATCTGGCCTAGCACTGGCAGATAGCCGACTGACACTCGCAGAACTCCAGCAGGAGATCGTAGATCTCTCAGCAGCAAGGCTGGTGACGCTCTCAGCCTGCGAAACGGGTCTAAGCGATGCACACGGTGAACTTGCCGAGGAGTATATTGGCCTTCCCGCCGGATTCCTGACCGCCGGGGTGCCGTGTGTTGTGAGCAGCCTCTGGTCAGTGCCCGATATCTCAACCGCACTCCTGATGGAGCAGTTCTATCTCAACCACCATCGTGATGGGATGAGTATTATCGAGGCGCTCCACAGCGCCCAGAAGTGGCTACGCGAGATGAACATCCGTGATGTCGTGCGTTATGTTGATAAGGCATACCAACAGGCACGCCAATCAGGGGTCACGAAGGAGACGGAGATTCTGCTCTGGACTGATCGGCGCCAGTATAGTCGGTTGGCTGAGCAAGACTCCACGAGCAGTCCGTTTGCACACCCATACTACTGGGCAGCATTTACAGTTAGCGGCGTTTAGCAGAGATCGTCATTTCGATATGTTAGAGTGGGTTCGGGCCGACCTGATAGCCGAACAAGTGGCGGCGCTGCATGAAGCCGGTACGTGGATTGCGCGGATATGGATTCATGCCAAAAGAAAAAATCGCTATGAATAGCCATAGCGATAGGGGCGGTTTGCGGCTTTGGAAAGCCCTGTAATGCAGTTTGGCGACCCCGATTGGGCTCGAACCAACAACCTTCAGCTCCGGAGGCTGACGCTCTATCCAATTGAGCTACGGGGTCTCAACGTCGGGTAGTATAGCGCACAGCACGCGCCGTGTCAATCATTGATCGGCGCGTAGCGCACCAATGCCGCCTGTAACCCTACCTTCTCCGCTGGATGCCAGCCCTGCGGATCGAGGCTGATCTGATGCTGCTCGCGCAGACTAACCGCAAATGCGTCCATGATTGTTGCGGGGGTGGGGCGTTGTGGCACAATCTCATCCAGCCCTACTACCCGTTCCTGCATCTCGCTCACGAGCGCCTGCGCCTCTACAGCGCTAAGTTCAAGCAACTGCGCGAGTGCCGCCCCCGACCAGCGCATATAGACGCCCACCTGGAGCAACATCCCCTGGCGCCGCCGTACCTGCGAAAAGCCGACCAGTTTGCGTCCACCACTCAGAATTTCGTAGGGCGAACGCCCCGCAAAGCAGACCCGCCGCAGCAACAGCGGGAGCGTCTGGCGATCTTCACGCGCTTCGGCAATGCTCACCATGCTCGCCGCAACCCCCAACTGTGCCAGGGTCGCCAGCCACGCCTCGCCGAGCCAACGATAGGACTCGCTCACATCCGAGATCGCTAGGTGATGCCCGGCAGGTAGCGCGATGTCTTGCATTAGCAGATCGGGGCCGAAGAGCACCGCACTGCCCCCACTTGCCCGTCGGTGCAGCCGTACCCCCGCCGCCGCACAGGTAGCGCGGTTGATCTCGTGCAATGCCTGACCCGATCCGATTACCAGGGCGGGGGTTGGTGCGTGGTACCAGCGCAGCACGGGTTGCCCGATCTCACTCAGCCCCACCAGCATCGCCTCGGCGGACGCCAACTCATGTTGGGCGTCCCCGTCACTCTGCGGTAAAAATCGCCAGGTCTGCATTATGTCCTCATCTTCATGGCCATAGTTGTGCCGCTAACCGTTCCGCTGCCGCACCACGTCCAAATACCAGCAGGATGGGCGTTGCGCCATCCGGCTCGTAGGGCTGGTGGGGCAACCTACGCCCCGCTGGCCCCAAGGCTTCTAATGCCGCCGCTTGTGCCACTGGCGAAGCAGTGACGGGAAGGAGGAGCAGAATCGGGCCATCGCTGGGCAATCGGTCACCTGTATAGGCGTAAAGAGGAAGCCCATACCCCAAAAACCGTACCGTATCGGTGGCCAAAAACTTATCGGGGGTATAGACCTGTACTGCCTGGAGTTCAGGATCGTGGCTGCGGTACGGTGCTTGTAGCGCTTGGCCCAACGCAGTCTCAACCAGATCAAATTCGCCATAAACCCGCGCATCAATCCGCATCTGGCCGAAGTAGAGCCAGCTATTCATCCCCAAACTGAGGAGCAGCACGAGCGCTGCCCGCAGATACCCCGCCCGGCGTTGGGGCTGGAGAAAGAGGTGATCCAAAGCTAAGCCCGCCAACATACATGCCGGAGCCAGCATCCCCAAGGCGCGCATGGCATGCGGCGCATCGGTACTGAAGACCGCCGGGAGCAGATAGACCGCTGGGATCACCAGCAACGCCAGCCGTTGTGGTTGGTAGGGGCGACGCAGGGCAAGCCCCAACCCCAGTAGCATCAGCAATCCGAGCACCGGATCAACCATGGGCACATCGGGCATGTGGTGACGCCCATTCAGTTCGCCCTGAACATGCCACATGAGCAGGTAGCGCCCGGTATTCTCTAGCACCAACCCCAATGGGGTATGGGTATCCAGATAGTCGGATTTGAGAATCGCAACCTGACTCACCCGTCGGTTGTAGTCGGCATAGTTGTGGAGGATGTAGTTGAGCAGCGGAGCCATCGTCAACAGGCCCACGGTGGCAGCCACCAGCAACCCCGGCAGCGCCCGCAGCCACGCCCGCCGATCAAGCCCCAAGCGCACCAGCACCAGCAGTGCGAGCGCAAGCGGAGCCACCCGCCCGGTGTGGTAGGCGTAGGTGGCGAACCCGGCACATAGCCCGGCCATACCGAGCAGGAGGCTGGAGCGGCGCCAGTTGGCCGCCGGATCAAGGCCGCGCCACGCAAACCCTACCGCTGTCAGCGTCAGCAGATGATCGAGGGTAGCCGGGAAGGCCCAGCGACTCATACTGAGCGCCCAGGACGAACAGGCCAAGAGGGCAGCAGCGAGAAGCGCCGGACGCCGCCCGATCAGTGGCCGCGCTGCCCAGTAGAGCGCCAGCGGTGTCAAGCCCCCGATCAGCGCCGAGACGAGCCGAACCGTCCAGACCTGGGGGCCAAGCAACCCCAGCACCGGGGCCATCAGGTAGAAGAGCAGTGCCGGTAGATCGGCCCCTTCGGCCACATAGACTGGGCGGTAGGCGGGGTCGTTCCAGATCTTGAGTGCCTGTAGCCCATGGCGCGCCTCATCGCGCCATAACGCCAGCGGTTGCCCGTCGAGGTTGACGAGGCGTAACCCCAAGCTCACCCCCACGATCAGCAGCAGGATGATCGGCGTTACCCGGACTTCCGTTTCACCCTCGCGCAGTGCGCTACTGCCCACCCACACCCCCAAGCCCAACCCAAGCATCCCGACTGGCCAGGGCAGGCCCGCCCGCATAGCCACGAGGCACCCCAAGGCCACGCCCAGCCACGCCCAGGCGAATCGTGGCCGCGCCGTGATCCATGCCCGACTGGCCCGTAGCCCCTCGGCGATCTGGAGGGTGAAGATCAAGCCGAGCAGCGGCAACAGCGGCCACCACGGCCAGCCCAACGTGGGCAGAAGGTAACTCGCTAGGGTTGGATTCGCACTTGCCCAACCCATCACCGGCACCGCCAACAAGCCCACGCCCCACGCCCAGCCACGCCGCCCGGTGAGGCGCAGCACCAACAACCAGAGGATCAACGGCAGGCTGAGCAAAAAGATACTCCGCACCAGCGGCGGCAAGAAGAAGCGTTCAGCCGTTGGTTGGGCCGCAATATCAGCCAGCGCCACCCCCAAAGGACGCGGATCATTCCTCGGTTGAAATGGCGGCACGTGGAATAGCAGCGCCGTCTCTCCATATGCCGCTGTAGGAACGAGCAGATGGTACCGTACCCACCCACGACCAGACGGAAGTTCACCAAGATCGCTCTGAAGTGTGGGTGAAGTAAGCTGAGGTGTCGCCACCCCTTCAGGACGGGGTGAGGTCATACGCAACGAAACAAGTGCGGCGCGACCATCAAAACCGTACAGGTAGATCCCAAACTGCCCTTGCGACCAACGGTAGGTTTCAGAATCATTCCGCTCAAGCGGAAAGACCTGCACCAGATAGCGCAAGATGTCGGGATCATCAACCCGGAGCCGAAATCCAGGAGTAGCCTGGATTGATCCTAGCAACAGCGCTATGCAGGTAAGGAGCAATAGTAGAGCCGGGGCAAACAGCGCCGCCCAGCGGCGCCGATGCCACCCCGACTCTCCAGCAAAGAACAGAGGCATGCCAGATCCCGTACTTCAATCCGTCAGGATGCTATTCCTTGGTCGAAATATTCAAGAAGATATAGGCCGGGCAAATGCCAATCGAGGCCGTACCAATCGCAACGATGCCCACCAGCGCAAAGAAGACCTGCCAGGCACCACTCATGAAGATCAATGCACTACCAAGAAAGCAGACTCCCAAGACCAAGCGTAGTACGCGATCCAATGAACCCATTTTGAACAGATTATCCATACCGATCTGCCCTCCTCGCAGATACCATCGGCAACACACCACCCCTGCGCCTATGATGCAGTGGCGTCACAGCGGGTTACATTATACACGCCATCACTGATTCGCTAATCATGGTGTGCGCTTATCTCCTAGATGGTGTACACTAAGGTACTCGTACACCTCCAGGCAGGAGGAAACCACCAAGGACGTTGTTATGCCCACCACCTCAATCCCACACACGCTCACACCGCTGCCGAAAGCTCCGAGCGGTATCAATGGCATTGATGTCATTACCGATGGCGGTCTGCCCCGTGGGCGGCCCACGCTGGTCTGTGGTAATGCTGGCTGTGGTAAGACATTGTTGTCCATGGAATTTTTGGTACGCGGGGCCATGGAGTATGGTGAGCCGGGGTTATTTGTCTCGTTCGAGGAGACTCGCGAGGAACTGATTAGTAATGTGAGCGCCCTGGGCTTCGATCTGGTTGACCTGGAACAGAAGAATCTCTTCGCGGTCGAGTATATCTTCCTGGATCGCAATGATGTCGAAGAGGTCGGTGATTACACCCTCGATGGCCTCTTCATTCGCCTCGGTCATATCATTGAGCAGATCGGGGTGCGGCGTATCGCCCTCGATACTATCGAGGCGCTCTTCGGTGGCCTTCAGAACGAAGGTATTGTGCGCGCCGAGCTACGCCGCCTCTTCCGCTGGCTGAAGGAGCGTGGCATCACCGCCGTCGTCACCGCCGAACGCGGTGAGGGCACCCTCACCCGCCACGGGATCGAAGAGTATGTCGCCGATTGTGTCATCTTGCTCGATCACCGCGTCCATGACCAGATCTCCACCCGCCGCTTGCGGGTCGTCAAGTATCGTGGCTCCACCCATGGCACCAACGAGTATCCCTTCCTGATTGATACCAACGGCCTGACGGTGGTGCCGATCACCAATCTCGACCTCAATCATCATGTTACCAATGAACGGGTCAGCAGTGGAGTAGCCGCGCTTGATGCGATGCTGGGTGGTGCCGGATATTATCGCGGGAGCACAGTTCTTCTTTCGGGTACCGCCGGTACCGGCAAATCCAGCCTCGCATCAGCCTTTGTTAGCGGCGCATGCGAGCGGGGTGAAACCGCCCTCTTTGTCGCCTTTGAAGAATCACCGGCCCAGATCACCCGCAATATGGGTTCGATTGGGATCAATCTGCACCGCAATATCAAGGCCGGGCTACTCCACTTCCACGCCATCCGCCCGACGACGGGAGGTCTCGAATTGCACCTCGCCATGATTGCCGACCGCATCATGCGCCTCAATCCCCATGTGGTGGTCATTGATCCCGTCACCGCTCTGATGAGCCAGGGCTTTCATGGTGAAGTGCGCGCATTGCTCACCCGCTTGATTGATCTCTGTAAGCAACATAGCGTGACGCTCTTGCTCACCAGCCTGACTGGCCCCGGCCAAGACCCCGAAGGTACCGATTTGGGGGTCTCATCACTGGTTGATACGTGGCTATTGGTACGCAACATTGAAACGAACCATGCCCGTACCCGTGGTCTCTACATTCTCAAGTCACGCGGTATGGCCCACTCGAATCAGGTACAGGTACTCCAACTCTCCTCAGATGGAATCAGCCTTGAGGAAGATGTATGATGAACGAGCAAGCATCTCAACCCACCACAACTTGGTGCCTGCGACTCTATGTTGCTGGAAAGACCCCGCGCTCCATCAAGACCCTCGCCAATCTGCGTGCGATCTGCGAGGCCCACCTCGAAGGTCGGTATACTATCGAAGTGATTGACTTGATGCAGAATCCCCAGTTAGCGAGTCAGGATCAGATCCTCGCGCTGCCCACGTTGGTACGTAAGCTCCCGCCACCCATCCGTAAGGTTATTGGCGATCTCTCCGATACTGAGCGGGTTTTGGTTGGGCTAGAGATTGATTCCCTGGGGTGATTGAGCTTCCCGGAAGTTCAATCACCCCAGCCTCCGTTACCCCTCCACCAACGAACGATACAACTCTAGCGTGCGTACCGCGATGGCATCCCAACTGAAGTGCGCTTCAACGCGCTCGCGCCCCGCCGCACCAAACCGCGCCTGGAGCGCAGGGTCACGCGCCACCCGGTTGATCGCCGCCGCCAGATCCGCCTCGAAGGCCGCCGCATCCACCGGGGTGAAGGTGCCTGGCTGGAGTTCCAACGGTACCAGGATGCCGGTCTCCTCTGGAACCACCACCTCCTTGATCCCGCCCACCGCCGAAGCCACCACCGCCGTCTCACAGGCCATGGCTTCCAGGTTGATGATGCCGAACGGCTCATACACACTGGGGCAACAGAAGACCGCCGCGTGCGAGTAGAGTTGGATCACATCGGGGCGCGCCAGCATCTCCTGAATCCAGATCACGCCGGGGCGCGTGGCACTCACCGCCGCCACACCCGCCTGCATCTCGCGGGCGATCTCTGGCGTGTCGGGTGCGCCCGCGCACAGCACGACTTGGAGTTCGGGGTCAATCTGGGGGATGGCGTTGACGAGGTGGATGATCCCCTTCTGGCGCGTAATGCGGCCCACAAAGAGCACGAAGGGTCGCGTAGGATCGATCCCGTAGCGCGTTAAGGCTGCGGTGGTTTCGGCCTTACGGTACTCGGCCAGATCAATCCCGTTATAGATCACATGCACCTTCTCCGGCGCAATCTGGAAGTGGCGTAACACATCCTCACGGGTCTCCTTCGAGACCGCAATGATCGCGTCGGCCTGCTCTATCGCCGTGCGCTCCATCCACGAACTCAGATGGTAGCCGTGACCCAGTTGCTCCACCTTCCAGGGGCGCAATGGTTCGAGCGAGTGGATGGTCAACACATACGGGATGCCCCACAGCTTGCCCGCCAGCAACCCGCCCATATCGGTATACCAGGTGTGGCAATGCACAACCTGAGCATCAAGCGTATCCTTAGACATCATCAGCGAGCGGTTGAAGGCATCAACCGCGCCCACATAACGTGGATCGGTGTTGCGCTTCACCTCGTCCCAGAGCGGGTAGCCGCGCACCGTAAGATGCTCGCCATCCACCTGCTGATCACCAAAACAGCGTACCTCCACATCCACCAACGTGGCCAACGCACGACTCAGATATTCGACATGCACCCCGGCACCACCGTAGACATTCGGCGGGTACTCATTGGTGAAGAGGGCCACCTTGTTCAGTTCGGTCATGCAACACCTCATGGCTGAGAGAATCACGCCACCTCAGTATAAACTATCCGACCAGACTCCCCAAGGCTACTAGCCCAAATGCCAGGATGATCAGCCCAGCCAGCACATTCACCCAACGCAAGACCTGCGGGGTCACGCGGCTGCGCAGCAGGCTCACCCCACCACTCAGCAACAACCACCAGAGCGCCGAGCCACTAAACACCCCCACCACCAACATGATCCCATCCACATAGCTCGCCACCCCATTCGCTGCCCCCATCCCCGCAAAAACCGCCGCAAACGAGAGGATCGTCGCCGGATTGGTAATAGTCAGGGCGAAGGTCGAGACATACGCCCCCAGCAGGCCGCGTGCCCGCGCCTCCGCTGGACGCTCGGCGGGAGCCTCACGCAGAGTACGCACTCCCAAGTAGCAGAGGAAGATCCCGCCCACGAGGCGCGTCCAAAAGCTCATGCCCGTGAGCACGTTGGCAACCGTCGTCAAGCCGAGTGCCGCAATTGCCCCATAGATCAGATCGGCGGTTGCCGCACCCATCCCCGACGCAAACCCGGTAGCGCGGCCATCAGCCAGCGTGCGCCGAATACACAACACCCCAATGGGCCCGACTGGAGCCGCAATCGCAAACCCGATCAGCATCCCGCGCAACAAAAAGCCCCACTCCAACATAACACCCCTCCTTCAAGGGTAAACAAAAACACCCGCCGGGAATAACCCAGCGGGTGTGAGATCAGCGAAATGCACCGCGTCAGATCGCCCTACCTCCCAACCACTGGGAGCGGCGCTGCTGCTGGCAATTGCTGATCATGACATGTCGCATGGCGCAGAGTATAGCATACTTCTAGGAACTAAAGCGCACCTCGTAGGTCGTATTGGTCGCATCCGCATTAAACACCACCAGATAGTAGTGCGACCAATCGTCATCATACACGCCACACGTGTTGGCATCCAAACTACTACAGATCAGCCGCCCATCCTCGCGGTAGAGCAATGCCGCACTACTGCTCGATGCACTACGAAAGATCAGCCGCCGTTGCTTCACATCAGTACTTGTATTATTGATACGGTAGAGTTGCGCTGCGTTGGCTGCCAGCGGCACCCCCACAAGATTGAGGCTATCAAAGGTGCTCTGCATGGATTGATTGATCAGCAGAGTGAAGAGCGCAGCACTCCCTGGATACTCCATGCTCACCTGTACCTCAGCACTACTCTGCGGGGTACAGATCGCCATGCCACTTGATTCGAGACTATTGATCAGGTTGCTGCCCCCTGATCCGGTTGGGCAACCAACACTGATCCGAGGAAATGCATTGAGAGAGAAGGGAGCGACCTGAATCGCCCCCACCAATAGCGTGCTACCACTCGTTATACTGAGCCGATACTGGCCACCCTCTTCGCTACTCAGCCCCACTTGGCCAGGATTCAGACTCTCAGCCGTCGCAACATCACGCTCCCGCGTATGGATCTCTACCTGAGAGATACTGTTGCCCAACTGCTTTATGTCTTGGAACAGATCAGCATTGGGTGATGGTGGGCCACTACCTGAACACCCCCATAAGAAACCGAGCATACCGACAAGGAGCATACGTTGAATGCGGTGCATAGCAACTGCCCTTCGAGAAACAACCCTAGGGTTGTACAAAGTCCACACCATAGGTATAACTGATATCGCCAGTATTCAGCACAACCAAGTAATAGTCGAAATAGTCCCCATTCTGATCATAGGTCTGGCAGGTCTGAGGTGCCAGAGTGCCACACATCAGGCTCCCATCTGAACGATAGAGCAACGCGGCCGCCCGATAGCTGAGCGAAGGCGTGAAGACGAGGTTGCGTTGAGTGAGCGAGTTGTCGCTATTCGACATGAAGAAAGTCTGGATATGACGTGGCGCAGAATAGAGATTCTCAAAGAGTAGACTATCAAAGGTTGTAGCGATTGAGGAGTCTAAGCGATGGACAAAGAGCGCATAGCTTACCGCCGATTCGCTACGACTCGTCCCTTTCAGGGAGATGGTCACGGTCACATCAGAGCCGGTACTCGATGCGGGGCGACAGTAGATAGCCTGACTATTCTGGGCCGTTATGGTCTGGGTGGTGCTCAGCATTGGGCAGGTGACTGCCACTTCAGGCGGAGCCGCTGCACCTGCTGGAACCTGAATGGCATCCACATTGATCGCCCCAACGATAATCTGTTTACCACTCGGAACCACTACCGTATACGTAAGCACCGTATTCAGATCAATATCGCCCTTCACAACCCAACCGAGACGCAGATTTGGTTCGTAGACAGCGCTAGGTTGCGCTGCAACACCATTCGGAATAATAACAGCAAGCGCCAAGAGCAGCAGCACGATACTCCCACGTAACCAGGGTTTGAGACTAGAAAGTTGAGACATCATCGTACCCCTTTCGTTCGTATCCGTGACTACCAATATGGTCGCTGCTATTGTAGCATCTCGGTAGTACCATATTAGATCGCATATTGCGCCAATGCGACTTCAAAATGGGCATGAACTTCACGGTTCTGCGTGTCACTCTTGCGGCGATCATTATTCAATACAAAACGTACCAACTTGATCTCAGGATGCTCACGCAGATATTCGACTACCGTCGCAATCGCCACCGGAGCCGCCTTCTCCACCGGGTAGCCAAAGATACCCGTACTGAGGCTGGGGAAGGCGATCCGACTAATCTGATGCTCGCTGGCCAAGGCTAAACTGGCATGGTAGGCGCTTGCCAACAGACGTGCGGCATGGTCGGGGGTATAGCGCGAGTAGATCGGCCCAACCGCGTGGATGATATGCTGGGCCTGCAACTGGAACCCAGCAGTAAGGCGTGCCTCGCCGGTGGGGCACGCGCCAATTGCACGGCACGCCGCCTCTAGTTGCTCGGCTCCGGCTGCATCGTGGATAGCGCCACACACGCCGCCGCCATTGGCCAAAGATTCATTCGCCGCATTGACCACCGCATCAACATCTTGGGTCACAATATCGCCCAATACTAATTCGATCAGTGCAGTACCGATTGGGATGCGGATCACTGGCGCTACGGAACTCAAGGCCGGTGGATTCGGTATGCGCCAACTTGCGATCAGCGCGGCCAAGCCGGTACGAATCGCGGGATTCTGAATCATAAATTCATAGTAGTGCGCCAGTATCGAGCGTGTTCCACCGGTGGGTTCGAGATTCGTCGTATTGAATCCCGCTGCCACCGCAAACCATGCCACCCGCATCTGCCGATCAACCAAGCCGATAGCTGGTTCTTCTTTGGGATTGATGATCTGCGGGGTGCCTTCAACTTGCACCAAGAAGACTGCGTGATCGGTGTTGACCGATAGATGGTGGAACAAGAAGAGTACCGACCGCGCCTGTAAGCCAAACTCCTCACGTAACTCGCGCACTGCGGCCATCAACGAATCCTCACCCGGTTCAATCCGCCCACCCGGTAGCATCCAGAAGCCCTTGGGATCAGCATGTACGAGGATCTCTCGATCCGGCCCCCACTCGATAATGATGGTCGCACGCGGTCGGCGTTGGTTCGTCATGACATGGCTCCTTAACGGCTACCGAGATTCTTCACCTCGTACTATACTCATTTCATGCGGAAGTGCAAGAGAGCATCCCGTAGGGCAGCATCGCCCGCCGTGGGTAACTGTTCACACTTCTCCTAGCTTCCAGTTTTTGACGCAAAGACGCAGAGGCGCAAAGCCTGCAACAATCCTTTACGTCCTTGCGCCTTTGCGTCAATACGAGATTTCTTTTACCCCAAGGGTGAACAGTTACCGCCATGGAGCAGTTGGCGGGCGATACTGCGCCCCTACGCCCCCCCGTCTCCTGCGGCCAACTGCTCGCGAACAGCACGCGGCAACCCCCGTACAACCAGTTGGTAGGAACCATCAATCAGTTCCTGCACCAGCGCAGGATCGAGACTCCCATCCAGCGTGAGCGTCACCCAATGGCGCTTATTGAGGTAGTAGCCCGGCTGGATGGCCGGGAATGTCGCACGAAGCACCTCACCATAGTCGGGGTCCACCTTAAGCGAGAGCCGCAGAGGCGTGCCGGTTGTCGCCAAGAGTGCAAACATCTTGCCACCGACCTTAGCAACCAGAGTCACCGCATCGAACGGAAAGCTCTCCTCCGCACCGGGCATAGCCAGCAGGAGAGTACGCAGCGAATCGAGATCATGCATTGGTTTTTCCCTCTTAAACATGGTTCGTAGCAATGTGACCCATTGCTGCCGGATGGCCCTCACTCCCGGCCTTGTTCCTGCGTGCGGGAGCGGGGTGATTCCGCAGCGCGATGGGTTCGATCCCCCCTCTCCCACTGCGTGGGAGAGGGGGCTAGGGGGTGAGGGCCGCCCGGCGCGGTGGGCGCGTCGCGAGCCAACGAACTTATAGAGTACCTGATCTGCCACGGGCTCTGCACACGCGAGTTCAGCACATTCAGCACACGCTCGCGGAACTCATCCCAGACATCGATCTACGCCTCGCCCCAGCAGGTGGCCCGTGCGGCCTACGGCCCTAACTGTAACTGCTGCCGCCCGGTTCGGCGATAACGCGCCGCCCGCATCTATCGTGGAGGAGGTGACAATGCCCATCGAGGCTCCTGACCAGCCAATCCCGCTAACGATCTTGACCGGTTTTCTTGGCGCTGGAAAGACCACGCTGCTTAACCGCATCCTGCGGGCCGACCACGGTCTTAAGGTTGCGGTTATGGTCAACGACTTCGGCAGCAGCAACTGTTCACACTTCTCCTAGCATTCCGATTTTGACGCAAAGACGCAAAGGCGCAAAGCCTGGAGGCTAGGAGAAGTGTGAACAGTTACTGCCACCGATATCGTCGTACTGAGCAAGATTGATCTGGTGGATACCGAGCAACGAGCCGCTATCGAGGCATGGGTGCGCCAGATCGTACCACGGGCACGCATCCTGCCAGCAGTCCACGGCGAAGTGCCGCTCAACCTGCTACTCGGTGTCGGGCAGTACAAACTGGATCTCGCGCCAGCACGGACACACCACGACCACAAGCATGACGCGAGTTGTGGCTGCGAACACGACCACGGGGCTGCCTTCCAGAGTTGGAGCTACACCAATGCGCAGCCGTTTGGGGTCAAGGCATTGCGCGATCTGGTACTGAGCCTACCGGCGGCGGTCTTCCGTGCGAAGGGTCTGCTCTACCTAGCCGAGGCTCCCTTACGTCGCGCCGTCCTCCAGGTAGTCGGCCCACGTGTAAGCGTCACTCTGGGCGAACCTTGGGGCGAGGAGCCACCCTGCACCCATCTGGTCTTTCTGAGCACGCCGGGCGATCTTGACACAACGGCGCTCCAAGTGGCCCTCAATGTTGCATGGAGGAGCTACCGCTGGAGCACGTGGTTGCCGCACAGCAGACCTGATAGTTAGTGGTGAGCAGTACGGTTCCGCCCTCGCGAGCAATCGTTCGCACACGATCCCAGATCGTTGCCCGCGAGTGCATATCCACACCCAGAATCGGCTCATCGAGGACGACTACGACGGGCTGGGTGAGCAGAGCACGAGCGAGGGCCATGCGGCGCTACATGCCGCCGAAAGAGGAAGCCATCGCCCGCTATGGTGGGCGCTTTGCCAGCCAGTCATTTGTGATGGAGGGCAAAGAACTAGGCTTCGAGGATCTGATCGCGCATCTCGCTACGGACGGCAGGCTCTTAGTGAACAATAACACCGTCCTCGCAACGATCTACTGGGAGGTATGAGCCTATGACAAGTAAGGTGAACCCATTTGGGCTCTGGGTTCAGTTTTCGTAGATGCTCCAGATCAGGATGATCGCGGCGATGGTGGTGATCGCCGTAATCGCCCAGGTCAGCACGGGGGTAAGGAGCGCGTTGAGGTCGGGCAATCCATTCCACATGGCGAGTAAGAAGGCGCAGGAGTGACGGGCGGCATGCCGACGAGCGCCCCTGTCCGGCGCTCTCCCTGGGCGACGAAACCAAGCGAACCGACATGAACCGGCGCGGGCATGCATGCGCTGCTGCTCCATAGGCACCACCTCCTCGCCGCGAACCAGGAACTCAGCGGATGCTGATGGGCTAGGAGGGGGCGGGACATCGGTAGGAGGTGAGGAAGTGGGGGAGTAAATGTATCGTTTTTAGCGAGTATTTCAAAGGGCCAGCGCATTATGCTACCATGTCGCTGTCTGCACTCCGTGCAGGTGACGGTTGATGCCCTCAAATTCTAGTCAACAAAACTCCTTGTAGAGATAGACGATGACGCTTAGCTTGCTCGAAACGCTCAACAGTATCAGTACATCCCTGGCGATTTTGGCGCATCAAATCCGCGCCGAGGCGCTGGCCGGCCTTGGATCGCGGAACAAGGTGGCAGAGCACGTTCTGCTTCCGGTGCTCCGACGCATGTACAACGCACCAGGATTGGCTAACACCAACGCGCTTGCGGCGAACTTTCCTGGTATAGACTTGTACGATTCATCATCAGGGCTTGGCGTGCAAGTCACGTCTGAGGTAACGGCTGGCAAGATCACCCAGACGATAGAGACGTTGGTCGCAGGGAGTTTCCCGCTCACACGGCTTGTCTTCGCGCTTGCCGCCAATACCGTCCCGAGATACCGTACCGAGACGCGTGCGAAGTGGAGAATATCGACCAAGGGGCGCTTCACTTTTGATCCTAAGGCAGATGTGCTAGCCTTCGACGACCTGCTCACCCGCATCCAGCATCTACCGATGGCTGATATTTCAGCTATCGATGCCGAACTGCAAGCCCTCGTACGCGGCACGCATCAGATCCACTTGGTACCGCACCTCCAGAATCAGGTAAAGGCACAGCTTGCAGAGGAGCAACGGATCGCCCGGTACATCCCCAATGTGTTTGTCGAAACGCAAGACACCAAATATCAAGCCCGCTGCTTTGCTCACCCCACGCTGTTCATACAACGCATTGCCGCCTGGTTCAATCGCCAACCGTTAGCGGGTTTGAATCGCCTCGCTACGATGAGTGGGGTGCCGACCGTTAGCATGCCATCTACTGAAGCATTGGTCGCGGCCGACACACTGGAACGTGCCGTTGCCGCAGCGCAGGCATTCATGAAAGACATCGAGAATCTTGACATGATGCTGACGCCCTACTCCGAGATCGGCAGGTCTGGAGGGGCGGCAATACCGCGCGACACGGCTCGTGCACATGTCCTCAATGAGACGCAGTATTATATTGAAATGACTGCCGAGGGAACGAAATACCGTCTGCGAAATCGTAGTACAGAGCTCAGATGTGTGACTGCCCGGGTATTCCTGCTCACGGGTCCAGCAGGACAGGGAAAGACCAACTTTCTGTGCGACTTCACCGAGCGATTTCTGCTTCGACACAATATTCCGTGTGCGTATATCACCGCACGTCAGATCAGCCGCTTTCCCTACTCAGATCTCAACGACGTTGTTCGTCAGCTGATTTTTCCGTCGGCCGTCACAACTCTTGAGGAAGGACTGACCACGCTGGCCGCCCCTTGTGCCGAGCGACAACAGCCCTTCGTACTCGTCATTGACGGTCTGAATGAGCATCCTGATGTTCGCACATTCGCCGGGCAACTCGAGCATTTCCTCGAAACTCTTGTTCGCTACCCTTATATACGCGTGCTCATGACTTGCCGCTCCGAGTTCCTGGAGCAGCGTTTCGGTACACTGCTGTCTGGTCCGCTCGCACCCATCCTTCACCTTTCGAAGGCCCATGGGCAGCGGTTTGACCAGGAGCAGCACCGCGAGCTTGTTGCACGCTACTTCCGATTCTTCAAAGTACGGCCGAGTCGTGTTGCCCGTCGCGTCATCGATTTTCTCCAGCGGGATGTTCTACTGCTTCGGTTTTTCTGCGAGGCTTATGGCGCACGAGGCCGTAATAGTCAGTATAAGCAACCTGTAGTGGCAGGCATCTACCGCGATGAGATCTTCCGCCGCTATGTCGAGGATAAGTTGGGTCGTGCCGAGCACTCCGTTGTGAGCGATCGCTCAATGCCACGCCCGTTGGTTCACCGAGTAGAGTTGAGACGCGTACTTTCACTCGTCGCCGCACACATGCTCGATGCTGGGCAGTATGCAAATGTCTCCCGTACCGTGGTGGCGGCTGCACTGGATGCAGAGCTTACCGCCTTGCTTGATGAGGAACTCGTCTTGCGCCACGATCTCGGCCCAGCACCCTCGCTGCTTGCTGAACCAAACGAGGTGCTGAGCTTCACGTTCGATGAGATGCGGGACTTTCTGCTTGCGCAGCACCTGCTTGACGTGCATGCACGGAATCCGGGTGAGTTCGCACGGCTTGTGGCATTGCAACAACCAACGCACACCCAGGGCGTAGAAGGCATGCAGCGCTTTCTCTTCTATGCGTCGCGCATACCTACCAACCGTTCGTTCTTCGAAAGCTACCGCACACACTCGTGGTACGGAGCCGTCTATGACACTGAGGTGTTTGC
Organism: Candidatus Oscillochloris fontis; assembly: GCF_004138135.1. Classification (GTDB taxonomy): domain Bacteria; phylum Chloroflexota; class Chloroflexia; order Chloroflexales; family Chloroflexaceae; genus Oscillochloris; species Oscillochloris fontis. The sequence continues at coordinate 19,685 of NZ_RYFD01000015.1, forward strand.
CGTACCGCCGATGTACTTAGACGCCGAAGATCGGCAGATCGTCGAGGCTGTCTTAACATCTGGCGATGCGCGTGCTCAGCACTTTGCTCGAGAGATCGCGTTGCGCTGGGAAACTTCCGTCTTCCCGATTCTCAATTTGGAAATGCTACTTACTGTCGCTAGGCACGCAGACCAGTCATTTTTCTCAGATGTACTCGTTCCGACGTTTGGCCATGCTTCCTACGGTCAGAATACGCTGGGTGAAGAGTTTTGCCGCTTTGTCGAGACCAGGGTGCTTCCTGAGTTCGCACCTAATGAGGAGCATCCTTACGATCCCATATTCCGCTTGCTGCTGCTCCTTCTTCCCATTGGTGCAAACCCAACGCTTGACTCGCCAGCAGTTACCGTTTTCCGTCAGTTAATCGCGGGCCACCCTGCATACGCGCTCGGTCTCTTGCAGGAAGCCCTCCATGACGGCTTGCGCTGGCACCGCGCCTTCGTGTGGCGCTTGCTCAGCGTGGCCGTTGCCAGCATCCCCGATCCTGCCCCTTTTATCGTCCTGGCACATGCAGATGCCACTAGCGACAGATCGGATACTTTGATTCGCCGCGAATCGGAAAGGTTTATCACTTGTGTGTCTGCGGAGCGCACGCTATGATTATCCCCTTCAAAACAAGCGAACACGGGCAAGACGAGTACATCATCTGCCTCCGCTCACCTATGACAGTCGCGGAGCTTCGTGAGCGTATGCTACAGCGCGCCAAAGTAAGCCAAGGCTCTTATGCATATCAACTCATCGACAACCTACACGCTCAAATCTTTATTCGATCCCTCGATCTCAAGGCAGATTATGCGATATACTTCGCCCGTGAGTACGCATCTTTCTTTGATTATCTACGCCGCCGGGAACGCCTCCCGTTGGAGATAGTAGCTAGGCTTGCAGAAGCCTTCGACATGAGTATCGGGATGTATTACTATAAGCTGGGGTATGCGTTTCTGACCGATACCTACGGCCTCGAGTTTCTGACACGCCTCGTTGAGGATATGCCTCAAGGAGAATTATCATGAGAATACGCACAGGGTTCGTGTCCAATAGTTCGTCGACATCCTTCCTTATTATCACGGACGACGAACTGAAGGAAGGAGCATTCCTTGAACTCATGGGGGTCACATCCGACTCGCCGATTGCAGACCTATTCCGTGAACTTTTCAGCGATGTCATCAACGCGAGTCAGTATGTTGACCTCAAACATGTCAACACACGGGTGTCGCCAGAAGCTTGGTTCAACACAGATCGGCTATCCCCAGCCATGATTGCACGTCTCCAGCAGGCTGCTGGACAAGGGCTTAAGGCATATTTTGGCACTCTGGACAGCGAAACCACAATGGTTCAGACATTCTTCTGTACGGATGCGTTCGAACTCGAGAATGAGCGAATCTACTTCAACTACCTGGAGTGTGCATGGTGACGAAGCGGCCATCTACAATCATCCTTAAGCGGTTTCCGAAGCAGCGGTACACTGCGATGTTCAATCCCCACTCCGGATTCTTCGCCCGGATCGAAGATGTGGGTGCGCCGGAGCCGTTCTGGGCCGAACACGGGCCAGAACTGCTGGACATCGCGATCACAAATTGGTGTGATCACGGCTGCTTCTTCTGCTATCGCAAGTCGGACGAGATGGGCCGCCATATGGGCCTGGACGACTATCGCGAGGTGATCCGGCAAGCACAAGTGATGCATGCCTTCCAGGTAGCGCTCGGCGGCGGAAACCCGAACCAGCATCCTGACTTCGTGGAAATCCTGCGTCTCACGAGAGAGGATTTTGGGATCGTTCCCAATTACACAACGAACGGTCGTGGCCTTACTGAAGCGGTGCTCGAAGCGACACGGCGCTATTGCGGGGCAGTAGCAGTGAGTGCATATGCGCCTTATCGAGAAACCGCAGATGCTATCGAACGACTTACAGAGCACAAGATAACTACAAACATACACTTCATTCTCTCGAGTCGGAGTATCAATACTGCGATCACCTGGTTGCAAGATCCGCCGACGTTCCTAACTCGGGCACATGCACTGGTATTCTTGAATTACAAGCCGATCGGGCGGCATGCAAACGAAAGGCTACTTGCCAATCGGAGCCCACGAATCGAGGAGTTCTTCCGACTCGCGACGACTGTGCGACATCCATGGCGGATAGGTTTCGACACTTGTACCATCACAGGTCTTGCGCGTTTCGGAAATGCGCACGACGTTAGTCTCGAAGGTTGTGACGCTGGTAGGTTCTCGCTATTCGTCTCAGAGGATCTCAGAGTCTACCCGTGTTCATTCATGGTCGAAGCGGGCTACAAAGGCGTCCCATTGCGTGGAACAACACTGCGTGAAATCTGGCAACAGCACCCTGCATTCGCACGGATTCGTGCACAGCACGCGGCAGGCGGCTGCACTGAGTGTCAGACCCGTTCGCACTGTTTATCGGGCTGTCCGCTTTTCCCTCAAATGAACCTCTGCCCGATCAACTGCCGCACCAACTCATCTCAGGAGATAGAGGTGTCTTAGTCCAACTTTGGCGCTTACGACCGAGAATGCGGGCTACAGAGCCCGGGCAGATGGTTCTCATCATGCCTCATAAACCAGTCGAAGAGGAAGCACCACAGCTAGGTCAGCCAGTACAAGAGCACCAAGCTACCAGGCGCGTCGGTATCTCTGGCACGGTCGTTGTCGTTGAGGCTCTGCGTCTAGTCAGTGCTGGTTCTGCCCACTGTGCTGCCAGCAACTACTCGCCTGCATCATCCTCGATCAACATCTCCAACATCGCCTGCACGGTCGGGACAAGATCCGGTCGAGTGAGGAGTATGTGAACAATCGCAGCCAGCGTCGGATCCAGGCGCTCACGATGGGCCTCTGGCAGGAGATGGCTGCCGGGAATGCCAAGCGTATCAGCGAGTGTCAGCAAGGTTGCGACATTGAGACCCCGGATGCCTTGCTCCCAACGTGTCACCGTCGCCCGCGTGACATGGAGCGCCTCGGCGAGATCGCGCTGTTTGACGAGTGCATCGAGCCGCTGCTCACGAAGAAGGGCACCCAGAGCCGCATCGTAGGGATGGACCGCCCCGCTCATAGCAGACGCTCCGGATCGGCCAGATCCAGCAGTGTCGCGGCGGGGTGGCCCGGCGGCGGCAACTGTACCAGCGCCTCGCTGAGGGTCGGGTCGCCAGAGCCAGTGACGACGAGAACCAGCGTGCCGTTCTCCATCGCCAGGGTGTCCGGGTTGGCCTGCGGCAGGAACTGGAGCGGGTCGGCCCAGGTACATACGCGCCCGGCGGCGGCTGACTCTCAGCGACGCCCGGCGCCTGGAGTGGCCAGCGGCACATGTCGGTACTCACACCAATATCCAGGCCGAGGTGCAGGTGGAATGAGCCGCCCGGTCTGGCCGAGCCAGCCAACGGTGCTGCCGACAAACTGGCGGAGTCGGGGTGCCGAACGGCTCACTGGTGCCGGACGGCAGCACCGGCGGCCCACCGCCACGGCTGGAGCCGACTCCCGTGCGGCTAGCCATCAATCAAGCGTCGGTAAATCCCAGGTGAGGAGTCCTCAATGACCTGGGCCTGCACCGTCTTGGCATAGAAATTCATCGCGCTGCGCGCCGGCCAGCCGATAATCGCGTAGCCATAGCCCTCGTCCCACATGGCGAGCAAGGACGTGATCAACAGGGCCTTGCCGACACCATTGCCCTGCGCCTCGCGTAAGACACCCATCGGGCCAAAGTAGCCTTTCGCGGTGGCATTGTAACAGGCGAACCCGATGATCGTGCGCTGCTGCACCGCAACGAAGCAGGTTGGTGGGTGATTCGCCATACTCGCTGCGCATTCCGCCATCCAGCTTTCTTTGGACTCCTGGGGCCAGTGGGCCTCCGCATTCGTTTCGATGAAGTGAATGACGCGCAGGGCGTCGGGTGCAAGCACACGCTTGAGCGTGATCTGCTCTTGCGCAAGCCGGGCGATCAACAAAGGATCGGGCGTCACATGGTAGAGCTTGACCAACATATCGGCCATCGTTTGCTTCTTTCTATAAGTTCTTTGATGGGATGTATCCTCTAGCTATGCGCTCAATCATATGGGTGAAGACCAACGCTGTCGCCACGAAGCTTAGCCCCAGCACCGGCAGGCCCGGCCACCCCATTGCCTGATACGATGGCTGGTAGAGGAAGTACGGTAGATGCCAGAGTGCAGCGAGGCGCGGATCGGCTCGGTATGCTGTAACAGTCGTGGCATGGCAAAGCCGCGCCATCCAATCTCTTCACCGAGCCCGAAGGTCACGAGCCAGAGGAGGATCGCACTGATAGGCGCCAGCAGCGGTAAGAAATCAACCTGCCCAATCAAGCCCAGGTCAGGCCAGACGCCGCTGGTGATCCACTGTCGATGCTGGCGCGATACTGCATGCGGCGAGGCCCGGCCCCCGGTCAATGATCGACAAACTTGCTCGATCATGATCAACGGTGACACAAAGGGCGAGATAGGCGCCAGACGCAGCGTGACGCAGAACATTCTGCAAGCGTGCGGCATGGGAGGACAGTACTCCGCCGAGCAGATCGCCGTGATGAAGGCGGCCTACTTCAACCCACTGCTGGTGGTGGAAATCATGCTGTTTGGCGCGGCCCTGTCAGCCTTGGGTTGCTGGGTCGGCGCGAATCTGCTGCGCAAGCACTTTATCAAGTCGGGCCTATGACCCACTCGATTGGTTCATAACAGCCTGTGGTGGGCGAGCAACCCACAAGCAGAGAAGGCGACCAATTGTACGAAGAACGCCCCTGGCAAGTTTGCCAGGGGCGTTTTAGGTGGAGCGGGCGACGCGATTCGAACGCGCGACCATCTGCTTGGAAGGCAGATGCTCTACCACTGAGCTACACCCGCACACCGCTAATGTACCATATTCGGCCTAAGCCTGCAACTTACTCTCGCCCAGTAACTGTTCACACTTGGGGTAAAAGAAATCTCGTATTGACGCAAAGGCGCAAGGACGCAAAGGTTGTATTGCAGGCTTTGCGCCTCTGCGTCTTTGCGTCAAAACCTGGAAGCTAGGAGAAGTGTGAACTCTTACCTCGCCCACCAAATAGGATAACGAGCCCGCCCAACGAACTGACCAGCAGGCGAATACTGAAGGCGGTGAAGGCCAGCGCTAAGGCCGTACTGGTGGCGATTCCGATCTGGTTTAGGTAGAGCGTGAAGACCAGATCACGCGCCCCTAGGTTGTTGAAGAAGATCGGTGCCAGCCCGACAATGTCGGTCAGGGGTACCATGAGCGCGAAGAGTAGCAGCGGTGCGTCAATGTGGAGCGCTCGCCCACAGATGTAGTGCAGGCTGATCCAGAGCAGGTGGAAGAGTAACGAAAGCCCCATCGCCTTCAGCATGGTGCGCCGATCAGTGGCGTAGATGCCAAAGGCGTCCGCGATCTTCTGGAGCGGGTTGCGCACCGCCTTGGGGAGGTAACGCCCAAAATGGCCCAGCAACCATGGTGACGCAAACGAGACCACCACCGCCAGAATCGCCACTAGCGCAAAACCTAGCGCCAGGAGCGTTAAGGTGGGGTCGGTGACGAGCCGCGCTCCAAAGAGGTTGGTTGAGGTGAAGAGTAATGCTACGTTGGCAATCAGGCTGAGCGCCAAAAAGCCGGTGAGCCGCTCCATAAAGACGGAGGCACTCGATTGGGCATAGCTGTTGATTCGGCGGCCAAGTTGGACGATCCGTATCGCGTCGCCACCGACCGAGGTGGGCAGGAAGTTGTTGGCAAATTGGCCCACGAGGTAGGTGCCCAGCAGCCAACGATAGGGCTGTTGCTGGTTGTGCGCCCGTAACAACACCCCCCACTTCAGCGCACTCAGAGCGATGCAGAGCATCTGTAGCAGAATCGCCAACCCGATCAGCCAGGGGTTGGCGCGTTGCCACGCCGCCCAGATGTTGGCCGGGTTGGCTTGCCAGATCAGGTAGGTGAGTAACCCACCACTGACGAAAAAGCGGATGGCAAGCAGCAGGTTGCGCTGGCTACGCTGCGCTGACGCGGCTACCTCGGTTTCGGGGGCACTCATGCGTTGGTTCTCCAATTAGGAATCGTTGGCAATCTCGATGCCCCCTAACCAGAGCGCGTTGGCACCGGCCATCCCAGGGTTGGCAGCTTCGCCTATGCTGAGGGGCAGCCGTTCTCCACTACGCGGATCGTAGAGGCCCATGACGAGGGTGTAGGTTCCGGTGGAGAGGTCGGCAGGGAGTACGAGTGGGATGGGGACTGCGATCTGCTGCCCGCTGCGCCAATCACTCGTCTGTGGGAAGGCATCTCCCCCAGGTGTGACGTCAACCCCGGCGACCCGCGTCCCCGTACTGTCATACAGGTGCAAAAAGAGTAGCAGATCCGCGCCGATTGGCCTACGTACATCCCACGCGGGGGTGACGGTCAGTTGCTGCGGTGTGTGGCTCAGGCTGTAGCCACGCAGATACAGACCGCTCCCGAACTGCGCCGGCCAGGGTGTCGTATACGCTTTGGGAAGTTGGTAGATCCAGGCGTAATCAATCCCATGAATCGTGATGGTAGTCAGAGGTGTGCCCGCCTGAATCCGAGCATAGTAGTCGGGGTTGGCCTCGCGTTGAAGCGACTCGCGGTAGACGACGGCGTAGTTGGCGTTGGCACGATCCAGGGCTTCGACTGCCTGCACTGGAACCGGCAAAAAGGGTTGTAGGGTGTGGGGTAAGGCGGAGAGTACCTGGCCCTCGTTGATGTCGCGCTGAGCAGTGAGCCACGCACCAACCCGATCCATCCCTTCGCCCCAGCCGATCAGAAACATGTGTTGCGCCACTTGGCCACCACCAAGCAGTGGGTTATAGTAGCTCAGGTAGTAGGGGTGGTACCAAGCCAGGGTTACACCTTGGAAGGCCAGCAGCACAGGGCTGAGCCAGCGCAGGGCAGGGCGCTGCTGGCGCATCCAGGCGCTGAAGTTATTCAGCCCCCAAGCGGCCAGGATCATCAGTGTGGGCCACGCCGGGAGCACGTAGCGGTCAAACTTCTTTGGCCCACTGGTCATGATAAAGAACCAAAAGAGCACGAAGCCGCCCAGCACCAACCCCATCGGCCAATCGAACGTGCCGCGCTGGTGCCACATGAACAGCGGGATGCACAGCAAACCCAACCACTCGATAGGTGTCAGGCGGTAGGCACTTGAGATGAGATAAAAGAGCGGCCCTGGATCAGCATCGCTGCGCCCCAAGAAGAATTGGCCATCGCCATTAGCACGCCCACCATTGCCGATGATCTCGCTGAAGTAGCGCCCCAAGGCTTGATCGGGAACCACCCAGAGTGCGGGCCAGAGCGCAACGACCACCACCAAGGCCATGCCGAGCCACACCAAGTAGCGCGGGATCGCCCCCATGATGCTCCGCACAACCCAGGTGCTGCCGCTAGGCCACGTCCATGTCGGGGGAGGTGGCAGGGCCAACGCCACCATACTCAGCCCGATACTCGGCAGCATGATCAGCGCTGGCCCCTTGGTGAGCAGCGCTAAGCCGCAGAAGAGGCTGGAGAGGGCCAGCCAGAAGCGTTGCGGTGGCTCGCGGTAGGCCAGGATGATCGCCAAGAGACTCAACGTGCAGAAATCGGCCAGCAGCGCATCGAGATGGATCAGACGACCATGGGCCACCAAAAAGGGTGAGCAGGCCCACAAGAGTGCCGCTAACAGAGCATGACGCGGCATGAGGCGCTGCAAAAGCAAGAACCCCACACTGATGAGAAGCGCATGCGCCAAGACCGGGCCGAGCCGTAACCACGCCAGATGACCGAGCCGATCCGGGGCCATGATCCAGCCCCATGCCAGCGCGGTGCGCTCCAGATGCAGCCCCAGGCTCGCCAACCACATCAGCGTCACCCCAGGGTGCCCGGTCAGGATCGTCTCAGCCCAGCGCCCTCCACTGATCGCCGCACTGAAGCGTTCGGTGCGCGTGATCCAGTGGTGAACCTCGTCAGCGGTGAGGAAATCGGCCAAGCCGATCACCCGCAACAGCAGGGCAACCAAAAAGACAAGTGCGACTTGTGCGCGCGAACGTTGCATCGGGGCGATTATAGCATAAAGGTGGCTTGTATCTGCCTATGAAGCATTCTGGTATAATGGCGAGCGTTCATGCAGAGACAGTCAATACCACAGAACCATGCCCGCACAGGCGATCTTGGATCGTCCTATGGTAGGCCGAAAGGTGGCCCATGACTCAGTATAAAGGCACCATCTTCATTATGGATGATGACATGGCACTACAGACGGTGCTTGAATATGCGCTGCGTAATGCCGGGTATGATGTGCTTGTCGCCCGCGATGGTCAGGAGGGGCTGAAGCGCCTAGAAACGCTCGCACCTCATCTGGTGATCAGCGATATTATGATGCCCAATATGGATGGCGTCGAGACCTTCCAACATCTCAAACAACGCTTGCAGGATGATGGTATTCCGATCATCATCATGACGGCGCTTAACCGCAAGCCTTGGTTTGCCGATCTAGAGGCCGAAGGCGCAGTAATTATTCAGAAGCCGTTTGAGGTGGATCGGTTGATCGGGTTGATCAATACGATGTTGGGGTAATGGCGTGGGTAGAGACGCAAGATATTGCGTGGGTAGAGACGCAAGATATTGCGTGGGTAGAGACGCAAGATATTGCGTGGGTAGAGACGCAAGATATTGCGTCTCTACCCACGCCATCACCGAAATGCCGGTTGCAAACGCTGGTAGGTACCATCCAGATCTTCGGGGATGAGTTTGGTTCCACCAATGATCGGCATAAAGTTGACATCGCCACTCCAACGCGGGACGATGTGCATATGCAGGTGTTCGGCAATCCCTGCCCCGGCGATGCTACCTAGGTTCATACCAATGTTGTAGCCATGCGGCGCGTAGACTTCGCCCAGAATACGCACGCAGCGCTGCGTCAGGCTGAAGAGTTCCTCCGCCACCGCTGCGCTAAGACCGGGCATGTCTGAGGTGTGCAGATAAGGCAACACCATCAGGTGGGCGGTGTTGTAGGGGTAGAGGTTCATCACCACAAAGCAACGTTCACCCCGGTAGAGGATGAGGTTCTGGGCATCATGGTTGGGCTCGGCGGCGGCAATCGCGCAAAAGACGCAACCGCCCGATTCTGGGTTGTCCCCGCGTTTGATGTAGTTCATCCGCCAAGGGGTGAATTTGGTCTCCATGTCCTCGTCTCGCTCTTAATTGCGCTTGTCCACACCGATTCGGCGTAACGCCACCAACAGCACCACCGCCAACAGCACCACCCCGGTCAGACAGAAGAGCGCCGAACCTCCCAACGTGACCCAAGCAGGCAGTGCCGCCACCCGATCTCCAAGCGTGGTTGGGGCGGGGGTGGGAGTCGGCACGGGATTGATCGCCCCTACGGGCAGCACCGGCGGATCACGGAAGCGATCTTGCGGGGCGACCTGTGGCCCACTCAGATCGGGCGCGGGCATGGTTGCAGCAGGAAGTTCGCTGCGCCACGCGGCGTCCAGTTCATCCACACTCATCCCCAAGGCGCTCTGTACAGCTTCTTCCACTGGGGTGGCCTCCGCAAACGCCATGATCATCGTCTGAAGCGGTTCTTCGCCGTAGGTGTCGAGGATGTACTCGACAATACTGCGGCTTTGCGCATACGAGAGCTGCGCCTGATCAGGGTCAGCCGGGAAACTCGAAGCGAGCGCTTCAAGTGGAATGAGCCGGTTCTCTTGCGCCGCCTCAATCAGCAACTGGTCGTACTCGCGGTCACGCACCTCCTGGTGATGCACCGCTAACCCCTCATCCAACCAGCGCGGCAGGTTGCCGTAGGGGTTCTCGATGTGCTGGTGGAGTACCTGATGGCTCAGTTCGTGTGGGATCATGCGCCGAATCTCGCGCTCGTTGTCAGGGGCAATTGCCGCTACAATCACCCCTAGCCCGGTATTGGCCTGCCCGCCAATCCATTCGGCGGAGTTGGCCTGTAATGCCGAATACATATCGGGGATACTGGCGTAGATGTAGATCCGCACCGGCGCACGCAGACTCGCCTTCAGCGTGTTGCTCAGGTTGCTCAATGTCTGCTCGACCGTCCCGGCCACTGCGTCACCAAACGCATCGCCCCCCGCATACCAGAAGATCGTCACCTCACCCACGGTGCGCTCTTGCCAGCCGAACCGCTCATCGGTATAGACAAACTGCTGCACCGGGGTTTCGATACTGTTGCCGTCGGCATCGCGGATGAGCCAGCGGTAACTCATCTCTGTACCGGGTGGGTAGTAGTAGACCTGGGTGTCCAGGCGGTGTTCCAGCCGTACCTGGGGCTGCGCCGGGGGTTCCAAATCAACAATCAGCGCCGCCTCGCTGCGGGTGGGGCCGTAGAGCAGTTGCACCGTACTGATCGCCGCTGCACTGCTCGTGGCCTCCAACGCAAACACGATCTCGTTGGGGAAATCGGGGCGGGCGCTGCTGCTGATCACCTGAATGGCTTCACTCGTCTGCGCATGAAGTGGCTGGCTGGCCATAACACAGAGAAGCATCAGAATGCCAAGAAGTGCGCGCCAATGATAGTGCATAGGTTCCCCCTACTGGCTCACATTCCAACGCAGGTAGGCTTCGATAAAGGGATCAAGCTGCCCATCCAGTACCGCGTAGACGTTGCTGGTCTCGTGGTCGGTACGATGATCCTTCACCAAGGTCGAAGGGTGCAGGTAGTAGGTACGCATCTGGCTACCAAAAGCCGCCTCGCGATGTTCGCCGCGCAGCCGCGCCCGCTCTTCAAGTTGGCGCTGCAACTCGCGTTCAAGCAGACGCCCGCGCAACACCCGCATCGCCGTCTCGCGGTTCTGGAGTTGCGAGCGCTCATTCTGGCACGTCACCACAACCCCGGTGGGAAGGTGGGTCAGGCGCACAGCGGAGTCGGTTGTATTCACCCCCTGGCCGCCATGACCACCACTGCGAAAGACATCAATCCGCAGATCTTCGGGCTTGATTGTCACCTCCGGCGCATCATCCACCTCCGGCACTACCTCCACGCGGGCAAAGGAGGTCTGGCGGGTGTGCGAGGCATTAAAGGGCGAGAGCCGAATCAGACGATGCACCCCCGCCTCGGCGCGGATGTTGCCGTAGGCATACGGGCCGCGCAACTCCAGCGTGACACTCTTGATCCCGGCCTCGTCACCTGCGCTCATGTCCACAATCGTGACGGTATAGCCCCGCGTTTCAGCCCAGCGCAGATACATCCGCAGCATCATATCGGCCCAGTCTTGGGCATCGGTGCCACCCATCCCAGCCTGGATCGAGACAAAGGCGTCACGGTCATCATAGCGGCCACTCAGCAACAGCGCCAGTTCGCGTTGCGCCAACTCCCGCTGGGCAGTACGCAACTCAGACGCTAGTTCAGCATAGAGCGTCACATCACCTTCGACCTCAATCAGATCGATCAGTTCATCCAGGCTGATCAACTGGGCCTCAAGGTTCGTCCAATGCACAACGTCATCTTTCAGGCGCGTGAGTTGCTGCATCACCCCCTGGGCCGTGCGCGGGTCGTTCCAGAGATCGGGATCAGCGGAGCGCTCCTCCAGCGTGGCGATCTGATCCTGCTTGCTCGCTAAGTCAAAGATGCCCCCGGATCGAGGCAAAACGGGCGCGTAAGCTTTGAAGATCAGCACGTAGATCCTGGGTCGTCATCAGAAGGCTCCTTTATTAAACTTCCGGGAAGCTGGACTTATAGTATGCTAGAGGCATGCTACCATAGTTCTTGGAGCCTGCTACGTGTGTAAAGAACTATCTATGCCCACCACCAACCGACTCTTGATGCTCCTCGTCGGCGACATCATCGCCCTGCTGATCTTTGCCGCGATTGGGCGGAACAGCCACGGCGCGGCAATTGGCCCAGCGGCCTTCGCCCAGGTCTTCACCACCGCCTTACCCTTCCTCCTGGGCTGGCTGATCAGTGCGCCGCTCTTTGGTGCGTTTAGCCCACACACCACCGCCAACCCGCTCCAGATGTTGCGCACAACCAGCATCGCCTGGGTCGCCGCGCTGCTGCTGGGGGCGGTGATCCGCGCCACCATGATCGGGCGTTTTAGTGAGTTCTCGTTCTACTTCGTCACCTTTATCGTGGCTCTCTTCATCCTCTGCGGCTGGCGTGGCATCTTTGCCATCTGGGAGGAACGTGGGTCACTGGGAAGAGATTGATTCATGCACTGGCCAATCTTTGATGGGCATAACGATGTACTCGCAGAACTCTATCGGCCCCAGCCGGGCCGCGAGCGCAGCTTCTTCACCCAGAGCAACGTCGGGCATCTCGATCTTCCGCGTGCGCGCGCCGGGGGGCTGGGGGGCGGCTTCTTTGCGGTCTATATCACCAATCCGCCCACCGAAACCACGCCCGACCGACCACCCGAAGGGGCGTACTGCATGCCCCTGCCCGCACCCCTCGATCTGGCCTATAGCCAGCAGATGGCGCTGGGGATGAGCGGCCTGCTCTTCCGGCTAGAGACCGAATCCCAGGGGGCGCTGAAGGTGGTGCGGCAGGCCAGTGAACTGCGCACATGCTTGGAACAGGGCGTCTTGGCCGCCATTCTCCATTTTGAAGGTGCCGAAGCGATTGATCCGGGGCTAGAGGCATTAGACCTCTTCTACCAAGCAGGGCTACGCTCACTCGGCCCGGTCTGGAGCCGCCCCAACGCCTTTGGCCACGGCGTGCCCTTCGCCTACCCCCACAGCCCCGCTACTGGCCCCGGCCTGACCGTGGCGGGGCAGGATCTCATCCGCGCCTGCAACCGCCTAGGAATCATGATCGATCTCTCGCACCTGAACGAAGCCGGTTTCTGGGATGTCGCCCGCATCTCCACCGCGCCGCTTGTCGCCACCCACTCCAACGCCCACGCCCTCTGCCCCAGCAGCCGCAACCTGACCGACAAGCAACTCGCGGCGATCCGCGAGTCGGATGGGATGGTCGGGCTGAACTTTGCGGTGAGTTTCTTGCGCCCCGATGGCCGGAATGACACAGCAACGCCGCTCAGCATCATGGTGGATCACGTGCGCTACTTGGTAGAACATGTGGGGATAGATCGGGTCGGCTTCGGCTCCGACTTTGATGGCGCGAGCATCCCGGAGGAGATCGGCGATGTGGCCGGGTTACCGCATCTGATGGCGGCGCTCGCCGAGCATTTCGGGCCAGAGGATCTGCGTAAGCTGGCATATGCCAACTGGGTGCGCGTGTTGGAGCAGACGTGGGGGGGGTAGAGGGGATGGTATAATACCCCCGGCAGTGTCGCCCCGATCAAGATCCTCATACCCAAGAGTATCTCATGCGCATCATCTTTGTTCGCCATGGCGAGACGCCGTGGAATGTCACCCTGCAATACCAGGGCCACGTCAATGTGCCACTCAATGAGCGCGGCCAGACCCAGGCGCGCCTCACCGCCGAGCGACTGGTGCGCCTCGATGCCAGCGCCCTCTATACCAGTGATATTGCCCGTGCTGCCGAGACCGCCGCGATTATTGGCCAGCATCTGGGCAAAACGCCCATCCCGATGCCCGAATTGCGCGAGATTGATGTCGGGAAGTGGGAGGGTCTGACCCCCGAAGAGCTTTACCGGCGCTACCCCGACCACATGGCCGAGTATCAGCGCGACCCGGCGCGCACGGTGCGCCTCGGTGGTGAGAGCTACGCCCAACTGCAAGTGCGGGCGCTCGTGGCGTTAGAGAAGATCGCCGCCGCGCATCGCCCCGGCGAGACGATCATCGCCGTCTCGCACGGTGGCACCATCCGCGCGCTACTCTGCCATATCATTGACCTCGATCTGGGCAACTTCGGCAAGATGTGGCTCGATAATGGCTCGCTGACTGAGATTCGCTATGGCAGCCACGGTTGGCGTCTGGTACGCCTGAATGATGCGGCGCATTTGGAAGATCTGGTGGCTGAAGGCGGCGAGTAGGGGCGTTGTTCACACGTGGGGTAAGAGAATCGTTATTGTTCACGCGAAAGCGCGAAGGTTGTATTGAAGGCTTTGCGCCTTGGCGTCTTTGCGTCAATATCTGGATGCTACGAGTAGTGTGAACTGTTACCGAGTAGGGGAGAACGACACCCATGAATACCGAGCGTGACCCGCTGGCGACCAATATCCATGCCCTGGGAATGGCGTTGCGCCGCGTGATGACCAACCAGAGCGGGGCGAGGGCGCTCGAACTTGAAGCCCAGGTGCGCCAGATGGCACGCGAACTGCGCACCCAGCCCAGCCCCGAATTGGCGGAGCGCCTCACCCGCCTGATTGCCGAGCGCCCGGTGGCTCAACTCTATGATCTGGTCAAGGCTTCGACACTCTATTTTGGGCTGGTCAATCTGGCCGAGAGTGTCGAGCGCCTGCGCATGCTGAGTGTGCGCGACCGCCAACGCTACCCCGCACCACGCGCCGAGGGTGTCACCGACGCCGTTGCTTCACTGCGTAGCCACAACGTTAGCGCCGAGGCCATCCAGGCGTGGCTCAATCAGGCGCTGATTATGCCGGTGCTCACCGCCCACCCCACCGAGTCGCGGCGGCGTACCACGCTCAATAAACTGCGCCGCATCTTCGATACGCTGATCGAGTTGACCCTGCGCACAACCCCGATGTTGCCCCACGAACATGTCGCCGCGATCACCCAGATCGAGCGCGAGATTGTGGGTCTCTGGCTGAGTGATGATGTGCGCGTCGAGAAGCCCTCGGTGCTCGATGAGGTTGAGAATGGCCTCTACTACTTCCAGCGCGTCATCTGGGATCTCTTGCCTAAACTTGACCGCGAGTTGGCTACGGCGTTGGCAGAACACTACCCCGAACAGGATTGGCAGCTACGCCCCATCCTGCGCTTTGGCAGTTGGATGGGCGGCGACCGCGATGGCAACCCGTTTGTTACGGCTGAAGTGACGGTCGCCACCGTGCGCCTGATGCGCAGTGCCATGCTGCGCCACCTGATCGCATGTCTCTCTCCGCTCCATACCGACCTGAGCCAGTCGCTGCAACAAGCGCCGGTGAGCCGCGAGGTGTTGGAACGGATTGCCTACTACCGCGATCTGTTGCCCGCTACAGCCCAGAAGATTAGCCCGCACCACTCCCGCGAGCCCTATCGCCAGTTGATCGATTTCATCCGCGCCCGGCTGGAACGCACCCTCGATCATACCCGCCACACCCCGATCCACTGGGGTCAAGACCCGCCGCCCCAGCCGCAGCCCGACATCTATTTCCATAGCGATGAGTTACTGGCCGATCTGGAGATGATGCGTACCAGCCTCAATGCCAACGGCGCGGCTCTGGTCGCCGATGGGCTGCTGCGCGATCTGATCGCCAAGGTGGCGATCTTCCGCCTGCATAGCGCCACGCTCGACATTCGCCAGCATAGCGGGCGGCATAGCGCGGCATTGCACGAACTCTTCAGTGCTGCCGGGGTTTGCGATAATTATGTCGAGTTAAGCGAGGCCGAGAAGATCGCGCTGCTGTGTGCCGAGATCGCCAGCCCACGCCCGCTCTCCGAGACGCGGCTCTCCAACTATAGCCCCGAAACCGCCGAGGTGATCCAGACCTTCCGCATGCTGGCGGCGTTGCTCGAACAGATTGACCCGCAGGTGATCGAGAATTACGTGATCAGCACCACGGGGGATGCCAGCGACATCCTGGCGGTGCTCCTCTTCTGCCACGAGGTCGGCCTCTACGAGCCGGGGCGCTTCAGTTTGCTGAATGTTGTCCCGCTCTTTGAGACTGGCGACGATCTGATTCATGCCCCGGCGATCATGGAGCGCTGCCTCACCCTACCCGCCTACCGCGAGCATCTGCGGCTGCGCGGCGATGTGCAGGAGATCATGCTGGGCTACTCCGACAGCAACAAGGAGGGCGGATTTGTGGCCGCCAACTGGGCGCTCTACCGCGCCCAAGTCGAACTCGACACGCTCGCGGAGCACCACGGCATCCAACTGCGCCTCTTCCACGGGCGCGGCGGCGCGGTGGGGCGCGGCGGTGGCCCGGCGGGCCAGGCGATCCTGGCGCAGCCCGCCGGTACGCTCAAGGGCCAGATCAAGATGACCGACCAGGGCGAGATGATCTCGGATCGGTATCTCGATCCGCGTAGCGCCCACCGTCATCTGGAGCAAGTGGTCCATGCCGTCATGCGCGCCGGGTTCCCCGAAACCTTGCCCGCACCCGACGCGGCATGGCTGGAGGTGATGGAGCAGATCGCTGATCATGCCCGCACCACCTACCGCGATCTGATCTACGGCAACCCCGAATTTCTGACCTACTTCCGCGAGGCTACTCCAATTGCCGAGATCAGCCGCCTGCGCATCGGCTCACGCCCGGCGAGCCGCCGCAACAGCGCCCGCATCGAAGATCTACGCGCCATTCCGTGGGTCTTTAGCTGGATGCAGAGCCGCCACACCATCCCCGGCTGGTTCGGGCTAGGTTCGGGGCTGGCCACGTTTGTGCAGCAGCAGGTTGAAAGTGGCGAAGCAGCGAGCCACCACATGCCCCCAGCGGAATCGGCGCTCAGCCTGTTGCGCACCATGTACCGCCAGTGGCCCTTCTTCAGCACCCTGCTCGACAACGCCCAGATGATTATGGCAAAGGCCGACATGGGGATTGCGCGCCAATATGCCGGGTTGGTCGGCGATCAGGAACTGGCACTGCGCGTCTTTGGTATCATCGAGGCCGAATTCAACCTGACCCGCGAGATGATCTGTGCGATTGCCGAGGTGGATGAAGTGCTCGGCGCAAGCCCCGCACTGCGCCACGCCATCCAGCACCGCAACCCCTATATTGATCCGCTGAGCTACATTCAGATCGAATTGCTACGTCGCCTACGGAGCGAAGCCGATCCGGATGAACAGGAGCAACTCGAAACCACCGTCTTGATGTCCATCAATGGCTTGGCAGCCGGGTTGAAGAATACGGGGTAGGAATTATACCGTGCTTGCTGCTGCCATAACCGGCTGAACAAGCACAACGGGGATAATGTGCCCATCCTTTGGTGTATAGGCTGCAATACGCAAAATGGTTCGCACCGGTAATGCACGAAGGATATCAAGTGCGAGATCGCGCGTTTCTTCGGAAAGGTCAGCTAACCCTGTCAGTGGAAATGTTCGTGGCCCAAATGCTGTTTCTTGAACCAATAATGAGTAGTCAAGTAGGGTAATACTTGCTATCTGCTGTGTTGTTTTATTGATACGCAACAAGATATGATCAGTTAGTTCAATACCAGTTGCTTTTACTGCTGGTTCAAAAACAACCGAAAGCGTATCACTCTCTTCGTCGTAATTATATATTGGTTCGATCATTATCATCCCACCTCCTTCATATACGCAGTAACGATGTAGTTATTTGGTTCAGGTCTCCCTTGTTCGTCTTCACTAAAACGGAAGAGAACAATCACGACAATATGAGTATTATATTCAACGAGATCATCATATGATTTGCTATACCGGTATTTTTGCGGGTTCAATGTATCCTGTTTGCGGCGTCCCGTTTGAAGGGTATCCTTTATGTGTTCTTCGTAGTCGGCCAGTTCCGGATGATTTATGTCTTCAATGATATGATTCCATCGCTCTTCGGTAAGATAAATGTGATACCCATAACGATCTTGTATCGTCCAGCGTCGATTAAACATAGATACCTCATCTCGAACGCATTCTTGTAGAGTGAATTATACCATAGGGCAAGGGGTCTTTTCCTTCAGACGAGGTTATTCCGCCCATGTCTACACTCCAATTACCACTCGCAGCCGCTCAACTGCATTTCAATCAGCAGCTCTTTTCCGATTACTACCTCGATCAGATTCTGCCTCAACATACCGATTGGCGTCTGCTAATTGATGAGGCGGCGGCGGTGCTAGTCAAGATTCGGGCGATCTATGCCGGTTTTACGCCGAGTAGTATCGAGGCGCAGACTGAGGATGATCTGATTAAGCCGGTGCTGGCGGCGCTTGGGCATAGTTTCGAGGTGCAGGCGGCGCTGAAGACGCCCGATGGTACCAAGAAGCCGGATTATGTCTTCTACCGCGATCTGCCCGCCCGCGATGCCAATAAGGGCCGCGTTCTTGATGATGCGCTGCCCGCGCAGGCTGCGTTTGCGGTGGGTGATGCCAAGTATTGGGATCGCCCGCTTGATGTGGCGCTCAAGTTGAAGACCGGCGACCCGTTTACCAATCGGAATCCCGGCTACCAGATTGCCTTCTATATCCAGCACTCCGGGTTGGAGTGGGGTATCCTGACCAATGGCCGCCGCTGGCGCCTCTATCATAAGGAGACGGCGCATAAGCTCGACCGTTTCTATGAGGTGGATCTGCCCAGTCTGCTTGAACGTAACGATCCGGCGGCGTTCCTCTATTTCTATGCCTTCTTCCGCCGCGCTGCGTTTGAGGTGCATCCGCTTGGCCTTGGTACGCTACTCCAGGCGAGTAGTGATTTCGCCCGTGGCATCAGCGAGAATATCAAACAGCAGGTCTATACCGCGCTACGCCACGTCGCCCAGGGCTTCCTCGATTATGCCCCTAATGCGCTCCGACCTGACCCGGCGACGCTCAAGCTGATCTATGATCACAGTCTGATCGTGCTCTATCGCTTGCTCTTCGTGCTCTATGCCGAGGCGCGTGAGTTGTTGCCGCTGCGTGAGAGTGCGATCTACCGCCACAACTATAGTCTCGATGCGATCAAACGCAAAGTTGCAGAGAACATTGATAGTGGCTTGCCGCTCTTGACGAGCAGTGCGATCTTCTGGATACGCTTGTACACGCTCTTCGGCCTGATTGATAAGGGTGAGCCGCACCTCAAGATTAGTACCTTTAATGGCGGGCTTTTTGATCCATCGCGCTATCCCTTCCTAGATCAGCATAGCATCGGTGATGCCCATCTGCTCCAAGCGCTCGATCTGCTCACCCGCGTGAAACGGCAGTTTGTGGATTACCGCGATCTGGCCGAACGCCACCTGGGCACGATCTATGAGGGGTTGCTGGAGTATCATCTGGCTGCACTCGCTCCTCCCGGTGCAACGCCGACGGACGGGCAGGTGGCGCGTAACGATGAGGATGCGGGCTTTATGGTCGCACTCGTCAATAGCGAGGGTGAGCGCCATCGCACTGGCTCCTACTATACCCCCGATTTTGTGGTCTACTACATTATTGATCAGACCCTCAGGCCGCTGCTTGATGCGGCGGTGGCTGATCAGACGAGCGATCAGGCCAAGGTCGCGGCGGTGCTGGCACTGAATGTACTCGATCCGAGTATGGGTTCGGGCCATTTTCCGGTCGCGGCTACCGAGTATATCGCACGCTATCTGATCGATCTGGGCATTACGGCGCTGGAAGAAGATGCGGCGGCTGAACCCGATCTGGCCTACTGGAAGCGCCGCGTGGCCCAGAACTGTATCTATGGCGTCGATCTGAACCCGCTGGCGGTGGATCTGGCCAAGCTCTCGCTCTGGCTGAGTACAGCGGCGAAGGATAAGCCGCTCTCGTTCCTCGACCACCACCTGCGCTGTGGGAACGCGGTGGTTGGGGTGCGCTTGAGTGACCTCGACCTGAGTGGGACGGCTCCGACCAAGCGTGGCCCCTCGAAGAAGACCCAGGCAGCAGTGGCCTCCGGGCAGCTCTCGATGCTCGACGATCACGACTTTACCCGCAGTATGTCCACGGCGGTCGATTCGATGTGGCTGATTGAGCGCTCGGCGGGCAATACGCTGGCAGAGGTGAAGGAGCAGGAGCAGACCTACCAGGTGGTGCGCGCCGAACTGAGCAAGCGCTATGCCCATATTGCCGATCTGGCGACGGCGGCGCAGGGCTTCGGGCTGGCGGTTGATCGCACGCTCTGGCCCGAACTGGTGCGCCAAGCCAGCCGGGGCCACGAGGCGCTGATGCTGCCCGCGATTACCCGGCTGCTCGCGCAGGCTGCGGCGATGGCCGAGGCGCAGCGCTTCTTCCACTGGGATCTGGAGTTCCCAGAGGTCTTCTTCGACCGCTTCGGGCGTCCGTTGGGCGAAAAAGCCGGGTTCGATGCGCTGATCGGCAACCCGCCCTATGTGCGCCAGGAACAGATCGCGCCCTACAAGGGCTTTCTGGCGGCGGCCTTCAGCGAGACCTACCACGGCGCAGCGGATCTCTTTGTCTATTTCTACCACCAGGGGCTGCGGCTGCTGCGTAGCGGGGGGCGGCTGAGCTATATCGTCACCAACAAGTGGCTGAGGTCGGGCTATGGCGAGGCGCTACGTGGCTACTTCACCCAACATACCCGCATCGAACGCCTGATTGACTTCGGCCACGCGCCGATCTTTGCCGATGCGGATGTCTTTCCCTGTATTATTGTGCTAGAAAAACCCGCCGCATCTGACGCGACGAGCGACACCCATACCATCAACGTTACGGCTTTCCCCCGCGAGGCGCTCAAACTGCACAGCATTGCCGACTACGAGGCCGCACATAGCTACCCTGTGCCCCAAATACGCCTGAGGCGCAGCGCCTGGAGCCTGGAGACCGCCGAGATCGAGGCGTTGATGGCGAAGATCCGCCGGGCAGGTGTGCCGCTAACCGAATTTGCCGGGATCAAGCCGTATCGCGGCGTGCTAACTGGCTTCAACGAAGCCTTCCTGATTGACACCGCCACCAAAGAGCGCCTCATCCGTGAAGATCCGCGCTCGGCGGAGATCATCAAGCCCTACCTACGCGGCCAAGACATCAAACGCTGGTCGCCGGAGTGGGATGGCGTGTGGTTGATTTTTACTGGGCATGGGGTCGAGATCTCCAATTACCCTGCCATTCTTACCCATCTCACGCCCTTCCGCGCTGCGCTAGAGAGACGAGCCGGGAGCCAAGAATGGTGGCAAACCCAAGCTACAACAGCTTTTCATCATCTGTTTGCCCAACCTAAATTGATGTATCAAGAAATTCAGTATCACTCACGATACTGTTTTGATAATCAAGGATTCTATGGGAATAACAAAACCTTCTTGATTCCCACTGGCAACCTGTGGCTTCTCGCCGTCCTCAACTCACCGCTGATGTGGTGGCACAACTGGCGTTTCCTACCCCACATGAAGGACGAGGCACTCAACCCGGCTGGCTTTCTGATGGAACAACTCCCCATCGCCCCAGCCAGCGACGCAATCCGCGCCGAAATCGAGCCAGCGGTAACGCGGCTCATCGCCATCACCCAAGCCGAGCAGGAGGCGCGGCGCGACACCCTAGACTGGCTACGCAGCGAATTTGGGGTTGAGCAAGCGGGCCAAAAGCTAGAGAACTTCGCCAGCCTAAGCGCAGACGAATTCATCGCCGAAGTAAAGAAACGCCGCCCGAAGGGTAGTGGTGCAACATCTTGCGTCACTACCCCCGCCACACTCAAGGCACTACGGACGGGGTACAACGAACAAGTCCCACCCGTGCAAGCACGTGCAGGTGAAGCATTGGGGCTAGAGCGGCGCATCGCCGCGCTCGTCAACAGCGCCTACGGCCTCAGCCCCGAAGACGTGGAACTCCTATGGCGCAGCGCGCCACCGAGGATGCCGGTGGGGCGGGGAGAGAGGTAGAGATGCAAGGTATTGCGTCTCGACTTGCATCTCTACGCTCGAAGAATCGTGAGGATTGCCGCGATCACAGCTTCGTTTGTTGCGTCGCTAATCCGTCCGATGCGATACAGAATCAATGCGCTATCGGCAGTAAAGAGGCGATTCGGGCGGATATTGCTCATCTGACGCAGCCCACCATGAACGAAGTCCGTCTCACGCAAGGGAATAGCATAGGAATCGCGGATGGCCTGACTGGTGATCTGGCAAAGAATGACATCATCGCCATTCAGATCTGCCAACACCAGCGCAGGGCGGCGTTTACTCGCACTGAGGTCAGAGAAGGGGAAGGGAACCACGACCACATCGCCTTTTATAAATGCGCCCATGCAGAATCCTCCTCGGGGCGACTCCAATCGTGATGTAGCACCGACTCGCTCATCAGAGCCGTCTCTCGCAGATCGGGTTCAGCCTGGAATACAATCGCTATGGCATCACGTTCGATTAGATAAGAGATAAAATCGTAGACGACCGTGAGTTTCTCAGGCGATAAATGTCGTAGACGCTCATCAATTTCGCGGATAGTCACTGCCGTCATGACAACCTCTTTTCTGTGGGTTATCCTATAGATAGGCCAAACATTCGTTTCTATTGTAGCATACGTCTACCCGGTTTTTTACTCGATAACCTATCAGAACCAGAAAATCTACCCAGACAGAGTTAAGGAGGCGCTATGACCATCAGTATTGACATTGCCGAGCTGATTGCTCAGACCGACGCATCCAAAGCGCCCGTGCGGCTAGAGTACGTGCGCGGGCATGCCAAGTGGGAGGCATCACCCGCAAGCCGCCACCAGAAGGCACTCCAGCGCATTGAACGCTCACTACATCCTATTCCCGGCCATCCGGGCGGCTGTGGCTGCTTTGCGCTTGCCGATACCCTCATCCGCTTTGGCGATCCCGACCGATCCATCAAGCGCCCCGATCTGGCCATCTTCTGTAGCGAGCCACCCGACTCCGACGAGGCGCTAGAGATCATCCCCGCAGCCGTGGTTGAGGTGATCAGTCTGGGCTACGAAGAGAAAGACCTTGGCCCGGATGGTGCGCCCTTCTATCTCGCCTATGGCGTGCAGGATGTCGTCATCACCGACCCCCGGAATGGCCAGGTCTACCACGAGCGTCCGGGTTGCCCCCGGCGCATGCTCACTGCCCCGGTGAGCATTGATCTTGCCTGTGGGTGCCGGGTGACGGTGGAGTAGACTCACCGCCGCCCCAACAACGCCTGCCACGTCGCACAATCCAGGGTGGGGCTGGTGGGCAGGTTACGGCTGGCCTGGAATGCTTCGAGCGCCGTGCGGGTTTGATCGCCAAAGTAGCCATCTGGCGCCCCGGCCTGCAAGCCGAGGGCATTCAGGCGCGCTTGCAGATCGGCAGCCCCCGCCGAAAAGACCCGGCTGGCCGGGGGTTGCCAGCCAATCTGCGGCAGCAGACTGCAATCCCCGGCATAGAGCGGCTGATCGGTGTCGGCCCAGTGGGCCTGCGAACCAACCACCTCGGTACGCAGCGCCGCCCCGCCCATGCTCGGCACCCAGGTCAATGTTCCGGCAATCGGGTTCTCCAACACCGCGTCCCACACCGTCAACAAGGCTCCGCTACCATCCTCGCGCCAGAGCGCATCGCTCAGCGGGAAGGATTGGGGATGTACTGGGATCACTCGGCCATCCATTGCCACCCGCGCCAGTTGGGGCGTGAAGGGAAATTCCCAACTGAAATCATCATACGAAGCCTGCTGGTGCAGCGCATAGATCTGGCCATCGGCCAACTGGCGTGCCCCGGTCACCAACGGCACTGAATCCTCGCTCTGCTCCAAAACGGGCTGCTCCGCCCCGCTCACCAGATCGATCACCACCAGGCCATAGCGCATATCGGGGCCGGGGCCACCGCCCGTGACGGTGATCGCCGTGCCATCGGTACTCCACACCGGCCACTCGCAGCATGTCCAGGTACGCAAGCGGATCTGGCCCGCCGCGATCACCACCGCTTGGCCACCTGGAATCGCCGGGCCAGCCGCATCATAGGCCCACAGCAACAGACGTGAATCATTGGGCGCATAAGCAACCGGCGTATAGATCCACACCTCATCGCCACTAGAAGCATTCGGCCCATCGGCGAGGACGAGGCTAGGCCGCCCGCCGCGCACCGGCAGCGCCCAGATCCCATCGGGGGCATCGGGCTGCCCGGTGATGCGCAGCGCCACCGTCTGGCCATCGGGGCTAATACGTGGGAACCCCAACTGCCCGCTGAGCAACTCGCGCCGCCCGGAGCCATCGAGCGCCACGAGTGTCTGCTGCTGCTCGTCACCCACCAAGTAGACCAGCGTGCCGGTGCGCTGCGCCACACTCAGATCACGCACCGGCTGGGACTCAAAACTGATCTGGGTCAGCGTAGCGCCATCGGGTTCCAGACGCACGATCTGTTCATTGGGGTTCAGATAGTTGATCAGATAGACCGGCGCGGGCAAACCCGTCGCCACCGCCAGCGTCGCGGTTGGCACAGGCACAGGAGTCGCCGGAAGAGGACTAGGCGAATCGGTCGGCTTCTGCGCCAACGTCGGCACCGGGGAAGGCGGGATGCTGGTACTGGTGGGCGGCAGCGAGGTGGGTGGAAGTGGCGTGGGTGGAATGCTGGTGACAGATGGAGGGCTAGCCGTGCCACAGGCAGTTAGGAGCCAGAGCAATATAAACAGGAAAACCGGGTTATTTCGCATCATACCCACCCTTCCAGCCAGTTTCCCGGAAGCTGAGGCTTCCGGGAAACTCACCACAACCCTACCCCGCCAAATCATTCATAAACCGCTCAAGCACACCAATCGCCACCGCGACATCCTCAAGCGTCACCGACTCGGCAGGATTATGACTCATCCCACCCTTACAACGCACAAAGAGCACCGCCGAATCGGTAATCCCGGACATCACCGACGCATCGTGGCATGCCCCACTCGGCATCTCCACCGGGGTATACCCGGCGGCACCAATCGCAGCAGACAGCCGATTGCGCATATCGGGAGCCATCGTCGTGCCACCCTGCACCTGCGCCTCATCCCACCGCAGGCTCAGGCCGCGTTCCGAAGCAATCGCCCTGGCCCGCCAGTGCAGATGGGCCAACGCGCTCAAACGCGCCTGATCATCCTGATGGCGCAGATCGAGGCTCAACGTCGCGGTGCCAGGAATCACATTGCGCGAGCCAGGCGCAACACACAACTCACCCACCGTCGCCATCAAACCCGAAATCTCCCGCGCATAGGACTCCACCGCGCCGACAAACTCAGAAGCACCACACAGAGCGTCGTGGCGCTGATCCATCGCCATCGTACCGGCGTGGCCCGGTGTGCCCATAAAGGTCAGCGTAGCCCGACTAATCCCGGCAATCGTACTCACAACCGCCACCGGCAGGTTCATACGTTCCAGGTTCGTATCCTGCTCAATATGCACCTCAAGGTAACCGAGTAAGGTTTGGCGACGCCGCGCCTCCTGCACGATCAAGTCGGGATGACCACCAAACTCGCGCACCGCATCAGCCACCGTTGTGCCATTCTCATCATGCAGCAAGAGCGCCGCCGGATCAAAACTCCCGGCCAGAACCCGGCTGCCCAAAAAGGAGCTACCAAAGCGCAGACCCTCTTGATCAATAAAACCAACCACCTCAATCGCAAAGGGCAAGCGCCGCTTAGCTTGGTGAAGCCGCTCAACCACCGCCAAGCCAATCATCACACCCAGGATGCCATCGAACTTGCCCGCATCACGCACCGTATCGAGATGCGAACCGATGATCAGCGTCCGTGCTGCCGAGCGATTAGCCGTATAGGTACCCACCAGATTCCCAATACAATCTTCGTGGATCACCATCCCCGCCGCTCGCATCCATCCCGTTATCAGACCATAAACAGAGCGCATCGCGGGGGTGAAGGAGCGCCGCGTCAGCCGCCCTTCTTCCTCACTGATGGTTCCCAACTTCGAGCAGCGCTCCAAAACGATCTGTGCATGATCGACCGGCATAAGTCCCCCTATAGTATAGCGTCACAAGCGCCGCAGCGGATACGTCTGTGTACCCTCGTCATGAACCCCTCAAACCCCCTGCCCATACGCCTTCTCAAGCCGCACCCGCACGCTCATCCGTGGCGCATCGGGGCGGCGCTGGAGCCACACTTCAGCACCCTCAGGGCCAAGGTAGCGCAATGCTAAGCGTCGCCGCAGATCGGGGTCAAAGGTCTCAACCGTCGCCTGACCTTGGAGCGTCAGATAGCGTTTACCATCAGCAATCATCACACTAATTGTTGGATTACGCACGAGGTTACGCACCTTGACACTATTCGCACCGACACTAAAACGGATCTCATCACTATCATCCAATACATACCAGACCACCGTTTGTTGGATACTGTTATCGGCGTTCACCGTAGCAATGACCGCATAGTGCAACTCATCAAGGTAGGCACGGCGGGCAGCAGTCAGAAGCATGAAGCAGAGCCTTTCGTTCGTATGTATGATCGCCTCTATCTGGCGTCGTAGAAGCGAGCATGATCCATTGTACCGCGAAATCCTGTTGGTTTAGAACCAATAACTACCAAACGATAGCAAACTAGGGGGTTGACTTTAACCATTGCATAATGCTATAGTACCCAAAGAAAGACCAATGGGGTGCCCTGTCTGCGTCCCTCCATTGTGTGGATATTGCTGGGGTTTGAGGTTACGCTCAGCCCCATCTTATTGCCGCTATGGCAACACACGCCAGCGAGAGGGGCCTGAGCGTGGGATAACTGCGCTCCGGCCTTTCGACATCTCCACACCTGATACGACGCTGTATCGTACATGAGGTAGCACCCCACTGGCATATTGGTATAGCTCGCGTCCCCCCGCAGGATGCTTCTATGAAGCGCACATGACTTGACATATCCCGTATGCTAGTAGCAGGAAATACCCACACATGGGCGCATACAGATAGCTGCATCTACGCATTATAGCCTGGGATTGTCAGATCATTGCGACAGGCAAGGGATGACCACGCTCATTCAACCGCCCGTACAGGAGTTGGGATCGATGATGGAACGCTTACTTGAGATGGCGCGTGCGCGCGGTTATCTTACCTACAACGATATCCTTGAGGCGTTCCCACAGCCGGAACTGCATGTGGCCGAAGTTGACCAACTCTACGCTACCATGCAGGCTGAGGGTCTGAAGGTGGTCGAGTCGGCAGCAGAGTTGGAGGCACCCCAGCCTGCCGATGATGAGGCGCTGGCTGAATTACCCGATTTGGCCGATATTGCCTTTGATGACCCGGTACGTATGTACCTTCAGGAGATCGGTCAAGTGCCGCTGCTCACCGCCGAAAAGGAGGTCGAGCTGGCAAAGAGTATGGAGGCTGGTGATATTGCCCGCCACCGCATTGACCGCGAAGAGTATACCAGTGGTCGTGAGCGGATGGAGCTTGAACGCTCCTATGCGCTCGGCTGTGAGTCGCGCCAGCATCTCATCCAGGCCAACCTGCGTCTGGTGGTTTCGATTGCCAAAAAATACACCTCCTATGGCCTGACCATGATGGATCTGGTGCAGGAGGGCAATATCGGCCTGATGCGCGCGGTTGAGAAGTTTGATTATACCAAGGGGCATAAGTTCTCGACCTATGCGACCTGGTGGATCAGGCAGGCGATCACCCGCGCAATTGCCGATCAGAGCCGCACGATTCGCTTGCCTGTCCACATGGGCGAGGCAATCAGCCAAGTCAAGCGCACGTCGCACAAACTCCAACAATCTATGCAGCGCGAGCCAACCCCCGAAGAGATCGCCGAGGCGATGGGGATCTCAGCCGGGAAGGTACGCCGCACCCTAGAGGCCAGTATGCACCCGCTCTCACTAGAGATGCCGGTCGGCCAAGAGGGTGAGGGGCGGATGGGCGATTTTATCGAAGATGATCGCATCTCGACGCCCTCGGAGGCCGCCGCCGCCGCGATGCTGCGTGAGCAGATCGAAGAGGTGTTGCAGAAGTTGCCCGAACGTGAGCGCAAGATCATTCAACTGCGCTACGGCCTCAAGGATGGGCGCTACCGCACCCTTGAGGAGGTCGGGGTTGAGTTCGGGATCACCCGTGAGCGTATCCGCCAGATCGAGGCGGTCGCACTGCGTAAGTTGCGCCACCCGCACTTGGGCAAGAAGCTGCGCGGATATTTGGATTAGGGAGATCTTATTTTTTTCTCGTATGTTGGCGGCTTCGCCGCCAACATACGAGAAAGAAAGTTCTTCGGGGGCGGCTTCGCCTCCCCCAAGCCCCCGCCAGGAGGAGCGTCGCGACGCGCCCCTACGATTCTAACAACACCCCCAACGTCTCGCGGGCGCAGCGCTCCCAGGTGAATTGGGCCGCCCGTGCGCTGCCGCGTTGGCGCAACTCGTCGCGCAGATCGGCATCGCTGGCAAGGCGCAGCAGGCTCGCTGCAATCGCCGCAGTATCGGTGGGGGCGACGAGTAGCGCGGCATCTCCGGCCACTTCGGGGAGCGACGAGGTGGTACTGGTGAGCACGGGTGCCCCACAGGCCATGGCCTCTAGCACCGGCATGCCGAAGCCCTCGTAGAGCGAGGGGAAGGTAAACGCCAAAGCCCCGCTCATCAGCGGCGCGAGGTCAGCATCGGGGAGGTAGCCGCACAGCCGCACCCGCCCGCTGAGGCCGTGCTGGGCGGCGCACTGCTCGATGCCCGCGCTCAGCCAGCCACGCCCGCCACCAATCACCAACTCCACATCGGCGAGTTCGGGCAGCCCCGCCACCTGGGCGAAGGCGTCAATCAGGCGCTCCAGGTTCTTGCGCGGCTGAAGTGTGCCCACATAGAAGAAGTAGCGCCGCCCAATCGCGTGGCGTTCACGAGCCGCCGCGAGCACCTGCGGATCACGCACCGGCTGGAAGGCCGGGTTGAGGCCGTGATGCACCACCCGGATGCGCGCCGGATCGGCGCCGTAGTGGCGCACCAGATCATCTTTGGTGGCCTGCGAGATCGCAATCGTCTGCCGCGCCGCCCGCAAACTCCAGGCGGTCGTGAGGTGCAGTTCCAGGCGGCGGCGAGCCGTATGCGCCTGCGGGAAGGCCAGGTAGCCCAGATCATGGATGGTGACGACCGAGGCGGGCGGATGCACGAGCGGGATGACATGCGCCGGAACGAAGAAGACATCGGGTTGCTGACGCAGCACCGCTGGCCCCAGGCGCGCATGCGTCCAGAGGCGCGGCAGCCGCAGGCTGCGCAGCGCCATGTTTGGCCCCAGCGGCGGCAATGCAGGCGGCAGACCATTCGTGTAGAGCGTATAGGTATTGAAGCGGTCAATCCGCGCCAAGGCGGCGATCAGTTCGTAGGTGTAGCGCTCGGTGCCGGTGCGCTGGGCCACGGCAATCCGGCTGGCGTCAATCGCAATGCTGGATGGTGATCTCTCCATGGGCGCCATTGTACCATGACTTGACACCTAGTATACCTTTCGGTATACTAGGTGTATGGAGAAAGATAACCGCAGCCATATTCTTGATCAAGCGTTACAACTCTTCGCCAAGCACGGCTACGACGGCGTAGGCGTGCAGGAGATCTGTAACGCCGCAGGCATCACCAAGCCGACGCTCTACCACTACTTCGGCAGCAAACGCGGCCTGCTCGAAACGCTGGTGCAGGAACGCGGGCGCTCGTTCCTCGCCGCACTGACCGTGGCCACCACCTATGCGGGCGACATGCCACTGAGCTTAGAACAGGTGGCGCGGGCCTACTTCGAGTTTGCCGCGCAGCAGCCGTTGCTCTACCGCATCTTGATCGGGTTCTGGTTTATGGTGCCCGAAAACGAGGCGTTCCAGGTGGTGTTGGCCTTCAATAGCGAACAACAGCGCATGGTTGCGCAGATGTTTGAGGCGGCGGTTGCGGATCATGGCAATATGCGCGGGCGTCACCGCGTGTATGCGGCGACCTTTATTGGTACCCTGAACACCTACGCCGGGATTGCCCTGAATGGCTATGGGCAGCTCGATGCTGAGACGGTGTATCAGGCGGTGCGCCAGTTCTCCTATGGGATCTATTCCTAGGAGGGGCGCAGCATCGCCCGCTATGCGGCAGGAGAAGACGAACGCAGCTAGAGGGCGCTGCTTCGCCCTCACTATACCTACTGGTATGTATAATGGAGAAACACCCATGAACCACTGGTCACAGGATGCCATCTTCTACCACATCTACCCCTTAGGGCTGTGTGGTGCCCCCAAACAGAACGATTTCCACTGCCCGCCAACCCCGCGTCTGCAAGAGCTACACGGCTGGATCGCGCATCTGCGCGATCTAGGGGTCAATGCGCTCTACCTCGGCCCGGTGTTCGAGTCGAGTGCGCATGGGTATGACACCGCCGACTTCTACCAGGTGGATCGGCGTCTCGGCCAGAACCAGGATCTCGCCGATCTTGCGGCGGCGCTGCATCAGGCGGGGATTCGGCTCATCCTTGATGGGGTCTTCAACCATGTCGGGCGCGATTTTTGGGCTTTCCGCGATCTCCGGGCCAATGGGGCGGCGTCGGCCTTCCGCGATTGGTTTGCGGGGGTTGATTTCTCCCAATCCAGCCCCTACGGTGATCCCTTCACCTACACGCCCTGGAATGGCCACTTCGATCTGGTCAAACTGAACCTCCAGCACCCCGATGTGCGCGCCCATCTGTTTGAGGCGGTGCGCTCCTGGTTCGCCACCTTTCAGATTGATGGCCTGCGCCTTGATGTGGCCGAGCAGATTGATCCCGCATTCCTGCGCGACCTCGCGGCGCTGTGTCGCTCGATGCGCCCCGATGCGTGGCTGCTGGGCGAGCAGGTTCATGGTGATTATCGGCGGCTGACGGATGGAGCCAACCTTGATTCGGCAACCAACTATGAGTTGTACAAAGGGCTATTTTCGAGCCTGAATGATGCGAACTATTTTGAGGTAGCCTATGCGCTCAACCGCCAGTTTGGTATGGGTGGGATGTACCGTAATCTGCCGCTCTACAACTTTGCCGATAACCACGATGTGGCTCGTGTGGCCAGTCTGTTACGGCAGCCCCGCCACCTCGCACCACTCTACGCCTTGCTCCTCACCGCCCCAGGGGTTCCGTCAATCTACTACGGGAGCGAATGGGGCTTGGGTGGGGTCAAGGCGCACGACGACTGGCCCCTGCGCCCCCGGCTGGAGTTGGCGACGACCCAAGCGCACGCCCCACACCCCCATCTGCCTGCGCTCATCACGCACCTGATCGCGGTGCGCCATGCAACCCCGGCGCTGCGGTACGGCGATTACCAGCAACTCCATGTGGCAGCCGAACAACTAGCCTTTGTGCGCCGCTGGGAGCATCAGCGTGCGCTGGTTGCCCTGAATGCTGCCACCACGCCGCACCACCTACACCTGCGGGTTGATCTCCCTGATGGAACGCGGCTCCACGACGCGCTCAATCCTGAGCAGGTGGTGGTGGTTGCTGGCGGCAAGATCGCGGTTGGGGTACCCGCCAACTGGGCGTGTGTGTGGGTGAATAGTCACATCTCCACCACCTGATACTCGCGCCCAATCTCAGCCACGCCCGTATAACCGCTGACGCGAACCTCAGCCAGCACCGCCTCTTCGGGCATTGTCCAGTGTGGGCTATAGTGAACCAGCACGAGCCGCCCGACCCCGGCTGCCTGCGCCACCTCGCCCGCTTGGCGCGGCGAGGTGTGGCCGGGGAAGGGCGCGGGGGTGGTCGCCTCGTGGATGAGCACGGCGGCCCCCTGCGCCAACGCCGCGACCTCCAGGCATGGCTCGGTATCCGCCGAGTAGCAGAGCACCTCGTTCGGCCCCGATCCCTCAATCCGTAACGCAAGGCATGGCCGACTATGCGCGGTCATTGCGGTGTGGATGCGCCAACCTTCACTCAGCGCGATCTCCTGGCCGGGGCTGAGTTCATTCCAGATGATCGGAGGTTGGTACTTCTCTAACGCAAAGGCGGCCAAGATCGCCTGCACCAAATGGAGCGTGGAGGCAAGGCCATAGATCGGCAAGGGATCGGTGCGCCCGGCCAGCCGCATGCTGAAGAGCAACCCCGGCAGACCGTTGATGTGATCGCAGTGGCTGTGGGTCAGCAAGATGCCCTGTAGCTGTTGTGGGTTCAGGCCCGCCCGTAACAGGCGCTGGTAGGTGCTACCGCCCGCGTCTATCAGCAGCGGGCCGCCCGGCGCATCCCAGACCATGTGGGTATTCTCGCGGTCGGCATCGGGGACGCCGGTGCCGGTGCCGAGCAGGATCATACGTGGCATGTGGTGGCTCCTTTAGTTTCCATCATCCATCGGCACCAGCCGCTTGCGCAGCGCATAGATCGCCACCTGGGTGCGATCTGCGAGGTGCAGCTTGGAGAGAATGTTGGAAAGATGGGTCTTGGTGGTCTTCTCGGAGATGATCAGCGTGTCGGCGATCTCCTTGTTGGACATGCCCTTGGCCACGAGGCGCAGCACGTCCATCTCGCGTGGGGTAAGCTGGTCTACGGTCGTTTCGGAGGAGCGCGGGGCGCTAAACTCCTGCATCAGCTTGGCGGCCACCTCTGGGTGCAACACCGCCTCGTTGCGCTGCGCGGCACGGATGGCATGCGCCAACTCCTCCGGTGAGATGTCCTTGAGCAGGTAGGAGATCGCACCCGCCTTAATCGCCGGAAAGACCTTGTTATCGTCACTGAAACTGGTGAGGACGATCACCTTGCTACTGGGGCTGACCATCTTGATCTGGCGGGTAGTCTCGACGCCATCAATCCCTGGCATAACCAGATCCATCAGCACAATATCGGGCAACAGATCGCGGGCCAGTTGCACGCCCTCGGCACCACTACTGGCCTCGCCGATCACCTCGATATCGCCCTGCAATTCCAGAAAATCGCGCAAGCCCTGGCGCACGACACGGTGGTCGTCAATCAGCATGACAGTAATCATATCCATACGTGGCTCCTTCTGCTCTTGTACTTGTTCACACTTGGGGTAAACAGAATTTTCGTGTTGACGCAAAGGCGCAGAGACGCAAAGACTTTGTTTGGGGGCTATCTTGAAAGCTTTGCGCCTTGGCGTCTTTGCGTCAAAACATGGATTCTAGGAGAAGTCTGAACAGATACCTGCTCTCATTCTACTCGCCCGGCGCGCGGCACACTCACAATCACCTCGGTGCCGCCGCCGATCATCGAACGCAGATCCATGGTGCCACCGATCTCGGCGGCGCGTTCACGCATACTGATCATCCCCAAATGCCGCCCGCGCCCTGATGGCGTAGCTGCGGGATCGAAGCCTTGGCCATCATCGCTGACGCGCAAGAGAATGCGCTCGCTGCCAAATTCGAGAGTGACGGCCACATTGCGGGCATTGGCGTGCTTAACCACATTGTTGAGTGCCTCCTGCACAATCCGGAAGAGTGGCTGTTCGAGGCCACGGGCGAGGCGATCATCGCCAACGACACTGAGCGCAATCGCCAAGCCTTCGCGGCGCGAGAGCGCCTGGGCGTGCTGTTGGAGTGCCGCCACCAGCCCTTGGTCGCGCAGTGCCGGTGGGCGCAGTTGGAAGATCAGGGCGCGCATCTCAGCCAGCGCGGCGGTCGCGGTCTCTTGCAGACGTTCGAGTTGCAGCGCCACCCGCTGCGGGTTCTTCTCCAACTGCGCCCGCGCCGCCTGGGCAGTCAGCGTCATACTGAAGAGTTGCTGCGAGACACTATCATGCAGTTCGCGAGCCAAGCGGTTACGCTCCTCCAGCACCGCCGCCGCCTGCGCGCGCCGGTAGAGGCGCGCATTTTCGAGCGTACCAGCCAGCACATCGGCGATGGTCTCCAAGATCGCCACATCTTCATCGTGGAAGCCGTGCAGGTGCGGCGACTCCAGATTGATCAGACCCAGCGTGCGCCCACTGGCCATGATCGGCACACACAACTCAGCCCGGGTCGAACTGCGCTCAGCCACCGAAAAATAGCCCGGTTCGGCATGCACATCATCAACCCGCACCGTCTGGCCACTCCGCGCCGCCCGCCCGATCAGGCCCAGGTTGAGGTGCTGGCGGTAACTACCCTCCATCGAGGGCAGGATACCACACGAAGCCGCCATGACCATCTCGTTGGTCTCGTCATCCACCAGAAAGATGTCCACCTGATCATAGCCGAAGCCGTTGCGGATCTGGGCGGTAACTTCCGGCAGACTCGTCTCCTGCTCCAGTGTGGCGCTGGCGGTACGCGCAATCGCATTCAACACCGCCAGTTGATCGGCGTGGCGCTGGATATGGGCAGCGAGGTGCTGCGATTCCTGGTAGAGCTGGGCACCCGTAATCGGCCCGCCCACCTGGGCGGCAATCGCCTCTAAGAGATCGACATCCTCGAACGAAAAAGCCCCATGAGTTGGGCTGCCCACATTGAGCGTCCCAATGATGCGCCCGCCACTGCGCAGCGGCGCAACAATACATGCGCGGTGGCGTGGGTTGAGCGGAGCAAACGAAGGATCACTGGTAACATCGGCGGTGAAGAACGAACGGCCCTGCTGAGCCACCCAACCCACCATACCATCGCCGACCGCAATCCGTTGCCCGATCAACGCGACCTCATCGGGAGTAGCGGCAGCGACCACCAACATTCCATCTGGCTCGATCAGACAGAGCGAGCCACTCTCGAAGGCCAACGCCAGCCGCTCCACCGTGCGGCTCAGGATGTCGTTCAGATCGAGCGTCGCACTCACATCGCGGCCCAATTCGGCCAGCAGTTGCTCCTTGGCCAGCAGTCGGGCGCTCCGTTCCGCGAGGCGCACATTCTCCACCGCCAACGCCGCTTGGCGCGCAATCGCCTCCATCACATGCGCCGCCGCCTGATCAAAGATCGCGGGCGTCGAGATCGCAATATAGATCACCCCAATCAGACGGTCGCCACGGCCACGCAGGGGCACCAAGAGCGTCGCCATATCGGGGGGCGCGGCGGCGGCATCGGCGGCGTTGGGGGCCGGGCTACCCGGCGGGAGCAAGAACGAATCACTCAGGCGCAATTCGGGACGCAGCAGGGTCGGGTAGGTACCGGGGAGCACCGGCTCGGCGCACAGGCGCGCCTCAACCTCGGCAGCCACACCCGCAAAGGCCGCCGCCTCAAAGGCATCACTCTCCACATTGCGCAGCCGCACATAGACCTGCGGGCTGGTCACGACGCGGCGCAAAGTCTCGGCCACCTCATGCAGAATACTCTCCGGGGTATCATCGGTACGAATCTGGCTCCCCAGCGCCAGCAGATCGCTGAGGGGCAGTTGGCGACTGCCCTCGTTCCGTGCTGTGCCGGAAGTCTGAGGACTCATAAAAGTACCTCTTCTGGTAGCGCTTCAAGATGTTCGTCACTGGCTTCACCAAGCTCAGCCAGCGGTGGCTCAATATCTAGCGCCGCACCGCGACCAATACTGATCATCCCGAAGGTCTGATCCTGCTCAACCACAATCACGCGGCGTTTGAGCAGTTCAAGGATCGCCCAAAAGGCCACGATCAGATCCTGGCGGGTGATCGGTTCAATCAAGAGATCATCGAAACTGAACCAATGCTGACGGGCGAGGCGTTGGCGCACGGTGGCCGCAACATCGGCCACCGTGCGGCGGGGCGGCAGCACCACCTCGCTGGGTTGTTCGAGCGGCAGGGTGCGTTGTAAGCGGCGCTGGAGTGCCGTGATCAACTCGCTGACGGTATGGGTGAAGGTAGATGGCGGCGGCGGGAGATCAGGCCGCACCGGCGGCGCAGTACGCAGAAAGGTGCGCCGATCTTCTTCTTGCCAGCCACGCAGGATCGTGGCCAACTGCTTATAGTGCTGGTACTCACGCAGTTGGCGTGCCAGCGCCTCCGCGTCGGCATCCTCATCGTTGGAGGTGGTGCGCCCAGCGCTAGTGGGGCGGGGCAACAACGCCCGCGACTTGATCAGCAACAGCCGCGCCGCCATACTGACAAATTCAGCCAGCGCGTGCGGATCTGGCTCTTCCATGGTACGCACATGCAAGAGATACTGATCCGCGACCTGCGCCAGCGCAATCGTCGTAATATCCAATTCGGCACGCTCGATCAGACGCAACAAGAGATCGAGCGGACCAGCAAACGTAGGCAGCGTAATTGTATACATAGAGCCTAATGCTGCTCATCAGCCCACTGCAAGAGCGCCGCCATACCCTGTGGAACGGGATCATGATAGTGGCGCAAGATCGCGATCATCGCGGCTGGTGCGCCTGCCTGGGCTGCCATCTGCGCCCCGCGCCAGGCATGTTCCGCATAAATGCGCAGCGGGCGTAACAGGCCGTAGCCATCCTTGGCCAGCGCGAGGTAGAGCGCAGGCCAGCGCTTGATCACCGTCGCCACAACATACCAGAGCAAGCCCATCGGGCGACCATCATCATCCACCTTGCCACAATCATGGATGATCGCGGCACGCAAGAGCAGCGGATCGGTATGCTTGGCCGCCACCAACGTATGGTAGACATCGAGACAGTGGCGCTGATCGTAGGCGGGCATCTGGGCGAAGAGATGCTGTTCGGATCGGGGCAAGAGCGCCGCCACTAAGTGCCGTTCCTCATCGGAGACGCGGGCATGCAGCGCGGCACTAAACTGGCGCACACGGTAAGCCAATGATTCGTCGGCCATAGGCGAACGTTTCCTCTTGGGGCTACGCACCAAACCCATGGTTTTGATGGTGTGGTTGGCCGCTTTGCGGCCAACCACACCATCAAAATACTCTTTTCCATGGGGGACTGCAGCCCCCATACCCCCGCTACGAGCGTAGCTTGAGTTCTATAGGGCGCGCCACAACGTGCCCCTACAATTGTCTCCAATTATACCAGCGATACGACGTTCAGGGCTATGCTATAATGAATAGCCGAACACGTATGAAAGATGTGGTTCCAGGTTCGATTCATACAAATAGTACAACAACGCTACATCCTGAAACCCAATCCCGATCCCACCTCCAGAAAGCGAACACAGCGAGAACCAATCTATGTCGCTGTACATCCCAGAGAGCCTTCCGCCCATCATTCCGAATGCAATGGCGCGTATTGAACGCCACTTGCCCTATCCTGGCGAGATCTTAGTGCGCCAGGGCAGCCGAGTCGAGCCTGAGGATACTATTGCCCAAACGCTCAAACCTGAGCCACCCCAAATTATCAACATAGCCCGTGCGCTCGGCATTCCGCCCAACCAAGTCTACCGTGCTATGCGCCGCGAGATCCACAACAAGGTTGAGGCTGGTCAGGTCTTGGCACGTTCATCGGGCATTCTGGGGCGAAACTGCTTGGCTCCGGTAAGCGGCATGATCGCGAACATCGACTCGGAGACGGGCTATGTCACGATTGCCCCCGATCCGACCGAGTACCGCCTTCAGGCGACAGTACGGGGTCTGGTGATGGAGATTGTTCCCTACGAGAGTGTAGTGATCGAAACCCTCGCCGCCCAGGTCTATGGGGCTTTTGGTATTGGTGAAGAGCGCAGTGGTGTGCTGCGCCTGCTGACCACCGATCCGAGTGATATTGTCCGCCCGGAGCAGATTGATGCACGTAGCGCCTATGCGATCCTCATCTGTGGGGCCGGGATCGGTGCTGCTGCGCTGCGCCGTGCAGTGCAAGAACAGGTGCGCGGGATCATTGTTGGTGGGATTGATGAGGCTGAACTGCGTGAATTCCTCGGTTGGAAGAGCATAGCGGGGTGGCAAACCGGGCTACACTCCTGGCAATGGCCCGATCCAACTCTGGCACCCGACCCGAAGTTAACCATTGTGATGACCGAGGGCTTCGGGGTGCGTCCCATGAACCCCGACATCTTCGATGTATTGAGTAGTCAGGATCGCCAAGAAGGGTTGATCGAAGGGCTGACCCGCCTGCGTCGCCCCCTCCGGCGACCGCGTGTGGTTGTCCCGCTTACCCGCAGTAGCGGTGTCCAGGTTGAAACTCCCCGATCCAACCTCCAACCCGGGGCCAAGGTACGCCTCCTCGACTATGCCCACCTCGGTGAGACCGCACAGGTACGCAGCATCTCTCCTGGGCCACGTCGGGTCGGTTCGCGGGTGAATGTGCCCGCTGTTGAGGTCATCACCAATGATGGCCAAGCCTTCTGGCTACCGCGCACATGTGTGGAAGTGATTGCCTAGTTCAGGGTATACTCCTGCACAGTACCATCCTGTGCTAATCGAGAATCGAGATTCACGATGACCTATCGCCTCATAGTTGTCACTGCGGAAAATGAGACCTTGCGTGCCCTGCAAACAACATTGGGCAGCGAGGTTCAGGTTCAAATATTTGAGTCGGGGAATGATGCGCTCTGGGAACTTCGGATGAATCCGCCTGAGGCGGTCGTTACCGAGCTCGATCTTCCAGGGATGACCGGCATCGAACTGGCTGAGATCATCCCCAATTTTGAGATCGTCACCAATGTACTGATCTATAGCGAGACCCTGAACGAGAGTGCCAAGAAGCAATCTGATGGCTTGGGGGTCTATAAATTCTTGCACGGGCCAGACGCGGCAGGGGCGCTGAAGGCAGCGGTTGAGGATGCACTGCATCATGCGCGCAAAGCGGCTGAAGAGGCCGCCGCTGCACCACCGCCACCCGAACCGGAACCCGAACCCGAACCAGAGCCGGAAGTTAAGCCACGCCGCATGGGTACCCGTCAGGTCTCCGCTGCTCCCACCCCGACCCGTGCGAGTGCGAGCGCAAGTGCGAGCACAAGCGCAGGCGCAAGTGCGAGTGCGAGTGCAAATACGAGTAGCGAAGAGAAGCGTGACTTTACCCCGGCGCGGGTGGTGCTACCCTCCGCCCGCGAACGTGAACAGGCCGCCGCTGCCGCACCAACGCCCCCACCCGCACGCGGGGGCTTGGCTTCGCGTACCCGCGCTGCTGCCGAGCGTAAGCCAGAGGTGAAACCGAAGGTAGAACCAAAGGCCGAAACGATTGATATTCCTGGTCGGCGTGGCTCAGGAACACTGGTCGTCACTACTGAGAATGTGAATGCGATTCGGGCGACGATGATCGATCTGAGTAAAGATCTGGGTGCCCAGAGTGTCATGCTCACCGACCGCGCCGGGATGGTGCTGGTGGATGTGGGGAGCACCGATAACCTGCCCATGGTGATCGTGTTGCCGCTGCTCTCAACCAGCTTCTCCACTGCCGGTGAGGTTTCGCGGCAGTTGCGTGAAGAGGACGCCCTGAGTGTCTATATCCACGCCGGGGTCAACTACGATCTCTACTGCTTCGATGTGGTGCAGCGCTTCTTGTTGGTGGTGGTCTTCAATAATAAGATCGCTAGTTCTAAGATCGGCGCGGTCTGGATCAACTCCAAACGCGCTATCCGCGAGTTGCGCGAGCATCTGTCCAATACATAAACATTTGACGCAAAGACGCAAAGGCGCAAAGAGATCAACCGTTAGAATCTTTGCGTCTTCGCGCCTTTGCGTCAAAATAGAGATGCAAAGCCGACCTTATTCCCCTGCCGCCATCAGGCGAACCCCACTGTTACACGGCCAGATCTGCGGCGTCAGAACCCCATCCTTCAGCACCATATCGGCCCAACAGCGCTCGCGCTCGGCATTGGTGATCCGGGGCACGTACCAGATCACCGCCTCCGCATTGATCGCCTCCGGCGGGGTGATGAACTGCTCCGGCCCCTGCTGCTGATCGAGGTTACAGCATGTTCCGATGCTCGGCAGATCGCCCTGACCCTCGGACGGGTTGGGGCGGCTCCAGTAGAGGTAGGCGTGCTCGGCATCACCCCACAGCGGCGCTAGGCGTACCCCACCGATCACAAAGCTACGTGGATCGCCCGCAGGCCAGGTGGCGACACCCTCATGGGTGATCGTGGTCTGATCATTGCCCGCATCCAGCCGCAGACCATCGCCAGCAGGCGGGGCGATCCGCAGCACCGGGTGGTAGACACCATCAATGCCACAGCCACGCCCGTCACTGCCCACCTCGGCGCTCAAGGTGCCATCGGGCGCAAAGGTGGCGCTCATGGTGTATTGGTAGTTGCAGGCTTGCGGCCAGTTGGGCGAACGGAAGGTCATGTGCAGGTGCAGCGTACCGTCGGCGTCCGTACTGATCGTGGGCAGTGTATAGGGAATGATCGCCGCCGATGAGAAGACCGGGCACCCCACGGTGTCGCTGAAACCCACCCGCTGCCCGTCACTCCCCGCCGCATAGCCGACATGCCAATCCACCACCTTGATAGATTGCACGACCGGGCGACCCTGAAAGGTCACGTCGCGCAGTTCGAGGCCATCCGAACTGGTGAGCAGGTAACTGGCACGCCAGCCATGCTGTTCAAGGATCTGCGCGGTTTCGCAGAGCGGAGCCAGCGCCGCATCCTCCAGACTGGCCTCACTCACATCGCGGCGCTGCGAGAGTTGACCCTGCTCCGTCCACGTGGAGGCTCCCACCACACGCAGATCGGTCAGATCGACAATCACCCACAAGGCTTGGGTACCCCAAGCAAAGACCGGGCTGACACACAGATGGCGACTACGCTCACAGGGCGTACCGATCATGTTCGTCTTGGTCGCGCTGGCATAGTCGAGCGCCATCGCCTCGGTAGGTGTGAGGCCCAACGCGGCCGCCGTTGCGGGGCTATGCACCGCGATCTGGGTGGCCAGTTCGGCCAGTTCACGCGGAATTTCGGGCTGGCCACCCACCAACGACTGCACATCCAAGAGCTGATTCTGGGCATCCAGCAGCACCGTCAACGTCGTATTGTCGGAGTAACCATAGATCACCACCCGCACACAGGCACCAGGCGGGCAGCGTTCAGCCAAGGCCGGCGGAATATCACCCGCACTCGCCACCCCCACCGCCATCACCTCGGCCAGCAGGCGATCCCCGGTGGTCAGGCGGGTTGCGGCCTGCACCTGAGGCGACGCAGCGGCAGCGCGCTGGGCAGCATCAAGGCGCGCATCCAGAGCGGGGCGCAGCACAAGGTACGGCGGGGCAGTCAGCGCCACCCGCCGGCGCTCACGCTCAGCGTGGATGGCGGGCAAGTCGGGGGTACGGCCATCCCCCAGAACGACGGCGGAGGCAGCGGGGAGCGGCGCGGCAGTGGGAGGCGCGGGCGCGGGGCCGCAGGCCACCAAGCCCAGCGCCATAACCAGCAGCAGAAGGCGGTGGAGCACGGTACAGACCTCGTATCAGTCACCTTGGTGAAGCAGGTATGGAGGGCATCGTGGCAATCAGAGCACGCAATACTTTCTTGACTGCTTCCGGTGTTGTGAATACATGTGCGATATCAGGATCGAGGACGACAACCAAACTTCCATCGGTTTGTCGCTGCGCAAACCGATTTGGTTTCGCCTTCGTATAATCAAACTGATACTCATGCTTCATATCTTCGCGTTCAAATTCTGCCAAATCCTCTTGCTCATGTTCCTGATTCATAGTCACGTTGCTCCTTTGATGTTGCCCGACGAGCACTAATAATACGAATAGAACCATCTCGCTCGGTAAAGCAGACGAGTATCAGACACTGAGAGATCGAATGCCCAATAATAATCTCACGAGTTTCATAGACAGAATGTATTTCATCATCAAAAATTACTGCTAATGGATCATCGAACACGGTTTTCGCTTCTTCAAATGAAATACCATGTTTTTGTTTATTTATATCTGCTTTTATCCAATCTCATTCAAACAGTAATTCACTCATAAATAGTACCTATTCATATGTCTACCTATACTATTGGTATTATACTTCTTGTAGTCTGGAGATGCAAGTGAAGCATCACTCAGGGCATGGGCAAAGTCACCTTCGGTGGGGGTTCGGGGGCGGCTTCGCCGCCCCCGAAGATATTTTTTGGTGTTGTTTGGCGGCTTCGCCGCCAAAACACTACCAAAAATCCCTCCCCCACGTTTGACAGATCCCCATGCTCTGCATATAATCACTTATTAGTCAATTCTGACTATACAGAAAGCATCGCGTGGTATGATCGCAGATACCAATGTCGGCTCGATAGACACCACCACCCGCCGTCGGATCATGACTGTCCTCTTTGTGGGCGTCTTTATGGCCGCCCTCGACTCGGCCATCATTGCCCCGGCCATCCCCGCGTTACGGGAGGCATTTGGGGTAGACAACAGCCAAGTTGGGCTGGTCACGATTGTGTTTGGTCTCTTCACGCTGAGTAGTACCGCGCTCATGGCCAATCTAAGTGACCGTTACGGCCACAAGCAGATCTATTTGATGAATATTGTACTATTTGCGATTGGCTCATTGCTGATCGTCATAGCGCCCAATTTCCTCACCGTCCTGATCGGGCGGGCGATCCAGGGGGCGAGTACCGGCGGTATTACCCCCACAGCAGGCGCGGTGATCGGCGATGTCTTTCCACCTGAAGAGCGCGGCAAGATGCTAGGTCTGATCGGGGCCACCTTTGGCATGGCCTTCTTGATTGGCCCGCCCGTCGCCTCGTTGATCCTCACGGTGCTGAGTTGGCAGTGGATCTTCTTGCTGAATCTGCCGGTCGCGGTGGTGATCTTCTGGTTGGGCCTGCGCAACCTGCCTAAAGCGCCGCATAGCGAGAAGCTCCCGCCCTTCGATTATATCGGGATGCTGGTGCTGGCGACGATGCTGAGTAGCCTGACCCTGGCGATCAACCGGGTGCTGGATACAGAACTGGGTTTGACGCTCTGGCCCTGGCTGTTTGGAATCGCGTTCGTTTCACTGCCGCTGCTGATCTGGATCGAGTCACGCAGTTCATCACCCATCGTGCCGCTCAGACTCTTTGGCACACGCCAACTGATCGTCACCTACATCCTGTGTAGTGGAGCCGGGTTTGGGATGGGCAGCGTGGTCTTCATCACCTCGGTGGCAGTCGCGGCCTTCAACACCCCCGCCGCGCAGGTCGGCTTCTGGCTCATTCCGATGGTCATCTGTTCCTCCGCCGCCTCAATGATCTACGGACGCATGATCAACCGCCTCGGGGCGCGCATGGTGATGTTCCAGGGCTTTATTATCCTCACCGCCGGGATGTTGATCCTCGGTCTGGGCGCAAGCAACTTCTGGCTCTACATGCTCGCCACACTCCTGATCGGTGCCGGGGTAGGAACCGTCGTGGGCGGCACACTGCGCACGGTAGTGCTGGAGGAGGTTCAAGCCCACGAACGCGGGATTGCTCAGGGGTTGGTGAACATGGGGATCGCGGTAGGTAATCTGCTCGTCGTGGCGGTACTGGGGGCCATCGCCGATAGTGGTGGGGGTGGGCTGCAAGGGTTGAGCCTGGCCTACCTCGTGGCAGCGGGTGTCTCCGGCGTGATGATCGTGATCAGTCTGGCACTGCGGGGCAGGGCGGCGACGGCGTAACTGTTCACACTTCTCCTAGCTTCCAGATTTTGACGCCAAGACGCAGAGGCGCAAAGCCTGCAACAAAACCTTTGCGTCCTTGCGCCTTTGCGTCAACACGAGATTTCTTTTACCCCAAGGGTGAATAGTTACGGCGACGGCGTAACTGGCCCCAACATCACCACATACTCCTGACCACTGATCGGCGAGGTGAAGCGCTGGATGGTGCGAAAGCCCAGGGCGATATAGAGGCGGCGGGCGCGCAGGTTGAAGGTGGCAACGGTGAGGCGGAATGCGGGCGGCTCGAACTTTTGGCGGCCAAAATCGAGTATTGCCCGCATATAGTCGCGCCCACGCCCCTGCCCAACACGATCCGGGTGGATGGCGATACCCACATCTAAGGCTGGTGCTGTATAGTCGCCACCCTGGATCTGGCTTTCGGTACCAAAACAACAAAACCCAACCAGGGCTACTTCTTCGCGTAGCTCGAAGTAGCCATAGATTGGGTTAGTGAAGATCGTGATCAGAAAAGTGGCATCTTCACTCAGGTTGTAGAAGTCGTAGGGGGGCGGGTAGCGCCAAGTAATCACTTCCTCAGCGGCAACCCGCTCCATCGGTACGAGGTGCAATGCGATCCTACTGGACATTGATGGTGATCTGGCGCGGCTTGACCTCTTCAGCCTTGGGGAGGGTGAGGTGCAGAATGCCGTGCTCCAACTTGGCCTCAATCGCATCCGCCTTTACGGTGGTCGGGAAGGAGATGGTGCGGCTGAAGCTGCCATAGCGACGCTCCACGCGGTGATACTGGCGCTCCGTCTGCTCACTCGCCTGCTTGATCTCGCCTGTGATAGTGAGAACACCATTCTCGAAAGTCAGTTTGAGATCCTCGGACTTCATCCCAGGCACGACGACATCAGCATGATAGGCATCAGCCGTCTCACTCAAGTCGAGTGCGGGAACAAAGCTGCCGGTGCGGGCATTGGGCAGGCTGGGCACCATGCTCTCCTCAAACAAGCGGTTCATCGCCTCACGCAGGCTCATCGCATCCTGTAAAGGGTCCCAACGAGTAATGGTTGCCATTGTGTGCCTCCTCATGTGTTTTCTCTATGTCTTCTTGGTTGATTGCTACGTCCACGTCCCTTACGGGTTGCTCATAGCATACCTGAGGAGTGTTAGATGACTATCGAATCGTTGTTAGAGAAATGTATATCTTATGGCCCTGGTGGAAATTGAACAGCACCATTGCGCGAGACATTATCACCACCCACAATCCCGCTATCAACCAGAACATTACCGTAGGTATCGGTGATGCGGAAGGTGTAGGGACCAGCCCCCATCCCAGTCTCAACGACAAAGTAGTTGTAGTCCGTGCGCGCCACATTCACCCACTGCCCACTACTATTGCGGTACTCAAACTTGGCAATTGGGTTGCGGTGATTACGTATCTGGACGGCAGTCCACCACTGGTTACTGCCATCTTTGAAGTGGTAGGCAATCGGGCCGCTCAGGTTGGGGCTGACAATCTGCCACGTAATCGGTACACGACCCAAATTACGATCAGCAATCAGATCAAAAGCCGTCGTACTCAGATCCAAATGGCCATAACCACAACCAGTGGTAGGATTAGTGGGGTTATCGGGTACATCGGGACATTTATCCACAATACGCACCATAATTGTCCCCTTTGGCCCGGTCACTTGGGCATAGGCTCCACAATAGGCGGCTGGATGCGGATTGCTGTAGTTCAGATAGCTAATCGCCGCCACCATGAGATCGCCAGGGATGGGATCAAAGGTGCAATTCCCACTCCCATCAGCACCGAAATAGTAGGTTGCCTGCGCGGTATAGACGGAGTTCGTGCTCGATTTAGAGACTACCGGCAGGTAGACGCGATATTCATTCTGGGCTGCGACCCACTGGCTCCCCACGCCAAGGCAGATACCAATGAGGAGAATAAAGGCCGCCAATTGAGCGTATATGCGTTGCATCATGGCAGATCAATCCGTATCTCATACGCCCCGGTCGCTGGTTCGCGGATACTGCCCACCACCATGGTGTAGATGCCGCCCTTCCTGAGCGTCACCGCGCCCATGTTGCCACAGCCCAAACATGCA
This sequence comes from Candidatus Oscillochloris fontis, assembly GCF_004138135.1. Classification (GTDB taxonomy): domain Bacteria; phylum Chloroflexota; class Chloroflexia; order Chloroflexales; family Chloroflexaceae; genus Oscillochloris; species Oscillochloris fontis. The sequence goes on from NZ_RYFD01000015.1 coordinate 64,636, forward strand.
TCATCAACCTCATCACCTAAGCTATCGAGGAGCACAAGTTTGATCTGGCTCATCCCCTCATCATAACCAACGGTGGTGACGAAAATTTGTTGGCCAGGAGCAGCCTCAAAGCGGTAGATCTGGGTAGCCCCCGGCACGTTAATGCTACCGGCGAGAGTTGCGGGCAGGGTTTGATCAAACGTGGTGGCAAGCGGTATCGCATTCAGGCGCACCTCGTAGGCTCCGGTCGCCGGTTCTTTGTCACTACCAATGAGCAGCGTGTAGGTACCACCCTTCTTAAGTGTGACGGTACCCATGTTGCCGCAGCCCATACATGCATCATCAACCACATCACCTACGCTATCGAGGAGCACAAGTTTGATCTGGCTCATCCCATCATCAGAGTCTGCCGTCCAAACAAAGACCTGCTGGCCTGGAGTTGCCTCGAAGGTGTAGGCATCTTTGGCTCCTGGCACTTCAATCTCACCCGCACCTGGCCCCGGCTCGCTACTGACCAAGCGGCTGTCAATGGGGATGCTGAAGTTACTGGTGGGCGGGATGCGGTTGATGCGGATCTCAAAGGCTCCAGTGGCTGGTTCGCGATCACTACCGACCAGGAGGGTGTATGCGCCGCCCTGTTTGAGTGTCACCGTACCCATCTGACCACAGCCCATACACGTGTTGGCGATCTCATCACCCTGGCTATCCAACACGCGCAGCTTGATCTGGCTCATCCCTTGATCATAGTCAGCCGTCCAGACAAAGATCTGGGTATTCGGCTCGACCTCAAAGCGATAGGTGCGATACTGCCCAGGAGTAACAATCTCATCAACAATCCGCGCATCCAAGCTGATTGCCTGCGCTTCGGGTAGTGCGGGTTTGGGTTGGGACGCAGTGGCTGGGATGGTCGGCTGAATCTGAACCGCAACTTCGGTGACTGGGGCAGGAATGGTGGGTTGGGGCTGGTTGCTCGTTGTGGGGAGGATGGTGGTGGGATCAAGCGTGGCCGTTGCGCGGTTCTGGGCCATAAAGAACCATGTTGCCCCGGCTGATCCAGCGACGAGTACCAGAACGAGCAGGATGAGTGGCAGCCACCCCGATCTACGTTGAGGTTGCGAATACGCCTCTTGCGGGCGCGGAGGGGGCGGCGCAGGCGTTGGCGATACAGGCGGCTGCATGCGTGGCGTAGCCACCTGCGTCTGGGGGTGCCGCGCAACCAAGGTGGGGCCGGTATTGGCTGGAGGTGCAGCTTCAGCCGCCTGGTGCAGCGCCCGCCGCATCGCAACCGCAGTGGCAAAGCGCTCATCAGCGCGGAGGGCCATGGCTTGGCTGAGCGCCCCCGCCAGCACCGGCGAGATGTTGGGGTTGAGCGTGTGAGCGGATTGCAGTGGGTCAGGGCGGTTATTCAGCACCGCCTCCGCACGAGTGAGGGTGTCGGGCGGAGCCTGGGCAGTCAACAGGTGGTAGAGCGTCGCCGCGAGGCTGTAAAGGTCACTCCGTGGCCCGGTACCCGTCCCCTGCACCTGCTCAATCGGTGCATACTGGGGGGTATAGCCAAAGATGCTCGCTCCGGCCCCTTCAGCCTGGGTTGCCAGCGGCACAATACCCTTAGCTAGGCCAAAATCGAGCAGAATAATCTCGCCACGTGGAGTCAGTTTCAGGTTCTGGGGCTTAATATCGCGGTGAACCACCGGAGGTTGCTGGCTATGCAGGTAGGCCAGCGCATCGAGCAGTTGATCGGCCCAACCCAAGACCTGCTCCAAGGGGAAGGGGCCACTCTGCATCTTGAGCATCGTGGCCAGATCCTCACCCTGAATAAAATCCATCACCAAAAACTGGCCTTCGGGGGTAACAAAATGGTCAATCACCCGTGGCAAAGCGGCATGGCGCAAACCAGCCAGTAACTGTGCCTCACGCTCAAAGGCGCGGCTGAGTTGGTCACCACTGACCGTCGTCTGCTTCAGAGCCACCCGCGCCCGCAGACGCTGATCTAGCGCCTCATAGACCGCACCCATGCCACCCTGTCCGATCAAACGAATGATTTCATAGCGTTGGTTAAGCAAGGTTTGTGGTGTCAGCATAACATCTAACAACCTTTGTAAAGCAATACGATAGAAGTTCAGTATACTCCAGAATGAAGCGAGGTCGCATCGTTAGGGCAGCGACAGGGCAAACGCACCGTAAAACGGCTACCCTCCCCAACCCGACTCTGCACCGCAACACTCCCACCATGGGCCTCGGTAATACGCTGCACCAACACTAGGCCAAGCCCCGTACCATCATGTTGGCGAGCGAGACCAGCATCAATCTGGACAAACGGTTGGAAGAGACGCACCATATCTGGCTCAGCGATGCCTATCCCGGTATCAATGACCGTAAAGAGCACCGATTGCAGATCCGGCTCGATTGCCACCTCAAGTTCAACCCGTCCTCCTACTGGCGTGAACTTAACCGCATTGGAGAGCAGATTGACCAGGATCTGTTTAAGGCGGCGTTCATCGGCATAGATCGTATCAATCATGGGATCGAGCGTACAATGCAGGGTGATCTCTTTTTTGAGCGCACCCTGGGCCACCATGTGCATACTCGCCTGACAGAGCGAAGCGAGGTCAACCAGCCCCAATTGAAGTTCAAACTTCCCGGCTTCAATCTTCGAGAGATCAAGGATGTCATTGATCAGCGTCAAGAGATGCCGTCCACTCTCAACAATACTACGCATCGCATCGCATTGCTCTTCAGTCAGGGAGCCATAGATACCCTCAGCGAGAATCTCGGCACGCCCCAGGATCGTATTGAGGGGCGTGCGCAGTTCGTGGGACATATTGGCCAGGAACTCATCTTTAAGCCGGGAGGCACGTTCAAGCTCAGCATTCGCCACCCGGAGGTCGGCGGTACGTTCCTCAACCCGCCGTGCCAGTTGGGCACGTTCGGCCTCAAGGGCAGCCTCGGCGCGACGGCGTTCGGCCAACTCCTGCTGCGTCTGCGCATAGAGTTGGGCATTGGTTATTGCGGCCGCCGCCATAGTTGCGAGCGTCTCAGCTAACTCAGCCGCATCGGGGGTAAAGAAGTCGGGGCGAGCCTTATTGAGCGAAAAGATGCCCAGGAGTTCCCCATGGCTCATGATCGGAATGCCCATCCAACTCCGTACCTCAGCCACACTCGCCAACTCGATCCAACCGGGGTAGCCATGGGTATCGCGAATGATCAGGCTACGGTGGGTCTCCAGGATCTCGCGGGTAATACGATGTTCACGCGCATCAAAACGGATCATGCGCACCTGTTCTTGGTGGCGCAACTGGGTATAGCCGCGCAGACTATAGACCTGAAAGATCCAGCCATCACGCAGCATCACATTCGCACTATCGTAGGGAACCAGCTTATGCAGATAGTCGAGCAGCGACTCAAGCACCTGATTGAGATCAAGTGACTGGATCAACGCCATACTGGCGTGTTGGAAGGTCTCGGCAATCTGGCGCGCTCGACGCTCATTTTCGCGCAACTGTTCAAACTGGAGGCGGCACTCGGTATGATCGTCATGAGGAGCAAGATCCGCAGCAGGAGGCATACGCCGCAATTCGGCGATCTCGGCTTGGAGTCGTGCTACCTCCGCACATAACTCAGCCTCGCGTGCGGTGGGATCAGAACCCATGAGATCTGCCTCCGGTTGGTATGTGGATAACGTCTAACTCATGTTAACGTGCGCCACTGCCCGCGTTGGGAAAAGAACTGGGTTACAGCTTCGGTGTGGAGTGGGAAGGCTAATTCAGTCGGAGTATTGATCAGCACCCGTGCGCCTGCCTCTTTATTGGGAACAAATGAGGGCAGATCAACCTCGCGCAGCAATGGGCCAAGGGCAAAGACCAGCAGGTAGCCATCGTGGGTGCTGCGCACACTGAAGATCTCAATCTGTTCTGATGAAATACCCACCCCGGCTTCTTCATACAGTTCACGGGCGGCGGCTTGTTGCCATGTCTCTTGCATCTCGATAAATCCGCCCGGTAGGGCGAGTTGACCCTGGCGCGGTGCGGCTCCACGCCGGATCAGGAGCAGGCTCTCATCAACGGGCTGCAACACGATGACAACCGGCAGCGGGTTGCGGTAGGTGGTGCTGCTACAGTTGGGGCAGACCCGTGGCCAACGCTGGGATTCATTGAAGGGGCTACCACAGAATGAGCAGTGGCTATGCTGGCGATACATGCACGATAACTCCGTTGAGGTTGAATTGCTGGGAGATAATACCACAGATAGCGGTGGGCGGTATTGCGGTATTAGTGATCAAGCGGTATCCAGTCGCGGATTTCGATCCGTACAATGAGTAAGACACGACCAATCTGCCAAAACGTCACCGCATATACTACATGAGTATCTGCGCCAGTCATTTGGCGCAGGATCGTACCATCAGCAGCCTGAGCAGCGAACAGGCCATCTTCCGGCCCATTCTTGATGACGGTAATGATATTCTTGAGTCGTTCCCGATGGACTGCATCCATTGAACGGCGCATTGCATCAGCATCACGCGAGAAGACCACTTGTGCCCAGGTGAGAGGTTTCATCGCTCATTTCCTGTATGGTCAAAGATACGTCCGGTTGGCTCTAGATCATCATCAACCTCGATCCAACCCTCTTGCTGGGCACGGTTATAGCTAGCAACATTTTGTGCCTGGAGATGTGCCGATGGATAGGGATAGAGCTCTTTTACAAGGTATGGTGAAACCTTGAGTCTATCCCGCACTCGTCGGCGTAGGGGTGCCTGCACCTTTTGTGGGTCAGTAAGTAAGCGTCGGTAGGTTGCTTCATTGATTCCGAGATAGTTGGCAAACTCACGAACATTCATTAGTTGCTCAGCGCGATAATCCTCAAGGCTGCGCGTGATAATGGTTGGTGTGATCATTTCAACACTCCTTTCCCCAATGTTGTTCTGGATCATGAGATCTGTGCAACCGATAACGGATGGATGAGGATACAACTAGAATACGCTTTGCTTAGGGTTATTATCATACCACATACCTGTAGGGGGGTGTTGCGACGCGCCGCTACGAACAGCGCATGGGCAAAGTCACCTCTGGTGGAGTTTCGGGGGCCGCTTCGCCGCCCTCGAAGATATTTTTGTGGGGTTTGGGGCGTAGCCCCAAGGACTTTGCACATGGCCTGCATGAGGTCACGAGGCTCATAGCTCCAGGCCATACCGCAGCAGCATGGCTTCATCGGCCAAGAGGGTTGCACTTGGCCCATCAAAGGCGACCTGGCCTTGCTCTAAGACGACGGTGCGCGGAAAGACTTCGGCCACCATGCGCATGTCGTGGGTCGAGACGATCATTGCCTGGGGCAAATGGCGTAGGAGGTCGATCAGACCCCGCCGCGCACGTGGGTCAAGACCCGCCGATGGCTCATCCAACGCCAGGATGCTCGGCGACATCGAGAGTACGGTCGCTATCGCCACGCGCTTGCGCTGGCCGAGGCTCAGGTGGTGGGGCATGCGCGCTTCAAAGCCGCTCATCCCCACCTGATCGAGCGCCAATGCCACCCGTTCGCGCACGTCGGCCTCGGCGAGGCCCATATGCAGTGGCCCAAAGGCGACATCCTCAAAGACGGTCGGTGAGAAGAGTTGGTCATCGGGATCTTGGAAGACCATGCCCACCTGGGCGCGGACATGGCGGATGTTCGCATCACTGATCGGTTGGGCATCAATCCGTACCTCGCCGCTACGTGGGCGGAAGATGCCATTCAGATGCAGCAGCAAGGTACTCTTGCCCGCCCCATTCAGCCCGACGAGGGCAACCTTTTCGCCTGCCGCAATCTGCAAGCAGACCCCACGCAGCGCACTGGTACCGTCGGGGTAGCTGTAGTGAAGATCAATCAATTCGAGCATCAGGTTTTAGACCACATAGGCAATCAAGACTAGACCCGCCAGGGTGGCGAGGCCAACCAGCAGGATGCCCTGTTCACGCTGGGTGAGTGTGCGCGGATTCAACATCCGCAACTCGCCCGTAAAGCCGCGTGCGAGCATCGCTACATAAATGCGTTCACTCCGCTCATACGAGCGCACAAAGAGCGTTCCGACCATCTGGCCAACGACGGTCGCCCGCCAGACGAGGCTGCCCCCACTGCGCTGGCCCGCCACTTCTGCACTACGACACGCACGGGCACGCAGCATGCGTTGGGCCTCGTCAATCATCACAAAGAGGTAGCGATAAGCAAACGAGAGGATCGCCACCAGCAGCGTGGGCAAACGCAGCGCCCGTAGGGCATAGAGTACCTGGGTGAAGTGGGTGGTGGCGGTAAGCAGTAACGCCGCCTGCACCGAGAGCCACGATTTGAGCACAATCGAAGCAAACCGTACCAAGCCCGTATCACTGGCGGTGAGCACCCACGGGCCAAGGGGCAGGCTGAAGATGGGTTGTCCCGGAACGCTAAAGACGAGCGTCACCGCCACGAGGGCAAAGGGCAACGCCACAAAGGCGCGCACCAGAATCGTGCGCAGCCCCACCTGCGACCAATGCACCGCCGCCCAGAGCAGACTAGCCGCAAGAGCTGTCAGCAGCCATGTACCCGGTGGAAGCAGCGCTAAGGCCAGAATATAGGCCAGGGTCAAACTGAGTTTGACCCGCGCATCGAGCATGTGGAGCGGACTCTGGCCCGCAATATAGCGATCCAGGGTGTGCGAGGAGAGTGCCATAGATTAGACACGCTCCTGGTTGCGCCCGCGCAGCAGGAGGGTTAATCCATACACCAAGCCGAAGACAATGAACAGACCGATCAACCCAGCAATAATGGTAGAGATCGGGCCATCCAGACCGGGCAAGGTATAGTCAGGCAGCAGATTGAAGAACGGATCGAGGGCGCGATCAAGGAAGCCCTGATCCTCGGCGACACGTTCCAGACCATCGGGGTCGCCGGAGGCGAGGGGAGAGAGCAGCGCAGCCCCAACGGCAAACATCAGCCCGCCCCCGGTGACTCCGAGAACCGAGCGGCGATCCAAGGGGCGCTGCATGGTGGCCGGGTTGAGGTAACTGGCCATGGTCGTCACTAGATCGGGGCGCGTGGTAAGGACAAAACCGAGCGCGGCCACCGTGATCAGCCCTTCACCCACACCGATGAAGAGATGCACGAAGAGCATGGCTGGAAAGACCACCGCCGCTGAGAGGCCAGAGAGAACCAACTGCATGCTGGTGAGGGTGGCAGCAACCATTACCGAGAGCCATGCGGTGGCAAAGCCGACCAGCACCAACCCCCAGCGCTGGCCACCAAGCATGCGCAGCAGCGGTGCGCCTACATAAGCTCCGATCAGGGCAGTAGCGACACCCATGTTGAAGATATTGGCTCCGAGCGCCAGCAAGCCACCATCCTGAAAGAGCAATGCCTGAAGTGCGACGACACAGGCCATCACCAACACCGCCGCCCATGGGCCAAGCAACAAAGCCGCCAGCGCCCCACCCAAGAGATGCCCGGATGTCCCACCCATTACGGGGAAATTGAGCATCTGCGCAGCAAAAATGAAGGCCGCCATCACCCCCATCAGCGGGATCTGGTGCTCATGCAGCGTTGTTCCCACCTGACGGAGCGCGAACCCCACCGCAATCACCGTCAAGACCCACCATGCCAGTGCGACAGGAACTGACAAGAAACCATCGGGGATGTGCATGCCCAGGGGGAGCAGGAGATGGGTATTCCACATAGAGGTATGCTCGCTCTCTATCAACTGCGAATAGTTGCATGTGTATTATACGACTGTAAGGAGGTTTTGGGGTAGATCCAGTGCCCATCCATTCCATACTCTTCACCTCCCCTTAACACCCCCATCGCCCCAATACAACAACGATCTGCTAGGCTCGTAGGGGCGAAGCATCGCCCTCCCAGCCAGATCGATTTTCTCTGCTACATAGCGGGCGATGCTTCGCCCCTACTGATCCGTCCGGTTTGTTCCTCAAGGAGCCATCATGCTCAGTAAAGCCGATCTGCACCTGCATACCACCTATAGCGATGGTACGGCAACGGTGCGTGAGTTGCTTGCCCACGTAGCTCAGAGCGATCTCAAGGTGATTGCCATCACCGACCATAATACAATTGTGGGTGCCCAAGAGGCGGCCCGCCTCGCGCCGGAGTATGGGATCGAGGTGATTGTGGGCGAGGAGGTCTCGACTCAGGCGGGGCATCTGTTAGCCTTGTTTGTCGAAGCACACCTCGAACCCGGTCGCCCATTGGGCGAGACGATTGCCGCCGCCCGTGCCCAGGGTGCCCTGCTGATTGCCCCGCATCCCTTTGGCTGGCTGGTGCCTTCCATCGGGCGGCTTGGGGTGTCACGCCGTTTTAGTGATCCGGGTTGGGCCAATCTGGTTGATGCGGTCGAGATCTTCAATGCTGGGCTGTGGGCACCGCGCAGCAATGCGCTGGCCGCCGAATTTGCCGCCGCACACGGGCTACCCGTGGTGGGTGGTAGCGACTCGCACCACCTGCCCACGGTCGGTTTGGGCTACACGCTCTTCCCCGGTCGCAACGCCGCCGACCTGCGCCGCGCCATTGAGTCTGGGCAGACCCAGGCGGACGGGGTGCAGTGGGGCATGCCGCGTGTGGCCGAGGTCGGGGCGCTCTGGGCGCGGCGTAGTTTGGGGCTTACCCCGCCCACTCACTCATAGCCGGGCCAGTCTCGAAGAAGATCGAGGGCAGAAGGTTGAAGCGCCGGATGAGCCATGGCGTACCGAGGCGCAACGCTGGGCGACGCAGTGGAGCCGCCAGTATGGCTCCGGCTGCCAGCCCGGCCAGCCCGGTGCGCCCCCGGCGGTGCGCCAGGAGCGCCAGTACCATGCCGGTCGCTCCGGCCGCGCCAACCACACCGAGGGCGCGGCTGTGCTTGAGGGTCGCTACCGCCATCCTGGCCACTCGTGCCTGTAGCATGATCGCGTGTGGATGGTGTTCGAGTGCCTGCATCAAGGCTTCGATCTCGGCCAGTTCGAGGGCAGGGAAATCCGCACGGCTCCCCCAGCGCGCCTGGTGGGCCACGAGGATGGTACGTAGCGCGTGGCGTTGCGCCGGGGTGGGGCGGCGATCTTGGATCAACAAGGGCAGCATGAGCGCCTTGAGCGCATGGGCTAGTGTGAGTGCATCGGCGAAGTAGGCCGCACTAGTGACACAGAAGGTGGCCAGACCATCCGCCGGAGCGCAGGCAGCAAGGCGCTGCGCATAGCCCAGCGCGGCATCACGCGCGGCTGCGCCACGCGCAAGGACACCATCCAGATCATCTATTGCGGCGGCCAGATAAGCCCAGATCGGCAGCGCACTAGTCGGGCGCATCCACCAGATCCAGAGCAGTGGGGCGAGGTGTAGCCCGCCCAGGGGCGGCAAGCTGTCTGCCTGCCCCACATACCAACCTGCCTCGATCATACGCTCAGAATCGAGGTAGAGATCGGCAACGTTCTGCACAAATGCGGGTGGGTAGCTGGGGCCAAAGCGCTGGCGCAGCCAATCCTGCACAAAGCCGCGCCGATCTATGGTCGGGGTAGTCGCCATCTGCGCCGTCAGCGCACTACTCAACTCGGTCCAGAGATTCCAGCCATCTGGCCCCAGGCTGGCTTGGCCGCCCCCCCAACCGCCGGTGCTGTTCCAGGCCCAGAAGCCCGCGCACTGGGGATCAGCAGCGGCACGCCCCAGAACCGCGCCATGCAGGTTGGCCACCCCACTCGGCACGAGGCCGAAGAGTTCATACTCGCGGCGGTTTTGCAGTTCGATGATCTGGCGTGGGCCGGGTAGCCCCAACGTCGGGTTGGCCGGGAGCAGGCGGAAGAAGTCGGCGGGGGTGTGTTTGACCGAGACCAGCAACGCCGGGGAGGTGAGGTCGCCAAAGGTGGCCGCGTAGCGGGCGGGTGAACTGACCAGATCACCCAGTTCGCCGATGCCCACACTCCAGGTGCGCACGATCAACACCCGCCCACTCGCCTCGCAAATCGGCAGGAGGTTGGCGATCAGGCCGCGCAAGCTGGCGCTGGTGGTATAGAGCAGATGCCCACAATACTCTGCCCCCTGGTTGTGCGCCCCGCCCGCCTCACCGATCCGCACCACCAGCCCCTGCACCTGCGGCAAGGCGGTGAAGAGTTCGCGCAGCGCCTGACGGTTGAGATCGGCCAAACGCGGGTTGTCGGCATCCAGTGGGCCAGCCGCTGCCCGCAGATCGGGCGTACTCCACTGCATGTCGGTGGTGACAAAGACCACCATCCCCAGGCTGTTGGCCAGATCAAAGAGTTCGCTCAACGCAGCGCGGTAGATCTGCGCACGCTGACGAGTAGGGCTAGATGCCGCACTATGCGCATCCAAGCCCACGAGATGTGCTACATTATCTATGACAATCCCGTTATAGCCATGGGCAACCAGATCATGCAGGTGGCGCTTAGCACGCTGCAAGCCCCACGCCAACTGAGCCTGATCTACAAACGGTGCATGCGGCAGATCCATCTGGCTGTACGGGAAGGACGACCAGTTACGAAACGGCTTGTGGGGATCGAAAAACGGCCCGCTTATGTCGGCCAGACGGTAGGTACACATCACGATTCCTTTGCTTAGGTATTGCCCAATCAGCCCCAACGGTTTACGCGGGCTTAACACACACTTAATATAACCAGTGTACCATTTGCTAGGGAAGTCATTAACCAAGTATTTACCCACCGTCGATGCAGACAGGTCGCCCCGCTGGGGTGGATCTGCACGTTGGTGGGTTCTATGTGTGTCGAGGCTATCAACGTGTATCGAAATCTCATTACGTCCCTGTTCATCCTGTCCTGTCTCGCACTGAGCGCCTGCACCCAGTCCCCAGCCACTGGCTCAACACCCACAACCCCAACCGTTACGACCACCCTACGTACCACAACCACCCCCACTTTCCCACCGCTCACACCACCCAACAACGAAGTCGAAACCCTGAGTGGGAAGATCACCATTGATGGGTCAAGCACCGTCTTTCCGATCACCGAGGCAGCGGCGATCACCTTCCGCCGTTTTGTACCGCAGGTTGAAATCAGCCTGGGGGTGAGCGGGACGGGCGGCGGGTTCAAGAAGTTCTGTGCGGGCGAGACCGTCATCTCCGATGCTTCACGCCCCATTAAGGATGCCGAGGCGGCGGCATGTGCGGAGGCAGGGATCGAGTATGTTGAACTGCCCATCGCCTTCGATGGCATCTCGGTGGTGGTGCATCCCGACAACCAGTGGGCCACCTGCATGACAGTCGAGGAGTTGCGCCGCCTCTGGCAAGCCGAAGCGGATGGCGTGATCACCCGCTGGAGCCAGGTGCGTGCGGAGTGGCCCGACAGCCCCATCAACCTCTACGGTGCCGGGGGTGATTCGGGCACCTACGACTACTTCACCGAAGCGATTGTGGGCAGTGCGCAGGCCAGCCGCCAAGACTACACCGCCAGCGAGGATGACTATCTGCTGGTTCAGGATCTGGTCGCCGACCCCGAAGGACTAGGTTTCTTTGGTTACGCCTATTATGTCGAGCATGAAGAGAGCCTCCGGGCTATCGAAATTGACAACGGGGCGGGATGTGTGGCCCCCAGCGTCACCAGCATTGCCGATGGCAGCTACCAGCCACTCTCGCGCCCGATCTTCCTCTATGTCAACGCAACGGCGCTGGATCGCCCAGAAGTCGCCGCCTTCCTCGATTTCTACCTAACCAACGGCCCAGCCTTGGTGCAGGATGCGCGCTACATCCCGCTGCCGGATACGATCTACCCACTGCTCAAAGCACGGCTCGCGCAACGCATCACCGGATCGCTCTTCCAAGATATGGATCAGGTTGGTGTCTCGATTGAGGAGATCCTTCAACTCGAAGGGGGCCACTAGATGCGGACGTCGCTACGCGCCAAACTGCTGGCCGGGTTCGCGATTGACCTCGTGCTCATGATTCTGTTGGGCTGGTTCGCCTCGCAACAGATGGGCCGCATGAACGAACGCGCCACGTTTGTCGAGCAGCAGACCATCCCGTCCCTCGATACGATTGCCCGTATGAGCACAGTGATCAACCGTTACCAAGTCGGGCAGTTGGAGTATCTGATCTATAGCAACCCCTACGACAAGGATCGTAGTCGGCAGAAGATGGGTGATCTTGAGGCCGAGATGGAGCGCTACTTTGCCGACTACCAGCCCCTGATTACCTCGGATGAGGAGCAACGCCGCTTTGAAGCAGTGTTGGTGGCATGGCAGCGCGTAGTGACGGCCAACTATGAGCGTTTCATTCCGGCAGTGGCGTTGGCCAACACGGGCAGTGTACAGCCCTTCTATTCGCGGATGAACCCGCTCTATGGCGATCTGAGTGAGGCGATGGAGGCGCTCTCGGCGGAAGGCCAGACCCAGGCCACCAGTGCGTTGGAGGAGGTGCGTGCGACCTACCTCAGCGCCCAGACGGTGATCATCGGCGATACCGGGCTGACCATCCTGATCTCGGCGGTGATCGGGCTCGTCCTCTCCGGGCGGATCGCACTGCGCATCGGGCGGCTCACCAGCGCCACCGCGCAGGTCGCCGCCGGGGATCTGGATCGCCAAGTCGAAGTGGTCAGCCGGGATGAACTAGGCACCCTGGCACAGAGCTTCAACCAGATGGTGACGAGCCTGCGCGAGCAGCGCAGCATCCTGGAGCAGCGCAACGAAGAACTCCATACCAGCCTGTTGCGCCAGGAGCAACTCACCGCCGACCTCGTGCGTGGCAAGCAGGCCGAGGAGGAGGCCCAACGCGCTCAGGCAGCAGCCGAGGCGGCCAGCCAAGCCAAGAGTATGTTCCTAGCCAATATGAGCCACGAACTGCGCACACCGCTCAACGCCATCTTGGGGTATGCACAACTCCTGAAGATGGGGGTTGGCGCGGGCGATCCAGAGGCTCAAGGCTGTTACCTCGACTCGATCCTGGGAGCGGGGCGGCACCTGACTAGCCTGATCAGCAACGTACTCGACTTCTCCAAAATTGAACAGGGCAAGATCGAACTACACATCGGGCCAGTCGAGATCGCGCCGCTGATCCACGAAGTTGCGGACATCGTCACCCCGCTGGTGCAGCAACAAAAGAATGAATTACGTGTTAACATGCCGCCCGATATTGGCAGCATGCTCACCGACGGTCCCAAGGTACGCCAGGTTCTCTTCAACCTACTCTCCAACGCCGCCAAATTCACCGAGGCGGGCACGATCAGCCTCGAAGTGAACGCCTTGGACGAAAGCCCCGCTATGATCGAGTTTGCGGTGATTGACACCGGGATCGGCATCAGCGCCGAACACCTCCAACAACTCTTCCAACCCTTCAGCCAAGTCGATTCATCCGTCACCCGGCGGGTTGATGGCACGGGCTTGGGACTTGCACTCAGCCGCCAACTCTGCCGCGCCCTCGGCGGCGAGATCAGTGTAACGAGCGAACCGGGACACGGCTCAACCTTCCGGGTTGTTCTCCCGGTAGGTGATCTGATCGAAGAACCGGCCCAACCCGTCTACAACCTCGCCTAAGGAGCAACCATGAAGACCATCCTCGTCGTTGACGATAACACCGATAACCGCAACATCATCGCCCAAATGCTGAAAATAAGCGGCTTCCAGGTCGTCTGCGCCATCAACGGCCTTCACGCGCTCGAAGTTGCCGCCAGCGAGCGCCCACACCTGATCATGATGGACATGGCTATGCCCGTGATGGATGGTTGGACAGCCACTAGCCACCTCAAAGCCGACGCCGACCTCGCCACCATCCCGGTCATCGCCGTGACTGGCCACGTGACTCAAAACGAGATCAACCGCGCCCTGCACATGGGCTGCGAGGATGTGATCACCAAACCGATAGACTTCGAGACGATGATCCACAAAGTACGGCGCTACGTCACCCGCCAGATGATGGTGATGTAAAAGAATGGCTGGTGTGGGCGACGCAGTCGCCCACACCAGCCAAATAACACATCCCCCTACTGCTTCCTAAGCAGAAAAATATACTCATGCTTAAAAATATAGAACCCACCCACCAGCGCCCGATAGCGCCACAACTCCTTCTGCTGGCGTTTACCTGAGGTGGCCTCAAAGTTCTTCACAATGATACTCTTGAGTGAAAAGCCTCGCTTGAGCGCCTCGTTCATCGTCTGGAAACCGAGCGGAATCCAATCCCCCTTGGCATACTTATCACCAATCACGATCACCAGATAGCGCCCCTGCTCCAAGACCTGCGCGGCCTGCTCGATCACCTGGCCCATAAGCGCCAAAAAGCGCTCAATCGAGGCAGCATTGGAGAGATCGCGCTCATCCTCACTAAACTTGATAATATCGTAGTAAGGCGGGTGCATCATCACCAACTGGACTGTAGTTTGGCCATAGGCCGCCAGCAGATCGGCATAATTGAGGGTGGAACTATCCCCTTGCACCACATCCACCACCACCTGATGTTTATTCGGTTCAGCGGCAACCAACTGTTTAGCATACTCCACCATACGCGGCTGCAACTCAATTCCCAGCGTATGACGGCCCAAGCGCTGACCCTCAATCAGCGTCGTCCCTGAACCAGCGAAGGTATCGAGCACCCAATCACCACGCTTGGTATAGCGGCGCAGCATCTGGTAGGGGATCTGGGGAATAAAGTTGCCCCAATAGCCAGCCGTATGCACCCCCGAACTATCGCGGCGATCAATCATCCACAGGCTGTCAGTCAGAATATCCTCATACTCCTTCCAACGATTGAGGTTGAGATCATTGATCGGGCTCGTGGCGATCTCGGTGAGGCTCTTCAGCAGCCGCTCCAAGTAGTGCAACCCGCGATCCAGAGTCCGCGCCCCCAGAATCTGCGCACACTCAGCCAGCAGATAGCTGCGGCTACAGATGAAATCATCAGGCGCAGCAACATCAAGCGCGGGTGTCTGAGGTTGCTCAGCGATCCATGTTTGCACCTCGGTGATACCGGCGCGCAGATCAGCCACCGTAGCGGCATGCTTCAGCGCTTCGAGCAACGGAACGAGGTACTGGCGATCCAGCGAGACCAGATCGTCTTCGTGATAGGGGTCGGAGTGGAGACTCATAGCGGGTTTATGGTTATATGTTACAGATCCAGCGGGAGATAGATGTCTTGTTTTTCCAATAATGGCAATTGAATAGCACCTGTTGATAATTTCATTCCACTTCTTTTCGTTACAAATGACCTATACAATTCTTCTTCCCCA
The DNA here is from genome assembly GCF_004138135.1 of Candidatus Oscillochloris fontis. Classification (GTDB taxonomy): domain Bacteria; phylum Chloroflexota; class Chloroflexia; order Chloroflexales; family Chloroflexaceae; genus Oscillochloris; species Oscillochloris fontis. The sequence goes on from NZ_RYFD01000015.1 coordinate 79,773, forward strand.
TAAGCTTTTGCTAACTTATGTAAATTTAATTTCTTAAGAACATCTACCGTTATTGGTCTTTTATCTTCCCAAAATATCAATGAATGATAAAATTTCATAGCAATCTCAGACTGCAATAAGTAGGCAATAAAACGTGCCTCATCCTCTGAAGAACAAGGTAAGAAGTAGATTGTATCATCAAAGACAACAGGTTTTTCGTTCATTGGCCCTACGACAACAAACTGCAATTTCTTATAAAAGCCTGAAATAGCAACCTTCCAATTCGAAAAAGTGTAATCACCCACTCCAAATATTGAAAAGTCAGGTCTACCCTTATAGATCGAACTAGCCCTCTTTACAAGTGTATTACGATGATGCTGAAGATATGCCCATGTCTTTGGAGCTACTATTTTTATTTTACTAGTGTCTTCTCCAATATATGTTTGGGTTACAAGCATCAATTTTCTTGCTGTTTCTAAACGATTATTGCCTACATCGGAACTTTTGAGCATTGGAAAAAGAAATTCTTCCTCAATATCAACGACTGTACCATCTCGTGCAATCACTCCATCTAAGGATCGTCCTAACTCCATAACCATAGAACAATCATGTTTAATTCCTGAACGCCAAACATAATTCGAGTCATCATCTAACAGATAAGACAACTCATCATAAACCGAAACATGAGGGATAACTGTCTTATTGCGATAACCAAGAGAACTTTCTGGCCTTAAAGAAGAGAGGTCATTGAATATTTCACATTGATAATCAGGATCACCCTGATTAATTTCTAATAAAAAGAGGCAAGCATCTACCGAAGCGTCAAAATACTTTTTGGCATCAATCCGAAATATCTTTGCACCGCTTACCTGTTCATTATTCTTCCATGCTGTCAACAAAACTTTTCTAGCAACTATTGTCTTGCACAACATAGCAATCGTGCCATTTTTTGATTTCAACCACTTTATATTCTGCAACAACATCCATTCAGAAATATCAAAATTACTTTTCCCCGTAATAGCTTCTAAACCACTGTAGCCTTGGAAATTAGATTTCCCTGGCAGGTTCGTACTTTGTATTGCACTTAACTCAGAACTCGTAACCCAAGGAGGATTACCAATGATAAGAATTGGTGTTGGTAGTTGATCAATTATTCTACTCCAATTATGAGTAAAAAAATTCGTTTGTATGCAGTTAACAGAAATAGATATATCCTCTGAAACAATTCTTTTTTGCAGTATCTCCAGGTATTGATCATTAATATCGGCACCAATAGCATGCTGTACTTGAGGAAACACCTTAAGCGCATGGATAAGTAAGCTTCCCTTACCACATGTTGGTTCAATGACAGACAGTGGACTACTATCATCATAGCGATACAGAACATTAGCAACTTCTAATGCCAACTCATTGGGTGTTTGAAAATCCCCAAATTCCCATACTGCTTTTGATTTTTTCTGTACCATTGTCACCTCACCCGATAAATACCTTCAATAAGCCCAGCTTGCTGAATGACACGAGTATACTGGAGACGCCATTGCAATGCGTTGGAAATCGTTAAATATCCAAGAAGTGGAGGATTGTGCAACATTTCCTCAGCTAAATTTGCGGCCTCTATTTCATCAACTGGTAAGTTTTTGTCCTGCATAAATGCAATAAGATCATCCATGTTACCATCTCGATGTAAAATTTCCAAAATCCCTCGAGTCATTTGATAGTCGGCTGTTCTACTTTTTTCCACAAAAACCGTATGTTTTATATCTAAACATCCAGTACGGTGAATATGATCATCAGTTTTTTGATAAACAAAAATCAACAGGTGATAACCCAGCCCGTAAATTTTCTGTCGAGCAGATTTGAACGGGCTTGAAGATTGAGGTTGGGTTACACTTGTTACTTTTACATCAACACTTAAGGTCGGAAAGTCTATACCCGAAGCCGAATTGCCTTGATCATACGTATAAAGTGTAGCAAGGTATGTTTTGAATTTATGTTCTAAGTATGTACCAACAGCTTTACCATCTGTTATACCATATAGGGTATATTCATTTACGGCACTTTCCAATTCGGAAAAATACGATGCTTCTTGTATCAGATTTTCTATAGTAAGTAGTCCGTAAATTAAGACCTCTTGTGTTCTATCGCCACGTCACTTAGACTGGTGGCATGAAAAAACAGCACCTCACC
>NZ_RYFD01000109.1 GCF_004138135.1 Candidatus Oscillochloris fontis
CGGAACGCCGATCGCTGGGACGCCTCGGCGCTGCGAGGAAGGAAGGCCCAACGCCAGCCTTCAGGTGCGCCGCTGGCAAACGTCCCGTGATCCGAATGGCGTTTGCCCCGTAGGAAATACCCAGAATGCACCCGGTTCGCAGGCCGCGCCAGCGGCGTCACCTGCGAGGCGATGTTGGGCCATACCATTGACGACGAAGGGTTGTTCCTGCTCCCGGCACTACGAAAAAAGAGAATCTTCCACATCCTAGCCTTTCCCTCTGGTTGGGCACTGATGGTGGGTACGGCGTTGGTTCGGCACGGACGTTGGCTATGCCTCTGTCACGGGGTCAGAGGAATCGGGCTGTCGCGATACCTAGACATCCAGCACGAGCCGAATCCCATCGTCAATTTGGGCCATGGTGGTGGGCGTGACCCGCCCCACATAGCCATCCAGCATGCCTTTATCGAGGGTCAGCAGTTGGGAGATATTGACGACCGAATCGCGCGGTAATCCCGACTCTTTGGCCGGAAGGAAGACATTCCCCGGTGCCGTCGCGAGCCGCAGATTACTGGTAATCACCGCAACAATGATGGTTGCAATCCGGCTGGACGTAAACGCATCGGCTTGGATCAGGACGACGGGGCGACGATACCCGACACTCGACCCGGTGGGATCGGAAAGGTCAGCCCACCAAATATCCCCACGATACATTACCAATCTTCTTTCGTGAGCACGTGGGCTTGTGCCCGGATGAGGCGGGGATCAAGGGTCGACTCCTCCGTCGCATAGAGGTGGTTCAGGGTTTCGGTCATTGCGCTGGCCTGATAGGTCTGGAGGTAGGTTTGCAGCGCCCGCACAAAGACTTCACTGCGCGACAACCCATGCGCTTGGGCGAACTGTTCCGCAGCATAGAAGAGCGGATCGGGAAGCGAGATGGCAGTTTTCATGGGTCTAGTATAACTTTTGTTATACTCGATGTCAAGCCATAGAATCGCATGGATCGGTACGCTCCGCATGGAGGGTGACGGCGTTGATCGTCGGGCACGGCGTTTTTGGCGCGATCTGATACCATGCCAACGGCATCGCTCCCTATCACCGCAGTGATCGTTGGGCACAGCGTCCTTGATGCGATCTGCTGGTACGCAAACGGCGTTGTTTTCTGGTATGGTGCGGATCGTCGGGCACGGCATTGATGGGTCACCACCAGGGTTGATGGTGGCTCAGTGCGCTCCCATCTGCGCCCCTGGCATGGGACTGCTGGTGCGGAAACGGGGATGCGATCCATCCACCATGCCAGACATCGGGGGTCGGGGCGAAATCATGGGCACGGCGTCCTCCCGGCTGCTCCCGTGGCACGGCCCTGCGCGTGCGGAACCGGGGATGCGATCCATCCACCATGCCAGACATCGGGGGTCGGGGCAGGATCATGGGTACGGCGCACTCCCGGCTGCTCCCCTGGTACGGCATCACTCGTCCGGTATCAGGCATGCGATCCCCGTCCAGCGCCGTTCATCTCCCGACTGATTTCTTGCGCACGGCCCTGCTCGTCCGGTATCGGCCATGCGATCCATCCCCAACGCCCTCATCTCCCGACTGGTTTCCTGTGCACGGCACGGCTCGTCAGGTATCGGCCATGCAATCCTTCCGCAAAGGTTCATCGCCCGGACGCATCAGCATCGTTGGCATGCCCCATCGCTGCGGGTAGAGACGGCCCAACGCCAGCCTTCAGGTGCGCCGCTGGCCAAGTTTCCGTGATCCGAACGATGTTTGCCCAGAACAACAGCCAGACATGGCACCCAGTTCACAGGCCGCGCCAGCGGCGTCACCTGCGAGGCGATGTTGGGCGCGGGGCTGGCCATGACCCGGTTTCCTCCTATTGTTGACTCCGTGATGGGCGGTGATGGAAACCGACTCCTCAACGGGCACTGATCGAAGCGGACTTCCCAACGGGTGCTCATCGTGGCCGATTTGCTAACGGGCGCTGCTCGTGGCCGACTCTCCAACGGGCGCTGATGGAAGCCGACTCGTGCGATGGGCGGTGATCGTGGCCGATCTCCAAACACCCGGCTAGGCAAACGGCACATCGACATAGTCGCTTCGCGATCTTGGTTGCGGAGCGGCAACACCCGCCTCGCGCA
>NZ_RYFD01000110.1 GCF_004138135.1 Candidatus Oscillochloris fontis
CTCATGGCCCAGGTTCGCGCATCAATCTGCGGATTGACGACCGGGCTATCCGGCACCTGATCGGTGAGGTGGTAGGCCCCATCATTCAGCCCCAGCGGATCATAGAAGTGGCGCAGGGCGGCATACGCTTCGGGTTCATCGGCGGAGAACCCGCCATGCTCGATCCAGCCTGGGACGCTCAGGGTGATCCGATCTTCCTTGGCTGTGATCATTCCCGGTTCTACCACGCCCATACCACGCAACAGCAGGGTCTGATCAATCGGCGCACGCTCGTACTTCTCGTTCTGGCCATAGATGGCTTCAAACTGCACAAAGGCGTGGTGGTTGATGCGTGGATGGGCGTAGAGATTGCCCCACGCCCGCGCCGGTGCCGTCGGTAATCCGGCCAGTACTACGATGATGAGTAAAAGGATGAGACGGCGCGTGTACATAACACGATCCTGTTTTAGAAGACAACCACCAGCCAGCGGCCTTCAACCTTCACCATACCAATGGCGAAGGTGAAGCCATCCACCTCGACCGCAACTTCGGCCCGGCGGAAGCCATCTTCAGGCGCGATATAGTCGGCCAGGAAGCTGAGTTGGGCACGTTCCAGCGGGGCCGCCATCGCCGCCAACCGCTCCGGGTGGGCGGCGAAGATCGTGCGGTATTCGTCGCGTACCGTGGGGGCAAACTGCGCCATCGCCGCCTCGACATCTCCGCTGCGCAGCGCCGCCGCGAGATCATCCAGGGTCTGTGCTATGGCGGGTTGCTCCACCGATGCGGGAGGGAGCGGCGGCATGACTGGAACCGCCACATCGCTGGTTGCGCCGAAGCCGAATTGGGGGATGCTGATCGGTACGTTGGGCAGCACCAGCGTGAAGAGGGCAAGAACGCCCAATACTGTCACCAGCAGCAATGCTCCGACACAGCCAGCCCCGCGTAAGCCGCGCCGCTTGGGGCTCGCGGCGGGGAGGATGGGCGCGGCTGCGGGGGGCGGTGCCGCGCTTCGCACTGGTGCTGGTGCCGCCGCTACCGCCGGGGCGGATTGTTCTTCTACCCGTACCATAACCGCATTGCCCAGCCCGATCTGATCACCGGGGCGAATGTAGTCTGGTGCGGCCAAGCGGATCTGGTTCAGGTAGGTACCGCCACTACTACCCAGATCGGCCAGCAAAAAGCCCTGGCCATCCCAGGCAATCCGGGCATGGCTGCGCGAGACACGCGGATCATTGATGCACAAACTACTCTCGGTGCGTCGCCCGATCACCAATGGCTCGGCCCCAATCGCCACCACGGTTCCCGGTGGCTGCACGAGGCGTAACTGCCACGCCAGCACCAAGGGGCGGCCACACCCGGCACAGAACTGCGCCGAGAGCCGCTGGTTTGTACCGCAGTAGGGGCAGGCGCGCTGCGGAGGAGAAGGAGATGCAGGGTTCATGGTATACCTCACGGCGAGCAACAAGGAGCGCAAGCGTCTTAATAGCGAAACATCACCGTATCCTCCCCACCCGGACAGATCCCAGGGGTTTCATCATAACGGATGGTGAGTATAATCCCATCGGGGGTATAAATGCCAGTGATCGAACCCGAATGATCGCGGATTGTGTTGACTCCATCAAAATCCGCCACCAGCGAGGGAAAGATCTTGACATCATCGGGTGGTGCGCAACTGGTATGCACCAGCACATCTCCGGCAAAGAGTTGGTCTTCTACAATACAGGCCCAGCCAATCCCAGGGCCATTCATGGATGGAATCAGCCAGGGGCCGGGTGGTTCATACGGTTCGGCGGCAAAGCAGAGCCGGGGCGAACCGCTGTCCGGTGTGGCGACGATCACTTCGGTTGGTTCACCATCGAGCCTGAAGGAGACCCCGTTGCTGGGGATGCCCTCCACGGTGACAATCACCAAGCCAGTGCGGATCTTCTCAGGAACTAGCGCGACAATTTCGCTATCGCTCCAGGATTCAACCTTAGCCCCCTCACCCGCGAAGGTGACGTTGCTCCGCCCCTGGTCGGGGCCAAAGTTGCGCCCACTGATAACCACTTGGGTGTTGGGTAGCCCGTGATCTGGGTTGAGGGCGGTAATCTGCGGGCCGTTCACACGCAACTCTTCGCTGCGGATCACGCGCCCCCCGGC
>NZ_RYFD01000016.1 GCF_004138135.1 Candidatus Oscillochloris fontis
TGACTGATTTCCCCTTCCATCAATGCGGACAACCCGGTTGCCGTCGTTTGACCGAAGGAGCTAATGAGATAATCACTATAGAGGTCGAACAGTTCATCGTTTTTCATAGTTCAGATTGTAGCATATCCCTGATTTTCTGGGTGCGTAAGGTGAGTTTGTAATATCTTTGGTATTACGTGATTACAAATTTCAAAAGCTTGCTTCTCAGCTTCTGAGCCACACTCGGTGAAATAAATTACTCCATCTATGGTATTTGGGGGCGTGTAATAATCTCTTTCTTCAGCCAGTGCAATCTTTGAGGCTGTAACAATTCTATTACCGCAACGATAGTTGAGTTGTAGTTGAAAAGTTTTGACTTGATCATGCTGGGATAACTGCTGAAATAAATCAGGTTTTGCTCCCATAAAGCTATAAATAGACTGATCTCTATCCCCAACAGCGAACAGACGCACACCTACTTTAAAACATAAGTGTAATACCATTTGGTGCAATGCTTTCCCAAGATCTTGGTATTCATCTACTACCAAGATTGGGAATCGAGATAGGATCAAATCGCTAACCCATTCCTGCTCCTCAATGAGTCTAAGGCCAAGAACAACCATGTCATGAAAATCAATGAGACCTCGGCGACGAAGAGCGTGTTCATATGCTTGTATAAGTTCTACCTCCTTTGCAGTCAGTTCTGAGTGGTTGTGATTTGGTCCTAGGTAGGCATGACGTATTCTCTCAAAGTTTCCAAGATTATTTTCTGGGTTCTCAATTTGGCCCAAACTACTTTGAGCCTCTTCAAGCGCATTTTGTCTATCAACTAGTTTGGCAACTGTAATAGACGTGGATATTCCTATATCAGACAAATAACCATAAGGAATAATAATGTGTTGCAGACAGAATGTATGAATTGTACCTACGAAAAGACTTTCACGTCCCAACACTTCTAAGTCCGCAAGTCTACGTTCTAATTCGCGAGCACATTCATTACTGAAAGTCACGCAAGCAATTCCACGAGGCTCTGATACATCCTCGTGCAGCATTCGGGCAACTTTAACCGCAAGCGTTTTTGTCTTACCGCTTCCTGGTCCAGCAACAAGCACAACGTGGCCTTGGGATTCATATGCTTGCCATTGTCCAGAGTTCAGTCGGAGTTTTTCTGCTTCGAGAATGTATTTTGGAGTGTTTTTATTCACAGCGTCGAACTATTTCAGTTATTGCAGATCGAATGTAGTCCGGACATGTCTCAACCGTTAAACGTTGTGCCAAATTTTGAGCGAAACGTCCCTTGCTGATACCTTTAATATCTTCAAGAAGCCTTTCTATATCTACATTGCCAGGATCATTTCGCCATATCTCAGCACGCCTTCGGGCGGCTCCATTTTCGCTAAGAGCAATGACAGTATCACATATCGTCTCATGCCCTCCTGATCGAAATAAATCTACTTCTAGCGTATGTTTATTGATGAAAATGCCGTATTTCTGACCCTCATGAATACAGTTTTCATCTGTTAGATCATTTACACTACCATCGGGTATCAATATCGAGAGAAGCCTTCTCACTCGTGCAGGCCCCAGGGCAGTTCTTGGTTCTGTAGAATTGCTCCTTACTGGATCAAAGTCGGTCAAGACTACATGAGGAATATTAAGTGCGCTTGAACCAAGCAATTTAATGTAAGGTTCAAAATGTGTTCCAGCAATAGAGCATACAGATATTCCATGTTCGTCAAAATCATATCCAAGCAGTTTTGCAAGAACTGGGATGATGTATTCCTCTGCATCTCCCTCAACTAACACTACACCCCGTGCAAATAAGATTTCTCCTCTCGTTACTTCAAGGTAGCGTTCTAAATCTGCCACTTCATCTTCTGTCCACTGCGTATTCGCTGTTGAAACACCCTCAGTGGCACCTATACGTGGATTGCGCCGAAGAAGAACAAATGAACGAAGTGGGGCGATGCTCACAATATGCGGTGAGTGGGTTGTCATTAAGATATTTTGATGTAGAGGTTCATCGTGCTCTGTTGGTGTCATGCTACGCGAGCGTAAAAAGTGGCGATATGCTAGTCGCTGAACATGCGGATGAAGGTGAGCTTCAGGTTCCTCGATAGCAAGAAAAGAGTGATGCCTTTCCCCTTCGTCAAGTGCCTTCTGAATTTCTAGCGTTCTTAATGCGATATAAAGAAGATTTGCACTTCCTAAGCTTGCTTGAGCTATATCTCGGGTACCACCATCAATGTGAAGACGAATTGCGCGAAGAAGTGCTTCTGTACGCGTAGATGCAACCCGTAATGAGGTATCTATATTATGGATGGGGCCTACCATACTCGAAAGGCGTTTTGCAATTTGTTGATCTAATTTTTTAATATATTTGTTTTGAGATAACCTGTTCTGTGTATCATGAATAGATTGAGTTATCTCTCTTAATTCTTGTGCAGATATATTTGCAAATGCACGATTTAGCAAGGGTTGTAGTGGTGAGCGACGAAAAGTGGCTAGATCATTCTCAGCATCCCGTAGAGCCTGAAGAAGATCAAGCGGCATCCATCGCCGTTGACGATATCCTATCTGGCGAGATGGATCATCAGCACCATAAAGAAGGAATTCATATTTAGGCGAGGCTTCATTGCTTTCATTACCGCTTTGTACGCACCTAAAAAGATAGTTTAATCTTGCAATAAATGGTTGCTTCTCAATCAAGCAATCGCTGAGTGTAGCTTTGAGATCGTGGCTATATTCAAAATCTATTAAATCCACTATTATGTGAATAGAAGCATCTCTAGGAACTGGATCACCAAGACCATCCCAAAAGTCTGTTGTCTGTAACTGTCGTACACTATCAGGAAGCGAGGAATCGAGTACCAGTCGGAGTGCAAACAGAAAGTTAGTCTTCCCGACTTTATTTTCTCCTACAATAACCGCATGATTACCCATTTTTACATCGAGATGCTGAAAGTTGCGAAAGTTCTTAATCTGGACGCCATGGATACGCATTGAAAACTCCAGCAAATGAGATTACAATTAGAGGAGTGCAATCCTGTCAGGTTCAGGAATATACCCTCACCCTCCCCGTCATCAACTCCTCCAGCAGCGCCCGGAACAGTTCCTCGTGCAGCGCCGTCTCCCGTTCCAGTCCCGCAATCACCGCGTCGCAAGCCCGTAGGATTTCTGCGACCTCGCGCTGCTCGGCAAGGGGTGGGATGGGTATCGCCAGCGTGGACAGCTTGGATGCACTAATATTCGATTGGCTGACACCTCGTGAAGCCATTCCTTTGAGCCGACATTGCGTAGACGACCAGTTGAGGTAGTAATTGAGAAAAGCAGGTTCAGCCTTCTCGTAGTCAGGTATGACACGGACAAGATATGAAGCGAACACGTAGTCGCCATCAATATCGAACATACCTGTACGACCAACATGCTCAATGCTATTTGTCCGGTTGAATAGCAAGTCTCCTTTTGCGAGGCGATATTGGGCAAATGTTGCGGATTCGAGATTAATAAATTGAAGATCCTCAGGAACAACCTGTCCACCAGTTAGGTTGTTCATACGCAGTATGGGGTAGCTCCCGGCGACCTCGCCACGAATCGACAAGCCATATTGTGTCCCTTGAATTGCTTCACCGAGCTTCACCACCTCCCACCCCTCCGGCACCTCGCCAATCTCGGTCATCTTCGTTGGTGCGCCGCGTGTCCCTTTGGTAAAGAGCGCCTGCATCAGCGCGGCCTTACGCTCACGCTCTAGCTCTGCCGCACGCCGTCGGGTTTGTGCCGCCGCCTGCGCCGACCGCAGCGCCGCCGCGATGGTGCGCTGCTCGGCGAGGGGGGGGAGGGGAATATAGGTCGCTTTATATTCCTCGAAAGATAGATTGCGGATGCCCGTCGTTCGACGCTGGAGCATTTCGGTCTGACCTGAGATATGAAAGTAAAACAAGAACGCATGCAAATACTCTGGCTCTATCGCTATTCGGTCTATGACACGTAGGCGTGAAGTGAAATTACTGAAACAATACTCACCTTCTCGAAGATCAAAGAAGGCTACACGTCCAACTGGCTGTTTCGGGCCTCCACCTGATCGCTCAATAATGATGTCTCCCCATAGGAGACGCTTACGTAAAAGCTGACGTGATTCGATCTCTATGAGCGCAACGTCTGACATATCCAAATTGCCATTGTCTGAAAAATTGGTATTTCGGACAACAGCACACTGAACCAAAGGCTCTTTCTTTCCTGTCCAGATGCCGTTTTCAAAGGCAAAGAACTTTTCATCATTAAGTTGCACCGTTCGCCACCCATCGGGCAGATAGTCAATCTCGCTCTGATTAAGTACTAGGTCAGCAGTCATAGTGATAGTACTTTCGGGTGATTTTCAAACAGTACTGATTTTGAAAACATACAACGAACAAGTATGCTATAATCCCTGTATTGAGGCGAACATAATTTCTTTCCATACATACAGGAGGCTCCAATGTACGCTTTTCTGACTCTACTAGAGGAACTGCTGACAGACCTAACACTCAAGGCACTCATCGTTATCGGGTTTCTCTTGCTCGTCTTGATGTTTCCGTGGTGGGCTCCACTCCTCGCAGAAGTAATCAAGATGCACCCATGGGGTGCGGCTTTCCTATGGAATTGTGGCATCTAGTCGCCTGCTGTTCAGCCTCACTCAGCTATCGGAAGAGACTAGCAGCCCTAATCGCTCCACCACCCTGGCCAACTCCGCATCTGCATGCTCACGTTCGACACGGGCGGAGGCAATGTCGGCCAGGATCGCATCGAGCGGGCGATGTTGGGCGCGGTCGGCCACACGAACAAATTGCGAGGGGCTAAGGTTATAGTCAGCAGCACGGGCTTCTTCCAAGGTAATCACCTGGCTCAGCTTCTCACGGCTAATCCAAGCGCGGTAGGTATCGGCTATCGCCGCTATCCCCTCTTCGGTCAGTTCGTTCTTAGGCTTGCGCTTGACGAAGTAAGCCGAGGCATTCACCAGCAGGATCTGGCCCTTACGCGCTTCAGGCTTCCTCCGGCGCAGCAGTAGGATGATCCCCGGCGCAGTGGTATTGTAGAATAGGTTCTCCGGCAATAGCACCACACCCTCGATCATATCCTGTTCCACCAGAGCAGCGCGGATGGTCTTCTCTTTATTCGCGGACTTACTGCCCGACCCACGCGAAACCGCCCCAGTGTCAAGGACAATCGCCGCCCGTCCGCCATCCTTCAGGCATGCCAGGATATGCTGCACCCAGCCCCAATCGGCACTACTACCCGGTGGCTGCCCCGCCCCAAAACGCCCCCAGGTATCGGCGTCATAGAATGCTTCGTCGTAGTTATCCTGGTTCCACATCGGATTGGCGACCACATAATCGAAGCGTTGCAAGCCAGCCCCAGAACTCGCAAAACGTGGGTTGGTAAACGTATCCCCAATCGCAATTTGTGAGTCGGTATAGTCGTGCAGGAACATGTTCATCTTGGCCATTGCGTAAGTAATCGGATTCAGCTCTTGGCCAAAGAGACGCGGTGCTTGGCTGCGCTGCGTTGGGCACTGCTGCTCGAAACGTAGGCGTGGCTTGAGCAGCAATCCACCGGAACCACAGGTGGGATCGTGAATTTCTGTGTAGGGCTGTGGATCGAGCAGATCAGCCATCAGGAAGCCGACCTCTTTGGGCGTATAGAACTCGCCCGCGCTCTGGCCCTGCCCCTCAGCGAACTTGCGCAGCAGGTACTCATACGCTCTGCCCAGCACATCGGGCTCAGTATTCTGGAGGCCCAGCCGATGCCGACTGATTATCTCGATGAGTGCGGCCAGTCGGTCATCATCAAGCGTGCGCTGACCACTCTGGCGCTCATTAAAATCCTTGACATCCAGTACGCCCTGGAGATCTGTGTTCAGCCGTGCCGTCTCGCGCATCGCCGTGGTGACAAACTCACCTAACTTGCCATTGGCCCCATGATTGCGGATGCGATCCCACTGATAGGCTATTGGCACGAAAAAGCGCACAATCGGCTTGCGACCAGTGCGCAGAGCGTCGGCATGATCCTGCTCAATGACCGTGCGAGCCACATCCTCACTACCGAAAGATGCAACGTGTTTCGCCACCTCATCATCAAAGACATCAGAGAGACGCTTATAGAAGATTAGCGGAAGGATGAAATCCTTGAACTTAGGGGCATCGGTTGCACCACGAATGGTGCAAGCCGCATCCCAGAGCCATGTTTCAAGGGCAGGAATATCGAGTTGCTCGCTGCGTGCGGACACCATAGTGATCGTTGTCGGGTCGTTTTTATTTGCAGCGGTAGGTGTTTTGCGGGGGCGTCCACGAGGCACGGTAAGCATCCTTATTAAGCAACCAACCCTAGATTGCGAGGAGCGGCTTCATATTTGTTTGCGCCTAGTATAGCAATTCAAAAGGAGAGCCGCAACATAGTGCGGCTCTCTCCTAGGGCCACGTCATGCCACCTGACCACCCAGCGACTGAAGTCGACGACTAACCCCACAAAGTCCGCCTACGCAGGCTTGCTCCAGCCCGCGTAGGCGGGCTTTGCACCATCTAGCCGGGGGATTCATCTCCACGGCGACCCCAGTGTGAGAACAATGACGTGGCACTAGGCGCTTCCCCACCCCGATCCGAGGACTATCCAGTCACCAACAGCGGCACGTTACTCGCTTGGGTCACCTTCTCGGCGGTACCGCCAAGGAAGGTATGCACCGAATTGCTCACGCCTTGGCGTCCGATCACGATCATGTCAATGTGCTTGCGGGCGGCCTCTTCGACAATCTCCTCGGCGATATGTCCCACCGGAACGCTCGTGGTTACATGGCGCCCCACATCACGAGCGATCCCCTCGGCGATATGGTCGAGGTAGCCGAAAGCTAGTTCGCGCAGCCGTCCGGTGGCAGCATCAGCGGAGAGGGTCGCAATCGGTGCCTCGACCGGATCAATGACCTGCGAGAGCAATACCTCAGCGCGGGCGACATGCGCCAAGGCGGTGCCCAGTGGCAAGGCACGCTCAGCGGTGATTGAGCCATCCAGGCAGATCATCATGCGGCGGAGCGCCGGTGAGGCCGGACGTTCTTTGTCCTCGACTCCCCGCACCACGAGTGTGGGGTGGGTAGACTGTTGTAGCACACGGGCGGTGACACTGCCCAGCGCCCAGCGTAACAACCCGCTCTTGCCGTGGGTGGCCATGACAATCATGGTGTCGGTGTAACGTCCTGCTGCTACCACAATCTCTTCAGCCGGAACCCCAAAGGCGACCTCAACCTCAACCTTTGTTGCGTGTTCAGCCAGAGCATCGGCGTGGTGCTTCAGATAGGTCTCGGCCTCCGATTGAAGCGCCTCACGCATATTCTCCTGCTGCTCATCCCGATCCCCCAAGGTGTCCCCGGCGGCTCCCAACAAAACCGCCTCGTAGCGTACCAAATTGTTCACCACCCCCGGTGGTACAACCCGTAACAGTCGAATCGTAGTTGGTACCAACCCGGCCAACATCTGAGCGAAGGGAAGTGCCTGCTCGGCAAGTGATGATCCGTCAAGCGGCACAAGTAGATTGAGCGACGACACTGTCTGTCTCGACATACCGGTTTCTCCTTGTTGCTCACAGTACGCTATATGTGTTATCAACCCGGTGGAGAGACGCACGATAGAACGTCTCTCCACCGGAGGGTTTGGTGAGTGGAGGGTAGGGATGAAACATAATTCCACTCTATCTTGTATGATAGCAGAGCCAGATACGTTTTTGGGGGAAGTTCTCTGCACGCGGGGTTAGTAGGATGACTATAACTTAGCTTTCGCCGCAAGTCGCGTAAGCCTTACTCCTCCTGCTCCATGTACCCGCCCTCTCCACCATTGCGCATATGATCGAGGTAGTCTTGCAGGATGATCGAGGCCGCCACCTGATCGATCTGCTGTTTGCGCTTCTCTGGCTTTACGCCCATCTCGCGCAGGAGTTGTTCGGCCACTGTCGTGGTGTAGCGTTCGTCAAACAGCATGATCGGTAATCCTACATGCTGCTCAAGCTCTTGAGCAAAGGTGCGGGTCTGTTCGGCTTGTGGCCCGATCTCGCCACGGAGGGTGAGTGGTAGCCCGACCACGATCACCTGGACTTCATGCTCGCGCACGAGGCGGGCGATCATGGTGAGCGCTTGGGGGCGTGGGTTGGCATTGATGGTGGTGAGCGGGCTGGCGAGCATCCCTAGCGCATCGCTGAGGGCAACTCCGATCCGCCGCTCACCAACATCAAGCCCAAGGAGACGTTGTTCCGGCATGCGTTAGCGACTCTCAATGCGTAGCTGGAAGTCCCAGCCCGGCAGTTGGGGCACGTTGGGCAGAACGTAGGTACCGATCAAGCCCTGTTGTTGCATTTGGGTCAATGCGGCTTCGGCCTCAGCACGCGACTTGCCACGGATGGCGGCGCGCACCTGATCCAGCACCGCGCCACTGAGGCCGGGGCCACAGGCGGGATCATGGGTGTTGGGACTGATCAGGCCATCCACCGTCAAGCGCTCTCCGTCCCAGTTCCAGTTAGTAATCGCGGAAGCTTTGCAATCGCCCGGTTTCAGTGCTCCCGACTGCCGTAATAACTCGGTCAGTGCGTTGCTGAGTTGATCCTCGATCTGCACCCCCGGCGCACTGATCAGGGCGCTGTATCGCGCCTGAACAATCACCGTGAAGGTGGTGTTCTGCGGGTCTACCATCTCGCCAATTGCGGGTGAGGAGGTATAGGTGAAGCCTTGGAGTTGCTCAAGATCGACCCGCCGGGGGCTGATGGTCGTCGGTTCAAATTCCATGCCCCGCGCTAGGGCTAACCCCTGGAGTTGTTGCTGGGCCTGGGCATCCAATTGGGCGAGGGCTTGGCCAAGTAACGCCTGGACATCCTGCTCCTTGACGATCCAGACCGGCGCTTCGCTGCCGCCCGTGAGTGGCCCGTGTTGTACGATCAACGCTCCGCTATTGATGTTGAAGCTCTGTCCACCGGGGATGATGATGCGGCGGAGGCTGTTGGGTTCCACATTCGAGGCACTGCCCGCTGAGCGTGCGATCAGATCGATGGTCGCTGTTCCGCGTGTGGTGATGATCTGTGCCCCCTGGTCAATCGTCACTGAGGGTGGGATCGTCACCGCCACGTTGTTGATGAAGGGTACCTCTTGGCCATCCGGCTTGACGGCGATGAACTCGCTACCAGCAGGGAGGTTGATGCTTTGCGGGCTACTATTGTAGATCGTGATCGTGCCCTGGGCGGTGCCCGATGCGGCCATGACCGACTCGGTGATTTGGCCCGCGATGCTCACCGCTACGTCGCTGCTGATTGTCTCGACTTCGACGGCGGTGCCACCACCCATGCCGGGGGCCGCCATCGGCACCATCATGGCCGTGATCGGCTCGATCTGGTCGGAGCGAATCGGGGGTGTGACCTGCACCGTGACGCTCTTGCCCAAAAATAGGAACGCGGTCACGCCGAAGGCGATCAGCAGGATGAGCGCGATGAGCAGCGGGATGAGCAGATTCGGGCGGCGCGGCGGCAGCAGCACTGCCTCCTCATCATAATTGGGCCGCTGGCGTGGCGCTGGTTTCGGCTCCGGGCGACTGGGCCGGGGTGGCGGTGGCGGCGGTGTGCGGCGCCCGGTCTGGTGGGCACGCGCCTTCTCTGAGGAGGATAGCTCGATATCCTCCGGGCGGATGCGCTTGGGCGGCGGTGGGGCGATTGGCCCGCGTGGCGCCGCGTGGCGCAGATCGGCCTCGTCCATGTCAATGCTGTCGAGGGCATCGGCAAAGTCGTCGTCGGCGGAGGCGCGGCGTAACGGGGGCGAGAGATCTTCGAGTGCCGCGAAGAGATCTTCGTCGGCGGGCGAGAGTCCCGCACGGTTGGTTGGTGGTAGATCGTCGAGATCGTCGAGCGCATCGAGGAAGGCAGCATCACGCGCACTCAGATCTGCACTTTCGCGGCGTGCGGGTGGCGCTGGCATGGCAGGCGGTACCGCCCGCGCTGGCCCTGGGGTGGGCGCTACCACTCGCGTATCGTCTACCTCTAGCGTCTCAATGCGCGCAAAACGAGCAGCCTGGAGTGTCTGTTGGTCTGAGGTGATCAGCACCAACTCCACCTCGTTCCGTTGCACGAGCGTGCGCAGCCGTTCAAGCTGGTCTGGCTGTTGTAAACCGGGTACATCTTCCGGCACTAACAGTTGCACCCGGCGTGCCCCCGACTGCCCGATCTTCCGCTGAAGCGTGTCAGCGGTGTCGTTGGGCAGCACTAGGATCAGAGCGGTCTCATCGGCGACCATAGAACCTCCGGGCCGGGATGGGCAATACCACCCCGGATTCCTCGTCTACTTCTTCTGCTCCGCAACCAGTTCGGGCGCACGGGCGATTGCGTCGGCCAGTTTCTGCACATCGCGGCCACCAGCCTGGGCCAT
The DNA here is from genome assembly GCF_004138135.1 of Candidatus Oscillochloris fontis. Taxonomy (GTDB): domain Bacteria; phylum Chloroflexota; class Chloroflexia; order Chloroflexales; family Chloroflexaceae; genus Oscillochloris; species Oscillochloris fontis. The sequence goes on from NZ_RYFD01000016.1 coordinate 10,397, forward strand.
TTCGGGGCGTCCGCCGCCACCACCACCAACGATCTGGGCTAAGGCTTTGACCAAGTTTCCGGCATGGTAGCCCGCCTTGACCAGATCGGGGGTGACCATGGTAAGAATCTGGGGTTTCTCACCAATGACACACCCTAAGACTATCACACCACTACCTAGTTTGTCGCGTAGCCAGTCGCCCATTTCGCGCAGCCGGTTGGTATCTTCGGCCTCTACTTGAGCGGTTAGCACCGCTACTGCGCCATCACGGTTGACTGTATCGAGTAGCGATTCTATCGAGGCGCGCGCCATTTTGCCGCGCAGGGCGTCGAGTTCTTGCTGGCGCTGGCGGTTTTCTGCCACCAACTGCTCAACCCGCTCGCTGACTTGAGCCACCGAGACCCCTAGGCGTCCGGCGAGGTCACGCAGCACTTCGGCCTGCTGTTCGGCCCACACCTCAGCGCCGCGTCCGGTGAGCGCTTCGATCCGGCGGATGCCGCTGCCGATGCTGCTCTCGCCCACCAGTCGCACATAGCCAATCTCGCCGGTGCGCTTGACGTGGGTGCCACCACACAACTCCTGCGAATCGCGGGAGGCGAACTCCATGCTCGTGGCTCCGTTGCGCTCAATCGTTACAAGGCGCACCCGGTCGCCATACTTTTCGCCGAAGAGCGCAATCGCTCCGGCATCAAGCGCGGCTTGGTAATCCATCACCTGCCACGCGACGGCCCCATCGGCGCGTACCCAGGCATTCAGGCGGCTCTCAATCTCGCGCACCTGGGCGGGTTCGAGCGCCCGGTTATGAGTGAAGTCGAAGCGCAGCCGATCCGGGGCCACCAGCGACCCGGCCTGGGCCGCATGTTCACCGACCACATCGCGCAGGGCGCGTTGGAGCATGTGGGTGGCGGTGTGATTGCGCTCAATATCGGCACGCCGCGTCACCGCAACCTCGGACTGCACGGCCTCACCCACTGCGATCTGGCCCGCCTCGATCACCCCGTAGTGGACGATCAGGCCGGGGGCAGGGCGGAGCGTATCATCCACCCGTACAGTGCCGTGGGGGCCAACCAGGCGTCCGCTATCGCCCACCTGGCCGCCGCTCTCGGCATAGAAGGGCGTGCGATCCAGCACGATCTGGACGGGGCTACCCGTGCTGGCGCTACTCACATCATCGCCATTCGCCACCAGCGCCAGGATCTGGCCCGACGCGGCAATCTGGGTATAGCCGAGGAACTCGGTGGCGGGCAGCCCCTTATCGGCCCAGATCTCGGCATCGGTGCCACGCTTAAACTGCGCCGCCGCCCGCGAACGCTCGCGCTGCTCGTTCATCGCGGCGGTATAGCCCGCCTCATCTACCGTCAGCCCGGCCTCCCCGGCGATGCGCTGGGTCAGATCGAGCGGGAACCCATAGGTATCTTTGAGCACAAAGGCGTCGGTACCGGGAACCGCATCGTCGCCACTGGCCTGCACCTGCTCGATGATCGTACTCAGGCGCGAAATACCACCGGAGAGGGTGCGGAGGAACTGCTGCTCCTCGGCATCCGCCGACTCCAGAATGAAGCTACGCCGCTCGGCCAGTTGCGGGTAGGCGGGGGCCATCTCGTCAATCACGGTCGCGATCACCTCGGCCAGGAAGGGCCGGGTGAACCCGATACTGCGCCCCTGGTAAGCGGCGCGCCGCAGGATGCGCCGCAACACGTAGGAGCGTCCGTTATTGCCGGGGAGCACGCCATCCGCGATCAGGAACGCAATCGCCCGGCTATGATCGGCAATCGCCCGGTAGGGAGCCAGATGGGCACGGTAGTGGGCCTCGTCGCTGCCCAGCGCACTGATAATCCGATTGATGATCGGCACAAACAGGTCGGTATCATAGTTACTATGTACCCCCTGCATCACCATCGTCATGCGCTCCAGCCCCATGCCCGTATCCACCGACTGACGCGGCAGCGGGCGCATGGTCGAGCGCTCGTACTGCATAAAGACGTTGTTCCAGATCTCGACATAATCGGGGTCATCGCTATTGACGCCCGCCGCGTTCATTTTGGCGAGATCATCACCGATATACATGGTGATCTCGGAACACGGCCCACACGGCCCGGTGTCACCCATCACCCAGAAATTATCTTTACGCCCGAAGCGCAGCACCCGCGCAGGATCAGCACCCTGAGCGATCCAGAGTTGCGCCGCTTCCTCATCGGCGGGCACCTCATCATCACCGGCAAAGACGGTGAACCAGAGCCGCTCGACAGGCAGTTTAAACTCCTCGGTGAGCAACTTCCAAGCCATCGCAATCGCATCGGCCTTAAAGTAATCGCCAAACGAGAAGTTGCCCAACATCTCAAAGAAGGTCTGGTGGCGCGGTGACGGCCCCACCTCCTCAAGATCATTGTGCTTGCCCGACACGCGCAGACACTTCTGGGCAGTCGTAGCGCGGCTATAGGGGCGCTGCTCAAGGCCCAAAAAGACATCCTTAAAGGGCACCATGCCCGAATTGACAAAGAGCAAGGTCGGATCATCCGCCACGACAAGCGAGGTACTAGGCACAATCGTATGCCCGTGGCGCTCAAAGAACTTCAGATATGTCTCACGGATCTGAGCCGCACGCAACTTCTGGATGCTCATAGAGAAGGGCCTGTTCATTTCTTGACGGGGAACATGTGAATTGGGCGTGATCATAGCACAGCCCAATATGGGGTGTCAAACCTTATGCCAGCAGGTACCTGTTTACACTTGGGTGAAAGAAACGTTATTGTTCACGCGAAGGCGCGAAGGTTGTATTGAAGGCTTTGCGCCTTCGCGTCTTTGCGTCAAAACCTGGAGGCTAGGAGAAGTATGAACAGTTACTTGATAGGGTAACTGTTCATGGTAGGGCTTGACGTATATGCAGTATTTGACTATAATTATAGTCAAATACTGCATTATCAGTTTCAAGGATCGGATATGCCTCCACAATCGCCCTATGGCATCATCTATGCGCCTATTGTCAAAGAGCATCTCCGTTCGATTGACCGGAAATACTACACACTCATTCGGACGGTTATCCAAGAGCGATTAGCGTATGAACCAGCCGAAGAAAACCGCAATCGGAAACCGTTGAAACGACCAGCGTTTGAAACGGCGACATGGGAACTTCGGTTTGGGCCAGACAATATGTTTCGGGTGTTTTATGAGGTACAGATGGCGTCGCATGAGGTACATATTCTTGCTATTGGCGTGAAACTACGTGACACGGTCTTTATTGGGGGGGAGGCAATCGAGCTATGAAAATTGCATCAGTTGCGGATATCAAGGCAAAACTCAGTGCCTACCTCAAGGCAAGTGAGGATGAATTGGTTGTGATTACCCGCAATGGCAAAGCCATCGCCGTCCTACTTCCGGTAGAGGACGACGAGGAGTTGGAGCGCCTAGTCGTTGCCTATTCGCGCCACTTTCAAACGCTCCTTCAGACGGCGCGCCAGGAGATTGCATCAGGATCTGGCATCCATCACGATCAATTCTGGGAAGAGATGGGCGACGAATCAGCGTGACTTCCCGGAAGCTAGGGTTTGGGACTTGACACGCGCTCTTCTGGTTGTATAATTAGTGTAATTTTAACACTAAACCCTAGTTTTTGGTGGTGTTTGGCGGCGCAGCCGCCAAACACCACCAAAATAAAGATCTTCGGAGGCGGCGCAGCCGCCCCCGAACCCCCACCGTAGGTACCCCTTGCCGAATAGATAGAATCCGGAGATCCACATGAACCCAGCCAATCAGCGCACTGCCGAGGGCATCCTCTTTACCGACCAGTACCAACTGAGTATGGCCCAGCTCTATTTCCGCCAGGGTGTCCATGAGCAGATGGCCCAGTTCGACCACTTCTACCGGCGTAACCCCAACTATGGGATGCACGAGGCGGGTTACTGTGTGAGTGCGGGCTTGGAGTGGCTGGTCAATTGGATGCAAGAGGTCTACTTCCACGATGAGGATCTGGACTATTTGCGCAGCCAGCGCACTCGCACAGGTGCGCAGATGTTCGGTGAGGATTTCCTGGCCTACTTGCGCGAGTATGGTAACTTCAGCCAGATCAGTCTGCACGCCATCCCGGAGGGGCGGGTGGTGCATCCCAATGTGCCGCTGACGATTGTGCGTGGCCCGTTGGCCATGGCGCAGATCCTCGAAACCCCGCTGCTCAACCAACTCAACTACCAGACCCTGATCGCCACCAAGGCGGCGCGTATCCGCGAGGTGAGCCGGGCGGCGATGGTGTTGGAGTTTGGGCTGCGGCGCGGCCAGGAGCGCGGCGCGAATGCCGGGACGCGGGCGGCGCTGATCGGTGGGGCTGACTTCACCTCTAATGTCGGGCTTTCCCATGTCCTCGGTCTCCCTCCTAAGGGTACCCACGCCCACGCGATGGTGCAGGTCTTTTTGGCTATGGGCCACAGTGAACTCGATGCCTTCCGCGCCTATGCTGAATCGTACCCCGATGATTGTCTGCTGCTGGTAGATACGGTCAATACGCTCGAAAGTGGTGTCCCGAATGCGATCCGCGTCTTTGAGGAGCTACGCGCCAAGGGCCACAGCCCAATCGGGATTCGGCTCGATTCGGGTGACCTCGCCTACCTCGCGGTGCAGGCGGCGCATATGCTCAATGCGGCTGGCTTTGAGCAGACCTCGATTGTGCTCTCCAACGATCTAGATGAACTCTCGATCTGGCAGATCCAGTCCCAGATTGTGGATGAGGCGCACCGCCACGCCATGGACGCCGATGCGGTGATTAAGCGCCTGATCTATGGTGTGGGCACACGGCTGGTCACGTCGCATGGCGAAGGGGCGCTTGGTGGCGTGTATAAGCTCGTGGCGTTGCAGAAGGAACAGGCATGGCACCCGGCGATCAAGATTGCCGATACCCCTACCAAAATGACCAACCCCGGCCTCAAGCAGGCGTGGCGGCTGTATGACCAGCGCGGCCAGGCGACTGCCGACCTCATCACCTTAGAGGATGAAGCTCCGCGCCAGCAGCCCCAAATCGTCCTGCGCCACCATAGCGATCATAGCCGCCACCGCACCCTGCGCCAAGAAGATCTAACCTGGATCGAGCCACTATTGGTGGAGGTGCTGCACAATGGCCAACTGGTCGCCGATCTGCCCACGCTCGATGCCATCCGTAAACTCAGAATCGCCGATGTGGATCGTCTCGATACCGGCGTGCGGCGGATTATGAACCCGCACATCTACCACGTCTCGCTCAGCCAGTCGCTGTGGGATCTGAAACAGGAATTGCTGCGTGCGATGGGGATGTAGTAGGGGCGAAGCATCGCCCATCCCGACCATGCAGGAGCGCCCCAGTTCCGGGGCGATGCTTCGCCCCTAGCATCGCCCATCCCGACCATGCAGGAGCGCCCCAGTTCCGGGGCGATGCTTCGCCCCTAGCATCGCCCATCCCGACCATGCAGGAGCGACCCAACCCGTTCCGGGGCGATGCTTCGTCCCTTTTGAAAGGGATCGTATGCAAATCCAGCACACAATCGAAGTCGAAGCCCCATTACAGGATGTGGCCGAGGCATTACTCCCTGGTGAGGGTGCCCAGATCGTCGCCCGTGGCGGCGCGTGGCTCAACGGGCGGCGCGTGGCTGATCCAGCCACCTCATGCATGCCGGGGCAGACGTTGGTATTACGGCGGCCTCCCGCCGGAGGCTACCGCGAGGTTGATCTGGTGGTCAGCGACATCCTCTATGAAGATGCGTGGCTGATCGCCATCAACAAGCGCCTGGGGTGGTATGTGAATGCAATCCCCTGGGACGCCCAAGGTAACGTGCTGGCGGCGTTGCAGCGCTACCTCCGCGCCCGCGACGGCGTGGTTCCACCACTACACCTCGCCCACCAACTTGATCGTGACACCAGTGGGGTGCTCCTGCTCAGCCGTGCGCCCACGATCAACCCCACCCTCACGGCGGCCTTTGCGGGGGGCCACGTCGCAAAGACCTACACATGCCTGGTGGCCGGAGTGCCCGCAGCCAGTGGCGAGGTGCGCAGCGGGCATGGCCGTTCGGCCAACGGGCTGTGGCGCACCTACCCGCTTGAGGAGGTTGGCCGCGAGCTACCCTCTGGTGGGGGGCGGGTCAAATTTGCCCACACCAGCTACATGATCGAGCGTATCCTCAATGACGCGGCTCAGGTACAGTGTACCCCCCACACCGGGCGCACCCACCAGATCCGCCTGCACATGGCCATGCTGGGGCACCCCTTACTCGGCGACACTCGCTACGCGGGGCCGGGTGAATATGCAGGGATCACCCTCCCCGGCCACCTGTTGCACGCGGCGCGGCTGCGGCTGGTGCATCCACACACCCAAGAGTTGTTGGAGATCACCAGCCCGCTTCCTGACCTCTTGCAGCGCCTACTCACTCCATAACCCCCAAACTAATCAGAAAAATCATCAACGACAACTCTAGCGCCTTGATCGTATCCAGGCGTACTCCTTGCCAGAACGCATCCTGCCCCAGCCACCACCAGATTCGATTCCACCCTCTGCGTAAACGCGCCTCTTCCCACTGCCGCAGTTGCGCCACGCACGCCAAGCGAAACAGCCGACGAGTTTGGATCACGAGTGTTGTTGCCCACACCCCAGCGATCAAGAGTTGCAGAAATAGAGCCATCGTTGTGCTCCTTTCGTGCTGCCCTGAATACGAAGTGTGGCGTTGTTGATGGCTCAGCCACCAAAAACGCCACACCAGCGCGGGTTCAGAATAGGTTGGATGAATCATGTATCAGACATCACTCATAGCATAAAGTATGCACCCATGCCGCCCCTTTTTGCAAGCAGAATTTCACCCCAGACCCCTGAAAAAACTTCTCTGTGTGGTGATGTTTGGCGGCGCAGCCGCCAAACATCACCACACAAGATCTTCTAATCCTCTTCGGGTGGCGGCACGATAGCCCGAATACGCCGCCGAATACTCAGCGCCAGCACAAACGAGATGGGCGAGAAGGCCGCCAGACAGAGCAGCACCATGAGTACCCCGTAGCGATCCGCGAAGGAGATCATCTCGGCTTGGACAAATGTGGCCCGGTAGGGGCTATCATCGGCGGCGCGTTCAAGCTGAAGATCGCTACCGAGCAATGCCGAATCAACCGCACTGGTATGCAGGCGGGTCAGGTAGGGGGCCGCAGTGAGCAGATCGGCCACCCCAGCATCCGGGGGCGGGGTGAGGTTCTCCACTGGCCCGGCAAAGATCGGTGTGAGTCCCGTGGCTTCGTAGCGATGCTCGCTCAGTACATACAGATCGAGGCCCATGGGTGGTGCCGCGAGGCGCATCGGGTAGACCACCTCTTCCGCCTGATAGCTGATCCGAATCGGTGGGGTTGCTCCGCCACTGGCTGCATTGGCCAACCCCACCACTACAAAGTACCAGCCTTCAGCCACATACTCGGCCAGCAGCGGCTCTGCTGCTGCCGGGAGTTCGTACTGGTTCTCGCCTAACCATACCTGAAGCGCGGGCGCATCGCTACTGCTGAGGCTCGTAATTACCAGATCACCCAACTGCTGGCGGCCCAGCAGATCCACATTCGGCGGGGTCGGCGTAGGGGTGGTGCGCACCCGCCACACATAGCGATTCTGCTGATCCAGATCGGGCTGGGTCGCATCGCTTAGGTAGGGGAAGAGTTGCGCTAACTCGTGCGGCTGATCAACGCTGGGAACGCCAGGGACGGGGATGACCAGTGCCGCATTCGGGCTGGCGGCATGCACATCAATGGTGAGGATCAACTGTTGCTGATCCCCGCTGGCAATCAGCAGCGCCCGTTCATAGCTGATTTCGGCCCCCAGGGGCATGCTGGCGGCACGGGTAGACGTTGTAGTCAACAGGAGCGTGGTGAGCAGTATTAGCAAGGGTAGGGTGCGCAACATTCTATCCTATTCAGAAGATCTGGCTCTATCCTTTAGACCCAAACCAGCGTGTTGTCATGATTCCGTCATGTGCCGTAAGCCTACCGTAATATACGTAGCTTGTTCGTTCCATCCGGCGCTCAGTACTATAGCATTACACGGCAACAGTGGCTAGGGGCGAAGCATCGCCCACCATGTGGTTCGGGGAATACAAACTGGCTTGGAGGGCGATGCTTCGCCCCTACAAGGCGCACAGAAGAAGGAGGAACGGACATGAGACCGCAACGTGGAACGACTTTGGTTGCGGGAGGGCTGATTATCGCCCTCACCACGATCTTTGGCCTCTTCGCCTATCGCACCTCGGCGATCAATGTCGGGGCGGTGATGTATGTTCAAGGCTCCACAACTGGGGTCTGCCCACAAACGGGAGTGACGGTACCCGCCGGGTATCAGGGTTCCAATTTTAGCTTGGAGTTGCAGCAGTTCTGGCCCAACGAGCCAGTCAGTATCTCGTTCACCTTCCCCGATGGGCGTGTGCTCAGCCCGGTGGTGACGAGCATTAGTGACGATAACTCGATCCAGAATCCGGTCATGTCATTCATGTACAATGGGGTGGAAATCCCGATCAATGGGCTGGATGGTGTGATTGATATGCCCGCCAATTTCCCTTGGATCAGTGATACCACCGTGGGTGGTGACTACCACTACCCCTTCTCGGTTACCAACAAGTGGCCCTACGGGTGCTACGGTTTTATGGCCCATGGGCTATGGAGCAATCGGCAGACCGGAGCTCATTTTGTGATCCTGCCCAAGGTTGAGCCAACCCCCAATCCGGGTCAAGCCAGCCTGATCATTGAGGATAACACCACGGGTGATCCGAGCAGTTTGCAGGGTGCGTATGTGAATATCTTCGGGCGCGGCTTTGTGGCCAACGAGTTGATCTCGATCTGGATCACCGCACCCGATGGGGTGGTCTTCTCCTTCCCCTACCAGCCGGTGACGAGTAACATTGGCTCGTTTGCCGTGCCTTTCCAATTCAACGCCAACCATCCCACTGGCAGCTATGGCTTCACGGCCTTGGGGAATAGCAGCGGCTACCAGGTGATCGCCCGCTTCCATCTTGGCCCGCGCACTTCGCAGCAGACGGGTTGGAGCCAACTGCGTGTGGCCTACCCAGCCGCACGGAACGGTGCCCAGGGGACGCTCTTTGAGGTGCAGGGTAAGCGCTTCAATCCCTACGAGCGGGTGGATATCTGGATGACTCTGCCCGATAACTCGGTGCGCGGCCTGCCCTCGCAGTACGCCGACGCTAACGGTGAGTTCTTCGCCGACATCTACTTGGATGAGCGCTTGCCCATCGGTGAGTACGACTTCACCGCCAAGGGGGCGAGTAGTGGCAACCTCACCATCGCCACCTTCAACCTGACTACGGGTGGCCCGACGGTGCCCGTCCCTGGTCCCGGCGAGACCGTCAATGCGACTCCGGCTCCTGAGGTGATCTACTCGAATGATGCGCTTGAGACCGGGACGGACGAGACTCTCGGCCCACCACCCGATCAGACCGATCCACTGCCCGATCCGGCGGCCCCGATCTTCTAGTACTGTTTGGGGTTGATTTGATGGGTGGTCGTGGTGGCAAGCCACACGACCACCCATTAACGTATCTGCTTCAACACTGCTGGATTAGATCTAGACGACACAACGCATTTCTGCCTATCATCTCTGTTTAGTGGGGGAGATGAATCACCCTTTTTTCTCTTGACATAGATTAAAAATTAGTGCTACACTTCACGAGATCAGCTTTTTTTTTCCTGGAGGGGATCTGTGGAACGTCTCGATGATCCGCCGGATGTCGTTATCCGTCGGCTACCACTCTATGCACGCAGCCTACGTTACCTGCTCGATGAGGGGGTTCATTCGGTCTCATCGCAGGAACTTGGCGAGCGTATTAATGTCACCGCCGCACAGATCCGCAAAGATCTCTCTTACTTTGGCGAGTTTGGCAAGCAGGGTATCGGCTATGATGTCGAGAAGTTGCTCAACCATATTGAGCGCATCCTGGGCCTAACCCAGAGTTGGCCGGTGGTGTTGGTGGGCGTGGGCCATCTGGGCCAGGCAATTGCGCGCTATGATGGCTTCCATTCCCAGGGCTTGCGGATTGTGGGTCTCTTCGACACCGACCCGGCCAAGATTGGCCAGGAGGTCTCTGGGGTGCCGATCAGCGATTATGCCGAGATGCCGCGTATCATCCGCGAGACGGGGACGCGCCTCGCGATTATTTCGGTACCCGCCGCTGATGCCCAGCCGGTCGCCGATATGCTGATTGATGCGGGGGTGCGGGCGATTCTCTGTTATGCGCCGATTATTCTTCAGACGCCCGATCATGTCTGGGTGCGCTATATCGATCCGGTGGCTGTGCTGCATAGTATGACCTACTATTTGGCACGCGAGCATGTTATCACGTAGGGGCGAAGCATCGCTCTCCAGCTAAGTTTGTGTTATCCAGAATCGTATGCTGGGCGATGCTTCGCCCTAACAGTAGTATCTATGAACTACCGTGCATCGCTCCGCCTTCAGTCTATGCCGCTGCTGCTGCTGCTGGCTGTATTTGCGGCGATCATCCCTGTGCTCTGGATGCATCAAGCTCCCCCTCGTCTGCGCATTGCGCCCGATCTTCCCGTGCTGGCGCCCGCATTGCCCCCGGCAACCCGAATGCCTCTGGTTGGTGATCTCTCACCGGCGGAGGCGTTTGCTGCGCTTCAGGCGCGTACCACTACGCCCCTGGCAGTCCGCTGGAATATTCAGCACGGTATCCCCGATTTCCTCCACAGCCGCGATCTGACTGGCCACTTGCCCTATCAGCCGACGGCGCTGGAAGTAGGAAATCCGCTGGCGATTGCGCATGGCTTCCTCGATCAGAATCGGAGCCTCTTCGGGATTCGTGCTGTGGCCGAGGATCTGGCGCTGCTGCGCGTCGAACCCGATCTGCAACGTGGCTATGCCCATGTGCGCCTCGATCAGCGCTACGCTGGTCTTCCGGTGCTGGGGCACCAGTTGGTCGTCCACCTCGATCCTGAAGGGCAGGTGGTGGCGGTCAATGGCGAGTTCGCCCCCGCCTTGAATCTCTCCACCCAGCCCACGATCAGTGCCGCCCAGGCCGATGCGACCGCGCTGGAGTATCTGTGGGCCACGCAACTGCTACCCAGTGAGCTACCTACCGTGCAGGTGAATCCGCTCCCCGCAGAGACCCGTCTCGCGGTCTATGTGGATGCGACCGGGCAGCCTACGCTGGTCTGGGAGGTGACGATCCTCACCGAGCGCCCGCTCAGTCAGTGGCGCTTCTTTGTGAATGCAGGCCGCCCGCTGGTGGTTCACGCGATTGATGAGGTGATGCCGATTAAGCGCCGCAAGACCTATTCGGCACGCAATGGGACGAGTATTCCGGGGCGGTTGGTGATTGATGAGGGTGAACGCAGTAATGATCCGGTAGCCCAGGTTGCCCACGATGGGGCTGGGATTGTCTATGACTACTATATGCAGCATTTTAAGCGTGATGCCTATGATGGTCAGGGCAGCGCGATGGTTTCGACGGTTCACTACGGGAGTGATCCAGAGGATGCCGAAAATGCCGCCTGGGTCGGTGAATATGGCCAGATGATCTATGGCGATGGGGGCACGATCTTTAAGCCCTTGCCGTATGCCTTGGATGTGATCAGCCACGAGTTTACCCACGGGGTGATCGAGACGAGTGCCGGGTTGATCTATGAGAACCAGTCCGGCGCACTCAACGAGTCGTATGCGGATGTCTTTGGGGTGCTGATTGATGATGATGACTGGACGGTTGGCGAGGATGTGATCAAGTCGCCACCCTACCCTGTGCCCTACTTGCGCAGTATGGAAGATCCGAGCGCGGGTGGGAAGTATAACGCACGCAAACCACTGGCGAGTATCGGCCAGCCCACGACGATGCGCGAGTATGCCAACTTGCCCAACACGCGCCGCTCCGATAATGGCGGGGTACACGTGAATAGCGGTATCCCCAACCATGTCGCCTTCCTCGTGGCGCAAGCCCTGGGGCGCGAGGAGATGGGCCAGATCTATTACCGCACCCTGACCCAGTATCTCTCCCCCGGTGCCGATTTTCAGGATGCCGCCGATGCGACCGCCCAGGCGGCGGCGGATCTGTATGGCGAAGATGAGGCGGCGGCGGTACGGGCGGCCTTTGCGCAGGTGGGGATCACGACGGGGAGTACGACACCGACAACGCCGCCGGTGACACCCGAAACGAATCTGCCGGGTGGTGGGGGTGGAACGGTTCCACCGGTGGTGGAGGCGCTGCCCGCTGGGTGTAGTGATGTCATCCTGAATGGCGGGTTTGAACAGGAGGGCGGCTGGACGCAGGTCTCGCGGGGGGATGCCTCACTGATCGATCCTCAGTTGCCACTGAGCGGCAAGCGCAGTGCGTGGCTGGGTGGCACCGACCAAGAGCCGTTGCAGTACATCTACCAGGATGTGCGCCTACCCGCCAATGCAACCAGCATCCAACTTACCTACTCGCGGCTCGTCCACGAAGAGTTTAGTGGTCTCCTTGGTCTGTTGGCCGAAGATGCCACCTTTAGTGTCGTGCTGGCCAACGCCAAGGGCGATATTGTGGAGGCGATTGAGGAGATTCCCTCTTCCGCAGGCGATGATACCTGGGCCGAAATGAACGCCGATCTCTCGCACTATGCGGGTAAACCGGTACGCCTCGTCTTTGCGGCAGAGAATCCGCGTGGCAATGTGTCGAGCATGTTTGTGGATGAAGTGCATTTGGTGGTCTGTACGGGTGGCCAAGCACCCTCTGCCCCTCCCACCAGTAGCGGGAATCTGGTCTATATCAGTGGAACCATCACTAACGCCGACACCGGGCGTGGTGTGGGTGGGGTGCAGTTCTTTGTGGTTAAGCCGGGCGTCAGTGCCAGCCAGGCCGCCGCCGATGATACGCTCAGTGCGGATGAGGTGCTGACGATGGGCGTCACCGATGATAACGGCCTCTTCCGTACCAACGAGGCGGTTCCGCGTGACCAAACCTATGGGGTGATCGTCTTTGCGCGTGGCTACCGCCCGATTGTGGCCGATAATCAGGTCGTAATCCCCGCCAATGCGGGCAATCCCTTCCGGGTTGATGCGCAGATCCGGCGTAGTCGGTAGGGGCGAAGCATCGCCCGCCAACCTTGTTTGGGTTCCCCTGCTCTATGGCGGGCGATGCTTCGCCCCTACTTCCACCTATCACTATGACAGATAAACCTACAATCTCGTGCTGTATCTGCGATGCGCCATTAGCGCCACCGTATGCCATCTTAGGCCAGCGGGCCTATTGTGCCCACCACTTCGCCCTGGTCAATAAACCCCACGTTGGCTTCTGGCGCGCTGGGGTGGTGCAGATCATCGCCACGGGGCTACTCAGCGCTCTGGTCGCCTTCTTGGCCGGGTTGCTGGGGCCACTAGAGGGGACGCCGCTGCTTGTGGTTGGGTTGGTCTTGGCGGTGGTGCCCTCAATCATCTGGATGATCTTCTTCTACCAACAGGATCGTCTGGAGCCAGAACCGAAACACCGCATTGCCGCCGTCTTCCTGCTGGCGCTGTTGCTCGCCGATGTGATCGGGCGGCGGTTGGTGGATGAGTGGTTCCATGTGCGCGTGTGGGCCTCCGCCGATACCTTCACCTCGCTGGCCGCCGCGATCCTGATCGTTGGTGTTACGTGGCAAGCCATCGCCTATATAGCGGTGCGGCTGCTGGTCTATGCAACGCCGGAGTTTGATGAGCGGATGGACGGGATTGTCTATGGAACGGTGGCGGGCTTGGGGGTGGCGACGCTGATCAATCTGCGCTATGTGCTCGATAATGGCGGGGTGGCCTTGGCTCCCGGTGTGATCAATGTTGTGACCGCTTCACTCGCCCACGCCTCATTCGGGGGGCTGATGGGCTACTTTATGGCCGAGGCCAAATTTACCCATCGCCCCGCGTGGTGGGTGCCGCTCGGTTTTGCGCTCGCCGCCGGGCTGAATGGCCTCTTCACTTGGCTGATTGGCGAGGTGAGTGCGGCGGGTTTGAGTGTGGACTATTGGCGCTCGCTCCTGTTAGGGTTGGGGGTGGCGTTGGCGGCCTTCTTCACCCTGGTGGGGCTGATGCGGCGCAGTACCGAAGTGACCCTGCGCCAGAGTGGGAGGCCGCTGTGAGTTCTTCGCCGCTCGCGATCTACCGGCCACGTGTGTTACCCAAAGATATCGGGGTGGCGCTGGTGGTGCTCATGGCGCTAACGCTGGGCTGGTTGCTCATGTTTCAGACCCAGAACCGCACACGGGTGTTTCAAGAAGCCGACGATGGTATTCAGGTGCGCTATCCGGCCACGTGGCATAGCGTTGATTCGCTCCAAGATCTGCTGATCAAGCTCGAAGATTTGCAAACCGCCTCGGCCTTCAAGAGTACGCTGAGTATTGAACGCCGCGATCTCGATCCCAGCGCTCCGCCCACGCTTCAGGCATTGCTTGATCGACGGATGGAAGATCGTGCCCTGCTCACCGGCTACCATCTGCTCGCCGATAGCGAGACCAACCTCGATGGTGAACGTGCGCTTCTGCTTGAATATGCCTATGTGGTGCAGCCGATTGACACACCGCGCCGCGCATCGCTACCGGTGGTGGTGCATGCACGTGACTACCTCGTCATTGCGCGTGACCGCGCCTACATCATCAGCATGGCCGCACCCGCCGATATCTTCAGCCTGGCCAACCCGATCTTCACGCGGGTGGCCGCAACTATCCAACTGCCATGAATGATCAGCCCAAATATGTGCTGGACGGATTGAGTACGGGGGATTACGACACCAGCCTCACCCCAGAAACCGGGGATGACGAGCTAGAATTGCCGCCGGGGGCACTGCTCGCCTTCCGCAGCAGTGGCGGGATGCGCTTTACCAGCCGCGAGTGGGTACTCTACCGTGATGGCTGGATCGTGGTGAACGACGAAGCCCCCCGGATGCGCCACATCAGCCGCGCCAACGTGGCCCACTTGGCGCACCTCGCGCTCCGTGCCCGCCTCGCCCGCCCGCGTCCGCGCCCCACTCCCCCCGCCGATGGCTACATCTACGAGGTCGTTGCGCATTTGGGCGGGCGCACCTACCACGCCGAGTTTGCCCAGGCCAGCATCCCGCCTGAAGCCGCGCCGCTGTTGCGGGCATTGCGGGCGTTGTAGGGGAAGAGGATTACCTTCGCCCCTATGTGCTATAATGCTGCCATGAACGACAGAGGGTACCTATGAACAACAAAGATACTGGCCCTGGCGTTGTGGCCGATAACCGCAAAGCCCGCCATGATTATAGCATCGAAGAGACCTACGAGGCAGGTATCGTCCTGACCGGCAGCGAAATTAAGTCGGTACGCGCTGGGCGAATCAACCTGCGCGGCAGTTTTGCACGCATCTTTAACGATGAGATCTATCTCTACGATAGCCACATTTCGCCCTACGAACAGTCGGGCACCTACTTCAACCACGTTCCGACCCGCCCGCGCAAACTTCTCATGCACCGGCGCGAAATCAGCCGCCTCGATGGCCTGGTTCGCCAAAAGGGGCTGACGATTGTGCCCTTGAAGGTCTACTTCAAAGGGCGACGGGCCAAGGTGGAACTCGGTGTTGCACGGGGTAAAAAGAACTACGATAAGCGTGAGGATATTGCTAAGCGCGATGCCGAGCGCGACATTGAGCGGGTGATGAAGTCGCGTGATCGGGATTGATTCGCGATACCCCTACGAGGAGCGATCATGTCCGAGGAGCGACTAGTCAACCCCAGTGCCGATAGTGACGACCAGCAGGTCGAGAAGAGTCTGCGCCCGCGCAACCTCGCCGAGTTTATCGGCCAGGAGAAGACGGTCGATCAGCTCAAGATTGCGATCACCGCCGCCAAAGCGCGGACTGAGCCGCTCGATCATACGCTCTTCTACGGCCCACCGGGCTTGGGTAAAACCTCACTCGCCGGGGTGATTGCCCAGGAGATGGGGGTCAAGATCAAGATCACCAGCGGCCCGGCGATTGAACGCGCCGGGGATCTGGCGGCGGTGCTGACCAACCTGCAAAAAGACGATGTGCTCTTTATTGATGAGGTTCACCGGCTCAATCGGGCGGTTGAGGAGGTGCTCTACCCGGCGATGGAGGACTTCGCGCTCGATCTGATGGTGGGTAAGGGGCCGAGTGCGCGTAGCCTGCGGCTTAATCTGCCGCGTTTTACGGTGGTCGGCGCAACGACCCGTGTCGCCCTGCTCACCTCGCCCTTGCGTGACCGCTTCGTCTCGGTGCATCGCCTGGTCTTCTACAGCGACGAGGCCATGTGTGAGATCGTCACCCGCTCAGCGCGCATTCTGGGCATGCCGATCAGCAGTGAGGGGGCACGCGAAATTGGCCGCCGCGCCCGTGGCACCCCCCGTATCGCCAACCGGCTGTTGCGCCGCGTGCGCGACTACGCCCAGGTGATTGGTGACGGGGTGATTGATGTGCCGGTGGCGCGAGCGGCGCTGACCCAACTTGAGGTAGATGAACTGGGGCTGGATGAGAATGATCGTCGCCTGCTGCACGCGATCATCGAACTCTTCAACGGCGGGCCGGTGGGCTTGAGTACCCTCGCCGCTGCGCTGGCCGAAGAGGTAGACGCAGTTGAGGATGTCTACGAGCCATTCTTGCTGCAACTCGGCTTCTTGCAGCGCACGCCACGCGGGCGCATTGCGACCCGCCGCGCCTATGAGCACCTCGGCATCCCCGTTCCAAACGCCGACGAAAATCAGCAGGCGCGGCTCTGGTAGGGGCGCGTCGCGACGCGCCCACGGGATGTGGCGGTATGGTGGGAGACACGGGAATGGGCGCATCACGATGCGCCCCTACGGTTCTTCCTCTGCGCCCCCCGGCGTCCTCGGCGGTGAATAACCGGGGCGCACGGGAATGGGCGCGTCGCGACGCGCCCCTACGGTTCTTCCTCTGCGCCCTTTGGCGTCCTCGGCGGTGAATAATCGGGGGCGCACATTCTCTGTTATGCGATGATATTCTGCCATATATCAGCAGGAACCATTCGTGTGAGGTGCCCGACATTGGTGGTAGCAATAACAACGCTGTGTCCAGCCCCAATGAGCAATGCGGCTTGAGCAGCAAGAATAACATCACCATCAAGTGCATCACTAGCGGCAGTTGGTTTGCCTTGTTGTCGCAACTGTGCCCAAAATTCAGATGCGAGCAACAGGGTCTCAGTCGTAATTGTAAGGTAGCCGATACGTGCCCGGAGTGCATCAATCTGCTGCACTCCGTTCATACGTCGAGCACGTAATAATTCACGTCGTACTTCATAGTCAGTAATATCAGGGACGCGAACATGTATTCCTCCCGTAAGCAAATTTTCCAACCATGTTCGACATGCATTTGCTTCTACCGATTTGGATGGCCCAGTTACCAAACCCAATGGGCCAGAATCCAGTAAGACGAAACGTTTCATTCTGATTGCTCCAAATGCGGAAAGAGCTTACGATACGAGGTACGATGGGCATCAATGGAACGCATGACATCTTCCCAAGACTCGGTATCTTCATCATTATCTACTATCTCCGCAGCACTCCACGAGCGAAGTAGGGTAATTGCTCTGTCAGGCGAGACATCACCCGGAACCATAAAATCATCCATATTCATGGTTGCTGCCAGTGCTCGAATGTGTGGCATGATCTGAACATAGAGAGGGATTTCTTGCAACACTATGGTTTGGAGTTGGTCAGCAAGCATTTCCTGAGCCAGCAAGTTTTCGGCTTTGCCTTGACGCTGGGCCTCTGTATGCAGGCGTGCATAGAGTTCGGGAGATAAACTAATCGTTATTGTATTCATCTTGGCTCCTCCGCCCGCGCCAACAGATCTGCCAGCGCATAGTTCACACTTGTCACCCCAAAGTCCGGCTCACGCTGAAAGGGTTGACGTATATACTGTACCCGATGTGCGCCATCAGGCGCAAAAAGTACTAGCGCCAATATGTGAGGAAGGAGGGATATGATACACCGATTGGGGTATCGGGAAACCCAAAGGGGCGTAGGGGCGCGTCGCGACGCGCCCACGGGATGCCGCACCAGTACGGGGGGGCACGGGAATGGGCGCATCACGATGCGCCCCTACGGTTCTTCCTCTGCGCCCCTCGGCGTCCTCGGCGGTGAATAACCGGGGGGGCACGGGAATGGGCGCATCGCGATGCGCCCCTACGGTTCGTTCTCTGCGCCCCTCGGTATCCTCGGCGGTGAATAACCGGGGCGCACGGGAATGGGCGCATCACGATGCGCCCCTACGGATGGGGTGATGCGGATGTAGGGGCGCGTCGTGACGCGCCCACGGGATGTGGCGGTATGGTGGGGGGCACGGGCATGGGCGCATCGCGATGCGCCCCATACGGTTCTTCCTCTGCGCCCCTCGGCGTCCTCGGCGGTGAATATGTTCTACCGCAGAGGAGCGCAGAGGTACGCAGAGGATGGAGCGATGGCGCATCTTTAGCCAATAGCTACCTCTTCGTAGGTGCCTACACCAGCCCGCTGAACAGCCGCTTGAACAGCATCAAGATGTCCCTGTATCTTGGGCCAAGATGTGGAGCAAAGAACTACAATGGCGATGTGACGGGTATTCAGGTTTTGTTGGTAGCGGAGATTCTGATCAGTTGTAATCAGCAGGTCTATACCGGCTAATTCAGCTTGGGCGAGAAGTTGCCCATTGGTAAGTTCTGCCCATCCCCGTTCATAGGTTGTCGTGACAAGATGCGTGCCGAGGTAGCGTCGAAGTGGGACAGGCGTACCTTGATCAAACAGAATATTCATGCTGCTGCCCGTATGCTCAACACCGCAACTTCGTAGTTCAATACCGCTTCCACATCAACCCGTTGGACACCAGGAAACCATTCAAGAAATTGGTCTATGGTTGCGCCATCGCGCAGATTCTCAAACAATGCAGCAACCGGAACTCGTGTTCCTCGAAAGACCCATGCGCCACTTACCACATCAGGGCGCGACTCGACGGCTGCAAGATGTTTCCACGCTTCTTTCATCGCAGTCCTCCTTATGGTTGAGGAGTCAACCCGCACGTGGATTGTAGCATACGACCATGTGGCTTCGACAGGCTCGGCTTCGACAAGCTCAGCCAGCGACACCGCTCCGTTGGCTGAGCCTGTCGAAGCCAACGCGCCGCAGCCTTCGACAAGCTCAGCCACCGTCACCCCACCTCCCTGATCATCGCGATCTCATCACACAACTCCTGCTTGAAACAGGTCTTGCAATCCTGCCAGATCTTGTGTGGCAAGTGGATCTTGGGGATTTCGTGGAAGCCCATGTGGCTGAAGAAGCCGACCTGGAGCGTGAGGGCGAAGAGGGTTGGGATGCCCAACTCCTGCGCTTCATCAATCAGTGGCTCTACCAGATGCCGCCCCAGCCCCTTGCCCTGAAAGTCCGGGTGTACCGCCACACTCACTACTTCGGCCATGTCGGCCCAGGTGATATTCAACCCCGCACAACCCACCACCTCACCATCAGCAACCGCAACGTTCAGCGAACGCACGCGGTTGTAGAGTTGATCCATCGTTTTGGGCAGCATGTCACCACGCGCCGCATAGTAGTTGATGATCTCATAGAGACGAGGCACATCGCGGACATGGGCACGGCGCACGATCAACTCGGCGTCGGGCCGCGCATGCAGCTTGGGGAGCGAGATGGGTGGGTTGTAGATCGGGGTGAGTGGACTCATGGCGGTGGCTTTCATTCTTGGGTGAGCAGATCGCGCCAGCGTGCGCATTGCTCAGCGACCCGCTGCGGTGCGGTGCCGCCGAGGCTCTCTTTGCGACTGACGCTGCGGCTGAAGTCGAAGATTGCGTAGACGTGCTCATCGAAGTTGGGTTGGACTGCCTGGTATTCGCTCAGCGGCAGCTCGCGCAGCGGCTTGCCCAGTTCGATACTGCGCCGTACTAGCCGCCCGGACTTGGCGTGTGCTTCGCGGAAGGGTACCCCCAACCGCACCAACTCATCGGCGAGGTCGGTGGCCAGCATGGCGTCATCGAGGGCGGCCCGCATGCGCTCCGGGTTGGCCTCCATCGTCTGCACCACGGCGGCGGCCACGCGCAGGCCCAGATCGAGCGTGTCGAGGCTGTCAAAGAATGGCTCTTTGTCCTCTTGCAGATCCTTGTTGTAGGTGGTGGGTAGCCCCTTCAGCGTGGTGAGCAGGCCCACCAAGTTGCCGATCAGCCGCCCGCTCTTGCCGCGCAGCAACTCCATACTATCGGGGTTCTTCTTCTGCGGCATGAGGCTGGAGCCGGTACTGTAGGCATCGGCCAGTTCGACAAAGCCAAACTCGGCACTGCTATACAGCACCAGATCTTCGGCCAAGCGGCTCAGGTGAATGCCGGTCAGCGCAAAGCCGAAGAGCAACTCGGCCACAAAGTCGCGGTCGGAGACGGCATCGAGCGAGTTGCCCGCCACAGCATCGAACTCATCGAGCAGTTCGGTGAGGCGTTCGCGTTCCACCCCCAACGAATTGCCCGCCAGTGCGCCCGCACCGAGCGGCAGAGTACGGGCGCGGGCGGTAGCGTCGGCGATGCGCTGGCGGTCGCGCTCGATCATCTCCACAAATGCCAGACACCAGTGGCCAAAGGTGATCGGCTGGGCGCGTTGCAGATGGGTATAGCCCGGCATGACCGTGGCGGTGTGGCGTTCGGCCTGTTCGAGCAACGCCACCTGCAAGCCCATGAGGCGCTCGTCAATCATCCGGGCGGCCCCAATCGCAAAGAGGCGCATATCGGTCGCCACCTGATCGTTGCGCGAACGCCCGGTGTGCAGCTTGAGCGCCACTTCTCCCACCAGTTCACCCAGGCGGCGCTCGACAGCGGTATGGATGTCCTCGTCGCTTGGCTTGGCCTCGAAGCGCCCATCGGCAAACTCGCGCCGCACCAACTCCAGCCCCTGGACCAACTGCTCCTGCTCATCACTCGTGATCAAGCCCGCCTCGGCCAGCGCACTGGCCCAGGCGATGCTGCCACTAATATCACAGGCAGCCAGGCGCACATCAAAGCGGAATGAATCGTTATAGAGCGACATCTCTGCCGCAGTCGGGGCACTAAAGCGCCCGCCCCAAAGTTTATGCTCCATGGTGTAGCAACCCTATTAGGTGCGGTATTCCGCATTGATACGCACATAATCCAAGGAAAAATCGCACGTCCACACCGTCGCCGCGCCATCGCCCAGACCCAGATCGGCATCAATCGCAATCTCGGCCACATTCAGCAGATCGCTGGCTGCGCACTCATCGAAGGGCAGCGGCAACCCGGCTTCCAAGACGCGCATCCCACCGAACGAGAGCAGCACCCGGTCGGGGTCAACCGTCGCCCCGGAGTAGCCAATCGCACACAAGACCCGGCCCCAGTTGGGATCGGCGCCATAGAGCGCGGTCTTGACCAGCGGACTCTTGGCGATGGTCATGGCGGCCAGTTTAGCATCGGCATTGCTGGTGGCCCCGCGCACGGTGATGGTGACAAAGCGGGTGGCCCCTTCGCCATCGCGCACGACGGCCTGGGCCAGATGCTGACAGATCGCGGTCAATCCGGCAAAGAAGGCCGCTCCATCGGGGCTATCGAGGTCACTGATCTCCGGGTTACCCGCTGCTCCATTGGCCATAACCAGTAGCGTATCATTGGTACTCGTGTCGCCATCAATACTGATACTATTGAAACTGAGGTCGGCGGCGCGGCGCAGGGCGGTATCGAGGCATGCCGGCGTGATCGCGGCATCACTCGTGATCGTGGCCAGCAGCGTGGCCATATTGGGATGGATCATCCCCGCGCCCTTGCTCATCCCCCCCAGGGTGATGCTGCTACCAGAGGGCAACGCCACCTGCACCGCGCAGTACTTGGGCTTCGTGTCGGTGGTCATGATCGCCCGCGCCGCCGCCGGGCCATGCGCCGCATCCAGCCCCTGCGCCGCCACACCGATTCCGTTCAGGATCTTCGCCACTGGCACCGGTACGCCAATGGTTCCGGTTGACATCACAAAGACCGAATCCTCAGGCAGACCGAGGGCGGCTTCGGTGGCACGCACCATCGCCAACGCGGCCGCATCACCATCAGAGCCAGTGCAGGCATTGGCGTTGCCCGCATTGATCACCACCGCCCGCAGGCTACTGGCACTACGCTGCATCAGCGCCATATCGTAGCGTACCGGAGCCGCCTTGACCAGATTGGTGGTAAAGATCGCCGCCGCGCTACAGGCACGCTCACTCACCACCAGCGCCAGGTCATCACGATCCCGGTACTTAATGCCACACGCCGTCGTTGCCGCCGCCCACCCCGCCGGAGAAGCCGGGTGGCCATCTTCTACAAACGTGATCGTCATAGGTTAGGACTCACTTGATCGCAAATTTGCTGGAGGCGGATCTTCCCAACGCACCGCCTCTTTGACTTCGATACCGTGGAGGTGTTCAGTATCGTTATAGATATTGAGCCGCCAGAGACCACGACGGCGACGATTGACATATTCCCAGTGGGTAAGACTGGTGTTGCGGGTATGGAAATCGGTGGGAGGGAGCACCATACTGGGCATACGGAAGAAGTGGATGAAGGCGGCATCAATCACCCCGCCGTGGCAAACGATCACGATGGTTTTGCCCGCATGCTCTTCGGTAATACGGGCAAGCGCCCGCGCCACCCGCAGCGAGAACGTGCCCCAACTATCCCCATTGGGGGCAATCGGGCGCAGCGGGTAGGTATCGAAATCGGGGTGGCCGAACTTCTCCCACGCCTCGTTGGTGGTCATACCATCAGCATCACCCATGTTCATCTCTTGCACCTCATCATCAAAGATGATCGGCAAGCCAAACGCGGGTTGAATGATCTCAGCGGTTTCACGCGCACGCGGCATGGTACTAGCGATCAACACATCGGGAACGATCTCGCGGGTGCGTATGAGGCGATCCCGCAGCCGCTCAGCCTGCTTGCGGCCAAGCTCGGTCAGGCCGGTGTCACCGATCATCCCTGGGATGATCGGTTTGACATTCGTCACTGCCTCGCCGTGCCGGATGAGATAGAGATGGGTCATGGTGGTTGATGTTTCTTTATTTTGGTGGTGTTGGGCGGCAAAGCCGCCCAACACCACCAAAAAACAGGGCTTACTTCAAAAATGCCTGCACCTTCATACTCAAACCATAGAGCCGAATGAACGCCTCGGCATCCTTCTGATTGTAGACCATGTCGGGGCCGAAGGTGGCCAGATCCTCGCGGTAGAGCGAGAAGGGCGAGCGCCGCCCGACCACAATCGCATTGCCCTTGTAGAGCTTGAAGCGCACCTCGCCGGTCATATTCTCCTGAGTCGAGCGCACAAAGGCGTCATAGTGCTCACGGATGGGGGTGAACCAGCGCCCGTTATAGACCAGATCGGCATAGTCGAGCGCGATGCGATCCTTGGCCCGCATCGTCTCTTTGTCCAGCACGATGCTCTCTAGCTCGCGGTGCGCGGTGTAGAGCAGCGTCCCGCCGGGGGTCTCATAGACGCCGTGGCTCTTCATACCCACCAGGCGGTTCTCGACCAGATCAATCCGCCCGATGCCATGCTTGCCACCGATGCGGTTCAGTTCGTCCATGAGTGGCACGAGGCCCAGTTCCTGGCCGTTCACGGCGGTGGGCACACCCTTGACAAAGGTGATCGTCAACTCTTCGGGGGTATCCGGGGCATTCTCCGGGCTGACCGAGATCATGAACATGCCCTCTTCCGGCTCATTCCATGGATCTTCGAGGATACCACCCTCGTGGCTCAGATGCCACAGATTGCGGTCGCGGCTATAGATCTTCTCGGCAGTCGCCGTGACGGGCACGTTATACTCGGCGGCATAATCGAGGGCATCCTGGCGACTCTTGATTGACCATTCGCGCCACGGGGCGATGATCTTCAGGCGCGGGTTAAGGGCGAAGAAGGTGAGTTCAAAGCGCACCTGATCGTTACCCTTGCCGGTAGCACCGTGGCACACCGCATCAGCCCCTTCCTCCTCGGCGATGAGTACCTGGTGGCGGGCGATGATCGGGCGCGCAAACGAGGTGCCGAGGAGGTACTTGCGCTCATAGATCGCCCCGGCCTGCAACGTCGGCAGAATATAGTCGCGCATAAACTCTTCACGCAGATCGCGCACGATCAGCTTGCTGGCCCCAGAGGCGAGCGCCTTCTCCTCCAGCCCCTCCAGTTCCTCGGCCTGGCCCAAGTCGGCACAGAAACAGATCACCTCACAGCCATAATTCTCGCGCAGCCAAGGCACAATCACCGACGTATCCAGACCACCCGAATAGGCCAATACAGCCTTCTTGACATCGCCCTTTGCCATGATCCAACTCTCCTGTTGTTATCCGTAGCGTATCGAAAAAATCGCACAAAAGAAGCCAGCTTGCGCTCTGGCAATGCTGGCTTGGGAACCTCACGGTGGGCAAGCGCGACTAGCCAGGGCGGGTGGCTGGCTGGGGACGACGCTGACGACGGCGCTTCTGCTGCGACACGTTTTGGTCCTTGATCATCGCGTATTGCTTCCTGGCGAGAGTATACCACAAGTTGTAGATTTAGGATGGAATATCCGCCTGGAGGGTAGGGCATGTACAAAGTCACCTCCGGTGGGGGTTCGGGGGCGGTGAAGCCGCCAAAACACAACAAAAATTGAGGTTTGGGGCACAGCCCCAGTAACTGTTCACACTTCTCCTAGCTTCCGGTTTTTGACGCAAAGACGCAGAGGCGCAAAGCCTGCAATAAAACCTTTGCGTCCTTGCGCCTTTGCGTCAATACGAGATTTCTTTTACCCCAAGTGTGAATAGTTACCAGCCCCAAGGACTTTGCACATCCCCCCTTTTGCGGGTACAATCGGGGTACGCCTTTGGTCTTCTTGCTAGAGACAGAGGAGCGTTATGCGCATTGTCGCGATGATTATGGCCGGTGGTGAAGGAACCCGCCTGAGTGTGCTCTCAGAGAAACGGGCGAAGCCATCGGTGCCCTTTGCCGGAAAGTTCCGCATTATTGACTTCACCCTCTCCAACTGTGTCAACTCCGGCATCTTTGATGTTGCGGTCTTGACCCAGTATCGCCCCCACTCACTCAATGAGCACATCGGGATCGGAAAACCGTGGGATCTTGACCGCTCACGCGGTGGGTTGCGGCTGCTTCAGCCCTATCAGGGACGTAACGATGAGTCATGGTACCGTGGTACATCCGATGCGATCTACCAGAATTTGAACTTTATCCGCGAACGGCGTGCGGATCTGGTGCTGATTCTCTCAGGTGATCACATCTATAAGATGGATTACAACGATATTGTTGCGACTCATCTGCGCAACCGCTGCGATCTGACGGTGGGGGTGATGGAGGTTCCGCTGGATGAGACGGATCGCTTCGGGATTATGACCACCGATGCGACGGATCGAATTATCGAGTTTACTGAGAAGCCCAAAGCGCGCGATAAGGGTCAACTGGCCTCGATGGGAATCTATGTCTTTAATGCTGATGCGTTGATTCAGCGCCTCTCTGAGGGGTGTGATGATAAGCCCCGCATTGATTTCGGCAAGAATGTGATTCCGGCAATGGTGGCCGAAGATCGTGTCTATGCCCACCGCTTCAGTGGCTATTGGGTTGATGTCGGGACGATTCAGTCCTATTGGGAGACGAGTATGCAGTTGCTCGATCCGCAACTCAACTTCGATCTCTTTGATAATGAGTGGCGTATTCGTACCCGTAGCGAAGAGCGTCCGCCCGCGAAGATTGGCCCGCAGGCCAAGGTGAACCAGTCCATCATCTGTAACGGTTGTATTATTCGTGGCACCGTCGAACACTCCGTCCTCTCGCCGGGGGTCTATGTCTCGCCGGGCGCGGTAGTGCGCGATAGTGTGGTGATGAACGATACCTGGATTGGGCCGGGTGCGGTGCTCGATAGGGTGATCATTGATAAAGACGTGGTGATCGGAGCCGGGGCGCGGGTTGGCTGTGGCGATGATTTCAACGTCCCCAATCGGCTCGAACCGGATAAGATCATGACCGGGGTCAGTGTGGTGGGCAAGGCGGCCCACATCCCACCGGGGATCGGTGTCGGGCGCAACGTGGTCATCAATGCCGACCGCGATACCGAGGATTTTCCGGGCGGGAATGTCGCCTCCGGTGAGACGATCTAGAAGGTGTGCCATGTTGCGAACACTTGCATTGATTCTGGCCGGTGGTGATTCGCCCGCGCTCTCGATTCTTACTGCAGAGCGTACCGAGGCGGCGGTGCCATTTGGTGGGAAGTTCAAGATTGTTGACTTCACGCTCTCCAACTGTATCAACTCCGGCATCCATAATGTCGGTGTGTTGACCCAGTATCGCCCACGTTCGCTCCATGCCCACTTGGGTGTCGGGCGGCCCTGGGATCTCGACCGTGCCCAGGGGGGGCTGCGCCTCCTGCATCCCTCGCCTACCCCCGATGGGGGTGGCTGGCAGCGCGGGACTGCCGATGCGGTGCGCTACAACCGCGATTTCGTCGAGGAGCAGGTGGCTGATGCGGTGCTGCTGCTGGCCGGGGATCACATCTATAAGATGGACTATACCCCGCTCTTGCAGTTCCACGAGGAGCATGAGGCCGATGTGACGATGGCGGTACGCAGCGTCAGCCCCCACGATGTGCGCCGTTATGGGATTGTCTCGGTGGGCAGCGATGGATTGATTGACCGCTTTGTCGAGAAGCCGCGCCGCTCTACCTCTAGTCTGGCCTCGATGGGGATCTATGTTTTTCGTAAGCAGTATCTCCTTGATCTGCTCACCAATGGCGATGATGCCGACTTTGGGCGTCACATCCTGCCCCGGATTATCGGTCAGGCGCGTGCCTACGCCTACAACTTCCAGGGCTACTGGGCCGATGTGGGCACGCTTCAGGCGTTCTACGAGGCCAATATGGCGCTCTTGGCTGAAACTCCGGCGCTCGATCTGTATGATACGGAGTGGATCATCCATACCACCAGCGCCGACCGCCCCGGTGTCCAGATCGGCAGTAGTGCGCGCATCGAGAATAGCCTCCTCAGTGACGGCTGCCAGGTCTATGGCAACGTCGTGCGATCCATCCTCTCCCCCGGCGTCTATGTCTCGCCCGGTGCCACCGTGCGCGACTCGGTCATCTTTGGGGATGCCTGGATCGGCCCCGATGCGGTGGTAGATCGCTGCATCATTGACGAGGATGTACGGGTTGGTGTAGGGGCTTTGGTCGGCGATGGGGCTGACAACACTCCCAACCACGAAGCTCCCGAACGGCTCAATACGGGCCTGACTTTGGTCGGTTTGCACGCCCAGATTCCCAATGGTACCTGTATCGGGCGGAATGTGATCATTCGCCCGCGCACGCCGGAGCAGGCGTTTGGGGCAGCTAAAGTGATTGATAGCGGTTCGACGGTATAGCCGGGGTTTGGGGGCGGTGTAACCGTTCTCAAAGAACTTTTTTCGCTCATATTGGCGGCGCAGCCGCCAATATGAGCGAAAAAAATAGAATCCAACCATGCCACATCTTCCCGAAATTACCATTGATTCCAGCCTGCGCCCGCGCCTACAACAGGGCCACCCCTGGATCTACCGCAACCATGTTGTGAGTAGCGAACGGCTACGCTCCGGCCAGTGGGTGCGGGTGCGCTGTGGCAATTGGAGTGCCTATGGGCTGTGGGACGCCACCAGCCCGATTGCCGTGCGTATCTTCAGCCGTACTGCGGTTCCCGATGCGGACTGGTTTGCCGAGCGCGTGTGGGAAGCCTGGGATCTCCGCGCTACGGTGCGTGATGCCGTCCTACCCACCAACGCCTACCGCTGGATCTACGGCGAGGGTGATGCGCTGCCGGGGCTGGTCGCGGATCGTTACGGCGACTTTGCGGTCATCCACACCTATGCCGAGAGTATCGCGGCGATTGTGCCCCAGGTGGCGGCGGCGATGCGTGCGTGTGACCACGAGTTGCGCGGGGTGGCATGGCACTCACGCGCCCAGGACGAAGAGGAGAGTGATGCGCCACGATCTGCGAGCCTGCGCAGCGTGTGGGGCGAGTTGCCCCCGCGTGATCTGGTGGTGCAGGAGCACGGCCTCTTCTTCCACGCCGATCTCTGGCATGGTCAGAAGACCGGACTCTTCCTCGATCAGCGTGAGAACCGGCGTATGATCGAGTCACTGGCAGCGGGGCGGCGCGTCCTCAACTGCTTCGCCTACACCGGCGGCTTCTCGCTCTATGCGTTGCGCGGCGGGGCCGCCGAGGTGATCAGCGCCGATATTGGGCGCGGCTTGGCCGAGGCTGCGGATCAGAATGTGGCGCTCAACCATCTGCCCGCCCAGCGCCATCAGTTTGTGACCGAGGACTGCTTTGCGCTCCTTGATGGCTACGTGAAGACCGGGCGGCGCTTCGATCTGCTCATTCTTGACCCACCCAGTTTTGCACGCGCCAAGGGCAACGCCCACGCAGCGCAGCGCGCCTACACGCGGCTCAACGCCCTCGCCATCCGCTGCATCGAACCAGGTGGGTTGCTGGTCACAGCGAGTTGCACTAGCCAAATCAGCCCCGAAGCCTTCCGCACCATGCTCGCCGAGGTCGCCGCCACCACCCAACGCCGCATCCAGATCATCCATGATGCAGGGCAGCCATACGATCACCCGGTGCCTGCGGCCTTCCCGGAGGGGCGTTACCTCAAATTTCTGGTAGCGCGCATTTTGCCCATGGCGTAGAGACGCAAGTAGAGACGCAACATCTTGCGTCTCTACTTGCGTCTCTACGACCCCGTCACCATATCGGCCTCTTCGGGCCATGGTTCCACATTCCCTGCCCAGTCACGCGCACGCACGCGGAAACCGAAGTGCTTGCCCTCATCGGGGCCGAACCATGCACTCGTTTCGGTGACGTTCACCTTCCAGTCCGTCCAGCCACCCTTAGGCAGTTGGCGTACCTGGATATCGTAACTCGCAATCCCGCTCATGTCGTCCGCCCCACCCCAGGTGATCTGGTAGCCTGAATCCTGACGCACGATCTCGGTGATCGTCCCATTGGGCGGGGTAGTATCGCTACGCGGGTACCAAGCGAGGGCATCAAAGCGCACCGCCCGATCATTGTCATTGGTGATGTCATTCAGAGCAACCCGGGGTTGATCGTTGGTTGCACCATCAAAATGGTAGGTACCGAGTGAGACCCAAGTGCCATTATTCGCTTGTTGATCCACGAGCACCTCGGTGGTGGCACCATCATGGTGAACCTGATAACGCGCCGAATTGGTGGCGGCCGGCCCACACTTGGGAATATAGGCTTTCACCTCATAGAAGCCCGCGCCGGGCAGTTGGGGGGCCCAGGTGGCACCACTGGTGCCCTTGGCCGGGTTACTGGTCGAGAGGGTGTAATTGTGGCTACCACCCACACCGCAACCTGCCTCATCCCAATGTGGCCCGTTGGCACTATAGCCCTCGGCACCATTATCCACACCGATTGAATCGGGTTCCCACTCAACTGGTGGTTCAGTTGGGGCTGCCGAAGGCGTAATCGGCACTGCATTCCCTGGGCCGGGGTCATCACCTAACCAGAGGAAGGTAACGAGCACATAGTCGCTATGGGTCATCCCCAGGTCGTCCCAGAACGTCCCATCGGCAATATCAATGCCATTTGGTTCCCGCACTCGGCGTCCGCTCTCATCACGTCCACCATTATAGTCGTCGTAATAGGCCGCGTGGGCCATCGGGCGGCCTACTGGTAGATCACTGTAGCGGCGGTCGGGATTCCAGTAATCATCTTTGGTGTTCCAGGGACCAACATCCCAGACTGGAGCAATCACGGTACGCCCATTGTAGGTGAGGCGCACGGCATATCTGCTGGAGTCTTTGGGAGAGAGCACACTCCATGAGGGCAGAGCGACAAAGCGGTCACGCGGTTGAATGATGTGGCCATTCGCAGTTCGGCGGCCTACCAACCCTTCACGGGTGGCGAAGATACGGTAGGTTGGGGCGATCTGTTGTTGGTCAGGTGCAGCGGTGGGTGCCGCCTGCACTTGGCCAACAGTAGCCGCCATCAGGATGATGATGATGGCGATGAATGAACGGCGTAAGTTTGAATCGATCATACTCCTCCTTCTACGGTGAGATTGTCCATTGATGGGATTGCAGCGATCCAGACCGCACCGGGATTCATCAAAATCTCGCTGCCATCTGCGGCGTAGAAGCGTAGTTGAGCAAAGCCTGCCCCCTTACGCCAGGTGGCCTCGACCATGGTTCCATCACGGAAAATCCGGGCTTTGCCCTCACCAATAACCTGTTGCTCAATCCGCCCCTTGGGGTCGCCGGGAATGGGCGACTCGGGCACCTCCATGAGCACGAGATTTTTAAACCGCAACTGCTCACCCGTCGTCGCATCAACATGCGGGCGACCAGCACGGAAATAGAGATAGTCGTTTGTCGCTGGATCATAGCTCCAGCCGACATAGCTTTCGCGGTAGATGAAGAAGTAGCGCAGGTTCTGGCTGGCCGGGCGCTGATCGGCGGAGGCTTCCGGCTTGAAGAGGAAGCCGATCTCGCTCAGATCAGGGGTTTCGACATTCCGGCTGGCAGCGAAGGCGGCAATATTGGCGCTACTCGTGAAGAGGTTATGCGGGGCAGCACGCTCCTTACTGCGCCAGAAGTAGCGGCTTGAGACGCCCTTGAGGGCATCGTTGTTGATGATCTCTATCGAGGTTTCGGCGAGCAACAAGCCCTCCGGTGACCCACCCGCATGCGTATAGACCGAAGAGAAAGCCTTGGCCCACTCGACATAGTAGGGACGAGCGCTGCGCACCGGGCCAATCGTGGCTAGTTCGGGCGAGATGCCGGGGGCGAAGATCGCCATATAGCGGGTAATACCAAATTCGGCCAGCGCTTCAAAGACGATCACCGCATTGTCCATCCCCGATTGCGGGTATGCCTTGGGGTGGTTATCGAGCATCACGGCAAAAGGGCGCTCCGTCAGGCTTCCACGCACGAGTGCCAACCGTCCAGTGATCACTTCAGGTGTGGGGGTTGGAGGTTCAGGCGTAGGTGGTAGAGGCTCAGGGGTCGCTGTCGGAGGCGCTGGTGTGGGTGTTGGAGGTGCTGGCGGTGCCGTTGTCGCAAGCACTGGTACGGCACTTGGCGGGTTGCTGGCTACAGCAGTTGTTGGTTGGGCGGTTGCTGGGCTACTCGCACAGCCAGCAACAATCACCAGCAAGAGTATCAGCAGAAGCGAACGTACACGGTTCACGTAGCTATTCATATCTGCGATGTATCCTTGTAATATCTTCCGCGAACAGGGCGGGATTGGAACGAAGCGTATAATACCACATTCTTGCAACTACGTGTGTAAGTTTCTTGTCATTTTGTTGAGATATTGCATCAGATAGCTATCAGCTTGCTATCAGGTAAATACCACCACTGTGAGCAAGAGGTGGCTGGCCAGCGCAGCTATACTGCGTATGGGAACACGAGGGCGATGCGCGTTATTACGACCTATACGCTCCAGCTAGGTCTTTCACGTTAGGTGTTACGACGCACTCCGATAGATGAAGATGCGCGCCGGGTTGAGCCATTGTTCAACTTGGCTCCCCAGCGTTGCTGGAGGCGTGTGCAGATCGAGATCCAGCGCTGCGGTGTTGCCCACTTGGAACTGGACGCGGTAGTGGCGACCACGGAACTGCGCGGTGCGGATCTGGCCATGTAGATGATTTGCAATGCTACCGCTGCCCCCTTGTGCCGCCGCATCGGGGGCCACGACCGCCACCGCGCTACTGCCGGGGGCCAGATCATGCATCGGGGTGCCGTACAGTTCGCCCAGCGTCGTGCGGATGCGCCCTGCGCCCTGGTATGATCCGGGGAGGTAGTTACGTAGTCCTAGGAAGTTCGCCGCCCACAGGCTGGCTGGCTGGTGGTAGATCGCCTCGGCAGAGCCGATCTGTTCGAGATGACCGGCATGCATCAGTGCCACCAGATCGGCGAGGGCAAAGGCTTCTTCTTGGTCATGGGTGACGTAGATCGCGGTGACACCGACGCGGCGTAGGACGTGGCCGAGTTCCTCTTGCAGTCGTTCGCGCAGCGCACGGTCGAGAGCCGCCAGTGGCTCATCGAGCAGCAGCAGGCGCGGACGAGGAGCCAGTGCCCGCGCCAGCGCCACGCGCTGGCGCTCGCCTCCCGATAGCTCGAAGACCCGCCGCTGGCCATACCCGGTCATCCCTACCAGATCGAGCATCTCGTCTACTCGCGCTGTGATCTCCGCCCGTGCGAGGTGCTGCATACGCAACCCGAAGGCCACGTTGGCGCTCACATTCATATGCGGGAAGAGCGCGTAGTCCTGAAACACCATCCCGATGCCGCGTTGATGTGCGGGGATGTCGTCAATCCGGGTTGCATCGAGATGCAGTGTGCCCTGATCTGCATGTTCAAGCCCGGCCACGATGCGCAGCAGCGTGGTCTTCCCGCACCCCGAAGGGCCGAGTAGTGCCAGGATGCTCCCGGCAGCAAGATCGAGGCTCACCCCAGCGAGTACGCGCTGGCCCGCAAATGATTTGTGGATCTGGTTGATCTTGAGCATAGTATCGTTGGGGCTGCTGTGCCGCCGCAGCGGGGGCTTCGGGGGCCGCAGGCCCCCGAAAAAACGTTGCTTGTTGGGGTGTTTTTGGCGGTGCAGCCGCCAAAAACACCCCAACAAAGCTAATACTGAATGAGCGAGTGGACAGAGTAGGGCGCTAACTTTTCGCGCCCGTTGAGGAAGTTCAATTCAACCACAAATGCCAGTTCCACTACCGTACCACCCGCCTGCTCGATCAGCTTACTGGCGGCGGCAATCGTCCCACCCGTGGCCAGCAGATCGTCAATCACCAACACCCTAGCCCCCGGCTCGAAGGCATCGCGGTGAATTTCTAGCTTATTGGTGCCGTACTCCAGACTATACTCGATCTGGTAGGTGTCGGCAGGCAACTTGCCTGGCTTGCGTACCGGCACGAGGCCCACACCCAGTTCGAGGGCAATGGGAGCACCAAAGATGAACCCGCGTGACTCGATCCCTGCTACGGCTGTGATGTTCTGGTCGCGGTAACGCTCGACGAGCAGGTCAATCACCTTCTTGAAGGCTGGGCCATTGCCAATCAGTGTGGTGATGTCCTTGAACATAATACCGGGCAGCGGAAAATCGGGCACGTTGCGAATCAGGTCGGCAAGCTCCTGGGTGGACATACAACCTCCGGGTTCATAATGCACGTTTCGTGCGGCTATTATACTTGTTCATGGCTAGAGCATGAACAACATTGACTGAATCTTCGCACTATTCGCATTTGTGCTGTTTAGACTATGTTTGCGCCACCAGAGTACCCCCGCCAGCCCATAGTAGCCCCCCAACACCCAGAGCGGAAAGGTGGGGATGTCCACTGCTGCCCAACTAGGTTGCGCCAAGATGCGCACACCACTGGTGATCCAGGTGAGGGGCAGCCAGAGCAGGCAGCCGAGCAGTTGGCCCAGCGGCAGCCAGATCAAGCCGCCCACGAGTGCGAGGCTACCCAGGAGCATCGTATAGGGGATCACCGGCACGATCAGGATGTTGGCCAGCGGTGCAATGATCGAGAGATTGCCGAAGGCGTAGAGGATGAGCGGTAGTGTCAGCACCTGCGCTGCCAGGGTCGCGGTGAGCGCCTCGGTAAAGGGAGCCATCCAACCCCAAGCGAAGGGCGGACGCGCCTTCAGCCAGGTCTCAACCGGGCGACCAAAGGCGAAGAGGCTGGCGGTGGCGAGTGCCGAGAGCTGAAACCCCATGTCCCATAGGCTATGCGGGTCAGCCGCGCTGATCAGCCAGCATGCAGCGAAGAGCAGGTGCCACGGCTCGCTCTGGCGCTCGCTGGCCCGTGCCAGTACCATGAGGCTGGCCATGGTGGCGGCGCGCAGCACCGCTGCCGAGCCGCCGGTGAAGATTGCATAGACCCACATGATCGTCAGGGTGAGCCAGAAGGCGGGCCAGCGCCCGATGCGCATGTGCTGACTCAGCCCGGCCAGCAATGCGGCCACAATCGTAAAGTTCCAGCCCGAAACCACCAGAATGTGGCTGGTACCGGTGACGGCGAAGGCATCTGCGACGGTATCGGGGATGCTCGATTGGATACCGAGTAGAATGCCGATGGCCAGCGAGGCTTGCGGTTCGGGCACCAAGCGCACTAGGGTCGCTCGGCAGTGTTCGCGGGCGGCGTAGATCCAGTGGAGTGGCCCAGGTGGGCTGGGGCTGAGGCGACGTATCTCGCCGGGGGTGCGCATCAGAACGTGGATGCCGCGATGAGCTAGGTAGGCACGGTAGTCGAACTCGCCGGGGAAGGTGGCGGGGCGCGGGCTGCGCAGTTTGCCCGTCACCAGCAGCCGTTCTCCGTACTGGTAGGCCGGGAAGGGCGGCATGCTGATCAGCACTAGCCCGCTGCTGCTGCGGGTTTGCCTATCGTGCTGCACCGCCTCCACTCGCAGGATGAGCTTCTGGCCCTCCTCATTGCGAGTGGGGTCGGCATGCACGTGGCCCACAAGCTGCACCTCGCCCTGCTCAGCCAGCAGTCGTACATCAGTTGGCCCCACCGGCGGTAGGCTCGCGCCATAGCGCAGTGCGCCTAGCGCAAAGACGAGCAACGCCGCTCCCCAGCGTCTTCGTACTCCCACCACCCCCACCACCCCCACCGCCCAATACCAACCCGCCACGATACTGAGCGACGCCCCGGCAACAATCCCGATCATCCAGGCAATCGCGAGCTGAATGAGCATGCTGCCCTCCAACTAGGGCATGGGGAACGTCTACCTTCGGTGGGGGTTTGGGGGCGGCGAAGCCGCCCCCGAAGATCTTTTTTGGTGTTTTTTGGCGGCGAAGCCGCCAAAAAACACCAAAAAGAAGGTTTTGGGGCTACGCCCCAAAGACGTTACCCATACCAATATAGCTTGTCCACAAGCTATACCGTTGGGGGGCAAGCCGAGGTTACGCTGGCCGTGCCACAAGCTCGACTCCCCAATCACGCAGTTCGCCAACCACATGATCAACCAGGGCATCTAAGGCGGCGGCACACGGCGGGGTCAGATCAAGCCCCGGTTCCATCACCAACGGCTCCATCCCCCACAGGATGATCAGTTCGGGGGTGGTGCCGCGTAAGGCACTGATCGCCAAGAGATCGTGTAAGCCCGACTGGTGCATGGACATTTTGAGCGCCAGGGCTGCTGGAATCGCATCCCCCTCTAGACGCACGATACTGCCCGGTTCATGGCCGCTGCGTACCGCATCAATCAGTAACACCCGGCGCGCATCTTCCAGGTAGGGGAGCAGGTTGAGGCCCAGGGTGCCCCCATCAATCGCCTCAACCGTATCGGGCAGGATGTAGCGTTCAACTAGCCGTTCGTAGGTGCGTACCCCGATCCCCTCATCGCGCAGCAGGATATTACCTAGGCCCATCAGGAGCGTTTTTGACATAACGAGAAGTATCCTAATCGGCGTGGCTCGACACCTTCTTGGATGCTGGAGCGGCAGCCTCAGCCTCTGGCTCGATCCAGTCAGGAGCTTGGTCGGGGCGTAAGAACTTGAAGCCACTGAAGATGCTCGACATTAGCCCGTTGCCCTCTTCCATATCAATCAGCCATGCTACATAGATATGGTACATCGCAAAGAGGATGAGCAAGTACATGATGACGTGGTGAACCGTGCGTAACTGCTGCGCGGGGGCATTCATCAGCACCCAGCCGGTCAGTTTGGCCCAGATACTCTCTGGATGCAGATCGCCAAAGAGCGCCAAGCCAGAGAAGGTGATCATCGCATAGAGCACCACAATGATCGCATAGGTCATCCCGGCGAGAGCATTATGGCCAATCGTTTCGGGCGGGTCACGACGCAGGAAGAAGTAGTACTGGAAGGCGTGGAGCATGCCCTGTCGCCCGCGTTTGGTGAGGAAGGGGAAGAGGCCACGCCAACTCGACCATGCATTCCCCGCGAAGGCCCAATAGGTACGCAGGAACACACTCGCCATAAAGACGAAGGCGGCTGCGAAGTGGACAAAGCGAACCGTCCCCATGAAGAAGCCCGCATAGGACTCGCGGTAGGCCACGAAGAGCCAGGGGTTGCCGATGAAATAGCCGGTGAGACTGAGCACCACAATGCTGATCGCATTGATCCAGTGGGTCAGCCGTACCGGGATCTCCCAGACATAGATGCGCTGACGCATAGACGACCTTCTGGAGAGAGGGTGGGAGGCCGGTACGCCCCCCACCGCCCCCTGCTACTTCGTTACCTGAATACGGTTAATCTCGACCCCGCGACTATCAACGAGGTGGACCGAACAGGCCATACACGGATCGAAGGAGTGGATAGTGCGCAGGATCTCCAGTGGCTGATCGAGGTTTTCCACTGGCGTACCGATCAATGCTGACTCGTAGGGGCCACGCACCCCCTTGGCATCACGCGGCGATCCGTTCCAGGTGGTCGGTACGACACACTGGTAGTTGGCGATCTTGCCATCCTTGATGCGCACCCAGTGGCCCAACGCGCCACGCGGCGCTTCCATAAAGCCCCAACCCTCAGCCTCCTTGGGCCACGTTGCAGGGTTCCAGCGCTCATTGTTGTGGATGGCCAGATCACCGCGCCCGATATTATCGGCCAGTTCGTCAATCCAGCCGAGCAACTGATCGCACATCAGCAGCGTCTCGATGCCACGCGCCGCCGTGCGGCCCAGGGTCGAGAAGAGCACTTCTGCGCCCACCCCAAGCTGCTTGAGCACCGCATTGACCGTATCTACCGTCGCGGTGTTCCCGGAAGCATAGGCCATCAGGGTGCGGGCGAGCGGGCCGACTTCCATCGGTGCGTCGTCGTAACGCGGCGTCTTCAGCCACGAGTACTTACCCGCAGTATCGAGCCAATCGTAGGGTGGCTTGGGGCCAGTGTAGTTGGGCTGGGTCTCGCCTTGCCAGGGGTGTAGGGGGATGGCATCGCCACCGCTATAGGTGTACCAGGAGTGCGTGACATACTCGCTCACCTTCTGCTGATCCACCACTCCAGGGGCACTTCCCACCGCCTTGTCGAGCATGACGCCACGTGGTGTCCAGAAGCTATTCACACTCCCATCGCTACTGGTGGGGAAATCGCCATACGAGAGGAAGTTGCCTACCCCGCCACCGATAGCGCCCCAATCCTTGTAGAAACTGGCAATCGCCAGCAGGTCGGGGATATAGACCTGCGAGACGAACTGTAACGCCTCCTGGGCGAGCGAGCGCATCTGGGCGATACGTCCGGCATTGATTGATTTCTGGGCATTCGGATCAATTGGTGCGGCCATCCCGCCCACCAAGAAGGTCTGCGGGTGGGGGTTCTTTCCACCCAAAATGGCATGGATCTTGATCAGTTCCTTCTGCCAATCCAGTGCCTCCAGGTAGTGCGCCACCGCCATCAGGTTGGCTTCGGGGGGCAGTTTATAGGCCGAATGGCCCCAGTAACCATTGGCGAAGATCCCCAACTGACCACTCTCCACAAAGCGCTTCACCCGATCCTGGATCGCAGTGAAATAGCTCGTCGTAGACTTGGGCCAATCCGAGATCGACTGTGCCAACTCGGCGGTTTTGGCCGGATCAGCGCTCAGGGCACTCACAATATCTACCCAGTCGAGGGCGTGTAGGTGGTAGAAGTGGACGACGTGATCCTGGATGTAGAGCGTGGCGGCGATAATATTGCGCAATAGACGCGCATTGTTGGGAATCTGGATCTGGAGCGCATCCTCAACTGCCCGGATTGACGCCAGCGCGTGAACCGTCGTACAGACCCCACAGATACGTTGGGTAAAGACCCAGGCATCACGCGGGTCACGATCCCGCAGGATCATCTCCATCCCACGGAACATGGTGCTACTGCTCCACGCATCCACCACCCGGCCATCCTCAACCTGCACTTCAACCCGCAGGTGGCCCTCAATACGTGTGACTGGATCGATGGCGATCTTTGCCATAGCTATTTCTTCCTGATCGTTTAGGCTTCGGCTTGTGTTCGCGTATTACTCTCTACTCTGTATCATCCCCGTGGGCACCACTGGGCTGGGTCTTGGAACGAATGGCGCTGGCAATCGCATGACCAGTCACACCGACTGCGACAGCCCCGACTGCGACGGCCCCAACCATATCAGCGGTTGCCTCGACCCCAAAGCCCTCTAGGTGTGGAATGCGCTCATA
The DNA here is from genome assembly GCF_004138135.1 of Candidatus Oscillochloris fontis. Taxonomy (GTDB): domain Bacteria; phylum Chloroflexota; class Chloroflexia; order Chloroflexales; family Chloroflexaceae; genus Oscillochloris; species Oscillochloris fontis. The sequence goes on from NZ_RYFD01000016.1 coordinate 48,471, forward strand.
GAAGGGGGTGGTGTGATCCCAGAACTTGGGCGACATACAGCCAACACAGCCGTGTCCGGCACCAATTGGCCAATTGGTACCCTCGTTCCACTGGACTGCTGGGCAGTTGGAATAGGTCTGTGGGCCTTTGCAGCCCATCTTATACAGACAATAGCCGAGGCGATGGCCTTCATCGCCCCAATTCTCCACATAGCGTCCGGCGTCAAAATGGCCGCGCCGTTCACAGTTGTTGTGAATGAGTTGGCCATAGGCAAACAGCGGGCGGCCTAGCGGATCGGTGGCGGGGAGCGCCTTGAAGGTGAGGTAGTGGACGATCAGGGCGGTCAGATTGACCACATTCATGGGGCAGCCGGGCAGATTGATCAGATTCTTCAGCCCCGGTACAGCCTCGCCAATCCCCACCGCGCCGGTGGGGTTGGGGCCAGCCGCAGGGATACCACCGTCCCACGCGCAGGCTCCGGCTGCAATTGTGACCATGGCGTTACCACACACATTGCGTGCAATATCGAGTGCGGTATGCCCATTGATCACACAGTAGATCCCGTCATCCTTCATCGGGATGGAGCCTTCAACAATCGCAATATACTGGCCCTTATGCTTTGTAACGACCTCTTCGAGCGAGCGTTCGGCAGCCGCACCAGCCGGAGCCATAATCGTCTCGTGGTAATCGAGCGAGATCTGATCCAACACAATCTCAGCGGCAGTGGGGGCACTCGAACGGAGGAAGGATTCGGTGTTGCCGGCACAATCCTGAAACTCCAACCAGACCACCGGGATGCGGGCGGCGGTGTTCATGGCCTTAGCGATTTTGGGGGCGAAACTTGCTGGGAGCGCCAGTGTGGCTGCCATCATGCCACAAAATTTGAGAAATTCGCGCCGACTGATCCCATGATCGCGTAGGCGCACCTCAAGACTGGGCGTGCGGGAAGGCATTGGGTTTTCCTCCTAAACCTACCTTGGGCGAGGGTATAGTTGACCTGTGGGGTGGGGTTGTTTTTGAGTATAGCAAGAAGTTTTAGATCATAAGGTTAAGAAACCAATACTTGAAAATGCTTAAAACACAACCAAGGAGGTGTAACCAACCTACTGCAACCCTGTAATCAGGCCGGCATACTTATCAATCAGAATCCGCGCCTGTTCATCAGAGGTACCTTCAGCATAGAGGTGGAAGAAGGGGCCATCGGGGTCGGGAAGAATGAGTACCCACTCGTCACCCAAATCAATCTTGATCCCATCAACCTGATCGTTTTGGCGTTCCGCATACTGCTGATTAAGGATACGCATCACCTTACCCTTGCTCTCCCAGCGACAGGGAATTCGCGTCTGGGTGATGAAGTAGGGTGGCAGGTCGGCTAAGACACTACTAAGGCGAACTCCGGCTAGGGCGATCAACTCCATCAGTTTGGCGACGGCGAACATGCCATCGGCGATGGGGTAGAAGGTGGGGAAGATGTAGCTGCCGGTACCATCACCAAGTAGGAGCAGGTTGGGGTGTTGGGCGGCAATCTGCATGAGGGCACCGAAATTGGCTTTGGTGCGGATGATCTGGCCACCATAACGTTCGGCGATGGCTTCAAAGACACGTGGAGCAGTGACGGGGATGGCCACGGTGCCGCCATTGGCGGCGCGCATGGCCAGTGCGGTGATCGCGGCGAGGGAGCGCATAGGATTGAGGCGCAGCCCGGTATCATCCACAAGAAACATCTTCTCGCCGCCAGCATCAAGGCGCGCACCGAACTGGGCGCCCACGGCGGCACTGATCTTGGCCAGACGGTTCATGGCGGCATCGAACTGGGCGGCGGTCTGGAAGACCATGTTCTCGTCCAGATTGACATTCAACTCCACCGCATCCACGCGCAGGCGGCGCAGAATGTGGGAGAGCATGTCGCCGGTACTGGCATTGGCGTAGTCCACCACAATATTGAAGCCGCGCATACTATCCACACTCTCTGGGCGCAGAGCGCGGATGAAGGTGGCGGTGTAGATGTCCTCGATGGCGGTGCCGTAGGAGATCCGTCCGATCTCGTCCAGATAGGCGCGCCGGAAGTCCTCGCGGAAGTAGGTACCTTCGATCTTGCGCTCGACGGCTAGGGGCAGATTGAGGCCGTGATGATCAAAGAAGCGGATCTCGATCACCCGGCTATCGAGTGGTGAGAGGCGCACATGGATCCCGCCACTCGCCCCTATCGCGTGGGTATAGTAACGTGCGACCGGGATCGGCACACTCTGAAGGTCAACCACATTCACTCCGGCGGAGGGCAACCCGGCCACAATCGCCCGCTTGAGCATACGCGGCGTATAGTGGGCATCGCGGTTGATCGTCACCGAGGAGCCACGCGGCAGGGTGGCCCCGTAGGCTGCCCCGATCTTGGCGCACATCTCCGGGGTGATCTCGATATTCACCAGCCCGGAGATACCTTGACGCCCGAAGAGGACGCGCCGCCCCTGGCTGCCCCAGATGATACTGGAGTTGACCGTAGCGCCTTCATCTACCTCTTTCCCCGGCCAGATCTTCACGTTGGGCTGAATCACCGCCCCAGCCCCGATCTGGACCCCATCACCCACGACGGTGCCCTCGAAGAGTACCGCCCGCGAGCGGATGTTGGACTGGCGCAGCACAATCGTGCCGCGCAGTTCGGCCCGTTCACCGATATAGGAGTTGCGCCAGATGATCGAGCGATCAATACTTGCCCGCGAGTCGATGATCGTATAGTCGCGGATGACGGTCGGCCCATGTACGATCACGCCGCTCTTAATCTTCGCACCGTGGCCCAGGTAGATCGGGCCGTGCAGTTGGGCATCAGCGGCAATCTCGGCATCACCATCTACCCAGATCTCGCCGCCAATATTGTGGCCGATTCGGGGCAGATTCACCTTGCCGGTCAGATAGTCGGCACATGCGCGCATGTACTGCTCTATTGTGCCCACATCGGTCCAATAGCCACTGGCCACCACGCCCTGGAGCTTATCGCCCCGGTTGAGCATGCGTGGAAAGACATCCTTCGACCAGTCGGTGTTGCGCCCACGTTCAATGTAGGTCAGTACTTCCGGGTTGAGGACATAGATGCCGGTATTGACGGTATCGGAGAAGAGTTCACCCCAGCTCGGTTTCTCCAAGAACTGGGTGATATTGCCCTCTTCATCGGTAATCACCACGCCATAGTCGAGCGGACTCTCGACATGGGTCAGGGTAAGCGTGGCCATCGCCTGGGTCGCAACATGGCGCTCGATGATCTCAGTCAGATTAAAATCGGTCAGGGCATCACCGGAGATCACCAGAAACGGTTCCGTCAGTAGGTGTTCGGCATTCTTGACACTTCCCGCCGTCCCCATGGGGATCTCTTCGAGCGAGTAGGTGATATTGATCCCGTAGGCACTGCCATCGCCGTAGTAATCTTGGATGGCATTGGCCAAATACTGCACCGTAACGATGATCTCGGTGATCCCATGAATCTTGAGCAGTTCGATGATATGCTGCATCACGGGCCGGTCTACTAGTGAGACCATAGGTTTAGGGCGATTGATCGTGAGTGGCCTCAGGCGAGTGCCCTCACCACCGGCCATGACGACAGCTTTCATCGGGTACTCACTTCCTGGCACGGCTGACTAGAGCCGTACCTCCGGGCGATATTCACCCCACACCTGACGTAACACCCCACACACCTCACCAACGGTGGCGTAGTGGCGAAGCGCTTCGCGCATGAATGGTAGCAGATTCTCCGTGCCATTGGCGGCCTGACGCAGCTTCTCTAGCGCTGCATCCACCGCCGCCGAATCGCGCTCGGCGCGCAGTTTGGCCAAGCCCTCCGTCTGCTCGCGGGTTACGTTCTCATCGGGCTTGAAGATCGGGACGTTGCTCACTTCTTCATCGGTGAAACGGTTGACCCCGACCACGATGCGTTCACCCGTCTCGACATGCTTTTGATAGCTGTAGGCCGAGTCGGCGATCTGTTCCTGGATCCAGCCGCGCTCAACGGCATCCACCGCCCCGCCCATGGCATCAATCTGCTCCATCAGGGCGCGTGCTTGGCGCTCAAGCTCGTCGGTCAGTGCCTCGACCACATACGAACCGGCGAGCGGGTCGGGGGTGTCGGCGACGCCACTCTCAAAGCCGATGATCTGCTGGGTGCGCAGGGCGAGTGTAGCGGCCTGCTGGGTGGGCAAACTGAGCGCCTCATCAAAGCCGTTGGTGTGCAGGCTCTGGGTGCCGCCCAGCACTGCTGCCAGGGCTTCAATCGTGGTACGGATGACGTTATTGAGCGGCTGCTGCGCCGTCAGGCTGGCTCCAGAGGTCTGGGTATGGAAGCGCAACATCTGGCTCTGGGCCTTCTTAGCCCCAAAGCGATCCTTCATGATTGTCGCCCAAATGCGACGGGCAGCGCGGAACTTGGCCACTTCTTCAAGGAAGTTGGGGTTAGCCACGAAGAAGAAGGAGAGACGCGGCGCAAACTCATCCACGTCCAACCCGGCCTTGATCGCCGCGTCCACATAGGCCACGCCATCAGCGAGGGTGAAGGCGATCTCCTGGACGGCGGTGGCTCCCGCCTCACGGATGTGGTAGCCACTGATGCTGATCGTGTTCCAGCGCGGGATGTGCTGCTGGCAATAGGCGAAGGTGTCGGTGATCAGGCGCATGCTCTGGCGCGGTGGGAAGATATAGGTACCGCGTGCCGCATACTCCTTGAGGATGTCGTTCTGGATCGTACCGCCGATCTGATCGGAACTGACCCCTTGGCCCTCAGCGACCAACTCGTAGAGCAGCAGCAACACACTTGCTGGTGCGTTGATGGTCATCGAGGTAGTGACCTTATCCAGCGGAATGTCGGCGAAGAGAATCTGCATGTCACGCAGGCTATCAATCGCCACGCCCACCTTACCAACCTCACCCTCAGCACGGGGATCATCGCTATCCAACCCAAGCTGGGTGGGCAAGTCGAAGGCGACCGAGAGGCCGGTTTGGCCCTTCTCCAACAGATAGCGGTAGCGCTCGTTACTCTCGCGGGCACTCGCGAAGCCAGCATATTGCCGCATCGTCCAGAGTCGCCCGCGATACATGGTTGGGTAGACCCCGCGAGTAAAGGGGTACGTCCCTGGGTCGGGCTGGGCCTGCCCAGCATCCTCGGCGCGGTAAACCGGCTTAACGGCGATACCCGAGTCGGTGACGACGGGCCGGTCGCTCGTGGTGGCCATAGCACATACTCCTTTGTGCGACAGGGCTTGATCTTGCAATGGGGTTTATTATAGCGCGTCTAGGGCTGTGGTGGTGAAGGGGTGTTCAACCCACGAGCAGGATCTTCCCATTCCGTTCGCTCTGTTCGGCTGCGGCGACCGCCTGTTGCACTTCTTCGAGGTTGTACTCGGCGGCAATTGGCGCACGCAGCGTCCCGTCGGCCACGAGGGGTTGGAGGGTGGCCATGAGATCCGCGATGTGGGTCGGGCTGGCGGTCTGGAACCACTGCGCGAGCCACCAGCCATGTAGGCTGATGTTGCGGAAGATCAGGGCGCTGGGGTCAATGGTGAGCGGTTGCCGACTGATAGCCCCAAAGACAACCATCTGGCCTCCCGGCCTCAGCGTTTGCACGAGACGGGAGCCACTTGCACCCGCCACCGAGTCGAGTGCGTAGCCGACGCCGTGTGCGCCGACGGTGCGGGCGATCTGGTCGAGCAGATCGGGATCGTTTTCGTAGAGCACCACGTCGGCCCCTTCGGCCAGGAGTTCGTCGCGCAGGTTTGGGCGGCGGACGATATTGATCGTGTGGACACCACTGCGCCGGGCCAAGCGGATGATGAATCGGCCTACGGCTGAATTGGCGGCGTTCTGGATCAACCACGCGCCTGGCGCAACACGCAGCACTTCGTGGAGGAGCAGCCACGCGCTGGTTGGATTGACTACCAGCATCGCAGCATCGCGCTCACTCAAGCCTTCTGGCATCGGAATCAATGCGGAAGCGTTGGCGACCAGATACTCCTGCCATGTCCCGCCTACACCCAGTGGCACCACCAACTGCCCCACTGCAAACCCGCGCACCCCCGGCCCCAGCGACTCGATCCGCCCGGCTCCCTCCATCCCCGGTGTGGCGGGTAGGCGCGGTAACCGCCCATACTGCCCACGGATGGTGAAGAGATCCGAGGGGTTGATCGGGCGCACTAGCATCCGCAGCAATACCTGACCTGGCCCCGGCGCGGTGAGTGGGAGATCTTCGACCTGCAAGACCTTGGCTGGATCACCAAATGATGCGAAGCGTACAGCGCGCATAGGAATGCCTTTCTATTTCTCGTAACTGTTCACACTTCTCCTCGCATCCCGGTTTTGACGCAAAGGCGCCAAGACTTCAAGGATATGCCCCCATCAAAACCTTTGCGCCTACCAGAGGTTTCTTTTACCCCAAGTGTGAATAGTTACTATTTCTCTTCTACAACAGTATACCCCAAGCGCATATGCTATACTTCCCTGACGACCCGCGATTGTGAAGGTATCCTATGACCCCCTCCTCGGATGTGCCCATGGCCTATGATCTGACGCCCATCCGCCATCTCTATCCCTTCCACACTGCTCGCCTGGCTGTGCCGGGGGGCATGCTCAGCTACGTGGATGAGGGAAGCGGCCCGCCGATGGTGATGGTGCATGGCAATCCCACTTGGTCATTCTATTTCCGGCATCTGATCGCTGCTCTCTCGCCACACTATCGGGTGATTGTGCCCGATCATCTGGGTTGTGGTCTCTCGGACAAGCCCCAAGACTACCCGTACCGCTTGGCGAACCATGTTGAGAACCTGACCCACCTGCTGAAGCACCTGAACCTCGGCCCGGTGGATCTGATCGTGCATGATTGGGGCGGCGCGATTGGTATGGGTTGGGCCACGCAGCATCCCGATCTGGTGCGGCGGCTGGTGGTGTTGAATACGTCGGCTTTCCTCTCGCCGCGCTTGCCGTTGCGCATCGCAGTCTGCCGCACCCCGCTCTTTGGCGATCTGGCCCTGCGCGGCCTGAATGCCTTTGCCGGCATGGCGACGTTTATGGCGGTTGAACGCCCGATGGCGGCTGATGTGCGCCAGGGCTACCTGCTGCCCTACAACACCTGGCACAACCGCATTGCGCAACTGCGCTTTGTGCAGGACATCCCGATGCAGCCGAGCCACCCAACATGGGCCGTGGTGGACGGGATTGACCGTGAGTTGCGGCGCTTGCGGGGGAAGCCGATGCAGATCCTCTGGGGCGGTAAGGATTGGTGTTTTAGTGACTACTTCTTGGCCGGGTGGCTGGAGCGCTTCCCAGAGGCGCAGGCAACCCGTTTTGATCACGCGGGCCATTATGTGTTGGAGGACGCCCACGCGGAGATCGTGCCACGGGTGGTGCGCTTCTTGGGGGCAGCCGAATGAGTACCACGCAGGTTATCGAGAATGCCAATATCGCCCGTTACCTGCCGCGTATGGTTGCCGAGCGCCCCGACCAGGTGGCGGTGGTGGTGGGTGACGGGCGCGACCGGGCGGGCAAGGTGCGTTACCGCCACCTCAGTTTTGCCGAGTTGAACCAGACCAGCGACCGCTATGCCTGGGGTTTGGCCGGGGCCGGAATCGGGCGCGGCGTGCGCGTGCTGTTACTGGTTCCCGCCGGGTTGCCGCTAATCAGCCTCACCTTTGCGCTCTTCAAGGTTGGGGCGATCCCCATCCTGATCGATCCGGCGATGGGGCGGCGCAATCTGGCGCAGTGTATTGACGAGTGTGCCCCCGACGCCATGATCGGGGTGCCCGCCGCCCATCTGGCACGGCTGGCCTTCCGCCACGCCTTCCGCACCGTGCAGCGCAGCGTCCTGGTTGGCTCGCGCTTCCTGCCCCTGGGCGATGTCAATCTGGATGCGCTCAGCATCCCGCTTCAGACCCCCTTCCCCACCGAGGTGGTGGCGGCTACCGATACCGCAGCGATCCTCTTTACCACCGGTAGTACCGGGGTGCCCAAGGGTGTGCTCTACGAGTGTGGCATGTTCGAGGCCCAGATCCGGCTACTGGGCCAGATCTACCAGATCGAGCCGGGTGAGGTGGAGATGCCCGCCTTCCCGCTCTTCGCGCTCTTCAACGTTGCCCTGGGTGTCACCTCGGCCATCCCGCCGATTGATCCCACTCGCCCGGCGGCGTGTGATCCAGCGGCGGTGGTGGAGTTCATCCAGGATCAGCAGGTGACCTCGACCTTCGGTTCGCCCGCGATCTGGGAGAAGGTGACCGCCCACTGTGTTGCGCATGGGGTCAGGTTACCCAGCCTGCGCCGGGTGCTGATGGCGGGTGCCCCGGTGCCGCCCCACATTCACGAGCGGTTTCGTTCGATCCTCGCGCCTTCCGCCGACACCCACACCCCCTACGGGGCTACCGAGGCGCTGCCGATTGCCTCGGCGAGTGGTCGCGAGGTGCTGGCGGCACGTGGCGCACAGCCCGATCCGACTGCCGGAACCTGTATCGGTAGGCCGGTGCCGGAGGTGACGCTGCGCATTATTCGGATTAGTGACGAGCCCTTACCAACCTGGGATGAGGCGCTGGTATTGCCGCCGGGTGAAGTGGGTGAGATCTGCGTCAAGGGGCCATCGGTCACCAAAGCCTATGTGAACCGCCCGCACTCGACCGCCCAGGCCAAGATCCATGCGGGCGAGACGATCTGGCATCGCATGGGCGATCTGGGCTACCAGGATGCCGAGGGGCGCATCTGGTTCTACGGGCGCAAGTCGCAGCGCGTCGAGACGCGCAACGGCCCGCTCTATACCGAGCCAGTCGAGTTGATCTTTAACCAGCACCCTGCCGTCTTCCGCTCGGCGCTGGTGGGGGTAGCCAACGAGCCGGTGGTGGTGGTGGAGCTATGTCCGACTCAGACGCCCCCAGATCGGGAGCGTCTACTGGCCGAACTGCGCACCCTCGCCGCAGCCTACCCGATGACATCCGGCATTGCCCGTTTTATGATCCATCCCGCCTTCCCGGTGGATATTCGACATAATGCGAAGATCTTCCGTGAGAAACTTGCGGTGTGGGCGGCGCAGCGCGGGGGCTTCGACAAGCTCAACCACCGCTTGGCGTGAAAAACAGGGTGCTACATAACTGTTCACACTTGGGGTAAACAGAATTCTCTTCTTGACGCAAAGGCACAAAGACGCAAAGGTTTTGGTTGAATACTCATATTGAAATCTTTGCGCCTCTGCGTCTTTGCGTCAAATAGAATGCTCTTCTTAAGGCGAAGACGCAAAGGTTTTGGTTGAATACTCTATTGAGATCGTCGCGCCTTGGCGTCTTTGCGTCAAATAGAATTAGGCACGGAGGAGCCACATGATCGCATTGGTGACGGGTGGCAACGGCTTTGTGGGCCGCTATATTGTCGAGATGCTGCTGGCCCGTGGCGACCGCGTGCGGGTGGTGGGGCGTAAGCCCTACCCCGAACTTGAGGCGCTGGGCGCTCAGTGCATCCAGGTCGATCTGAGTAACCCCGATGCCGGGGTGGGCTTGGGGCGCGCCATGGCGGGGGTGGAGGTGGTCTTTCATGTGGCGGCCAAGGCGGATATTTGGGGCGCGTTTGATGACTTCTACCGCAATAATGTTACTGCAACCCAACGGGTAGTCCGGGCGGCGGTACGTGCCGGGGTACCCAAACTGGTCTACACCTCTTCACCCTCGGTGGCGATTGGGATGCAGGATTTGGAAGGGGCTGACGAGGCGACGCCCTACCCCGAACATTTCTTGGCCCACTACCCGCACACCAAGTCGCTGGCCGAGCGCTTCATTCTGGCCCGCAGCGACATTGCCACCACCGCCATCCGCCCGCACCTGATCTGGGGGCCGCGTGACCCGCACATCTTCCCGCGCCTGATTGCGCGGGCACGCAAGGGGCGGCTGGTACGGATTGGCGATGGCACCAATCGGGTAGACATTACCTATGTGGAAAATGTCGCCGAGGCGCATATTCGCGCCGCCGATGCCCTCGGCCAAACCTCGCCGCTACGCGGACGGGCCTACTTCATCGGTCAGGAGCAGCCGGTCAATCTGTGGGAGTTCATTGATCGTGTGATTACCAGTGCCGGATGTGCGCCGCTGCGGCGTCAGATTTCGGCGACAACCGCCATGCGTTTGGCAACTTTACTCGAACTTGCCTATACCCGGCTCGGCATCAACCGCGAGCCGCCGCTCACCCGGATGATGGTGCATCAGATGAGTTGTTCACACTGGTTCGACCATCGCGCCGCCCAGCGCGACTTTGGCTATGGGCCGCGTATCACGATTGAAGAGGGGTTGCGTAGGACGATAGGGTAGGTTGTGGTACAGTATCGAAAGCTCTCGTGTTTTTGTGTGAGAACTGGAGGTTGGTGTGCTGTTTAAGAATGTAGCCATCGAGTCACTTGGGTATGAACTGGCCCCGCATCGGGTGACTTCCGATTGGCTTGAGGATCAGATCGGTGAGACCCTGGAACGCCTGCGCATTCCACGCGGTCGTCTAGAGGCGCTCTCAGGTATTCGTGAGCGTCGCTTCTGGGATCACGGGACGCGCCCAAGTACGGTGGCTACCATGGCGGCGCAGAAGGCGATTGCGGCGGCGGGGATTGATCCTTCTGAGATCGGGTTGATTATCAATACCTCGGTCTCACAGGACTATCTCGAACCCTCGACGGCGGTCTATGTCCACGCCAACTTAGGGCTTTCGCAGCGTTGTATCAACTTCGATCTGCGCAATGCATGCCTCGGTTTCCTGAATGGCATGTATACGGCGGGGCTGATGATCGAGAACGGCGATATTAAGTACGCGCTGGTGGTGGATGGCGAAGGCTCCCAAGAGGCGGTCATGTCCACCGTGCGTCGGCTTCAGGATCCCGATGTGAGTATGGAGGCGTTCCGTGACAACTTCGCCACACTCACGCTAGGCTCCGGGGCCGCTGCTATGGTGTTGTCGCACACGAGTGTCTCGCGCACTAACCACCGCCTCAACGGGGTGGTGACGATGGCGGCCACCGAGCATAACGATCTGTGTGTCGGCCAGCCCGACTATATGAAGACCGATGCGGGTGCGCTGCTGATCGCCGGGGTACAGTTGGTGCGCCAGACCTGGGATCTTGCGGCGGGCATCCTGCCCAATTGGAGCGATGATCAGATCGCCTGCTATGCGCCCCACCAGGTTAGTGCGCGCCACACGGCGGCGGTGGTAGAGGCGCTCGGTGCTACTGCCGAGAAGATGCAACTCAACTTCCCGGTGCTGGGTAACATTGGCCCCGCAGCACTCCCGATTAGCCTCGCCCAAGCAGCGGAGACGCGGCTGAAGGACGGGGATCATGTGGCGTTGTTGGGAATCGGGTCGGGGCTGAATTGTTCGATGATGAGTGTGGATTGGTAATGTAGAGACGCACTATATGTCTCTTGGTACATCGTTACCGATCAAAATTGGTGTCATAGCCAACCATGTTGCATGGTTGGCTATGGTGGTTGTTATACCCGCTCGAAGATCCCCGCCGCGCCCATACCCCCGCCGATACACATCGTCACGAGACCGTAGCGCCCGCCCCGCTGCTCTAGTTCATCAAGGATCTGGACGGTTAGCTTGGCTCCCGTGCATCCCAACGGATGGCCCAGGGCAATTGCGCCTCCATGTACATTGACCTTCTCCTGATCAATTCCCAACTCGCGCATGACTGCGAGTGCCTGGGCGGCGAAGGCTTCGTTGAGTTCGATCAGGTCAATGTCGGCCAGGGTCAAACCGGCTTGCTTGAGCGCCTTGGGGATGGCGACAACCGGCCCGATGCCCATCACCTCCGGTTCTACCCCGCCCACCGCAAAGCTGATGAAGCGTGCGCGTGGCTTTAGCCCTAACGCCTCGGCCTTGCTGCGGCTCATCAGCACCAGGGCAGCGGCTCCGTCGCTGGTCTGCGAGCTGTTCCCGGCGGTGACGCTGCCGGTGGCGGAGAAGGCCGCTTTCAGTTTGCCCAACGCCTCCAGTGAGGTATCACCACGCGGCCCCTCGTCTTGGGTGAAACTCATGCTGCGCCGCACTAGGGTGCCGTCGCGGCCCAATTCCACCAACTCAACCTCAATCGGGACGATGCTGGACGCAAACTTGCCCTCCGCTTGTGCCGCCAATGCACGCTGATGCGAGCGCAGCGCAAAGGCATCCTGATCCTCGCGGCTGATGCCGTGGCGCTTGGCGACATTCTCGGCGGTCAGCCCCATCCCCAAATAGACTGCCGGGTCGTGCTGGGCCAAGTGTGGGTTGGGCGAGAACTTGTTGCCGGTCATCGGCACCATACTCATGCTCTCCGCGCCACCCGCCACCACCACCTCACTCTGCCCGGTCATGATCTGCTGCGCCGCCATCGCAATAGTCTGGAGGCCGGAGGAGCAGAAACGGTTGACTGTGACGCCACACACACTATCGGGCATCCCGGCGCGCTGCGCGGCGATGCGGGCCAGATTGAGACCCTGCTCGGCTTCCGGCATCGCGCAGCCCATGATCACATCCTCAACCTCACGTGGGTCAAGGCCGGGGGTACGTGCTACCACCTCACGTACCACGGTGGCAGCCAGTTCATCGGGGCGAACGGTGCGCAGACTGCCTTTGGGGGCTTTGCCCACGGCTGTGCGCACAGCGGAGACGATCACTGCTTCGTGCATTGTTCACTCCATTGTTATGATCTGTGGGGGGCGCATCGCGATGCGCCCCTACGGGGTTGATGTTCATGTTGGGGCTATGCCCCAAGCCGATGGTTTTGGTGATGCGGTTGGCCGCTTTGCGGCCAACCGCATCACCAAAACAAGATTTTTTCGTGGGGGCCGCAGGCCCCCACACCCCGGCTACGGGCTTGATTCTAATTCCGCAACGGCTTGCCGGTCTCCAGCATGTGCTTGCCGCGTGCCAGGGTGCGCGGGTCGCGGGCGAGTTGGAGGATCTGCTCGCGCTCCAGCGCCATGATGTACTCCTCGTCCACCCACTGCGGCGCACTCAGGTCGCCGCCGCACAGCACGTAGGCCAACTTGTCGGCGATCACCTGATCGTAGGGGCTGGCGTAGCCGGCTTCGGCGAGTTGGTAGAGGCCCACGCGCAGCATGGCTAGGCCATCCCGGCCCAGGGCGTAGCACTGCTTTTCGGCGGGTGGCGCTTCATACCCGGCGGCGATGAGGCGCAACACTTCGCGCTTGGCCTCACCGATCAGGTACTCCTGGTTGAAGACGATGCGATCCGTGGGGCGCAGGTAGCCCAGATCCTTGGCCTCGTGTCCGCTCGTAGCGACCTTGGCCAGCCCGATATTCTCGAAGGCGCGCTGGAGTGCCTTGGCGACATCGCCGCCATTGCGGGCGGCCTCGGCAATAAAGCGGCGGTTCAGTTCCTTACAGCCGCCCCATGCTGGGATGACGCCCACACCCACTTCAACCAAGCCCATGTAGGTCTCGGCAGAAGCGACCGAAGCGGCTCCGTGCATGCCCAGTTCGCAGCCCCCCCCCAGCGCATGCGCGAAGAGCGCCGTCACTACCGGCTTGGGGTTGCGGCGCAGACTGAGGAAGGCGTTCTGCACCAACTCCACCAACTCGCCGATGTCATCCCAAGCTTCGGCCATTACCGCGCCGCCAAAGTCGTTCAGATCCATCCCCGCCGAGAAGCGTGCGCCCTGGTTGCCAACCACCATACCAACCCAGCGCTCCTGCTTAAGTTCCTCGACGGCGGCTAGCAACATCTCGATCACCGGGCCACCCAGCGAATTGGCCTTGGAGTGGATCTCGAAGCAGAGCACCCCATCGCCCAAATCCACCAGACTTGCCGAGTCGTTGCCGTGGACACGCTGGCCCGCCGCCTTGAGCGCGGCCAAACTAATCGCCCGCTCATCACGTGCGCGAACCTCGTGGCAGCCCTTGGCCACATTAAAGGCGGCTCCCTCGCGGTAGAAACACGCATCCCCACTGGCAATCAGATCGGTGACCCAGGTGGGCAGCGCAATACCCTGGCTTTGCATCAGGTCGGCAGTTTCGGCCACCCCTAGCGCGTCCCACATCTGGAACGGCCCCAGTTCGTGGGCAAAGCCCCAGCGCATGGCGCTATCCACATCCTCGACGCTATCGGCAATTTCGGGCAGGCGGCGGGCGGCGTAGGCCATGGTGGGCAGCAGCGTCTGCACGATCAGCGCAGCGGCGCGGTCATCAGGCTGCTCGACACTACGCTTGATCATCCAGCGCAGTCGTTCGGGCAGGCTTTTGATCTGTTTGGCCTCTTTAATGAAGCCATCCACGCTCGCGCTGCCCTGGAGCGGTACATAGTCGAGGGTGGTCAGATCGAGCGGGCGGAACTCACGCTTCTTGCCCTCTCGAAACTCCTTATAGAAACCGCCGCCCGACTTGCGCCCCAACTTACCCGCCGCCACCATCCGGTCGAGCAGATCGGTACTGCGCAACGTCTCGCGGCTCTCATCATCGGGCACGGCTGGGTAGAGGTTATTGGCCACGTGGGCCATAATGTCGGTACCGACCACATCGAGCAGGCGGAAGGTGGCCGTATTGGGCCGCCCCACGACCGGGCCAGTCAGTGCATCTACCTCTTCAATCGTATAGCCATGCTGAAGAATGAACCCCAGATCGCTCATCGCAGCAAAAGCGATGATCCGGTTGCCAATAAAGTTGGGACGATCCTTACACACCACCACCCCCTTACCGAGATGATCCTCGGCAAAGGCGCGGAATTCGGCAAAGACCGCCGGATCAACATCGTTACCGGGGATAAGTTCGAGCAACTTGAGGTAACGCGGCGGGTTAAAGAAGTGGGTACCGAAGAAGTGGGCCTTAAACTCGGCGCTACGGCCCTCGGCGATCTGCGCGATGGGGATACCCGACGTATTCGTGGTGACAATCGCATCGGGCTTGCGTACCGCCTCCAGCCGCTCCATCAGCGCCTGTTTGGGGCCAAGCTGCTCAATGATCACCTCGACAATCCAGTCACATTCGGCCAGCTTGGCGAAATCATCTTCGGTATTGCCAAGTGTAATCAGGCTCGCACTGCGCTCGTTGTAGAGATTGGCCGGACGCGCCTTGCGCATACGGTCAAATCCACCCTGAACAAACCGATTGCGCACACTCGGATGGCTCAGGCTCAAGCCCTTGGACTCCTCTTCGGGGGTGAGTTTGCTTGGTGGAACATCCAGCAACAACACCGGCAGGCCAGTTCCAGCAACCAGCGCCGCGATGGACGCGCCCATCGTACCAGCGCCAATTACCGCCACCCGCTTGATCTGATAGGGCATCGGGTCCTCCTTGACCATTATCAGGATTCAGTTTAGATGCGATGCGTCATAGGTATGGGTATCATACCATAAGGGTTGCAACTTTGCATAGCAAGGTCCACGTCCCACAGCCTGCTCGCTTGGATCATCCATCCAGGTAGAAGACTATCAAGCCTGTAGAAAACAGCCAATTGAGTTTCTATACATTGTTTCTATACTTAAACCATACCAAATCCTCAATGCTTGGGCTATCTAATCAAGTCCACGATGATTGTTTCCTCAGATGCACGGTAATGGCGCCGTGTCTATCTGTAGTTTGAGGATGGTTCACAATCTATTCTGGCGATGAAGCCCTGGCGGTATGTACATATCGTCAGGGGTTTTTTGCTGCCTTGGAGCGTTCTGAATTGAAGGAGATGGGTCTTGGACGCAATTAATGGCGCGGATACCGCATGGGTTCTCTTGTCGAGCGCGTTGGTCATGTTGATGACACCTGCATTGGGCTTTTTCTACGGTGGGTTGGTACGCCAAAAGAATGCCCTCTCGACGATTATGCACAGTTTTTTCATGCTCGGTTTTGTGAGTGTGATCTGGGCATTGTTCGGTTATAGCCTCGCCTTTAGCCCCACCATCGGCGGCTTCATTGGTGGCTTGAGCTGGGTTGGTCTGAATGGTGTGGGGGTTGAACCCAATGCTGACTACGCAGCTACCATTCCACACCTCGCCTTTATGGTCTTCCAGATGATGTTTGCCGTGATCACTCCTGCACTCATCTCCGGTGCCTTTGCCGAGCGCAAGCGCTTCAAGGCGTTCGTCATCTTCTCGTTCTTCTGGCTGTTGCTGGTCTATGTGCCGGTCGCACACTGGGTCTGGGGCGTGGGCGGCTGGATCCGCAATATGGGTGCGCTCGACTTTGCTGGTGGCACGGTCGTCCACATCACCTCAGGTGTTTCGGCACTGGTCTGTGCGCTAGTACTGGGCAAGCGTACCGGGTATGGTAGCGAGCCAATGGAACCCCATAATGCGACGTTGAGCATTCTGGGGACGGGGATGCTCTGGTTTGGTTGGTTCGGCTTTAATGCGGGCAGCACCCTGGGTAGTGGTTCACTCGCCGCTTCGGCCTTCGTCAACACCCACCTGGGTGCCTCGATGGGTGCGATTACCTGGATGACTGCGAGCTGGATTCGCCACCGCCGCCCCAGCGTTCTGGGTGCCTCGGCTGGTGCGGTTGCTGGTCTGGTTGGTATTACCCCAGCGGCGGGCTTCGTTACCCCATTGGCGGCGATTATCATCGGGTTCCTCGCCGGGATTGGTTGTTTTGTGGCGGTGGATGTGCTGGTGCGTGGCCGGGTTGATGACTCGCTCGATGTCTTCGGTGTCCACGGGGTTGGCGGTATCATCGGCGCGATTGCTACCGGCATCTTCGCCACCAAGTCAATCAATGAGTTCGGTAATAATGGCCTGCTCTACGGTAACCCCGGCCAATTGGTTACCCAGATCATCGCGGTGGTGGTGGTGGCAGCCTATGCCGCACTGATCACCTGGGTTCTTCTGACCATCATCAATGCTACAGTCGGTATTCGCGTCACGGCTGAGGAAGAGGCGCGTGGCCTGGACGCTTCGCAGCACGGTGAGTCTGCGTACCAGATTTAATATCGAAGGAGCCTTACAATGGAACTGATCATCGCATCGCTCATGTTCACCGCACTGGTGGTTTGTTGGGTGGTTCTTCCCGGCGATTCCAATTAGAAGTCGGAACATAGAGGCAGGCGGCAAAATTGCCGCCTGCCTCTTTTGTATGGGAACCATTTTTACCCCGCTCACGTCCTAAGGGCATAATGCAAATGCCTCGCGGGTTCCCAACCCGCACCAGTTAGGAAAGTGAGTTCTCTCATGGAAAAGCGTAGCCCAAGCCTCAACGTCGCCGTCATAGCTGCTCTCCTCCTCGCCGTCTTTGCCCTCGGAGCCGCTGGAGTCGCGCTGCTCATGCGCCCCTCAACCGCTCAGGCCCAATCGGGTGTCACCGGCATGCGCCAGATTACCGTCATCGGTACCGGTGACGTGCGTATCACCCCCGACACCGCCACTGTCCAGATCGGGGTGGAGACCAATGCCGCTACTACCCAGGAGGCACTGGCCCAGAATACCGCTCAGGCCAACGCGATCATTGAGCAAATCAAGGCGCTGGGAGTGGCCGAGAAGGACATTCAGACCAGTGGTTTCAATATCTACCCGACCTATAACAATGATGGGCGCCAAGTGACCGGCTACACCGTCAGCAATCAGGTCAGCGTGGTCATCCGCAACCTCGCCGATGCCGGCAGCCTGCTCGACAAGGTGGTGCAGGCGGGGGCCAACCGCATCTATGGCATTAGCTTCAGTGTCGCCGAGACCAACACGGTTCTTGCCCAGGCTCGTGACAATGCCATCGTGGATGCCAAGGCGCGTGCCGAGCAGATGGCCATCCAAGCGGGAGCCTCGATTGGCCAGGTGCTCGTGATTACCGAGATCATCGGTGCCAGCCCGGTGGTTCCCATGCCGATGATGGATCGTGTCGTTGGAGCCGGTAATGCGGTGCCGGTGCAGGCGGGGGAGCAGAGCTACACCGCCCAGGTGCAGGTCACGTATGAATTGCGCTAGATAATACGTGTTGGTAGTATGCCCCAGAGACGGCCCGTTGGGCCGTCTCTGGGGCATGTACAAAGTCACCTCCGGTGGAGGTTCGGGGGCGGCTTCGCCGCCCCCGAAGAACATTTTTGTGGTGTTTTGGCGGCGTAGCCGCCAAAACACCACAAAAATTAGGGTTTGGGGCTGCGCCCCAAGGACTTTGCACATGCCCTGGGGCCGTCTCTTCTTGTGTTGACTCTTCCTTACCACGCTTGTACAATGCCCCAAGGAATGGAGATGTGCTGAGATTTCGTTCGTGCTCGGCTGGCCTGAAAGGATCGTAATGCTACAGTTGACCGGCCTGTGGATGGCCGTCGCGACCTTCCTGGGGATCTGGTGGGGCCATGTGGGGGTACGTTGGCTCGAAGCCCACAGCCCGAATATTCGTCCACCTGCCCTCATCCTGATCGTCATCGGCATTGCGCTACAAATCGTGAGTCTTTTTACTCCCAACCTCACTCTCGCTGGGGTGGCGAGTATTGTTGGCATTACGTTCCTCTGGGATGCCTTTGAACTCTACCGCCAACAGAAGCGCGTGATCCAAGGCCATGCACCGGCCAACCCAGCCAATCCGCGCCATGCGGCTTATCTGGCGACCCCCAATAGTCAGGCGATTACCGACGATCTACTTGAACGGGAACCCTCTGATCCGACGGTGCAGACAGCGAGTTGGCAGGTTGCACGTATCAAGAATCAGAAATCAAGAGCCAGAAAAATATAATATTTGAGGAAGGAGGCAACGGTGAATGTGATCGGCTTGGGTCTTGGCCTCTTTAGTTTCTTTATGATTGGTTTCGGCTTTGTCTGGGTTATTCGGGGCGAGTACTACCTCGGTTATCTCTGGTGGCCCTACCCCTTGTTGTTCGGTATCATCCTGATTATTGTCTCGCTCTTCATGAGTCCGATCTGGTCGGCACTGCTCGGTATCACCGGAGCCTCGTCTATTTGGGGGGCTACCGAGATGAAGGAGCAGGCAGTACGGGCCGATCTGGGCTGGTTCCGCCGCAATCCACGCCCCAAACCCGCGCCACCCTTGGTCGAGGTAATCAAGAAGATCCCCGCCCCTCATCTGTGATCACTATGAATATTCTTGCACAAAAACGCTACCTGCGCCGTGAGTTGTTAGATCGGCGTGCCCAGATTGTGGATCGCGAGTTGCGTAGCGCCCAGATTGTTGGTCATGTCTTGGCATTGCCCGCCTTTCTCCATGCCCATGCGATTCATTGCTACTTAGCGATTGGGAGTGAGGTTGCGACCTACCACCTGATCGCCGCAGCCCTCACGCAGGGTAAGGCGGTGGTGGTACCGGTGGTCACGGATGATGGGCGGCTCGGTCACTCCTGGATTCGCGATATTGATATGGCCGACTTTACCACCGGCAGCCACGGTACCTTGATCCCCCGTCGAATCATCCCCGCCCTGCCCGGTGATTGGGATCTGACCTTTGTGCCGCTGCTCGGTTTTGATCCCCAAGGCTACCGCATCGGCTATGGCAAGGGCTACTACGACCAGTTGCTCACGGCGACTCCCGCCTACGCGGTTGGGTTGGCCTTCCAGGATCAAGCCTGCCCGCACATCCCCCACGAGCCACATGATCGCCGTCTCAATCTCGTGGTGACGGAGTCTGGGGCGCGAGAGTTTGCGCCTGCGCAAGTGGTGAGTATCTGGTAGATTATTCCGGCGTCACCCGCTCCAACCAGATGATCGCCGCGACTCCCGCCGCCACCAACCCGCCCGCCACGCCATACGCCTCGTGCAGGTGCGCTTGGGTCAGGTAGATGCCCACGACCCCACATGCGCCCGCGATTAGGTAGCAGGTGAGCACCGCCTCGCGCTTGCTCATGCCGAGCGCCACGAACCGATGCGAGAGGTGATCTTTGCCGGGGGTAGTGAAGGGGTTGCGTCTACGCCGTAGCCGTGAGACAAAGACGAGGCTGGTGTCGAGGATGGGTAGTGCGAGTACCGTCAGCGGCACCATCCACGTGACCACCGGCGTATTGCCTAAAAAGCGCAGCTTAATGCCCAGCGCGGCCAGAATGAAGCCGATAAAGAGACTCCCGGTGTCGCCCATGAAGATGGTGGCCGGGTTGAGGTTGTAGCGCAAAAAGCCGATACAGCCGCCCATCAGCGCGGCGGCCATCGCGCCCACTAGCACCTGGCGTGGCTCGTTCATCGCGGCGAGGAGCAGAAAGAAGGCCGCCGCGACCGTGGCTACCCCGCCCGATAGGCCATCCATATTGTCGAGTAGGTTGAGCGCGTTGGTGATCCCGACCACCCAGAAGAGCGTGATCGCCCAGTTGAGCCAGGCGTGCTCGAAGAGGAAGACCTGGGTGCCGCCAATGATCAGGATCACCCCGGCCAGTAGTTGGCCGAGGAGTTTGATCGAGGCGCGCAGCCCCCAGCGGTCATCCACGAGGCCAAAGAGCGAGATCAGAGTTGCCCCGATCAGGATCGCCACCACCTCGCGGATGTGGCGTTGATCGCCGAAGAGTAACAGCGCCACCACAAACCCGCCATAAATGGCGGTGCCCCCCAGCAATGGCACCGGGGCTAAGTGCAGATCGCGCACGCGTGGAATCGCGACCACCCCGGTGCGTAGGGCTGTTTTGCGGGCAAGTGGCGTCGCAACCACCGAGAAGGTCAGGGCCACCAGCAGGATGAGCGCAATTTGGAGCATGTAGTTAGGATAAACCGAAGCCTCGTGTTGACGCTAAGGCGCAAAGACGCTAAGGTTTTGATGCGATTCTCTATTGAGAGCTTTGCGCCTTGGCGTCTTTGCGTCAAACCATGACCACCCCAAGTGATACTAGCCCCGAATAATCGCCAACACCTCGTCGCGCTTCTGCTCCATATCCTCGCGGGAGAGAATCGATTCGAGGTTGAGACGCATCAGCGGTTCGGTGTTGGAGGTGCGCACATTGAAGTGCCAGATATCGTAGCTGATCGAGATGCCATCAATGCGCTCGATCTTGGCATCGGCGTAGTGCTCGGCGAGGGCGGCGATGCGGCCCTGCGGGTCGGCCACCTTAGAGTTGATCTCGCCAGAGATGAAGTACTTGGACTCCAACTCATCGAGTAACTGCGACATCTTGATGCCGCGCTTGGCCAGCAGTTCCATAATGTAGAGCGAAGGGATCAGGCCCGAGTCGGCATAGTTGAATGCCTTGAAGTAGTAGTGGCCCGACACCTCACCGGCGAAGATCGCGCCCTCATCGGCCATGCGCCGCTTGATGAAGGCGTGGCCGACGCGCTCGATCAGGGGGGTACCGCCATCTTCCTTGATCCCATCGGGCACCGCCCAGGAGGCGCGTACATCGTAGAGGATCTTCGAGTTTGGCTCCTTCTCCAACAAGTAGCGCCCCATAATCGCGGTCAAGAAGTCGCCGGAGATAAATTCACCGCGATCATCAATCGCAAAGAAGCGGTCGCCGTCGCCATCGAAGGCAAAGCCAATATCGGCCCCTTCGTCCTTGACGCGCTGCTGCAACTCGGCGCGGTTTTCGGGCTGGAGCGGATCGAGTCCGTGGTTGGGCAAGGTGCCATCGGGGTCGAGGTAGAGCCCGATCAGGTCAACCGGCAGGTGCTCGTAGACCGTCTTGAGGATCGGGCCGACCATCCCATTGCCGGTATCGGCTACGACCTTGAGCCGCCGCCCTTTGAGCGACTCGATATCAATCAGCGAGAGTACCTTTTCGACAAACAGATCCTGGAAGTCGAAGGGATTGACGCTGCCGTGGCGGTGTGGGATCGGGAACGCCTCGCTCTCGACCAAGTGGCGCAGATCCTGAATGCCCTCATCGCCACTGAGCAGGTAGGGCATCTGGCGTACCATCTTGAAGCCGTTGTACTCCTTGGGGTTGTGCGAGGCTGTGACCATCATGCCTGGCCAGCCGAGTTGGGTACAGGCAAAGTAGTACTGATCGGTACTCACCATGCCAATATCGGCCACATCGGCACCCTGATCGGTAATTCCGCGCACCACCGCCTCGAAGATACCCGGCCCCGATGTGCGCATATCGCGTCCGACAACGACATGTTGAGCACTCAGAAAGGTGACGAAGGCGCGTCCGATCAGGTAAGCAATCTCCTCGTTCAGATCGGTCGGATAGATACCCCGGATGTCATACGCCTTGAAGATGCTCGGATTGACCTGCATAGAGAGAACTCCTTATATACTGCGACGTGAAAAGGGCGAAGCATCGCCCTCCAACCTAGTGCGTATTCTTCTTCCACATTGAGGGCGATGCTTCGCCTCTACTCATCACCATCACCCTCGGCATACGAATATTGCGCGAGGGCACCGCCATGTTCTGCTACTATCCGTGGGTAGGTACCGGGTGGAGCCTTAGGATTAATCTTCTTCACCTGGATATCGAAGAGGTGGTTGTCACCAAAATCGAAGAGGTAGAGAAACTTCTTATTGGTGCGTAGATTGAGATCACCAAGCGTGACTTGATCGGCTTCCTGATCACAATCACTCATGGGTGCGCCAATTTCGGTTCTCGAATCGTAGGGACGTTTGCCCATATAGAAGGCATAGAGGTGATCATTATCCCAATCAAAGGCGCGTTGGATGGCCAGATGGAGATCATGGAATGACTGGTCATCGGCAATCTCGATCTCACGCCAATATTCAGAGTCATAGCGGTAGGTTACCCGCAACACAAGGGTGCGGCTAGGGGTTGTGCGCTCCGCTGGGGCACTGATCACCATCGGTGGGGCGGCGAACAGTTCTTCAACGATAGCCGTGTATGCCGTATCGAGATTCACCATCCCCAGTTCGGCCCCGTGTTCGATCCAATCAAGAATCTCGTCACTATCCCCAAAGATGCGTACCAATTCGCTCGCTTGATAGGGCTGTCCGGTTGGTGAGGGGAGGGCCAGGGCGGCAAAGATCTGCATGATAGCGGGGAGAAACGGATCATCATCTGGGATGGGGAATTCGGTATTCTCCAGAAAGGCATTGATCCGTGCCTGGAGTTGTGTAACATCAACCCCCAGATCACCCTGGTAGGTACCATACTCACCGACGCTAATGATCGGCCCTTCACCAGCGACAACCGAGTTCGTATCAACTTCTTGATCATAGGTCTCGCCAGTGATCATCTGATTGATCAGCGCCTCGCCTAAGGGATCATAGCCACCTAAGTTATAGGGCGAGACATCATAGTGCTCAATGATCGGCCCCCACACCTCTGGCGTCCAGAGTTGCTCAAAGGGTGGCGGAGCGGGGATTTGGTGGAAGATGCCACTCGCGTTGAGGTAACTGGCCATTTCGGGAATAATGGTCTGGCCTTGGCGCACATGCACAAACTTGAGCGCAGCATTGAGCAATTGGACACCGCGTTCAGCGACGGCTTGGGTGTCGCATGTGGCCAGTGGTTCGTAGCTGAAGCGATAGCGCCGCGCATCGGCGTCAATCACACTGAGGAGTAGGCTATCGCCCGGTTGGGCACCTTGGGCTTCGAGCCATACCCAGAAATCATCGGGGAGGCTCAGAATATCATCTTCGAAGGCGCGTGGGATCGACCCCACTTCGATGCTTGGCCCATCCGCAAGTTCGATTTTGGGTAAGCCCTGCACGCCATACTTATAGTGGCCGGGGCCGTTTGGTTGGAAAAGATCGCGCTGAAAGTCATCAATCAGGAGTTCACGCTCAGCCAGATCGACCTCATCGAGCACGATGCGTTGCACCGCCCCATTGATCAAGTGGCTCTTCCAGCCATAGCCACGCTCGGCGATGAAGATAATGGCGGTACTATCCTTGATCGCATTACGTACTGTCTGTTTGAGATTCTTTGATGTTGCGCCTGCGCCTTCGGCGAGGATTCGTACCCCCTCCACAATGGCATCAAGGCTGATCAGGCCAACAGCCTCGCGGACGACCTGATGGGTAAGTTCAGTGAAACTGGTTTTTGGTTTGGCCATACGGATTCCTCCCGCTTCACAGGCGTGTTGCGTGAACTATACCACAAAGCGTACAATACCTTCATGCTCCACACACATCTTCTTACCAAACCAGAAGTTATGAGTCCCGCCGGATATTGGCCGCAACTTCAGGCGGCTATCGAGGCTGGGGCTGATGCGGTCTATTTTGGGCTTCAGCACTTCTCTGCGCGGGCGAAGGTCGGTTTTACGCTGGCCGAATTGTCGGAGGTGTTGCGCACGCTGCACCGGCGGGGTGTGCGCGGCTATGTTACGTTCAATACGCTCGTGTTTGATCACGAGCTTGATGTTGCCGCTCGCAGTCTCGATCAGATCGCGGCTGCCGGGGCGGATGCGATTATTGTGCAGGATGTCGGGATGGCCCACATGGCGCACCAGATCATTCCGGGGGTGCCGCTACATGCCAGTACCCAGATGAGTATCACTAGCGCCGAGGGAGTGGCGCTGGCGCAACGCTTCGGGATCAGCCGGGTGATTCTGGCGCGTGAGTTGGCGCTCGATGATCTGCGGGCGATTCGCGCTGCCACCGATCTGGAGTTGGAGATCTTTGCCCACGGGGCGCTGTGTGTCTCCTATTCTGGGCAGTGCTTCTCCTCGGAGGCGTGGGGCGGGCGCAGTGCCAACCGTGGCCAGTGCGCGCAGACCTGCCGCATGCCCTATACGCTCTTGGTGAATGATCGCCCTGTTCCGCTTGGCGATGCGCGTTACCTGCTCTCGCCGGGTGATCTCTATGTGCTTGATCACCTGCCTGCGATCATGCAGATTGGTATCAATGCGCTGAAGATCGAAGGGCGCTACAAGGATGCGCAGTATGTGGCGCTCACCACCAACGCCTACCGCAAGGCGGTGGATGCGGCATGGGATGGCTTGCCCCACCAACCCAGCCGGGTGGAGGCGTTGCAACTTGAGCAGGTCTTTTCACGCGGGTTGGGTGATTATTTCATCTCTGGAACCAACCATCAACGGGTGGTGCGTGGGCGCACGCCCCGTCACCGGGGGGTACTCGCCGGGCGGGTGGTGCGAGTCTTGTCCGACCGCGTCTTGGTCGAGGCGAACCCGGAGATTGCTGTCGCGCCGCTCAAACCGGGCGATGGGGTGGTCTTTGATGCCTCCGACTGGCGCAGCCCAGAGGAGCCGGAGGAGGGCGGGCGACTCTACCATGTGACGCCGACTCGCGATGGGCTGTTGGCGTTGGAGTTTGCCAACGGGGCGCTGAACTTCTCCCGTATTCGCCCCGGCGATCTGCTCTGGCGTACCCACGATCCCGATCTGGATCGGGCGGCGCGCCCCTTCTTGGCCCCAGCCGCCCCACTGCGGCGGCAAGCTCTCGTGGCCAAAGTGGTAGCCCACGAGGATGCGCCCCTTCAACTTACCTTCGCTCTGCGCGATCAGCCCGATCTACGGGGCACAGTTACGTCGCCCGATCCACTCGGCAGCGCCCAGCGACGTGGTGTGGATGTGGCCTATCTGCGCGAGCAGTTGGGGCGCTTGGGAACCACACCCTACGAGTTGGTCGAGCTTGAACTTGACCTTCAAGGTCATCCGTTTGCTCCGAGTTCACTGCTCAACACCATGCGCCGCGAGGCGGTGGAGTTGTTGGTGCAACAGCAAGAGCAGCGGCATAGCACCGTAAGCTTTCGGGAAGCTTTAAGCTTTCGGGAAGCTTCAAGCTTCCCGGAAGTTCACAACACTGCTGCGCCCCTCCTACACCTGCTCGTGCGCAGCCCCGAACAACTCGCGGCTGCCTTGGAGGTGGCCCCGGCCAGTATCACCCTCGACTACCTCGATCTCTACGGCCTCGAACCGGCGCTGGCGCAGATCCACGCAGCGGGGATTGTTGCGCGGGTGGCCAGTCCGCGCATTCTCAAGCCCCACGAGCAGCGCATCGTCCACTTCCTGCGGCGGCTCGATTGCCCCATTCTGGTGCGTTCGGGTGGCTTGCTGCATGCGCTCTTGGCCGAAGCCCATCCGCCCCTGATCGGTGATTTTAGTCTCAACACCGCCAATGCGCTGAGTGCCGAGATCTTCTTCGGGCTGGGTCTGGAACGTATCACCCCCACCTACGACCTGAACGCGGCCCAGATTAGCGCCTTGGCCCAGGCCATTGGCCCGGAGCGCATCGAGACCGTGGCCTACCAACATTTGCCCGTCTTTCATACCGAGCACTGTGTCTTCTGCCGCTTTCTCTCCGAGGGCACCAGTTCGCAGGACTGTGGGCAGCCCTGCGAGCGCGAACGGGTGGCCCTGCGTGACGAACGTGGCCGCGCCCACCCGGTCATGGCCGATGTGGGCTGCCGCAACACCGTCTTTGGAGCCGAGGCGCAGGAGGCGAGCCGCCATCTAGACGCATGGCGCAGTGCGGGCATGGTTCACTACCGGCTCGAATTTGTCCATGAGACGCGTAACGAAGTACTCCAGGTGGTTAATCTCTTCAATGACTACTTTGCAGGTCGGATCAGTGCCACTGATCTGCATCGCCAATTAGCCACGCTTGCCCCCGGCGGGACGACCGAGGGAAGTTTGTTTGTGCCGGGGTAGGGACGACATAAGGTATTCACCGCAGAGGACGGGGGGGAACACAGAGGTTTTTTCACGATCCTCTGCGTCCCTCCCCGTCCTCTGCGGTAGATAGGTGCGTGCCGCACCACCTTACGGCCCAATCTCCACCATCCCCAGGGTGATCATATCCCCGCCGCTACTCACCCTCCACCGCGCCCCGGTACTCGGATCATACACACCAACCACCAACTGGTATGTTCCGGCACGGGCTTCAGCACTGATCCTCAGCGGGATGTCCTGCCAGATCTGCATGTTGGGTTGCCACGCCCCACTTGGGTACCAATCCCCCCCGACGTGGCCATCCCACTGTGCTACCTTCTCCGCATTGGGGCCAAGCAACTGTACAAAGACCAGCGGATTACTGGTTGGGACGCCCAGTGCTTTCCATAACAGCCCTACGTGCAGATTAGCACCGGGGCGCAGGCTGGCGCTACTCAGGCTGTAGCTGCTGAGGCCGATGCTGGTGCCGATGGTTGCCCCAACCGGCGTGGCTTCACGCGCAAGTGGGATAATCACTGCGTTGTAGTTTATCGTCTCCAAATTGCGAATCTGGCCATCCTGCTGCTCGAAACGGGCAATGGGGATCTGGCGGAGCACCTCTTCGCCCTGGTAGATCCAGAGTGCTGCAAAGTAGCGGCCATCGGTGCGCTCGAAGGGCTGGATGCTGATCGGGGTTGCATTGAGGCTGGCGCTGAGTTGGTGCAGATCGAGCCGGATCTGCTGCGAACCATCGCGGGGCAGCGGCATAATCCCCCCGGCGTAGTGGGTGGGTGGGGTGGTGTAGCCGGAGACCTCGGCGTAGATCTCGATGGCCATGCGCAATGCCTGCGGGCTATGGTTTACACTATGCAGGTCGAGGTTGATCACCGATCCCTCACTACTTAGGTTGGTTTGCAGGAGGAGTAGATCGGCTACTTCATGCTGAATAGCGGGGTTGGTTGTCTCCTCCAGGCTGACCCAACGTAGCATGACCGCATCCTGTTGCGGGCGCAGGCGGATCTTAAGTGGCAGCGCAAGTGCTTCGGTCTGGTAGATCTGAAGGCCGGGGCGCAGCGCGATCCGGCGGGTGGTGCCACCCAGTTCCAGATCGAGGCTCTGACTGCTGAACGCGATCAGTGCCAACCGGATCGAGCCGGTAGTCGGGTTGGTGGGAGGTAGCGGAGCGAAACTGAGCGCATCGCCATTGGCATAGAGATCGAGCGCGGCAGCGGGGCGAGCAGACAGATAGTTGCCCAGGCCCAGATTGATGCGGTGCAGATTGGTCGAGGCTTGGTTGCACGCTGGTGGCACCAGATAGCGATCCAGCCCCGCCAACCAAGCCCGCTGGGTGAGCGGAGCCGAGTAGATGCGTACTTGGTGATCCTGCCAGATCGGCGCAGAGGCGAGTCCGTGGGCTGTCGGATCTTCACCATTGAGCAGCACTGCATAGGCCATCGTGCCATCGCGTGCCTGCACACTCGCCCCAAAACTGCCCCGCAGATCTCCCTGCAAGGGGTGTTCGCGCAACCAGTACGCCCAGGCACTTTGGCGCACCCCACACAGCACCTCCGCTGCTGCCGAAGAGAAGAAGATCGCGCCGGGGCGTTCAAGCAGGCTAGGCAGCGCGGCGAGTTGGTTGCTCTCGGCTGTGTAGACCGGGGGGATCGTGCTGTAGCTGCGCAACGTCAGGCTACTCGCACTGCCTGCTGCCGCCAGGATGACCAGACCCAACACCCCCGCGAGCATCCGCTGGGGCCGTCCAGCCTGCCAGAGGAGTGCCAGACCAGCCCCGACCACCCCCAACAGCATGGGCATGACGTAGCTTACGCCCCGGAAATAGCCATACGGGTAGCCCACCATCCAGCGCAGCCCCAGGATATAGATCAGCGCAAAGGCGGTCAGCCCGCGCAGCGGAAGCGAACTGCTGCGCCACACGCCCCACCCCAACCCCAGGCTCAGCGCGATCAACCCCAGATCGGCCAGATTCTGCTCCCACACTGCGGGCGTCACATGCTCCAAGTGGGTAAAGCGCAGCATCCCGCCGAGCACCTGCGGAGCCACAAAATCAGCAATCCCCATGTAGGCGGTACTGGCCGCAAACAGCCCCGGAAAGGTGTGTGGCGAACGTAGATTGGGTAACCACCCCACCAGCGCCCCCAACCCCAGCAAGACAACACCGCGCCAGATCACCGCCCCGCGCTGTGGATTGGCCCACAGCGCGGCCAGCCCCAACCCGGCCCCCAATGCGCCAAAGGCGGTCAGCATGGGCCAGTAGAGACACGCCAGCCCCCCGATCAGGATGGCCCCGATCAGCAAGTCGGCATGATCGCCCTCATGGAGTGCGGGCCAGGTGATCGCCAGTGCCGCCAACACCACCACCAACCCAGCGAGACTGGCGCTGAAGTTGTTGTAGGTGAGCCAGAGCAGCAGGCTGTTGATGCCGCACAGGGCAGTGCCGATCAGTGCGCCTGACGCGGGCATCTGAAGGCTGCCGCGCAGCAGCGCATAGAGTGCCAGCAGCGCCATAACGCGCAGGTTGGCCTGCATGGGAACCCAGGTGTGCCACGCTTCCCATCCACCTAAGAGATCGGCCATGCCCTGCACGTAGGCCGCCCCAAAGGCGATCTGCCCGATGTAGGGGTTGCTGATCAGTGCCTGCATCGGGCTGCTCGGTGCCCGGATTAAATTGACATAACTGTAATCTTTGAGATATGCCGCCAAGCCCATATAGAACTCAACATCCATCCCATAGCCGAGCGGCATGAGGCTACCTTTGGCCAGCGCCGGAGCCACACTGAGGCCCCAGGTGGCGAGGAGGATGAGGCTCAGCCCAATCGGTGGGAGTTCGGGAGCGGCTTCACCGCCCCCGAACATAGGGTTTGGGGCATAGCCCCAAGAAGACCCTCGTTTTAGGCGTAGGCCCAGCAGCGCGAGTGCCAGTAGCAGAGCCAACGGCAAGATCTGGCGTAACGTGAGGCCCGCGACCGTCCCATAGAAGCCCAGGATCGCCAAGAGCGCCAGCCCAATGGCTGGCGCGAGCAGCAGTTGGACGTTGCGGAGTGTGGCGGGTAAGAAGAGTGCCAACCCCAAACCCGCTACGAAGCAGAGGAGGAGGTGCGCAGCACTCATCGTGAGTGCATGGAAGAGCAGCATAGCGATGTCTAGTAATGTATCTGCACAGTCGTTCCCACATCGGCCCACTCATAGAGCCACTGCGCATCATCAATGCGCAGATTGATACAGCCGTGTGACATCCGTACCCCCGTGCCGTGCGCGTCGTGCCAATAGGTTCCGTGCAGCGCCACTCCACCGACCACATACTGCACCCACGGGATATGCGGCACATACCAACTCTCACCGCCCATATTGCCCACCATATCCTGCATGGGCAGGCGGTAGTAGATTGCGTAGTCACCCACCGGGGTATTGAATCCATCGCGTCCGGTGGCAATCGGAGCCGTCCAGACGGCCAGATCGCCCTCGTAGGCGGTGAGGTACTGGTTGGTGAGATCAACATCAATATGGCGATCCCAGAGTGCCGGACTCCAGATCGGCGTACCGGGTAGTTGGGCAACCGGCTCGGTCTTGATGCCGCGTGCGGCGGCCAAGCGCCGCCCCAGATCACTCACCCGCACTTCATAGAGCGTACTCAGGTTGAAGCCGGTGATGGCCTCCTGGTTGCGGAAGAACGAGTCCACATCTTCGGGCCACCACTCAAGGCGACCGCGCTCGAAGTATTGCACGACCCGGCCATCCTGCTCAAATTCGGTACTAATCGGGAAGCCGAAGATCCCGATCCCGCCGTGGCGCTCCCAGAAGCGGCGCAGTTCTCCGCTCAGGCTGTGGCCAGTTTCGGGGAAGGTGCCCTCCGTCGCCCCGGTTGGGCTGAACGCAGCCCCCAAGCTGGTGGTTAGCCCCGTTTCACGTACCAGTTCACTGCCGATCAACCCCAACTGGACAGAAGCGTGCGGGGATGCCGGGTTGAACTCAAAGCGGGCGCGCTCAAAGTATTGCACAATCCGGCCATTTTCAACCAACTCCTCGCTGATCGGGTAGCCAAAAATGACCTTCTGCCCATTGGCACGCCAGAAGGTAAGAAAGCCGCTGCGATCACTCAGGTGGTGCCCAGTCTCCGCAACATAGACCGTTGGGCTGAAGGGCAACTGTTTGGGATCGAGCAGTCCCAACTGGCGGCGTAGCTGCATCTGCTGTGCCTGGGCCGCGACCAGTGCCGCTTGGGCCTCGCTCTTACTCATCGGAGCCACAAAATCGGCATTGCCGATGCGGGCTTGGGCCGGACGCATCCACAAGAGGCTGATCACGATCAGCAGCGTGATCAGGGTCAGTAGGCTGTATGAGATCGTTCGGCGTTGCATTCTTGTATCCCTCTGGGCATGGCGCGGGGCCTTGGTCTTATTATAGACCAGAGTTGTATCATATAAAACGCAGACTATGCGCAAAGTGGTTGGGGTTATGCCTCAACCTCCTATCGGAGAACCCAGATGTGCAAGTAACTGTTCACACTTCTCCTAGCTTCCAGGTATTGACGCAAAGACGCAGAGGCGCAAAGCCTGCAACAAAACCTTTGCGTCCTTGCGCCTTTGCGTCAATACGAGATTTCTTTTACCCCAAGTGTGAATAGTTACATGTGCAACTGCTCTTGAAGAAAAATTGGTATAACTCACCTTACGCACCCAGAAAATCAGGGATATGCTACAATCTGAACTATGAAAAACGATGAACTGTTCGACCTCTATAGTGATTATCTCATTAGCTCCTTCGGTCAAACGACGGCAACCGGGTTGTCCGCATTGATGGAAGGGGAAATCAGTCA
>NZ_RYFD01000077.1 GCF_004138135.1 Candidatus Oscillochloris fontis
CGCTACGGGCGACGCAAGGAGCATGATCTGGCACGAAAGACCGTCTTTATCCGTACATACGTACTGCGTAAGGTGAGTTACCCATGGTAAAGGCGCGTCCGCGCACCGTCAGCGCCAGCGAGGTTGCATTAGGGTGGATCGCATAGGCATCGAGGAAATGATCGGGGTGGACAAAGCGACGCTTGCGTTGCGGTTGGGGGCTGTGCAGTTCAACCGGAATGATACGGCGCTGATCGGTGGTAGGATCGAGCACCCAGAGATCGGCCCCGGCGTGGTAGACGATCAGACGTCCATCGCTGGAGGGGTGGCGCACGTAGAAATCGGCGTGATCGGTATGGCGGTGTAGATCGCTCCCATCGGCGCGGCAGGAGTAGATATTCCCGACGCCCTCGTGGTCACTGACAAAGAAGATGCGCTCGGCGATCCAGATCGGTGCAGCGAGATTGCCATCCAAGCGGATGAGGCGTTGCCAAGCATCCTGGCCATGGGGATCAACCCACAGATCGCCGGTGCGCCCACCGCGATAGCGCTTCCAACGCGAGAGATCGGTGACATTGCGGGCGATCACGGCGGCACCATGTGGCCCGTAGCTGATACTAAACGCCGGGCCAGTTGGGAGGGGACGCGGCTCGCCACCCTGATGGGGCACTGTATAGAGTTGGGACATCCCGGCGAAGGGCTGGCTGGCCTCACTTGAGAAGATGATCGCCTGACCATCGGGCATCCAGCCCACCACCTGGGTACGCTGGGCACCCAGGAATGTGAGACGACGGGCGGGGCCACCGATGGCGGGCATCACATAGACTTCGGGGACACCCTCATCGCGCCCGGTAAACGCCAACCAGATCCCATCGGGAGAGAGGACAGGCCGCAGCGCCTCGCCGGGGTTTGCGGTCAACCGTCGGGCCACCCCACCTGCGACCCCGACTGACCAGAGGTCGTCCTCACACACAAAGACCACCGTGTCGTTGTGAATTGTTGGAAAGCGGTAATAGCCCTGGGTCATACACTTCTACTCACACTATTGGCGCATCTCCACTGATGTGCCCTATGCAATTGTAGCACTGTATGTGTCACATCGCCCTAATACATAAACTCCCCAATCTGGTAGAGTGTCACACGAGTACCGGGGCCAACCACCCGCCGCACCTCGGTCTTCAGGTGGGCAATCTGGGCATTGAGGGCGGCGGTATCGAGGTTTGCGCTGCCGGCGGCAGCCAAGGCGCTGGCGTAGGTGCCTTGTTCGGGTACCACCAGGGGTGAGAGGTAGACAATATCGCCGACACCGAGCTGCATTGCTTCTAGGGTGGCCAGTGAATGGATGACGTGCTGATTGGCGAGGCGCGTGCCACCGGCTCCGGCGAGCAAGATCACCCCCACATGAATCCCAGCCGCCTTGATCATTTGCACCGCCTCGACACACGCGGCGGGGGAGCCGGGCTTGTTGAGCAATTGGAAGACCGCATCGTCGCCGGTTTCGAGGCCAATATAGACCCGGCGCACCAAGGCGTCTTTCAATTCGCGGTAGTCATCTATACTCTTCTGCTCAGCACCAAAGATATCGAGGAAAGCATAGATCCCTTGCAGGGCATCGTGGCTATTGAGGGTAAACTCCTGATGCACAATCTGGATCAGTTCGCGTAAGCGCGCCTGAGGAATGATCAGCGCATTCGCATCACCCAAAAAGATCGAGCGGCGCATACTGATACCCGTACCCAAGAAGGCTTTTACTTGATGTACATGGCGCTGGAACTCATCGGGAGTCTTGATACGGAAGCGGCGGTCGAGATAGAAGGTGCAGAAGCTACAGCGGTTCCAGCTACAGCCCTCGGCGGCTTGCAACACAATCGAGAGATACTGATCGGGAGGGAGGATACTAACTGGTTGGTAGATGCTCTGAAAGCGGATGCGTTCATCGTTATAGCGGCCCATATTCCAGGCCAGGATGCGCTCCAACCAACTTGCTACCTCTTTGCTTTGATCCGCCAGGCCCAGATCGCGCAGTTGGGCCACATGGGCTAAGACCAAGGCAATCAGATTGTGCGCCTCCGCATCGCTCAACCGCTGGCAGAGCTTGGAGCGATTGGGCAGCACCTGCTTCTTCAGGATCGCACCACTTAAGCCGCGTTGATAGTTCACTCCTTGGCGAAAGGCACTGAGTAGACGCCCTTCAGCATCAAAGGCGTAGGTACTATGCAGATCTTCCGAGATTGTCAGGAAGTGAGGCTGGAGATTGATATAGAGGTGGCGCTGATCTGCCGTAACCATCTTTTGAGCCGAACTCATGACACACGCTCCCATCCTAAGACCATAGGCGCACCGTTGCGCTTGTTTCATCATACCATCTTAACTGCCTAACAACCATAACGAATGATATAATAGATAGCTATAACGCCGTCGTGATAGTAAAAGGAGTATCTTGTCATGGCCTCAACCGAAAGCCTGATTGCGATCTTCGAGGCGATTACTCAGAATCTCCAACGCGACCAACAGAGCCTCAACACGCTCGACCGTGATGATGGTGACAGTGGCGACAACATGGTCTACAACTTTGCGTTGGTCACCCAGACTTTACGCAAGGTGATCACCCAGGAGCGCGTGGCCGATGTGGGGGCCGCGCTCAGTCAGGCGGCGCAGGCATTACAGGAGCAAGGGAAGGGTGCAACCGCACCGATCTACGCAGCGGGTTTCCAGGATGCCGCCAGCGAACTGAAGGGCAAGGACAGCTTTGATCTGGGTGATTTGATGCCGCTGCTTCAGGCGTTGCTTGGCGGAATGCAGAAGGCCAACTAGGCCAAACCGGGGGAAGGTTCGCTACTTGACGCGATTGTTCCGGGGGTGATGGCCTATTTAGAGGCTAAGAATGGCGGGCAATCGGATCTTGAGGCAATTCTGAGCGGCTTATTGAGTAGCCGTCGGGGGGCGACCGCCACCGCCGGTACGGCGACGGGCTATGGTAAGGGGGCCGGGCGCGACACTACCGGCGAGGTTGATCCGGGGGCTGCGGGGGCGGCTTCGATGTTGGAGGGGCTTTTCGGGGCGTTGCTCCAGAGTGCGTTGCGCAACCAGAACCAAGCCCCCGTGCCCGCCCAGCCCGCACCGTCGTCCCAACAACCCTCTACCACCAGCATGATCCTGGATGTGCTCGGTGGCCTGTTCCGTGGACGCTAATATGTCGCAAACACTCACACCTAGCGAACATCGAGTCTTGGCCGCGATAGATATGGATGGATTGATCGCCTACCTAAAAGATCTGGTAGCGATACCGAGCTTGGGTGGCACGCCCGAAGAGAATCGTGCCCAGGAGCATGTTGCGGCGCAACTGGCGTTGATAGGCTTAGAGGTTGATCGTTGGCAAATTGATCTGGCGGCGGTGCAGGCGCACCCGGCATGCTCGTGGGAGGTACCGCGTGAGGCGGCGCTAGGGGTGATGGGAACCTTGCCTGGGGTTGGCGGTGGGCCAAGCCTGCTCTTGAACGGCCATGTGGATGTGGTACCGGCGGGGGATGGGGCCAGTTGGCGCTTTCCACCCTGGCAGGCGACGGTAGAGAACGGGCGGATCTATGGGCGCGGAGCACTCGACATGAAGGCGGGGCTGTCTTGTGCGATCTTTGCAGTCAAGGCGATCCGTGATGCGGGGGTGCAGTTACGCGGCGATCTGTGCATCCAGAGTGTCGTTGGCGAGGAAGATGGTGGCTTGGGCACACTGGCCAGCCTGCTACGTGGGCATCGGGCCGATGCGGCGATCATTATCGAGCCGACCGAACTGCGGGTGGCACCGGCGCAAGCCGGGGCGCACAACTTTCGCATTACGGTGCGCGGCATGGCGGCGCATGGCTGTGTCCGCGAAGAGGGCGTCAGTGCGATTGAGAAGTTTGTTGCTATCCAATACGCGCTGCTTGAACTAGAGCGCACCCGGAATGCCCGCGATACTGGCCCGCTCTTTATGCACTATGAACTGCCCAACTCTATTTGCATCGGCACGGTGCGGGCGGGCGGTTGGCCCTCGTCGGTGCCTGATACCTTAGTGGCCGAGGGTCGCTACGGGATTGCGGTGGGTGAAGATCCGCTGGCGGCGCGCCACGAACTGGAAGCGGCGGTGGCACGTGCGGCAGCGGATGACCCATGGTTGCGCGATCATCCGCCTGTGGTGGAGTGGTGGGGTGGCATCTTCGATCCGGCTGCTATCCCGGTTGATCATCCAATTGTTACGGAGTTGGCTAATGCGCTCACGGATGCGACTGGTGCACCGGCCATCCTCAATGGGATGACTTACGGATCAGATATGCGCCTCTTGGTCAATGAGGGCCACATCCCCACGGTGCTCTTTGGCCCCGGTGATATTCGGCGTGCCCATTGCCCCGATGAGTATGTGGATATTGCTGATCTCCGCGCTGTGACCCGTACCCTCGCGCTGACTGCGTTGCGGTTCTGTGGCTTGGTGTAGGTTTATTATACGAACGCTTCTTTTTGTGAGGGCAGACTGAAACGTTGCTCTAGCTGTCGTTTCAGCCGTATGCGGCTGCTTTCATCCAGATAGAGATCATCGGTATTGATGGTGATCACCGGGATGCAGGCTAGGACGGGGTCAGCCTCTAGTGTTGCCTGGGCTGAGAGACCATTTTCAAGGTTTGGTAAGTGGGGATCAATGATGATCAACTCCGGCTGAAGATCACGGGTCAGCCGGATGCCGCGTAGGCTACAGGGGGCATGGACAATATGGACATGCTCTGGAGCAAGCAGGTAGTTAAACATGGTTCCTGCGGCAGGATTATCGTTGATAACCACCACAATCTTTGCTCCAGCTGCGTCTATTGCGCATGCCGCAGGCCCAGGTTGCGTGCTTGTGGGTTGGATTCGCTGCGGATCATAACTCGTTTGGAGGCACAGCGGCAGGCGTATCGTAAAGATCGAGCCAGCCCCCAACGTACTCTGGACACTAATTTCACCGCCTAAC
Source organism: Candidatus Oscillochloris fontis (assembly GCF_004138135.1). Taxonomy (GTDB): domain Bacteria; phylum Chloroflexota; class Chloroflexia; order Chloroflexales; family Chloroflexaceae; genus Oscillochloris; species Oscillochloris fontis. The sequence goes on from NZ_RYFD01000077.1 coordinate 4,958, forward strand.
ACCTCACACAGGCGTTGGCTCAGCGCGAGGCCCAGCCCGGTGCCCTCGTAACGCCGGTTGAGCGCTTCATCCACCTGCACAAATGGGTCAAAGATACGTGGGATTTGGTGCTGATCAATTCCAATACCGGTATCGGCAATGTGGAAGATCAGCGTTGGCACAGTATCTTGATGATCATAGATCGTTGTGAAGGTAATCTGACCATCCTCGGTAAATTTGGCCGCATTATTCAAGACATTGAGGATGATCTGGCGTACCTTCGTCCCATCAGTGATCACGATGGGGATATCGGTGGGGCAATCAACATGGAACGCATTGTGGTTGCGTGACATCAATGGACGCACTATCGAGGCAACTTCGGCCACGAGATCGCCAATATTGACTGGGTGTATATCCATATGACGCTGGCCAGAATCGATGCGTGAGAGTTCAATCACGTCATTGATCAATGCCAGCAGGTGCGTCCCTGACGTATAGATATGGTGCAGATCGCTCTTGACACCAGCATAATCACCAACCGCCATCAGTTGTTCGAGCAACTGGCTATAGCCAATGATCGCGGTCAGCGGGGTACGCAACTCGTGGCTCATCATCGAGAGGAAGGTACTCTTGGCCCGATTGGCGGCTTCGGCATCTTCCTTGGCGCGCAGTAAGGCTTCAGAACGATGACGGCGCTCGGTCACATCCTGTACCACCCCCAGAATCTGGGTTGGTTGGCCCTGTTCGTCACGGGCAAAGACGGTATCCCGGCGGAGTAGCCAGAGGCGCGATCCATCGGCTTGGTATACCCGATATTCGCGGCTACAGACATGCATGTCGGCTGCATTGGCGATCTGGGTGAGGTAGGCATGGCGTTCGGCCAACTCATCGGGCTTGAGATCCGCATCGTGCTGGTTTCCAATGATAGCCACAGGTGAGATTCCGCCTGGCCCCTGCTCCATGTTGGCATAGACGACCTGATCAGTTTGCAGATCATAGACATAGATCATGTCGGGGGTTGCTTGGGCCACCCGCTGAATGAAGTGTTCGCGATCCTGAATGGTGCGCACCGTCTCCCATTGGCGTATCGTCACCGCGATCATATCCGCCGCATTGCGCAAAAACTTGATCAATGGTGCATCCCAGACTTGCTCGGTGCGGCTACTACTGGCACGTAAGATACCCCACCAGCCATCACGACCATAGAGGGGCAGCAGGAGCAGATTTTTAATCCCTCCGGCATTCAGCGTCTGTACAATGGTAGGGGATGCTGCAAAGAGTTGTGATACTGGCCCAGATATCAATTGTCCAGCGATCAACTTATCCCGTAGGTGCGGAATATTCGACCAAGGGATACAGTAATTGATTGGGAAGGGTGGAACATCGGCGTGGTGTTCTTCAGCAACAATCCGGGCGGCGAGTTCTCCATTGGCATCAACGATATTCTGGCAGATGTCAATCCGCGCCACTCCGCCTGCACGCCGCAACATACCGAGGATACGGTCAATCAGTGCGGAGTTGTTGGTAGTGGGTTGACTGCCGCGCAGCAGGAGTTGGGAACAATCGGAGAGTACCTGTTGGTAGCGCGATTGGCGTGCCTGATGGGTAATATCACGTAGTACCAGCAACCATCCCAGCGGGCTATCGTGACCATCGTGCAAGGCGGTAATATCTACCTCAAGGATGATGGGGGGATATTGATCGAGACGAATCTCGGCCCGGCCACTCAGATCGGTGACGGCGATGAGTTTGGCGAGGGCGGGTATGATGCGGTCTATCGGCTTGCCGATGATGGTTGAGTTAGGTTGTTGGAGCAGTTGGCGTGCTTGGGGGTTGGCATCTAAGATTCGACCCTTGACATCAGTCACTAACACTGCGTCGTGCATCTGCTCGATCAGAAGTGTGCGTGCAATCGGCACAGCCTCAAGCTTTTGTTTGCGAACCAGCGCTCTAGTGAGGATGTCCGCAGACAGATCGCCCAGCCAAGAGAAAAACGAAAGCGGCATAAGGTCAACTTGTCATGTGATCCAGAGATGGGTGTCGTCAGACGGGGGTAACACGCACGTTCCCACGAGCTATGATAGCAGAAATATCCTTGATTGTCTGTGGTTTCTGTGTGTCAGTTCAGGGCAAAAGAGCGTGAGGAGGTGCTTATGGGTGGTCGTGAAGCCTGCTACAATAGCGCAGGGTATGGGCCAATTTGGGAGGCGACTTGCCGCCCCCGAATCTCCAATGGCAGTTTTATGATAGGGGAGCACAATGTATACCGAGCGTGCCCGTGAGATCCTGTACGAGTGGGTGAAGAGCGAGAGTTTGCGCAAGCATTGTGAGGCGGTAGCGGCATGCATGGAACACTTTGCGCAGCGCACCGGGGCGGATGCTGACCTGTGGGTGGCGGTGGGTCTCTTGCATGACATGGATTTTGAGCAGTACCCGCACATGCCCGAATCTGGCCCGGCAACCACCGCCATCTCCGAGGCGTTGCTGGCGGGGGCCGCGCTCCCCGATCCGCTGCCGGGCCATCCGTTCTATGGCGTGGCCCACCTACGTGAGACGGGTTGGTCGCCGGAGGTGTTGCGGGCGATTATGAGCCACGCCGACTACAGTGGGATTACGCCCGAATCGCCCATGGAGCGCACACTCTACGCGGTGGATGAGGTGAGCGGTTTTGTGACTGCTGTGGCGTTGGTGCGCCCGGATAAGAGCATTCATACCGTCGAGGTTGCTTCGGTGCGCAAGAAGATGAAGGATAAGGCGTTTGCGGCCAAGGTGGATCGGGCGGGGATGATCCATGGGGCCGAGGTGATCGGGATGCCGATTGAGGAATTGATTGCCGAGGTGATTGCAGCGTTGCGGGCGGCGGCGGATCGGTTGGGGTTGGCGGGGGTGTAGGGGGTGTAGGGACGCAAGATGTTGCGTCCCTACATGAGACGCAACATCTTGCGTCCCTACACCGCCATACGCCGATATTGACGTTGGGCCGTCTGGTAGTGCCCAAGCAGTTCGTCCATGACGTGGCTCCACGAACGACGCTCGGCTGCGTGTCGCCCCGCCGCGCCCATCGCCGCACACTGTGCCGGGTGTTCGAGCAGCCGCATGATCTGTTGGCGAAGCTCAACGGGGTTGCCCGGCTGGAAGAGTGCCCCCGTCGTGCCATCGCGTACCAGATCAATCGCCCCGCCCGCCTGCGCCGCGACGACCGGCAAGGCTGAGGCCATCGCCTCCTGGATGACTTGGCCAAAGGTCTCGGTGTCGGAGGGGAAGACGAAGAGATCGGCGCTGGCGTAGGCGGTTGCCAACGCTTCACCGCGCAGGTAGCCACAAAAATGTGCCGGTGCTCCGGCGAGGCGTTGTTCTAGGATCGGGCGCGCCGGGCCATCCCCGACTAGAACAAGGCGGGTGTTGGGGAGGCTGGGAAGTACTTCAGCAAGCAGATCAATCCGTTTCTCAGGTGCCAGCCGCCCAACATAGAGCAGGATGCGCTCATCAGCGGTTGCCCCCACCGCCGTGCGCCATGCGTGGCTGCGGTGGCGGGGGTGGAAGCGCTCGGTATCTACCCCGCGTGACCAGAGGCGCAGGCGGCGGAAGCCATGGGTGCGCAAGTCACTGATGGTTGCCAGTGAGGGGCAGAGGGTGAGGGCGCAGCTATTATGCACCCAGCGCAGGTAGCGGTAGGCGAAGTTGCGCAGGAAACCCAGCCCGTAATGGGTCGTATAGGCGGGGAAATCGGTGTGGTAGGCACCCACCAGCGGCACGCCGAGTTGGCGTGCGGCGTGGCGTCCGGCAACCCCCAAGGCCATGGTGCCCGCCAGATGCACAATGTCGGGTTGGAAGCGGCGCAGTTGTGCGGTGAGGCCGGGTTGGGGTGGGGTGAGGCGCAGTTCGGGGTAGGCGGGCAGCGGAACACCGCGTAACGGAACGATCTCCGCCCCGGCGTAGCTAGTCTGGCTGGTTTCAGGAGCGATCAGCAGTGCCTCGTGGCCATGATCGCGGAGGTGTTCGAGCAGCCGACAGAGTGTGGTGACAACACCATTCACATTGGGCAGGAAGGTCTCGGTGATCAGCGCAACGCGCATGCTGGCCTCCGTTATGAGCGGATTTTGGTTCTCGTATGCGTAATTGTTCACACTTCCCCTCGTATTCATGTTTTGACGCAAAGCCTTCAACCGTAACTGTTCACACTTCTCCTAGCTTCCAGTTTTTGACGCAAAGACGCAGAGGCGCAAAGCCTGCAACAAAACCTTTGCGTCCTTGCGCCTTTGCGTCAATACGAGATTTCTTTTACCCCAAGTGTGAATAGTTACCTTCAACCAAACCTTTGCGTCTTTGCATCAACAAGAGGTTTCTTTTATCCCAAGTGTGAACAGTTCTTAGTATGCGCGGGTGGGATTGTGAAGATACGATGTGCAGGTTAAGACGGGGCTAACAGTGGGCTAACCATAGGCTATGGGCTGGTACAATAGTTGGCATGAATGATCTACACCCAGCACAGCGCTACCCCATCCCGGCTGGCCCGGCGCGCGCCGAGATTGTGGTGATCAACTCGCGCTTTATTGCGGATGCCGCGCCGACTCCCGACCTTGCGACGGCGAAGGCATTCATCGCCGCCACTCGCGCCGCGATGCCCGATGCGCGCCACCACTGTTTCGCCTACCTGATTGGCTATGGCTCCAGCGTCACGGCGGGCATGAGCGACGACGGCGAACCCTCCGGGACGGCAGGCCGCCCGATGTTGGCGGTGTTGCGCGGTGCCGACTTGGGTGATGTGACGGTGGTGGTGACGCGCTATTTCGGTGGGACGCTGTTAGGAACCGGGGGGTTGGTGCGTGCCTATAGCGATGCGGTCAAGGCGGTGTTGGCGGTGCTGCCACGGGGCGAGCGGATCACCATGCATGCGCTACTGGTGCAGGCGAGCTATGCCGATTATGCGGCTGCCCGCCGGGTGATCGAGGCCCACGCCGGGACGATAAGCGACGAGGAGTTTGGGGCCGAGGTCTGTTTGACGGTGAGCCTACCCCAGGCGCATGTGGTCGCCTGTTGCGCCGCGTTGGCCGAGGTGAGCGCGGGGCGGGTTATTGTATTGTAGGGGCGCGTCGCGACGCGCCCTATACCCCTCAAGCTACGCGATGTGGTGTCATCAAAACGCTGGAAATCATCGCCCCCCAACCAACACG
>NZ_RYFD01000078.1:0-4417 GCF_004138135.1 Candidatus Oscillochloris fontis
GGCATACGTGCATCACCTATTCGTAGAAAAATACAACGATAGGCGATTTTTAAAGTTTATGTACTAGCACAACCCCCAAGTATTAGGGTTCGTCCAGTAGGATCAGCAAGTTCACCCTGAGCAGACCGAAGAAGATTCGTATTATCACGTAACCCAGGGCGCAAAACCGGCTTACCATCAATAAAACTGAGCCGATAAGCTCGTGGGTTGCGCAATGCACTATGGCGTTCAAGTATCTGGAAAAAATCAAGCACGGTACTGCGCCAGATCGCCATTGAAGGAGTGTCATCAAGAAGGAGCACTACTCGAAAACGTGGCTCAGCACGTGGACGCATCACTGGTAGCCACACACGAGTATCAGCAATCCACTGTACAGTTTGAGTTTCGTCTAACTCTTGTGATGTATGTGAGGAAATTCGTAGAAAAAGTGAACGCAACCCTCGCATTAATCCAGTACGATCTGGTAATACTGGTGCATGCGGGGTGCGAAAATCTAGCCCCATCCCTTCTCTTGATGGAGGTGGACTCGCATAAAGTCCAGCAGCAGGCTGGGGTACCTGAGATTGGTATTTTTGCTCAGCAACCGCTGAATACAAGCTAGGTGATTTTATAGTTGAATTAGACGTTGAATTTCTTTCATTATCTAGCAGATTGGATGATACTGAGGATATTGATGGTTCTCTATCAGTTTCAGGAATAGGGGTATCAGATAACCTATTCGAGGGTATCAGATACCGCACAAGGTAGAGGGCATCGGCAATGTCCTCTGCGGTAATCCCGGGTAGACAGAGCCGTATCTGTTCGATAAACTGGTCAAGACTCATGGGTTACTCAACGACTTCCAAACGGCTTCGACTAACGCTGGGCGGCTAAGAGGATCAACATTTTGCGTGACGAGGTAGACGGCATTGAGAAGCTGATCTGTCGAAAGATCGGTCTGTTCACGACGTTGTAAGAATGCCTTAATCAATGGCTCGACACGAACAAATAGATCATCGTCGGGATACTGTTCAAGGTATGTACTAAAGTGAGATCGAATAATCGCACGTAGTTCATCTAGACCAGGTGGTTGAATGGTTAGACGGAGGCAACGACGTAGGAACGCAGGAGGAAAGTCACGTTCACCATTGCTGGTAAAGATGACAAGCGGGAAATTCTTGCATTGGACAATACCACCGTGAATCACAACCTTATCACCATCCCAAGTCTCTACCTCTTCAGAGTGATCTTTACCCAATCGAGAGAGTTCGCGAATCTCATATTCCCCCTCCTCGAAAACATGGAGAAGATCGTTAGGAAGATCCACATCACTCTTATCAAGCTCGTCTACCAGCAACACACGAGGAATATGTTGTGACAAGAGCGCAGTGCCTAATGGCCCCAAACGGATATATTTGCCAAGTTTAGGTGGCGAGGGTTGGGACATGTTTGGATTCTGATACAAACTCGCATCTTGAAGACGCCCAATTGCATCATAGTCATAGAGTCCTTCACGCAAGGTTGAACGTGTGGTAATGGGCCAACGGAGTACATCACCCAACTTTAATTCAGTTGCTACTGCATAGGCCAGAGAAGACTTACCAGTACCGGGCTTACCAGTAACCAACAGGGGACGACGAAGAAGTAGCGCCGCATTTACGAGTTCGATCTCAGCGGATACCATACTACCATCGTACTGCCGGGTCTGATAGGTTTCACCACGATTTTTACTGGGATTACCAAACATCCGCCAGCTTGGTGGCGGCGGTAAATCCTTGATACCATCATGGGGTGTACCACCTGTAAAGCGCCATGTTGTATCACTCATCAGGTTATTCTCACTTATAGTTGATCATTGCGATACACGATTGAGGGCGGGATACATTCAGGGTTGTCCCAAAGCAGAGTAAGTGCATGCCCAATATGATCCTCAGTTTGAGCATTGAGACGTTGCTTTTGTACCATGTGCGGAATCTGCTGTACATCCTGTTCAGCTATCGCATCCCGAAGATTGGCTGCTATTTGGGTCGCATTACTGCAACCATGACGAGTCAAAAGAACTGCTGGCAAGCCAAGATCAAGCCCCAGGTCAAGCAGATCCATGAGATCATCTAACTCAGCAAATGTAAATGCTGTAAGGAGCAAAATAACCTTCTCCTCACTACTGCGTAAAACGCGCTCGATATGATCGAGACAATACCTCTCTCGGTCATCTACCATAATCATGGCTTGATCAAGTCTCTGGACTTGCAGTACTTGAAGATGTTGCCAGCGTTGTTGCCAGCGCAGGAGTCGTTGTGCATCTTGTTGATGATATTCGATTCGATCAAGTGAGCGCACCACGACAGGATAGATAGCTCCAACTGGACGCTCACGCATTTTGCGCATGCCCGTCTGGATTGGCCACTGATCAACCTCGTAGGGTAGAAGTTCTAGTGGTAGCAGAAACTCAACCCACAGCTTATCAGTGGTGGACGATACCATTTGCTGCGCCTGTTGTGCTAATTGAGTAAACCGAGTCAACGCTGTGGCTAATGTCCCTGATTCACGTGTTGCGAGAGGGCGTGCTACATCTGGAAAGAGCCAAGCATCAAGAAAGACTTGAACGGTTGTCGGCTGACTAATGTCGGGGGTAACAACTCCAGGTGCCAATGTTATCTTAATTTGCAAGATATGCGGTATAGGATCAGAGGAAATCAATAGGCGTGGTTGGAGACTTAAACGCTTAGTGATCTGCTGCTCCCAATGAATGAGGTCTGCTTCTATTGAACACACCTGGCGCGGATACGTATCGCCCAAGAGGCGTACAAACTCAATCAGTGGGTGCAGGGCTTCAGGCATTCGGATCTGAGCTGTCGCAAGTTGCTGGATGATCAAGCGGATTGTATCAGCGACATCACGCCCTGTCGGACGATTCCATGCGGCAGATGGACGAACTTTTCCGTAAAGATAATCGAGATCGCTTTCTCCCAAATGTACATGAGCGACTAATCGCTGCAAATCCAAAATCTCGTGACGTGTCACAAGTGTAAGCAGACCCAACTCACCTAGTAATTTATCTAGGGATGTAAGAGCCTGTGTATGTTGTGCATCCCAAAAAGTAAGCTCAAGACAGAGCGTTGTAAGATCAGGAATGTCAGTCAATTGTAACTGATGAATGCTTGGACAAGCCAAAAGATGATCCGCCAATCGAACGAGATGATCACGCTGAATGTGATGTACCCAACGGTGTAGATACTGTTCGAGCGTACTCCGTATCTGGAGATCCTCTGTCTGCCACAAGCGTCCGTCACTCAGGCGCGAGAAGAGAACTGGCATCCACCAATCAATACGTTGAGATGTCACAGCCGCTCTACGACCAGTAGCTACTGCCACATCAATTGGTTCATCATTGGTGATCGCTTGTAATAATGCCTGAGTAAAGATTCTGCTGGTCTCAAAGCTCAAATTGCCCTGCATTGCTATCACCGCAGGAACACCAACATCCCCAAATATCGTAGCCAAATTCGTCGCTATCTCAGGGTTCGCACTCTGACAAGAAACTAATATAACAAGACGTGGTAAGACTGTCAATTGCGCTAGTTCTTTTGCTAATACTTGACCATCCAATGGATATGTTTTTCCATTATCTTCTTCAAGGTAAAGGAAAGATCTTTCATTAATCACACGCCCATACGCCACAAGATAAAGAATATCAATGCCAGAACGTAAGACTTTTATCAAATGATCAAAAGTAGTACGCACTTCTGCTCTACCCAGTAATGTAAGATCAAGACTACCCATAGTAGTTTGAGCAACATCCAAATAGTCGCTGGCATTGAATGGACTCAAATTCCACCTATCTGTATAATCAGGTGCAGCAACCGCTGCCAATACACGAACTATTCGGCGCGGGCTATGATGAACTGTTCGCCTAGATGCACTACTCAAAAAGCGGCTGAAGCAAATCCGTCCAGTGGTAGCTAGTGGAACTTTAGTCTCTGGATGACATAGTTTTTCCCAATGTAATCTATGAAGTTCAAGTGCATAGCGGTCAAGAGCGAGACTGAAATGTAGATAGGTATCCAAAGTCTCTACTGAAATAAGTTCAGCATCTAATTCTGACAATATTGTTTTATTAAATAATACTTCACCTAATATTACACCATAATTTATATCATTATCACTGTGCTCTAAGAGTTTTTTTTGCACTATATCATCACATACAAACTGTACTGATGTTTTTTCTCTCATGGTTCCATCAGTACGATATATACGCAGATGAATTTGATACGTAGATTCCGACTCCATAAACGGTGTAATATTCAATTCAAATCGAGTGTATATTTGCATAGAAAATCAAACCTCAATATCACTATTATTTAGTATATCAAAAATATTCATCTATGAGTTTCAATCCCAACTGAGAGCATCCATAGTTACGTAGCTAAATTTCACC
>NZ_RYFD01000078.1:4644-9669 GCF_004138135.1 Candidatus Oscillochloris fontis
GTAAGTGCCTGTGCCAACACACTGCGGTGGCAGCAGCGCGGATCGGCCTCCATACACACCAATACACTGGGCTTCTCTTCGAGAAGCTTCGCAACTGCACGTTGCTGTTCGAGTACCTGCGGAAGCCCGGCTTCATACGCACAAAACAGATCCTCGTACTGGGCAAACGATTCTAAATGGCTACGTTCGGCACTTGGAATACCTAACTCTGGAACATGCACATACTCTAGCCCAAGCAGTTTTGCCAGCCGAGTAAGCGTACTTTTATGAAAACCATAGCGCCGCGAGACTGGATTATTGCGAACATCAATCATGCGACGTATCCCCACCTCAAGCACGCGATTGAGGAAGGCATCGGCGGTTAATCCCTCATAGCCCATGGTGTAGATCGCACAATCTACGATGGGCGGGGTGGTACGAGCCTGTCCCGATAGCTGACTATTGATCGTGTACCACGGGTATTTCTGATACACCAGGTTGATCAGTGCCTGGGCCGAACGATCACCATAGGTGTCTGTAATGTAGCGGATGTCTTGTGGCACATCGCCAGCAAGTTTCAATTCAGCCTGTTGACCAGCAGGTGTTAGGCGTAGCTGGCCTTGTTCTGTAATCTCAAGTAGTCCATTGCGAACTAATGAGTCCTTCTCCTGTTCAAGTGTGAAGGAATATGGGCCGTATTGATAAGGCACAAAGGCATAGAAGGTCGCTCCGCCATGCGAGGGCGTTTCATTGGCGAGTAAGAACGACCACTTCATCAGTTGAACAGGTGATACTGCACGACCTGCCTGTTGCAAGAGGAGCAGGACGGCTTTTTGACGATTGAGCATTCTTGATACCTATAGACCAAATGTTCGACAGCAATATTATGGCATACTCACCAGATCATTGCAACCTTAATGGAAAAGCAAGAGTGAGCCCACCGAGAAATTTTAACACATCAGCATGTTCTGCTTCGTTACTCTCATCCCCCCACTACGGTACAATAGACCCCATAGACCCTACACGCATCCAAGGAGACTCCATCGTGTCCCTCGATACTCCGTTTGCTCCGCTGGTGGTGCGCATTTTGGCCGAGGCCACCGTCATTGATGACCGTATTGTGAAGATTGACCACTTTCTCAACCATCGGATTGACCCGCACCTTATGGGGGCGATGGGGGCGGAGTTGGCGCGCCGGATTGCGCCGTTCCAGCCCGATCTTTTGTTGACGGCTGAGGCGAGTGGGATTGCCCCCGCGCTCGCGGTGGCGTTACATTCGGGGCTGCCGCTGGTCTATGCCAAGAAGTATGCGCCGAATGTGGAGCCACCCGAATTTTCGCGCCTGGTGCCTTCGCCCACCAAGGGTGGCATGACGCGCCTGGTGATTGCGCAGCGTTACCTACCCGCCGGGGCGCGGGTGGCCATGATTGATGACTTCCTGGCCAATGGGCGTACCGCGCTCGCGCTGGCCGAAATCGTCGCTGAGGCGCAGGCCGATCTAGTCGTGGCGGGCTTTCTGGTTGAGAAGTGCTTTCAGGGCGGTCGCCAGAACCTTGCAGATCGCAACATCCCCATTACCACCCTGGCCCAGATCGAGCGGCTGGAGGCGGGGCGCGTGGTGATGCGTGAGGCTGAGTAATACCCCATGATGCTCTCTAAATCTACGACCAAGGCCGCCCCCAACCAGGGCATGGCCTTCATTATCGCGGCGGCGCTGATCTGGGGCACGATTGGGGCCTCGGTGCGCCTGCTCTATACCCAAGCCCCCGCCGATCCGCTCGGAGTCGGGTTTTTGCGCCTCGTCATCGCTGCTCCGGTGCTCATCCTGCTCGGCTGGGCGATGGTTGGACGCCACTTTTGGCGCGTGCAGCGCCGTGATCTGTGGGTGGTGGCGCTGATGGGGGTCAGTTTCGCTGGGTATCAAGTGGCCTATTTCGCCGCCATCGCCCAGGTCGGGGTCGCCGCTGCGGTGATGATCAATATCTGTAGTGCGCCGATCTTCACCGCGATTCTGGCGCGTATCTTCCTGGGTGAAGCTCTTAGCCGCATGACGATGCTGGCGCTGGTCGGTGCGGTGCTCGGTACGGCCATGCTGGTGGGTGGGGTGCCGCAGGGTGGCGATCTGAACACCATGCTTACCGGGGCTGCCTTGGCGCTGACCGCAGGCTTCTCCTATAGCATCGTGGTGCTGACCGGGCGGGTACTCGCGCCGCGTTACCACCCCATCCAGCCGATCACGCTCGCCTTTACGCTGGGTGCAGTGCTGCTCGCGCCGGTGGTGGCGCTCTCTGGCAACCTCTATCTCGACTATACCCCGTGGGGGTGGGGCATTCTGATCTACCTGGGGGTAGTGCCGACGGCGGTGGCCTACATTCTCTACCTGCATGGTATGCGTACCACCTCGGCCACCATCACCGCGATCCTGACGCTGCTGGAGCCGCTGGGGTCAACCTTGTTGGCTATCCTCTTCTTGGGCGAGCGCCTCGTACCGTTGGGAATCGTGGGGATTCTGCTCTTGTTGGGCAGTATGGGCTTGTTGTACAAGAAGACATGAAGGAATACAAAACTACCCACACACTTGGGACACCTTATGGATAACCTATCCTCTTCCTTACGCTACAGCCTGCTCTGTCTCATCAGCATCATGCTTACCGGCTGTAGTTTCACCGTAACGCCAACGACAGGAACATTTGGCACCATCGAGGCGGCACCAACAACGATCTTTGCCCAATCATACAATGGAGCAAGTGGAAGTGCCGTCCTAGAGGCACCAGCATCGGCATATCCAGAAGAATCAACAGCATCGGGACTCCCACCACCGACAGAGTTGCTGCGTATTCACTTCATTGATGTGGGGCAAGGCGATAGTATCTTGATTCAGGCTCCTGATGGAGCAACCGTGCTTATTGATGGTGGGCCACAGAATGGATTAGCACTCGCCTATCTTCAAGCACAGGGTATTACGCATATTGATACCCTGATTGCAACCCATCCGCATGCGGATCATATTGGTGGGCTTATAGACATCCTCCACACCCTTACGGTTGGTGAAGTGATAGCCTCAGGTGCCAGCCATACAACGGGAACCTTTGAGAACTTCCTTGATGCGATCTTGAGTGCCAAGGTTCCCTACCGTGAAGTTCATACGGGTGAACACATCGCGTTTGGAAGTTTAGCCTTCCGTGTATTACGCAGCGAAGCGAATGCAGCGAACCTCAACGATACTTCCATTGTGCTACGGCTTGAATATGGAGCCGTGAGTCTCCTGCTGATGGGTGATGCTGAAGCGATCAGTGAACGAGCATTGCTCGGAGCTAGTAGTGATCAGTTAACAGCGACTATTTTGAAGGTGGGGCATCATGGCTCATATACCTCATCTTCTCCTGAGTTCCTTCGCGTGGTACGCCCGCAGATTGCAGTCTATTCGGCAGGTAGGAATAATAGCTATGGCCATCCCCATACGGAAACCCTCACCGCACTAGGACAGGTAGGAGCCACTATCTATGGCACAAATCGAGATGGTACGATTGTATTGAGTACGGATGGGGAACAGATAGAGGTACAAACCCAGCGTATGGATACGGTGCTGATACCTGAAACATCAACCGAGAAGACACCAATAGCTATACCATCAGCGCCGCAGCCCTATGCGCCCTCCCTCCCTGATCGTGATTGTGGCGACTTTGCGACTCAACAAGAGGCACAGACATTCTTTCTCGCGGCTGGTGGACCAGCCCACGATCCCCACCGACTTGATGGGGATAACGATGGAATTGCGTGTGAGAAGCTACCATGAACGATCAACCAGTCTATCAGAGTGCAGTGATTGATCGATATGAAGGTCGCTTGGCGGTATTGCTGGTAGGCCCGCAGCAGGAACAGCATGATGTACCGCGCAAGCGATTACCACGCAATGCCCGTCCTGGTACGTGGTTACGCATCGTATTGGATGGGGCTGAAGTGGTGGTAGCAGAGATTGATGCCGAAGCAACCGCCGCCGCCCAGGCGCGGATTGCGGAGAAACTTGCCCGCTTGCGACGTGGGGAACATCTTGATCCATCAGAGTAGGAACGAAGTATCGCCCTAGAGCGGATTAGGCATCTCACGCATGGCCGGGGGGTGATTGGCGCACGAGAGTGGCGATCTGCTTACCGAAGCCGATGCGTGGACTATCCTCGGCATTCAGCTAAGCTTGCGGGACGCGGATGGGTGATGGTGGGGTTTGGGGCGTAGCTCCAATCCCCACCGAGGGAAACGTGTGCCCATGCTATACTGAAGCCAGAGGAGGCTCCCCATGACTCGCTGGTTTAACGTAGCTGGCCCGTGCCGCGCCGATATTCACTACATGCTGCCGCCCACCGCCCGCATCCCGGAGGTCATGCGGCTCATCCAGCAGCAAAGCTACTTCGTGCTGCACGCCCCGCGCCAAACCGGCAAGACCACCGCCATGCTCACGTTGGCCCAGGAACTCACCGCCAGCGGCCAGTGGACGGCAGTGCTACTCTCGGTGGAGGTGGGCAGTGCCTTTAATGCTGACCCCAACACCGCCGAGTTGGCGATCCTAGAAGAGTGGCAGAAGAGTGCCATGTGGCAATTACCAACCGATCTCCAACCACCGGTGTGGTCTGAGGCCGACGCTGGGATGCGTATCGGATCGGCACTCACCGCTTGGGCGCAAGCCTCACCCCGCCCACTGGTAGTACTGATTGACGAGATCGACTCCTTGCAGGATGCTACGCTCATCTCGGTCTTGCGCCAATTGCGATCTGGCTATGCGCGACGCCCCCACGCCTTCCCGCACGCCCTGGCGCTAATCGGCATGCGCGACGTGCGCGACTATAAGGTCGCGGCGGGGGGAAGTAGCCGCCTGGGGACGGCCAGCCCCTTCAATATCAAGAGCCGTTCGCTTACCCTCGGTAACTTCAGCGCCACCGAAGTGGCCGCGCTCTACCTCCAGCATACCCAGGCGACCGGCCAGATCTTTACCCCAGAAGCGACCGCGCACGCCTTCCACCTGACTCAGGGCCAGCCCTGGTTGGTGAATGC
>NZ_RYFD01000017.1 GCF_004138135.1 Candidatus Oscillochloris fontis
TCTGCATAATCTGCATAATCTGCATAATCTGCATAATCTGCATAATCTGCATAATCTGCATAATCTGCATAATCTGCGTCATCTGCGTCATCTGCGTCATCTGCGTCATCTGCGTCATCTGCGTCATCTGCGTCATCTACGTCATCTGCGTCATCTGCGGAAACTCTACTGGTCATCTGCGGAAACTCTACCGGAGCTTATGGCTGCGCCACGATCTCCCAATGCCCATCACCCTCGACATCCACCAGCCCCAGCCGCGTCCACGTACCAGCGGCGCTGCGCCACTCGCGCTGGAAGCCCCAGCCGTGCCAGCGCCACACCGACACCGACTCGCCGGGGTCGCCCGGTTGGTTGCCACCCTCCAGAACGATCAGTTCGCTGCGCCCGTCCCCTTCGAGGTCGCCCAGCACCATGTCCTGGATTGGTACCGGAGTCGGTGAACCACCCCAGATGATCTGGTAGCGCCCGCCGCGCCAGCCGAGGATGTAGGGCTGTGAACGCAGTTGCCCGTTGGCATCGGGCTGCCAGAGCAACATCAATACCTCCACCCGCCCATCGTCGTTGGGGTCGCCCACCACCATGCGCGTGAAGCGCCACGCCGGGGACTCGTTCTGCCAGACGATCTGGCCTGCGTCATATAGGTGGATCTGGCCCTCCACACTGAGCGTGGCGGTGAGTGGCACGCCGTTGCCGCGCAGATCGGCCAGCATTTCGGTTGGGTGGGCTGGTATTGTTATGTCACGTTGGGTCGGATCGATCTGGGCGGTGGTGCCATCCCAGCGCCACAGGCTGGTGGGGGCGATAGTGCCCAGATCAAGTGGCGCGGTGGCCACCAGCGCGATGCCCTGCTGGTCGCAGAGCACCCGCAGCACCATGCCGCTATTCTGGGATGGATCAGCCGGGCCGTCAAAGATGAAGTTGCCCAACGAATAGGCTACGATGCCCATCCGTTCACCTGCCTGCACGACTTCCACCGGCTGAACCACATGCGGATGCGAGCCAATCACCAGATCGGCCCCTGCCGCCACCAGGCGCTCGGCCCAGGCACGTTGGCGCGCTGCTGGCTCTGGGCTATACTCCACCCCCCAGTGAACCAAGACAACCACGAGATCAGCCTGCTCGCGGGTGGCACGCAGCGAATCGAGCGCCGCAGCACTGAGCCACGCCCGCCCCCACGGGTAGGTATCGGGGCTGTGCCACGCCGGATCGTCGGCACGCGCCAAGCCGCCGGGGCCATCGGCGGGGTCGGCGACATCGTTAAGGGCGAGTAGTGCCACACGCAGCCCGTTGACCTGCTGGATGTGCGGTGTTAGTGCGGCGGCCTCGCTCGCCCCAGCCCCCAGCGCGGTGATGCCGGATGCCTGGAGCAGTGTATATGTATCCGCAAGGCCCGCCGGGCCAGCATCGAGGGCGTGGTTGTTGGCGAGGCTGAGGGCGTCAATGCCCGCCGCCGCCAACGCGGGAATGTGATCGGGATCGCCCACGAGGCGGTAGGGGCCAGGGCGGATCTGCTCGCGCTGCTGGGTGAGCGGGCTTTCGAGGTTGGCCAGGGTGAGATCGCCCGCCAGTATCTCGCGCCACGGGGCCAAAAGTGCCTCTATGCCGCTGCGCTCGATCCGTGTGGCGACGTGGCGCGCCAACATCAGATCACCCACCGCCCGCAGATCGAGTTGCAGCGTAGACTCCCAGCCAGGGCGGCGATAGACCTCGTCCCAGCCGGAGAGATCGGGGGCGGGTGGGGGGCTGGGCGTGCATGCCACGAGGAGGCAGAGGAGAGTGAGGAGGAGGAGGTGTTTCACTTTAGAGTAAACAGAATTCTCGTGTTGACGCAAAGACGCAAAGGCGGCGCGGTGGCTTCGGCAGGCTCAGCCACCGCGCCGCTGGCGGTGGCTGAGCTTGTCGAAGCCATGCGGCGCACTAACAAACCTCTGCGCCTTGGCGTCTTTGCGTCAAAACCGGGATACGTTGCAGGATTATGGCTCAATCCACACCGGCGGTTCGGGCGTCATCACTATCGTATCAATCACCCAGCCATCGCCGGTGCTACGCAGCGTGTAGGTGGCATTGATCGTATAGGTCGGGCGGATACCGATCAGCGCGGGGGGCTGGCCATCAACCTGCTCCTCGAAGTAGGGCGAACCCCGGTAGAGCTCGTCACTCCAGGTCTCGCGGGTGGTGACAATCGCTTGGCCGTTCTCCTGAAGATCAAAGGAGCGGAACTCCAGGCTGATCAACTTAGACCCCACAAAGGTACCGTCGGCTTTTAGGCCCTCGATATACTGCTTGGTGTCGGCATACTCCTGCGGGCCGAGCAGCCCCTCGACTTGTTCGGGCTGCGAGTACCAGATCGCCTGTACCAAGAGGTTATTGAAGGTGCGGATGGTCTCTTCTAGTACGCCAGATTCATGCTGCTTAACCAGATAACTGGCTGTCCAATCGGCTAACGACGGTACCTGCTCACTATCGAGCAGTTCGCGCCATGTCTCATCGGTGAGCCGGTCGTTTAGGGGCTGCGCAAACTCGTAGTGCGAGAAGACCGCGCCCTTGGTGAGCACCAGGTTGCCCTCGATTGGGGCGACGACATAGATCTCGAAGACGCGCCCGACCCCGTTTTCGAGTACCACGCCCTGGTTGGGGTTGGTGGCCAGATCGGCGACCACCGCCGCCTGGAGCGGATCGCCGCCTTCGGGGAAGCCTCCGGCTCCCTGGTAACTGCCCTCGTCCGAGGCGGCGAAGGCGAGCGCCTCGATCTGCCCGCCATAGAAGCGCAGGTACTCGTAGTCCTCCGTGCTCAGTGCCTCACCGCGCAGTTGCTGGCGGGCAATCGTCGCCAACTTGGTCGCAATCTCCTCCATCTTGGTGAGCGCCGCGAGATCGCCATCCTCCAACAAACCACGGGTAGACAAACCATCTATTGTCATGCGGGTCAGTGCAGCAATGCGGTCATAGAAGACCGGCACTGGCTCCACATAGCCCTTGGGGCGCTCCGGGTCGGGCGGCTTGAGCGAGTCGTAGCCCATCTCGACATAGACCTGCTTGGCATAGAGGATGGTGTCGCGCTTGAGTTCGGTGTAGGACGCGAGCGCCGTGGTGAGCTGTTTATCCAGCCACGCCTCAGAGCGCATAAACTGCGGGTAGCCATCCCCAACCGGCTCTAGCAGCGGGCGCAGGCTGTAGACCCACGTCCAGTAGAGGTTCTGCGTCCAGACCTCTTCACCATAGGCCGCAAATGTCGTGCGCAGATCATCGAGTTGCGAGCGGTAGTTGGGCAGATCGGCATCACCCCAACTGGTGAGGTGGCCCAGCGCCCGCTCCGAACCGAGCGCAGCCATGACATCGAGTGAACTGGGCAAGCCGCGCTCTGGTACGGCGGGAGCGACGAGTTGCTGGAAGATGAAGGCATCGGGTACGAAGCGCTGCCCCATGAAGCGCAGCCCCTTGGTAGCGCCCAGATCCTGATCGTCACTCACCAACATGCCCAGAATTTCGGGGGCGCGTAGCTCGTTCACCGCCTGGGTAAAGGCGGCAAAACTGGCCTCATCGAGCAGATCCGCCGGATCTTGCACCTGGCCATAGGCCGACGCCAGCGCCTGCTCATACTCGGTGGGGGTTAGGTCATCGCTACGGCCCACGAAAAAGACCGTCGGCTCGTAGATCCCCGCCCAGACCTGCGCCGCGCTCAGATCTTCCACCTGGGTCTGCTGGTAGGCCAGGGTAAGCAGCGCCGCCTGGCGCGTCTCGGTCGCATCGGCCACGCGGAAGGTCATGCGCCCGTGCCACATCATCGCGGTGAAGTAGCGCTGAAGCGCCTCGCTGGTGGTGTAGTGGCCACGCGGCACATACTGGCTCCAATCCTCACCCAGCGAGTAGCCAGGGAAGATCGCCGACGGCTCCATCCCGGCGTGGGCCGCAATCCGCGCCAGATCGGGTTCCACCAGATCGGTGAGGCCGGGCGGGACGGGCCAATCCGGGTTGAGCAACTTGACTGCCAGGGCGAAATAGGCCGCATTCCGCCGCGCCGGTTCGGCCCAGGCGGTGCCTTCAAGCGCCGCATACTGATCGAGCGAGGTTTGAAGGAGCGCGGCGTCGAGGCGAGTCAGCAGGGGGATGAAGGCGTTAGACTCGGCACGCCGCAACACCTTATCGAAGAGCAGGTGGTAGGTATGCAGCAGCGAGTCGCTACTCACAAAGACTGGCACATTCTCGTAGCGCGTGCGCTCATAGATCTCGTAGAACTCCCGCGTAGCCCCTGGGCTGATCACAAAGCCATTCTCGGCCAAGCGTGCCCGCTGTTCCGGCGAGAGCATGACGGTCAGGCGCACATTACTCAGATCAGCGGCAATCGGATCAGCCTGGAGGCTGGCCGTCACCGGCATGGCATCGGGCTTAAACGAGGCAAAACCGGGGCCAGTAGCGGGTTTGAAGGCCACCGGCATGGCCACTTCCAACGCCGCTACTGGGCCAACATCCACATGGGGTGGGATGGCATCAGAGACGGGCGTCGGAACAGTGGTGGCCGGGGCAGGAGTAGGCGCAGGTGGTGGATTGGTACACGCCACCAGCACCAGAAGCAGGCTCAGGAGAGGAAGAAACCGAGGAAGAGGTATCATCAAAGACATCCTTATGCAATGCGTAAGCTGCAAGGTGCATTGTAGCATGCGTAACTATTCACACTGCCCCGAAAATCAAGATTTTGACGCAAAGACGCCAAGGCGCAAAGCCTGCAACAACCCTTTGCGTCTTCGCGCCTTTGCGTCAAAACGAGGTTTCTTTTACCCCAAGTGTGAATAGTTACCGAAAATCAAGATTTTGACGCAAAGACGCCAAGGCGCAAAGCCTGCAAGATATGCCCCCTTTAACACCTTATGGCTTCGACAGGCTCAGCCACCGAATACCGCTCCACCACCTGCCAGGGCAGGGTGCGCCCGGCATAGAAGGGCACCACATTGCCATAGGCTTCGGGTACCGTCCACGGCTCACGTGCTAGGGTGATCGTGGTTGGTGGCGGATTCACGCCATAGACGGAGCGTGCCGTATCGGAGACGAAGGTCTGCAAGTGGGGCAGCGCGTTATTGTCGGCGAAGAACTCGGCCAGCAGCGGCAGAATGACCGGCGCACTAAAGACGCCCGCCGCACACCCGGCGGCCTCTTTGCGGTTGAGCGGGTGGGGCGCTGAGTCGCTGCCAAACATGAGTTTGGGGTGGGCACGCAGCGCAGCGGCCTGGAGTGCGGCGCGATCTGCGGGGCGCTTGGCAATCGGCTTGCAGAAGAGATGCGGCTGGAGCAACCCACCCGCCACATCATCCAGGGTGATCAGGAGATGATGCAGCGTGACCGTCGCATACAGATTGGGATGCCGGTCGAGCAGATCGAGCGCAGCGGCGGTAGTAATATGCTCCATCACAATCGTGAGGCGCGGGAACTGCTGGGCCAGCCGGTCATAGACGGGCAGAAACTCAGCCTCGCGATCCAGCACAAAACCGTGGCTCTCGCCGTGGACAAGCAGCGGAATACCCAGATCCTGCATCAATTCGAGGGTCGGCGCAATTGCGGCGAGGTCGCGCACCCCCCCGGCACTATTGGTCGTCACCCCTTCGGGGTAGAGCTTCACCCCGATAATATGCGGGCGTGCCGCCTCCAGCGTGGCCTGATCATACTCACGGAAGAAGAGCGTCATATAGGGAGCAAAGGGATAGGGCTGGGTCGCTTGGCGCACCGCCTCGGTATAGGCCGCCAGACGCTCCAGGCTATCCACTGGTGGCACAAGATTCGGCATCACCACCGCCCCGGCAAAATCGCGGGCACTGAGCGGGGCGACCAGATCGAGCATCGCCCCTTCACGTAGGTGGAGGTGCATATCGAGGGGCGAGGTAAGCTGAAGTTGCATGGGAACTCCATGGGTAGGATGATCAACGACACCCATTGTAGCACAGCGGCTCCTATGCTATCATGCGCACGAGTATGCGCAAAGAAGAAGGGGGAGCGCCGATGAGCGAGGGGAGCGAGCGACCACAGCGCAACGGAACATCGCGGCAGGCAGCGGAGGAGGGTGGGCGGAGTGGAACGCGGCGCACCGAGCGGCTGAACCCAGGCAACGAGGAATGGAACCAGCGCGAACCAGTCAACCCCGGTTGGCGTAGCGAGCGGGTTGCAGGGGCACGCACCGCCCAAACCGCCCGCCGGGCGAGTGGTGGTTTGCCCCGTTCACCCCAGGAGTTCCAGATCTGGCTCCAGGCGGGAGGGTGGCGGTACATCGCAGCCATCGCCGGTCTGCTGGTTGTGCTTCTCATCGCGCTTCTGGCCTTTGGCCGCAACGATCAGCGCACCGCCGGGCTGGGGGTTGAAGATCGGCGTGCGCCAACCAGTGTGATGGGTGCAGTGAACGATCCCATCGTCCAAGCCACATTGGTACCCGAACCAACCGTGCCCGCTGCACCGAGGGTCTTTGTCGTCACGGGAACGGGAGATTGGGGGTTATTTCTGCGCCCCGATCATAACGCAAACAACACGCCGATCATCTCCTACCCCGATGGCACCCGTCTGGAGCAGATCGGTGAAGACTTCAATGAACCCAACCGAGTCTGGCGTAATGTGCGCGCCCCGGATGGGAATACGGGCTGGGTAGCGGCAGAGTTCTTAACACCCGCCCCGTAGAGATGGTATGTTGGTGTTGTTTGGCGGCTTCGCCGCCAAACAACACCAACATACCATCTTTAGGACTTCACCACCCGCCGTTTAGGGGTTAGCTTGGGTGGTGGTGGCCCTAAGACCAGATCGAGCACCTCCTCGATCTGGCCCACAAAGGTGAAGGTTAATTTCTGGCGCACGGCATTAGGAATTTCAACCAGATCGCGCTGGTTTTTGCGCGGCAAAATGACCTGCCGCACTCCAGAGCGATAGGCTCCCAACACCTTCTCCTTGACCCCACCAATGGGCAACACGCGCCCCCGCAGTGTCATCTCACCCGTCATGGCCATATCACGCCGCACGGCGCGCCCGGTCAGCGCCGAGACGAGCGCGGTCGCAATCGTGATCCCCGCCGATGGCCCGTCTTTCGGCGTGGCCCCTTCGGGGACGTGGATGTGGATATCCACCTTCTCGAAGCGCTTGCCATCAATCCCCAACTCGGTGGCGTGAGCGCGGATGTAGGAGAGCGCCGCCTGGGCCGATTCTTGCATAATGTCACCGAGTTGGCCGGTGAGCATCAGTGCGCCCTTCCCCTCCATCAAGGAGCACTCGATAGGCATGGTATCGCCACCATTGCCGGTATAGACCATCCCCGTCGCCACACCCACCTGATCCTGTTCTTCGGCCACACTAATCTCGAAGCGCGGTGGCCCAAGCATCCGTTCGGCAACACGGGTCGTCACCAACTGGAGCGGTGGACGCTTTTCAGCCACTTGGCGCGCAATCTTACGGCAGATCGCGCCAATCTCACGCTCAAGATTGCGCACCCCGGCCTCATAGGTATAGCCCCGGATGATCGCACGCAAGGCCGAATCGGAGAAGCGGATGGTACGCCCCGCCAAGCCATTCGCCTGCATCTGCTTAGGAATCAGGAAGCGGTAGGCGATCTGGAGTTTCTCCTCCTCGGTATAGCCGGGGAGATCGATCACCTCCATACGATCCAACAGCGGATCGGGGATGTCGTGGGCCACATTAGCCGTCGCAATGAAGAGCGTGCGGCTCAAATCAAACGAGAGATCGAGATAGTGATCGCTAAAGGCATGATTCTGTTCGGGATCGAGCACCTCCAGCAGCGCGGAGGAGGGATCACCACGGAAATCAGCCCCCAACTTATCCACCTCATCAAGCATAAAGACCGGGTTGAGCGTTCCCGCATCTTTGATGCGCTGAAGAATCCGCCCCGGCATAGCACCAATATAGGTACGCCGATGTCCACGGATCTCGGCCTCATCGTGGACACCACCGAGCGCCAAACGCACAAAGCGCCGCCCCAACACTTCCGCAATACTCTGCCCCAGGCTCGTCTTCCCCACCCCCGGTGGGCCAACAAAACAGAGGATCGGTGCCTTCTGCTCCACACCAACCAGTTGGCGCACGGCAATAAACTCGATAATCCGCTCCTTGACCTTCTCCAAGCCAAAGTGGTTACGGTCGAGAATCTTGGCCGCCTCACGCAGATCGGTATTATCGTCGCTCAAATTGGCCCACGGCAGACTCGCCATCCAATCCAGGTAGGTACGCAGGATCGAATATTCCGGGGACATAGTCGGCATCGCTTCGAGGCGTGCCAATTCATCATCAACCCGATTGCGAGCATATTCAGGGATGCCTGCGGCAGTCAATCGGCTACGCAAGGCATGGATCTCGCGGTGAGCCGGATCATCCTGGCCCAACTCACGTTGGATGATCTTCAACTGCTCACGTAAGAAGATCTCGCGCTGGCTGCGATCAACCTCCTTCTGCACCTGGCTCTGGATGCGATTCTCCAGTTCCAAGAGGTCAAGTTCCTGCGTGAGCAACTTCACCACCCGATGCAGACGCTCTTCGGGATCTATCGTCTCTAAAATCTGCTGACGGTTGGTGCTATTGATCGGCAACGTCGTGGCAATCAGATCGGCCAAACCACCCGGCGTATCCACATTCATCGCCGTCACATAGGCATCATCGGGGAGGGTACGCGAAAGTTTGGTCACCTTCTCGTAGAGGGAGAGAGCCGCACGCATCATCGCCTCAACCGACAGGGTACGCTGTTCATCAATCAGCAATGGCTCGGCGCGCACACGCAGCAGAGGCGACTCATCCAGCGGATCGACAATCCGCATGCGTCGCCGACCGGCAATCACCACCGAGGTACTACCATCGGGCATCTTGCGCGAACGTTGGATGGTCGCTTCAACGCCAATGCTATACAGATCGCGCAGGCGGGGTCCATCAAAATCGAGATCGCGCTGTAAGATCGCTAACACGGTACGATCATCAGCCATAGCCTGCTCCACCGCCCGACTCGCCACCGGATCGGTCAGAAAGACCGAAACGAACATATGCGGAAAGAGCACGGTGTCAGTGAGGGGCAAAACGATCAGCACCCGATCAGCGACATCGCTATCGGGAATTTCATGCGCGTTGATCGGAGGAAAATGAAAGAGCGCGGATGTCTCTTCGAGCACGTGCGATCTCCCCAGGTTGAATGCCATAGACAAGACTATGGCTGTAACCACTATCTGCTGGAATTATAGCACATTGATTAGTTAGATAGTGGTCGTGCTGGTGCGTACATATTCAAAGAGCGTTGCGCCTACGTGAGCCGCATTGTAGCGCAGAGTGTCCTGTTTATTCCAGAGTTGGCGCACCGCACCGGGCGGTTCGCTAAAATCGTCCACCAGTGGGGTGACACCCAGAGCAGCTATCGCAGCTATTTCGGCAGTTGTGGGGCTAAGGATCTGAAGCCCATCAGCAGCCAAGCGCGCCACCAAATCGGTGGGGGGCTGCGGGCTATGATTGATCAGCGCCGCATCCAGATGCCCCACACCGAGGATCTCATGCAGACGCGCCACATGGTCATAGGCAGACATCCCTTCGGTTTGGCCCGATTGGGTAGTGGAATTACAGATATACACGACACGCGCTGGTGTGGTGCGCAACGCCGCGATCATGCCCTCAAATTGCAGCGTGGCCAGAATGGAGGTAAAGAAACTCCCCGGCCCAATCGTGACCAGATCGGCATGCTGAATGGCCTCCAGCGCCACCGCCGAGGCCGGTGCGGGTGGATCGAGGAAGAGGCGCGTAATGGAGGGTTTATGCAGGCCACGCACATCCAGTTCGCCATGGCGGAGAGTGCCATCGGCAAGTTCGGCACACAGTTGCACATCGGCCACCGCGACGGGCAGGACGGTAGCGCTGGGCTGCACCAGATCGGCGACCTGCTGTACTGCCTGGGCAAAGTCACCGTGGAGTTGGGTGAGGGCAGTGATGAAGAGGTTGCCAAAGGCCATGCCGTTGAGGGCGGGATGCTCGGCAGAATGGAAGCGCAGTTCGAGTAAGCGCGGCCAGAGCGCCGCTGGATCAGTGGCGAGTGCGGAGATCGTAGCCCGTAGATCGCCGGGAGCCGGGATCTTCCCTAGCGAACGCGCCACACCGGTACTGCGCCCGGTGTCGGTAACCGCCACAATCGCCCGCCGTTGCGGAAAGAAGGGCGCAGCCCCCAGCAGGATTTGAGCAGTCCCACCACCACCACCGATGGCGGTAAGGGTTAGCGCAGTTGGTAGAGCAGCCATAGATTACTCAATATATCGCGTATGTGGCACAGGGCATGTGCAAAGTCCTTGGGGCTGTGCCCCAAACCTCAATTTTTGGTGTGTTTTGGCGGCTTCGCCGCCTCCGAGCCTCCACCGGAGGTGACTTTGCCCATGCCCTGGTATGTGGGCGCTATGATACCATGAGCAATCAGCAAGATATGCTATACTTCTGGCAACGAGCATCCGCAAATAGAACAAAGTAACGATGAATGTTCTGCTAATCGGTTCTGGTGGTCGTGAGCATGCGCTGGCCTGGAAGATCGCCCAATCACCGCAACTCGGCAAGTTGTTGTGTGTCCCTGGCAATACCGGCACCGCCCGCCACGGGCA
Organism: Candidatus Oscillochloris fontis; assembly: GCF_004138135.1. Taxonomy (GTDB): domain Bacteria; phylum Chloroflexota; class Chloroflexia; order Chloroflexales; family Chloroflexaceae; genus Oscillochloris; species Oscillochloris fontis. The sequence continues at coordinate 10,593 of NZ_RYFD01000017.1, forward strand.
TAATGTCCCCTTCCCACTGCACGATTTTGACATCCTGATTGATGTTGCCCAACGCGAGAGGATCGATCTGGTCGTGGTTGGCCCGGAAAACCCGCTCTCTGAGGGTATCGCGGATCGCTTCATTGCGGCAGGCATCCCCGTCTTTGGGCCAACCGCCGCCGCCACCCGGATCGAGAGCAGCAAGGCGTTTGCGAAGGAGATCATGGCGGAGGCCGGTGTCCCCACCGCAGCAACCCATGTCTTCAACACGCCGAGTGAAGCTGCCGAGTTTGTGCGCACGAGCGGATCAGCTTGGGTAGTCAAGGTGGATGGCTTGGCTCAAGGTAAGGGTGTGGTCGTGCCCGATACGGTTGAGGCGACACTTGCCGCAATTGAGCAACTCCACCACGACATACCGGAACAGGCGTTGTTGCTTGAGGAGCGCCTGGTTGGGCGCGAGATCTCATTGCTGGCGCTGTGTGACGGGAGCCGCCTGATGGTGTTGCCGCCCGCCCGCGATCATAAGCGCGTCGGGGATGGTGATACCGGCCCGAATACGGGCGGGATGGGTGTGATAGCCCCAGTTGATGATGTCAGCCCCGATCAGCTTGATATGATCATCAAAACCTGTCTTCAGCCAACGATCAACACCTTGGCAGCACGCGGCACCCCCTTCCGTGGGGTGCTCTATGCCGGATTAATGCTCACCGAAACGGGGCCACGGGTGCTGGAGTATAACGCCCGTTTTGGCGACCCCGAAACCCAGGCACTTTTGCCACTCATCGAGGGCGATCTGCTCGAAGCACTCTATGGCTGTGCAACCGGCAACCTTCAGATTGAGAAGTTGCGCTGCCATAAGGGTTACGCGGTGTGTGTGGTGCTCTGCGCCGCTGGCTACCCGGAGCGCCCGCGTAAGGGCGATGTCATCCGGGGTGTCGAGGCGGTGGATGATGATACAGTGATCGTCTTCCACGCCGGAACTGCACTTGGCCCCAATGGCCTCTGCACCGCAGGTGGGCGAGTGATCGGCGTCACCGGGATAGGTAGTACCCTGCGCCAAGCCCGCGAACGGGCCTACGAATGTGCCGCAGACATTCGATTCGACGGTAAGCACTACCGTAGCGATATTGGCAAGGAAGGCTGAACCGTCGCCCATGGATAGTATTGCCGTTTTGATTAGCGGGTCAGGCAGTAACCTGCAAGCCCTCTTTGATGCCCAAGATGCTGGTGAACTAGGCAGTGTCCATGTCAACCTCGTGGTGAGTGACCGCGCTGATGCCTATGGGCTTCAGCGCGCCCTCAAGCGCGGTGTGGCGGCTGCCCACGTCCCACTGCCCTCGGCACCCGCCGGAACCGCCCGCCGAGCGGTTCGCGCCGCCTGGGAGGAACGCCTGGCGACGGTAGTCACCGCCTTTCAGCCCGATTTGGTGGTGCTGGCCGGGTTTATGCGGATTCTCTCGCCGATCTTCTTGCAGCACTTCCCCGATCAGGTGATCAATCAGCATCCGGCGCTGCTACCGGCTGATGGCGGCGAGACGGTGCTGACCAGCACGGGGTTACACATCCCGGCGCTGCGCGGGGCGCATGTGGTTCCCGACGCACTCCGCTTGGGGTTGAGCATCACCGGCTGTACGGTGCATCGCGTCACGCCCCGCGTGGATGATGGGCCGATCCTAGCCCAAGCCGAGGTGCCCATCCTGCCCGATGATGACGAGAGCAGCCTGCACGAGCGCATCAAGATCGCCGAGCGGCAACTCATCGTTCAGGTGGTGCGCGAGTTGGCTACATCAAGTTCCCCAGCGGCCCAAGGTTGAGGTTCAGATCTTCGTTTTCTAGGCCGAAGACCACCTTCAACTCCAGGATGCGCTCCTCAAGGCGCATAAAGGTCTCGCCGAGGCGCTCGATCTCGGCATCGCTCACCGTACCACGCTCGATGCGGTGGAGTGCCTGACGCTCCATCAAGCGCCGCAGCAGTTCGATCAGGGTCAGAACCAGTTTGGCCAGACCCTGCTCGACCTCTTCAGGGTTGGCGTTGATCCGTTTGGGCAAGCCTGCGCAGGTACGTTCCAACTCAGCCGCAAAGACTTCAATATCTTCAGGGCGGTTGAGCATCTTATTCTGGATGCGTGCCAGGTCATCAAGAGCATCGGGGGCATCAGTAATCATCATTACTCCCAGGGATCAGGCTGGTGACACAAAGTTGTAGGCAGGCCAGGGGCCAGTACAGAGCAGGCGAATATCGGGGCGATCACGGCCAATCTCGGCCACTCCAGCCTGGAAGCGGGGCACATCCTCACGCGCCACCAGATAGGCCGCGCTCAGCACCATGCGCTCGGTGGGTAGCACCTTGCGGACACTCGCCACCGCATACTGGTCAAGGTGCGCATAGAGATCATCGGCGATCTGCTCGGCACGTAAGCGGCGCAGCGCGGCGGCCCGTTCCTCCACCATCCGCCGCTCGATATAGTCGCGGCCACTGCGCGGGCGCTCCTCAACCACGGCAGGTGGCGGCGGCAGATCAGTCCAGATCGCGCGCAGACTAAGTTCAACCCGGCCCCGCACCTGCGCTAGGCCGGCCACGAACGAGGCACGCCGTTCAGCCAGCATCGCCAATACCGCAGCCTCATCGGCCAGGAACGTCCCAAAGCGCACTGGGAGCGTCCCACCCGCCTCAGCGAGCGCCTCAACCACCGACTCGTGGCGCCAGATATGGGACGCCTCGGTCGTCACCTGTTGGGGATCAACCCGACTCACCACCGCACCAATCTCGCCATCCTGGTAGAAGAAGATCGGCTGATCGGCCAAGCCAACCCTCGGCAATGGCATCTCGCCGGGGCGATCAACAATCGCGTAGAGATAGAGCATCGTGCGTCACTCCAGACGCGGCGTAGTGGGAGGATTGAGATGAGCGCCACGCATAAGCTCGATATTATCTACCGAAGTGAGGATCACGCGCAACCCCAGATAGACCAGATCCACATCGGCCACCGAGAGCATAATATCTCCTTGGATCACCACACCCTTATCGAGAATACGATCTAGGAGATCCAGCAGAGTCAACTCCCGATCCGGGGAAAGAAAATCAGACATGATCCGACTCCTGTTGGGGCGCAGCAGCAAAGCTGTAGGCTGGCCAGGGGCCAGTCAATTCAAAGCGGAAGCTGCTATAGTGCGCCACCAGAGCCTCAACTTCGGCTAAGAACTGATCAAACGTCGCCTCATCCACCAGATAGGCACCACTAAAGATCAGTTCCATGCCATCACCAGCACTTTGTGAGACCGGGCCACCGGCGGTAGCGGACGCTTGCCCCGCGAGGCGGGCCTGACTCTCACAGACACAGATATTCGCCAACTGACGCGACTCCTGAAGAATCAGCGCATCGAGCTTCTTCTGGAGCATATAGGCGGCACCGCTCGACATCCGGTTGCGTTGCATAATCAGGTTGGCAACCTGATCGTTGTTGGTACGCACATATTCGGCCACCTGCTTGGGTTCGGCATAGATCTTGACCCCCCACTCACGCCGACCGCGTAAGCGTTCCAGGGCAGCCCGTAACATCGGGGCATTGGTGCGCAACATCGTGCGGACACCGGCCTCATCACGGAAGATCGTACCGAAGCGCAAAGGAGCAACCGGGCCAGCGATAGCAGCGAGCACCTCTTGGTGAGCGCGGACGCGGGGTTCGAGCCACGTCAGATCAGCCAGGCGTTCCTCCAACAATTCTGGGTCAAAGCGATCCACGGGCAATGGCGTCACCACCGCCCCCAGATCCCCCTCGCGCACACAGAGTACCGGCGCTCCTGGCTCAACCGCCGGGAGATCAGGAAGCGTCAACTCCTGCTCGGCAATCACGCCATAAACATAATAGACGAGCGCCGTAGACTCTTGGACGAGTGTCTCCATAACCTATCACCTAACTCCCTGTATCTGCATCAACCTCAATCGGTGGGGCCAAACGCTGCTCTAGCCGCGCCAGACGTTCACTCAACAGCTTATTCTCCTGCTCAAGGTTCTGAGCGCGAGTCGTGAGCTGCGGATCATTCTGCCACCAATTGATACCCATCTCGGCAGCCTTATCCACCGAGGCAATCAACAAACGCACCTTGATACTCAGTAACTCAACCCCCACCAGCGAAATAGAAATATCACCGGCAATCACAATCCCCTTGTCGAGCACCCGTTCGAGGATGTCGGCAAGGTTGGTTGATTGGGTTGAATGCTGAAGACCATATGATCCCATGGGTTCGTACTTCCTAACTAATCTTTGACCTGGGCACGATAGTAGCGATGGGTACGCTCATAACCCAGCATATCACCATTCGAGTCAAAACGGATCTGATAGGTTGCCAGCACATCGCTACTATTGGGAATGCGCCGCATCTCAACCATCTCCACCTCGATCATCCAACCGTCACCATCGCGTTTACACTGCGACACCGTATCAACCGGCAAGCCCGTCATCGCTGCGAGGGTATCACGGGCGATCTTGATAACTTCTACTGCATTCATAGGGACATATTCCTATCACTACCGGAAGTAATTAGCTCTGGCGTTGGCGCTCACGGGCGACACGCAAGCGCGCCAGCAGTTCCTCTTCGACCGCAAGATACTGCTCCTCGGTAATCTCACCCATATCCAGACGTAACTCAAAGTCGGCGAGCTTCTGGCGGATACGCTGCGGATTATAGAGTTCATCCTCGGCCTGCTCGGTGATCTGTTCAGCCACCCAGAGCACCCCCTCTAGCGGGGCAGTGATCGGAAAGGTCAAGATACTAAGAAGGCCCATAGAATTAGCTCCAACTAACCGTCAGATTAACGAAATTATAGGGTGGCACCGGGCCAACCGACTTAAAGAGCATCCGCGAGCCAAATTGGGCATCAAGGTCGTGGATGGCGGCATCAAAGCGGGCCTCATCCTCGCGATTGAGCAGAAAGGCCGCATTGACCACCATGCGATCTGTGAGGATAGGCTGCGTAAGTAGCGCGTGGGCCAGAGGGCGCAACGCCGCGAGAATCTGTTCGCTATCCGCATCACGGCGTTGCGCAATCGCGGCTTCAACCATCTCACCCAAGCGAATCCGCTCGTAGTAGGTACGTTCGGCAGGTTTGCCAACGATACTATCACGCAGAGCGCGGATCGCCGGTTCTTGATCGGCAATCTCGCGGAAGAACTGCTCATCGGTCCAGAAGACCTTGAGGCCCAACTCGATCCGGCCATCGAGATCATTGATCTGGGTGGTGAAATCGTCATAGCCACGCACCAGGAGTTGATCGCGGATCGTCTCGACATCGGGGGCCACAATCCCGAAGCTGATCGGCAGCACCGTATAGTGCTGCATCACCGCTTCAAGCACCCGCGTATGGGTAAGCATATTGCGGCGCGAACTCTCATACTCCTCACAGGGCGAGTCGCTCACCACCGCCGCCAAATCGCGGTAGGGGATGGTATAGACTTGTGGGCCATCCTCGTGGATACCACGTGCTGCAATCACCTGCGTCTCGGAGCAGCGAATGATCGCATAGAGATATTTTCCAGTAGGCTGATCACTATCAATCATACCATTGCTCCATCAAGCTGTTTTGTCGTACTGTTGGCAGCTTCTCCGCCAACAGTACGACAAAAAAATATCTTGGGGCGGCGAAGCCGCCCCAAACCCCATCACAAATACCAGACTAATACTCAAAAGTAAATGTAGAGAAGCCAGCAGTTGTGCCGGTTCCGGCATCGGCGTCCTTTTCCTTGGGCGCAGCAGGGCGTAGCTCACCATTCAATGCAGCCAACTGCTCTTCGACAAGATGAAGACGAGACTGAGCACGATCCAAATTGCGCTGCCAAGCGGTCACTTCCTGCTGGAGGCGGGCGCGTTCACCCTCTAGGCGGGTGCGCTCACCGGTCGGTGAAGCCTTGGTGTGCCCCGGTGGGCGGTTGCGCAGAGCCGCCCCCTCAGGGATCGAACGCATTGATGATTTACGAGCCATCTGTATTCCTTTGGCGAAGTAGGCAAATAGAAATCACACACAATGGGTCGTGATCAGTTCCATCAAGAGACGCCGATGCTGTAGGCGCAGATCCTGATCACGGCTGGCAAAGGTGCGCTTCGATTCGAGAATATCGAGGCAGACCGCGACAAAGCGCGGATCTTGGGTCGTCGGGCGCATTCCTTGAAGCGCCATAATACGCGCAATCATCATACCAGCCCGCATCGTCGGCATCTGAGTGAAGGCGCCCGTCTCCCGGTAGGCATGAATCAGGCTCACAACCCGGAGCGAGTCGTCGGGATCAATACCGGAGGCGGTGGCAACGATCATCGCCTCAGTTTCGAGATCATAAAAATCGAGATCTATCGTGATCAGGCGATCATTCAGGGCGTCCTGAGTCTCATGCACCCCAGCATACTCCTGGGGGTTACTCGTGAAGATCGCACGGAACTCTGGATGTACCCGAATATAGGATTCATCGCGGCTCGCGGTAGGCAGAACCAGCATACGCTCCTCAAGCACCGTGAGCAACACATTATTCGCCTCTGGGCGTGAGCGGGTAAACTCATCATAGATCAGGGTATACCCCTCACGACAGGCGGTTGTGAGGCGATTATCTACCCACTGCTGAACCGCATTCTCCTCGTACTTCACCACCGAGTGGATGAAGCGATCCACCACCCGTCGGTAGCGATAGCCATGCTGGCCACCGATCAGGTCTGAGGCCGAAAACTCCTCATCACCGACAATCAGCATGACCGGGCGGCCGATCTGGGCAGCAACATGGAGCGCCAGGGTTGTCTTGCCAGTCCCAGCCGGGCCACGAAAGTGGATCGGATAACCGGCTTGCAGGTAGATGACCGCACGCTCTGTCAGATCCTGGGTCGCTTGGGTGGCAACAAAACCGGCACTGGGGCGCAGAGCAATCGTAGCGCGGCTCTGCTCAGTCATAGTACGTGCTGGGGCGGTCATGGGGTTCCTCACTGATCACGACAGGCAAACAACCATTCCAATTCTCGGAAGGAGGCAAGGATGATGAACTCCACCATCCCTGCCTCCTGGTAGTTACCCGATGTAGAGATGCGATTTAATCGGACATACCGGCAAGGCTACGCGCCTGAACGATCCAATCTTCAACATTGGCCAGCCGTCCGGCATCACCAAGCGCCTTACGCAGATCCTCAGGGGTACTCAGCGCAAGTTGGATGTAGGTCGAGATCCCGGCGCGTTCTAAGCGCTGTTGGAGTGCCGGGCCAATACCGTGGATCGTGGTCAGATTATCACGGTAGGTACGGGTGAGTGGCAGATCAGCGGATTCCTCAGCCGCACGCGGCGACTTGGGGACGGTATCGCCATGCAGGGTGAGCACCGCCGCACTCATTGCCTGATAGAGTGGCAGCATCTGACGCCGAACATCCTCGATCATCAGCAAGAAGATCTCGCGCTGCGCCGGGACGGAAGGCCAGGGCACCGCCTCCAACTCATGCGTCAGCATCTCGACATCATGTTGAAGTTCGCTCACCACCTCACCATAGTGTGTGCGCTCATCAATAGTGATCTGGTCAAGATGCGCGGTTGCCTTCGCCAAAAAGGGCTGAACCTGGGTCACCAAGGCGGAGACTAAGCCATGCAGTTGCTGCTGCTGGGCATCATCATGCATCCCCTGTTCAAGCACCTTCAAGATCGCGGCACGTTTGGCCTGCACATCAGCAACAATATCCTCGTCGAGATCAGGTTGAGCCTCGGCTGGTGTAGCCTGAACCGTCTCGACGACGATAGGTTCAACCTCAGGGAGCGGCTCAGCTACCTCAGAAACAACCAGAGCGGACGCAGGTAGTGCAACTGAATCAGGCTCCGCAGGGGCGGATTCGGCTGGGGTTGGATCTGGTGCCAGCGAATTGGATGCAACCGCCGGTGCCGTTGGCTGGGGCGTGGGTGGGTAGGAGAGGATCGCGGCCATACCACGAATACGCTCCTGGCGTTGGCGATACAACTCAGCCGCCTGAGCCGCCGCCATTTCAGCGCGCTGGGCTTGCAAGGTTGCCAGGTAGCCCATCACATCCTGACGCCGAGCGTGCAACTCAGTCACCCGCTGGGACTGGGCGGCGGTGGCACTTGCGTGACGTTCACGACTGATCGTCGTGATCATTGAGGAGACATCATCATGCAACGCAGCCATCTCAGCCTCAAGCTGAGTACGCTGAGCCTGCGCCTGAGCGTCCAGATCCGCGCTATTGGTACGGCGCAACTGGGCTACATCGGCACGTAACTGGGCCACATCGGCACGCAGGGCAATCATCGTAGCCTGAAGTTCTTCACGTTTAGCTTGCGTCTGGGCGTTTAAGGTCGCCCGTTCAGTTTGCAGCATCATGCGCACATCGGCACGTAGCGCAGCCATATTGGCATGAAGTTCTGCACGCTTGGACTGAGCCTGGGCAGAAAGATCATCACTATTGCTACGGCGCATCGCCGCCACATCGGCACGCAACGCAGCCATACGCGCATCAAGCGCCTCACGCTGCGCACGCGCCATCGCCGCCACATCATCACTATTAGCTCGGCGCAAGGTTGTCACCCCATCGCGCAAGGCCATACAATCGGCATACAAAGATTCACGCTGGGCTTGGGCTTGGGTAGCCAACTCAGCGCTATTGCTCTGGCGGAGGGCCGCCACATCAGCCCGCATCCCCATCACATCGGCACGCAGCGCAGCCATATTGGCATGAAGTTCTTCACGCTTGGACTGAGCCTGCGCAACCAGTGTCTCGGTATTGGTACGGAGCATTGTCGCCACATCATCACGCAACGCGGTACGGCCAGCCTGAAGCTGATCACGTTGGGCCTGGGCCTGGGCAGCCAAATCGGCACTGACGTCGGCGAGGGTATCCGCCACCGTCGCCTGCAACTCAGCGGCCTGGCGCTCAAGAAGTTGCCGCTGTTCAGCGACAGCCTGCTGCCGGGAGGATCGGTAGGCTTCGAGTTGTTGCTCGGCAGCCTTACGCACTTCGGCGGAACGGGAACGAGAAGCTCTCACCGCACGTCTCCTTTGACGAGATAGCAGATGATCCAGAGACTACACACGAACATCTTGATGGTCTCAAGTGGCGATGTGCCAATGGAAGTGAGCGCGCAACTTCAATTGGCACACCACCGAGCGCACTAAGCGGCGGCAGAGGACGATGCGGTTAGACCGACGGCCTCAGCATACTTGAGATACGTATCTACACCGGCGATGACGATGCGGGCCTCAACCGCGAGCAGCTCGATGCCCACCAAGGACACGCGGACCCAAGCGTCAATAACGATACCTTTGTCTAGGATGCGATCCACGACTTCGGCCAGGCTGCTAGATGCGTTGACCTTCTCGACTGCCATACCAAACCTCCTCGTAAACGTATAGCGGGAACTGTTGGGTGCGCTACCCAAGGTTATTAGACCGCAAAATAGGCACCCTAGCTGTTAGGGCTGTGCAAGCGTTCTGTTAGGTTTACGTTAGGAAAAGATAAAAATGAAGACAGGGCGAGGGCATTCCAATGGCCCAAATCCTGTCTGTAGTGCCAAGATTTAGGCCACCTGTTCGGTACGCAGGATATAGCCATGGCGCGGAACGGTACAGATATGAACCGGGTGGCGCGGATCGGGTTCGATCTTCGCACGCAGATTCATCACATGCCAGCGAACCAAACCTGGCTCGGCTGTCTCAGGGGTATAATTCCAGACTTCACGCAGCAGACGTTCACTTGAGCAGACCTCGTTGGGGTGGCGCATGAGGTAGCCAAGCAGATCAAACTCGGCAGGCGTAAGTTGGACCGGAGCGCCAGCGACTTCAGCTTGGCATGTGTGCAGATCGAGAGTCAGATTGCCTGCCCGTAGCACCGCAGTACGAGAACTGAGGTGGGGATTATTGGGGCTACGGCGCAACAACACCTTAATCCGAGCCTTCAATTCACGCAGATCGAATGGCTTGGTCAGATAGTCATCGGCACCCTCTTCAAAGCCACGCAGACGATCTTCAATCGTATTACGTCCGGTAAGAAAGAGGATCGGCACATCGGCCAGATTACTGCGGGTATGCAAGGTATGGCACAACGCAAAGCCATCCATTTTAGGCATCGCCACATCAAGAACGATCAGATCGGGGCGTTGGCGCTGGGCCATGTCCAGTGCCTCATCGCCATCATGGGCCATACGCACCGTATGCCCATCATCATAGAGTGATCGCCCAACCACCCAAAGCAGATCATCCTCATCATCAACTAGCAGGATGTATGCCATACCCAAGCCTCCTGCTGTTGAGTCTCATCGGCAAACACGTGCTGGAGCATCGCTTGAACATCGGTACGCAAGAAGGGTTTGGCTAAAAACCCAACAAGCGGCACGTGGCTACGACACCAGTCCTCTTCATAATAGTAACCCGACATCATTACCATGCGGGTCTGTGGGCTGAGCGCATGGATCTGCTGGGCAAGATGAATCCCATGACTATCGGGCAAAATCGCATCAATGAAGGCTATGGTAACGTCATACTGCACGACAAAATCGAGTGCGGCAGCCCCCGAACCCACCGCAGTCACAGTCACACCATCGGCCTTCAACATACGCTCAAGCGCCCAACAGAGATCTGGTTCATCATCAATGATGAGAATATGCATAATCCCTCTTAATCGCTCACCGGTAGTCGAATGACAAAGGTAGCACCTTTGTCTGGCTCGCTTACAACCTCAAGTGTGCCCTGATGCTGCTGAATAATGCTATAACTGATCGAAAGACCAAGCCCTGTTCCCTTACCAACGGTTCGTGTCGTAAAGAAGGGGTCAAAGATCTTAGCGGCATGTTCTTTGGTAATGCCATGGCCAGTATCGCAAAAGCGCAGTTCGACATGATCTCCGCTCAAGCGCGTAGTAACCGTCAGTTGCCCACCTTGGGGCATCGCGTTACAAGCATTCAGGATGAGATTGGTAAAGACCTGCTGAAGCAGTTCTGGATTGCCATAGAGACGTGGAACATCCGGTGAAAAGTCACGTCTCAAAGTCACCTGTGAGACCAGCATTTGGTGACTCAACAGATTAAACGTATCTTCGAGCGTGGCATGGATATTGAGTGGACGGAATCGTTCTTGGGGTGGATGGGAAAATTTGAGCAATTGTTCAATAATTAATGAGGCGCGTTGGGCCGACGTGACAATTTTTTGGACACACTGTTGGCGTAGGTCGGGGTCATCAGGATGATCTTCGAGCAACTGGGCACTCGCGGCGATGATCGCCAACGGATTACGGATCTCGTGGGCGATCCCACCCGCCATCACGCCCAACGAGGCAATCTTCGCCGACTGGGCTAGTTGGGCCTCCAAGCGACGGCGCTCGATATCATCCTCCATGAGTAAGAGTGCCGCCGTCTGACGCTCAGCGATCAGTGAGACAAACCAGAGGTCGTCGCAGGTAAAATCGTGCTGGATAGCTGCGGTACGAGCGAGGTAGAGCACCCCATGCACCTGATCACCGATTACCATCGGCACACAGAGCACCGAACGCAACGCATGTTGTTCGATCTCGGCAACAAGCGACGCAGGTAAGTCGGGATTGTGCGGGAATAGGATCGGACGACACTGCTGGGCAACCCAGCCAGCGACACCCGCCCCGACATGGATTGTCGGCGACAGTGGGGTTGGTGGAGGAACGCCCAGTTCTGCGGACACAGACAGCATGCTGCGTTCAGGATCATACTGCATGAACGCAGCATAATCAGCCTGAGTCGCCTCAGTGAGCACCTTTAGAAGATCGAGATCCAAGGTTGCGGGGTTACGGTGGGAGAAGAAAAAATGTTGCCAGCAATGGAAGAGCGACTCCAAGGTTGGGTGCCATGTGCGCTCGACAAGTGGTGGTGATATGGGTAGATTCTGGCTTGTCATCGCTGACTCTCTACGATAGGCGGCAGCGAGATTGGCGCGTCTCGGTGCCACAAATAGTACCGATCAACATAGCATATAACCGGCCCTAACGCAACCCTAACGGAAGTCTTGCGTAGCACTAACACCGATAATGACAATCTTCGTGTGTAATAGAAAGCAGCAATAATACCCTCTGGGATCAGTACCTCGTTCCCAAGAGTCCGCTGTGATCAGCGAACCCAACGACTACGTCCCCGATCAGTGCCGCCACAGTTCGTGCCTGACGGAACCCAGCCCAGAGCGAATCACACGATAGATCTGGTGTAGGGGCATCCAGTAGGGATGGTACGATCCCCCGCTTCATCATACAATGCGTCAAGTGCAGGTAGTGAGTGCCTGAGGAGATGGCAATGACCCAACCGACAAACGCCGTCACACCGCGAAGCGCCGTAGGCCCTTCTCTCGCCAAGCTGGTAAGCCACATCCCCGCCGAACAGCATTGGCGTCGTCAGGCTGATGAGCTGATCGTCATTGGTCGGCAGATGGAATTGATGGCACAAGAGCAGGGTCGCAGTGCACAGGTCATGCTGGGGACGCTGCGCTTCTCGCTCTTTCGGATGCACCAGGGACGGATCGCGCAGTTAGCTCCGTATTGCCAAAGTGTGACGGTCTATGGCGAGGCGGATGTGGCACCACCGGACATCCCTGGAGTGACATTCGTTTCGGTACCACCGGGCGCACCAATGAGCCAGGAGTGGTTCTTGGTCGTAGATAGCCCAGGGTTCTGGGGGGCGCTGATCGCGCATGCGAGCCAGGATCGGGCAGATGGAGGAGCGCGGCGGTATCTGTTCGATGGCGTACTAACGACTGATGAGCGCGTGGTAAGCCGGGCCAGCCTGCTCTTGAGCCTCGCGAGCGGGAAGGGTGCCACCGTCACCGCCGAGCGTGACGCGATGGCGAACCAGGCGCGCTGGGGACACTTGTCCTACAGCCTCGTGACCCACCCGGAGGCGCATCGGCTCGAGCTGCTGGGCTGTCTGATTGACATGCCCGACATCCACGCGCTGCTCTCGATTCCTTCGTTTGGCCTCGACACGATGGGGCCAGAGGCGATGAAGGTGTTGCGACGCTACTGCGGAACCTTGGGCGAGGTTCTCTACCGTGCGGAGGGCACCACGCTGGTTCCGGTTGCCTGGGGGAATGCCCAGCGCCCCCCAAACCAGCCGATCAATACGGGTGCCGCTGGTCAAGCATTTACCAAAGGTAGCCTGATCCTGAATCGGCTCCAGCCAAGTGATCCTGAGCAGGCGCTCTTCAACAATGCCAACTCCATGTCGGCGATTCCGCTCTTTGTGAGTGGTTCACCGTGGGGGGTATTGTTGGTCGGTCAGCCTGAATATGATCCAGAGAAGTCGCTGACCACCACCGCAACGGTAGGGATTGCGGCCATGCTGGAGCAGGTGATCGAGGCAAACCCATCAGCCGCGATAGCACCAGCATCAGCGGCGGCACCGGCCTACACGCCGCCTGCGGCACCGGCCTACACGCCACCGGCGGCACCGGCCTATACGCCACCGGCGGCACCAGCCTACACGCCGCCTGCGGCTCCGGCCTACACACCACCGGCGGCTCCGGCCTACACGCAGCCCAGCCAACCGAGCTTCCCCAGCCAGCCGGCGAGTGGGGTCTTCCCGACCAGCCCAGCGACACCAGGAAGCCCAGCGGCTCCGCCCATGCCGATTATGCCATCGGCACCCACCTTGCCGCCCCGTCCATCAATTCTGGCACCGCAGCACAACCAGTCCACAACCTTCGGGCTACCGACATGGATGAAGGCACCTGGCCGCAGTGGGCCGGGGGGCACAGGCCCGGCAGCCGCACCACCCGCCGAGGGGCCGAGTGTGCGCAGTTGGCCAGTATTGCGCCAGCGCCTCTTTAGTGCCTTGGTCGCCTACGACCAGCAGGCAGCCGAACAGGTCTGGAGTGAGGCGGTTGGGATCTACTCACCAGAGCAGATCTGTAATGAGTTGCTCACACCGGTGCAGGTTGAGATCGGGAACGGCTGGCACCGTGGCGAAGTCAGTGTAGCCTCCGAGCACTTTAGTAGCCGCTTCGTGCAGAGCAAGTTGCTCAGTCTCTTCAACACATCAACCGATCACATCAATGGGCCAACCGCAATTGTGGCATGTGCCCAGGGAGAGTTGCACGAGATCGGGGCGATCATGATCAGCCTCTTCCTGCGTTGGGGCGGATTCCATGTGATCTACCTGGGGCAGAATGTGCCCAACTCGACCATCGAAGAGATGGTCGCCCAACTCAACCCACAGGTCTTGGCGCTCTCGGCAGCCACAGTTGCCGCCGCCAATGGCCTGATCGCCGCCAGCCAGATCATCGCCCAACTGCCAGCCCCGCGACCGTTCTTCATGTATGGCGGCTTCGCCTTCTGGGATCGTGACGATCTGCGCAATCGGGTACAGAATGGCTTCTACTTCCAGGGCGATATACGCCAAATCGCCCGCATTGTCGCTGAACAGATGAACCAGAACGCCTGATCGCAGCCGATGGAGTAACTCATGTCCAGCGCTGAAAACTTCTCCCTGCCTGCGCTGCTGGGATTGGGTCCAAAAGGCTGTCTGCTCGAATTGGATCAGGTGCGTGATCTTGCCGTGATGCTCATGCGCAGCCGCCCGCCAGATATGCGGGCGGGCTGCTTCATTGGCGGAAGACTATCGGTTGGGAAGCATACACCTACCGACGCCATCGTACTAGCGGAAGGTTTCGGGAGTGCGCCATTTCTGGTGATTGCAGGTCAGCAGGGTGCCAGTGCCCTGCTGACCTGGGCTGAATCGGGGCACTACCGCACCCAGATCATCACCGACCCGGAGTATGTTGATCGTGCGGCGCTGGTGCTGGCACAGCTCAGTGACCACGAATATTCGATGCGTGATCTGGTCGAAGCCGAGGTACAGCGAGCCTATGTCGCACGCCTCGCCGCGACATTGATCGGAGAACTCCAACTCACTGAAACGGATCGCCATGCGCTCATGCCGAATGAGAGTCGCTGGCTCCATTTGGCCGTGGCAATGGCTAATCGCAGTGGGGCAGAGGCACTGCTGAGTATCCAAGAGGTGCGCCAACTCTTTCAGGAGATGGGAATCCAACGCGCAATACTGGGGCATCTTGACGGAGATCAGCATCAGTTCATACCGTTAGCGAGCGAAGGAGGGCCGATTCCGGCTCCATGCACGGTTCAAACCCCCGGTATGATCGCCAATGTCATTCATCGGGGGCGCGTAGGAACCGCGACCTCAGCACCCCACAGTGGGTTGCAGGGGATCGCCAGTTGGATGGGCAACAACGTTCTGACGGCAGTCCCGTTGCTGCGCAATGAGCGCGTAGGGGGATTGTTGCTGGTTGCCAGCCCGCGCCCGATACCGACACCAGGTCAGGCGCTCCTGAGTGGGATCGCAAGCCTCATCGCGCTCAATATGAGCGAGATAGCCAGCAGCACAGCCAGCCGCAGCAATGAGAACGGGAGTAAGACGGCACGAACACTGGCAACGGCAACCGCCAACCGTTCGACAAGCACCCGTGATGGCAGCCATATTGTCCGTGAACTGGGTTCGTTACTTACCCACCTTGATGACGCGATCATGCTGGTGGATGGGCGTGGTCAAGTGACCGACTATACCCCGGCGATGGCGGAACTGTTAGGGATTGATCACAACACCAAAGGGCAGCCGCTGATCGCTAGTGGCGCCGCGTGTCTCTCATCGCTCTTAGCCGAAGCGTTGATGGAGGATGCGGTCGAGGCACAGGAGATCGAACTACCGAATGGGAGACAAGCCAGCGCTTCGGTGATTGGCTTTTCGCAAGGGTTATGGGCGTTTGTGTTACGCCCACAGAGCAAAGCGGAGCGACCAGAGCCTGTGGTGGTGGCAGCACCAGCAGCAGCTATCGTTCCAGAGAGTGAGCGTAACGAGAGCTTTTTGGCAAACTTCTCAAATATTATTCGGGTACCGTTGCGCGAGTTACGCGAATTGATCACGCGAGTACCCGCAGCCGGTGAACTAAACGAACAACAATCGCGGCTGATTGGCCAAGTGGTACGCCTGAACAGTGAACTGACCATGTTGGTCAACGATCTGCTCTCACTTGGGCAAATTCGGCTCCAGACCGGCGATAACCGGGTGATGTTGCGGCTCGATTTACTGATTGAGGCTGCGGTAGGCACCCAATATGCCGAGTTTGGACGGCGCGGCCAAGAGGTTGAGACCGATATTCAAGCCAAGCTCCCCAGAGTGTATGGTTCGGAGGAGGGTCTGGGCCGGGCCATCTCAGCACTGATTGACAATGCGATCAAATATAGCCCATCAGGTGCTCATATTCGTGTTTCAGCGAAGCAAGAGGGCAAGATGGTTATCGTTCAAATTAAAGACAGCGGCCCCGGTTTGCGGCCCGACGAGCTGGCCCAAATCTTTGATCCATTTTACCGGGCTGCAACCACCGAGCATATGGGAGTTTCAGGCCGTGGCCTCGGACTCACGATCGCCAAGGCGGTTATTGAGCAACACGATGGAAGCATCTGGGCCGAGGGTGAACCCGAACAGGGCTGTACCTTCACCTTCCAGTTACCAACTATCGAGAGCAGCACGGGCTGAGCGCCGTAAGGTTGAGCGTTATGCGCTACAGCATTCTGATGTTTGAAACCGATACTGCCCATAGCAGCGCCTGGTCTGAGGCGCTGCTGCGTATTGCCAGCCAACAGGGAGTCACGATCACGGTGACCGTGGCGCGGACGGTACCTGTGGCCCAGTTCCATGCTGGGCGACGCCAGTTCCATTTACTGGTTGCCCCGCTCTCAGATGAATCACTCAACTTGGTGACACGGTTGCGCACGCGGAGTACGCATCTGCGGGCGCTCTTCTTCCACCCAGCCGAGACCCCGGAGCAATTGCTTCAGGATGTCCGGTGGCGCGGCTACACCCTGGCGGTCGTCCCAGAGAGTTCTGATGCGTTCGTGTTCGCAGTCAGCAAGGCACTCGGCTTGCACTTGATTGATGACCCTGAGCACCAGGGCCGACCCGCCGCCACGATAAGCGATGTCCAGGTCTTGTTGGATGTCTTGCGCTGGCAGACCAAAGCCCAGTTGGTGCTGTATACCGACTATATCGGCAACCTGATCACCCAACGCGGCGACCCGTCGAAGTTGGAGTTAGATGCGGTATCGTCGTTGATCGCAGGCAGTTTTGGAAATTCATTTGAACTCGGACGGGCGCTGCATGATCCGAATACACGCCATCTGAGTGTGCTTGAGGGTGAGCATTTTGATCTCTATGCCACCAATGCCGGAAATTATCGCCTACTGGCACTCATCTTTGACAAAGAGTTTGTCAGCCCAAAACTTGGCTATGTTTGGTTACAATTGAAGCGCAGTGCTGATCAGCTTAGTCATATGCGCATCGTTGAAGGTAATGTCGGTGACGTGATCGCGGCTGAATTGACGGAGTCACTCAACAATGAGTTTGATCGCATATTCGGTAGTGATCTCATTGACACTCGTAAGTCCTAACGAGAGTCTCTCTAGGAGGACGTAATGGCACGTTCGCAGCTTGTTCTCTCCGCCGCACAACTCCAGGAGCTACGTCAGCTCTTGGCGCAATTTGGACAGCAGGCTGATGTGCGCTTCGCCTTCCTGGGCGATCTGAGCGGTCTGGATATTGTGAGTTGGGATGCCGAGAATGAGACCGATGTGGGGAGTGTCGCAGCACTCGCCGCCGGTGATATGATGGCAACCCTAGAGGTAGGACGTTTGCTGGGAGGCAAGCGGGCCTGCAACCTGATCGTACAGGAGCATGAAGACCAGACTATTCTGATCTCGCGGGTTGGTGAGGCCCTCATTCTACTTGTCTCGACCTCGCGGGATGTACCGCTAGGCTGGTCGCGCTTAGCGATTAAACGGGCCAATGATCGCATCCTCGCAATCGTGGGGAGTGCGGCAATGGTACCACCTCCCGACGCGATCTCCGAAGATTTCGAGCGCTCGTTTGCCGCGCAGCTCGACAACATCTGGTAAAACTGCGAGGCTGCCATGTTTATCAACTGGGCTATTGGCGAACTCAATCTCAAGATCGTCTACTACGGTGCCGCGTTGAGTGGCAAGACGACCAATCTTCAGTATATTCACGCACGAACCCCAGCCAATTTGCGGGGGCGGCTGATCTCACTCAAGACTCAACAGGAGCGCACGCTGCTCTTCGATTTTCTTCAACTTGAGATGGGGAAGGTGAATAACCTCAAACCCAAATTTAAGCTCTACACCGTACCGGGTCAGGTCTATTATGCAGCCAGTCGTCGGCTGATTCTGCAAGGGACTGATGGGATCGTCTTTGTGGTTGACTCGCAGGCCGGGCGCTTGGCCGAAAACCAGGAGTCTTGGTTCACCATGGAGCAGCACCTGATTGAACTGGGGTACGATATTAACACCTTCCCGATCATTGTGCAGCTCAACAAGCGCGACATGCCGCATGTGATGTCGGCAGCGGAGTTGCGACGCCAACTTGACGTGCTGAATCGGCCTTGTTTTGAGGCATCGGCACTGCGGGGGAGTGGGGTATTCGATACGCTCAAAGCAGCCATGAACGCGGTGGTAGCCCAGGTACGACGCACGATCTAGATCCGATGGGTTATCTATACGATAGTCTTGGGGCCACATGCCCCTAGAGAGATACCGGGAGAGGTGCCCTATGCAACAGGCGACCCCGATCATCGAGAGCCTTCAAGCCTCTAGTTACGACCAGAATGTGCGGATTGGTGAGTTGACCTTCTTTACAACTGAGAAGGTTGACCCAGTAAGCTACGCCGCCCTACTGCGTGGTCTGACGGTTGTCTACGATAGCTTCGAGTATGCGATTGCCCAATCGGGCGATCCGGTGGTACAAGCGCTGTGGGCAGCCGATCTGCGCAAGCAGGCGATGATCCGCCATGACATGTCGTTTGTGGCCATGCATGCGCGTGAGATTCCGGCACTTGAGTTGAGTGCGGAGGTACTGGCCGAGCATATTCGGATGCGTTCGCTCCAGATGCCGCGCTCGCTGCTCGGAACCGCCTATGCGCTGGCCACATGGTACATGGGTGGCGACGCCTTTGCGACAAAGGTGGGTTGGTCGGTGCAACTACGCGAAGGCGCTGGGCTGAGTTTTTTCAACAGTTTTAATGCGTGGGGGCAGACCCGTTGGCCACAGTTCGCCGCTCAGATGGATGCGCTCCAGTTTACGCCTGAGGTACGTCAGCAGGTGCTTGAAGCGGCCTACGAGACGCTCGATGGCATTGAGCAGATGATCGGCCAGATCTACCCGATCAATGACAACCCGATCAGTGAGTTGGTCATGCTGATCAATCCGTTGGGCGGGAATCACCCAATCACCAACGATATGGAAGAGATCAAGGCGGTCTTCCGCTCGCATCGGCGGATTGATAAGCTCTTCCCATTTATGGAGTTGCGTTACGGACTCAAGGGGCGGCGTTTCTCGTGGAGTGATGGCTGCTGGATTGCGTCGTTGCTTGATGAGGGGCAGGAGAGTATCAACCAACAGGTACGCTGGCTGACGCGGCTGATGGCACGGCGTGGGATGCCACAGTGGTTCATGGAATGCCACTTGATCCTTATGACCGAAGATCTGACCCAGGCCCGGCCATACAATCAGGAGCGCTACCTGAAACTCTCCGAGACAGCGCGGGTCTTAGCCGAAGAGCGGCGGGCGAGTATTAACGATGCCAATCTGGTTGCGCTCGATAATGCCTTCTATGCCCGTGTGGGCCAGGAGTGGCGCACCGTCATGCCCAACTGTGGTGGGCTGATCGCTTCAGCCGTCGCCGATGACCGGAACGGTGTCCCACATGCGCTTGAGGCATTTATGAGTTGGATGACTGACTCCACACGTTTCCCTGAGGTCTGGATCAATGCCGCCCACGAGACGATTGAGATGGCGCGACGGCTGTAGAAGCGAGAGCACGTATTAGGGAGCAGGGGCAGGGCACTCAATCTGGATCTGCGCAGATCATCGTGTCACCTGCACACCCTACTACGTAGACACATAACGAGATCCAGATTGCCAGACCCATGTAGCAGTAGAAGGGGAGCAGGATGTTTCTCCAAGGCAGCTTTGCACTTATCAGCCCAGCCGCGCTGATCCAGACGCTTTGTCAGGAGCAGCGGACGGTGACCATTACGGCGAGCCGTGGCAATGGTACCGCCCGGATCTGGATCATTGAAGGTCTGGTGGTGGGTGCCCGCTGTAACGAGCATACCGACGAGGAGGCGATCTTCCGGGTGGCCCAATGGGCCGACGGCATGTTCACCGTCTCTGGGGGCGCCGAGGAGGCACCAATGACGATGGAGGCCGAAGCCGAGACTCTCTTGCTCGAAGCAGCACGCCGCCGCGACGAGGGGGAGTTGGCACCGCCGCCGCATGCTCCCGCTGATCTGCGGCTCGACCAGATTCTCGCCGATTGTCCAGCACTCTCCGGGGGGGCGCTGGTACGTTCGGATGGGGCTTCGATTATGTCGGGGATGCCGGTCTCGGCACCGTTAGTTGCGACAAGCCTCGCGGTGATTGGGGTCGCGTTGGGGAATACGTCGGGGATGGCAGCCTATATCGGGCCGGGTCAACGGTTGTTGCTCACCCGGAGTGCAGCGGGCCACATCCTGTTGGCGGCGGTGCGCCCCGGCGAGGGGCTGGGCGAGGCGGGTGCGCAGCTTGAGCGGATTATTGGGACAGCGTTGCCGGTATAGGGGCGCAGTGCGCCCTTCCTCTTTGCTCTAGCGCAACGATCTCTCCTTTTGATCGCGCTATCCTGAATTCAGAGTAGACCATATTCTGAAGGGGAGTAGCGCGATCATGTTTTGTTACCAGTGCCAAGAGACGACGAAGAATACCGGATGCCTCGTGCGCGGAACCTGCGGGAAGGATGAGCGAGTCGCTCATCTGCAAGATTACCTGCTCTATGCCCTCAAGGGGCTTGCCGCCGTTGCGGTGCACGGCCAAGCGAGTGGTGTTACCGATCCCGCAACCGACCTCTTTATGGCCCAGGCGCTCTTCGCCACGCTCACCAATGTCAATTTTGATGCTGAGCGCATCTACCAACTGACCAGAGAGACTTTTGTCCGCCGCGAGGCGCTGCGTAGCTGGGTTCATACCGCTCGCCACGCCGCTGGCCTTGAGTGTAAGAATCCGCTGCCCGCCGCCGCCGCCCAGCCCGCCGATGGCGACATCGAAGCCTATGTGGCGCTCGGTGCGCAAGTCTCCTCCACGCTCAATCAGCACTCCGACCCCGATATTCAGTCTATGCGCGAGCTGCTCACCTATGGGCTGAAGGGCTTGGCCGCCTACTGCGATCATGCCTATGTGCTCGATCATGGCGATCCTAACCTGCTCGCCTTCGTACACCAGGGTTTGGCCGCTACGCTCAATGATGATTTGGGGTTGAATGATCTCATTCAGCTCTCCATGCGCTGTGGTGAATTGGGCGTGCAAGCGATGGCGCTGCTCGATGCGGCCAACACCGGGCGTTTTGGCGACCCCGAACCAACCAGTGTGAACCTCGGAGTGCGTGCGGGTGCGCCGGGCATCCTCGTCAGTGGCCACGATCTGCTCGACCTCCACGATCTGCTGCGCCAGACCGAGGGCAGCGGCGTGCTGGTCTATACCCACGGTGAGATGTTGCCGGCCCACGCCTACCCGGTACTCAAGGCGTTCCCACACTTGGCTGGAAACTATGGCGGTGCTTGGTGGGATCAGCAGCGCGATTTCGCCGCCTTCAATGGGCCAATTCTGATGACCACCAACTGTATCCAGACACCCCGCGACAGCTATCGTGAGCGCATCTTCACCACCGGGATGGTCGGTTTTAGTGGTCTCGCGCACATTGCGGAGCGTGCGCCGGGTGGCCAGAAGGACTTCAGCCCGCTAATCGAGATGGCGCTCGAATCGCAGCCCCCGTTGGAGTTGGAGACCGGCAGCATTATGGTCGGTTTTGCGCGCAAGGCGGTGCTCGACAACGCAGGCGCGGTACTGGAAGCGGTGCAGAGCGGGGCGATCAAGCGCTTCGTGGTGATGGCCGGGTGTGACGGGCGGCAGAAGGAGCGCGAGTACTACACCGAAGTTGCCGAGCAGTTGCCCAACGATACGATTATTCTGACCGCTGGCTGTGCTAAGTATCGCTACAACAAGCTCAACCTCGGCAGCATCGGGGGCTTCCCGCGTGTTCTCGACGCTGGCCAGTGCAACGACTCCTACTCACTCGTGGTGGTCGCCCAGGCGTTGGCTAACGCGGTGGGTGCCAAGCACATCAACGAACTGCCGATCTCGTATGACATCGCCTGGTACGAGCAGAAGGCCGTGCTCGTGCTGCTCTCACTGCTGCACCTCGGTGTGAAGGGCATTCGGCTCGGCCCAACCCTACCCGCATTTCTCTCGCCGAACGTCGCGGCGTTCCTGGTCGAGAACTTCGCGATCAAGGGCATCGGCAGCGCGGAAGAGGATGTCGCCGCGATGATGGCGGGGGCGTAGCGGGTTGTTTATCCGCAGATTGCGCAGATTATTTTTTGTTTTATCCTAAGAAATCTGCGTCATCTGCGTCATCTGCGGACACTCTACCGGGGTGTAGCGGGTTGTTTATCCGCAGATTGCGCAGATTGCGCAGATTATTTTTTGTTTTATCCTAAGAAATCTGCGTCATCTGCGTCATCTGCGGACACTCTACCGGGGTGTAGCGGGTTGTTTATCCGCAGATTGCGCAGATTGCGCAGATTATTTTTTTGTTTTATCCTAAGAAATCTGCGTCATCTGCGTCATCTGCGTCATCTGTGGACATATCATCGGGTAAAATCCTTAGTAGCGGCGTAGCGACCCCAACAAAGGATCACCCACAATGAGTGAGTATCAATACTACGAATTCCAGACGGTAGATCGCCTTCTCAGTAGCACGCAGATGGCAGAGATCCGTAAACTCTCTAGCCGCGTGGTACTCAGTTCGAGTCGGGCAGCCTTCAACTACTCCTATGGTAGTTTTCGTAGCGATCCCATGGATGTACTTGATGAGTATTTCGATATCCTACTCTATATCGCCAATTGGGGTTCAAAGCAACTGGCTATGCGCTTCCCCAAGGCGGCCATCGAAGCCGCGCAGATTCAACCGTACCTGCTCGGCGACGAAGAGAGCTATGTCGGCGATCTCCTGACCACATCCGATCATCTGATCCTCAATCTGGAAATCCGCGAGGAGGGGGGCTATGGCTGGATCGAAGGCGAAGGGTTGCTCGATCCGCTCATACCCCTGCGTGATGCCATGCTGCGGGGTGATATGCGTATGCTCTACCTCTTCTGGTTGTGCTGTGCAGCAAATCAGGCAGGATACCAGGATGATGATGAATATGAAGAGGATGAGGGTGCTGCTACATATGAAGATGAGAATGCAGATGCTGATTCCCTGCTTGAACCACCTGTGCCAGCGGGGTTGAAGCAGCTTGACGCGGCACTCAATGCGTTTGTTGAGTTCTTTGCGATAGACCGCGATCTAATCGCCGCAGCGGCTGAAGCTAGTCCCAATCTCGCTACAACCAACGACAATGAGCCGCTCGAAGATTGGGTAGGTCTGCTCCCCGAAGCCGAGCGTAACGCCTTGCTGCTGCGCGTGGCTCGCGGTGAGAGCCGCGTTGGCATTGAGCTACTGCGCCGACTGCGCGAGGTTGGTGGGGTCAACAAGCCCACAGTCTCGACTGCGCCGCGCCGTATGTTTCGGGAACTCCAGGCGGCTGCGCAACAGCAGCAGCAACTGCGTATCAAACTTCAGCAGGAGGCTATCGAGAAGGCGCGACTGGCGCGGCTTGCCGATCTCGCCCAGCGCGAGGAGGCGATCTGGGCAAATATCGTCGCATTGTTGGCGAAACGTACCGCGAGTGGCTACGATCAGGGTGTGGCGCTGCTGATCGAACTGCGCGAACTCGCCGTGCATCAGGGGCAGCAGGCAGCCTTCACTGCGCGGCTGCGCAGAGTGACAACACCCTACGCGGGTTCAGCCGCCTTTCAGCGCCGCCTCATGGAGAATCGGTTGGTGTAGGGGCGCATCGTGTTATCCGCAGATGACGCAGATTGCGCAGATTGTTTTTTATTTTACCCTAAAAAATCTGCGTAATCTGCGTAATCTGCGGACATATCATCGGGTGCGTAATCTGCGGACACTAAACCGGACACGCTCACCCCTCAGCAATCTCACTCAACCGGGGCAGATCGCAGAGCGTCACCCGCTCGCGGCCACTGCGGATGATCCCGCTGCTCTCCCAGACGCTCAGGGTGCGGCTAACGGTGTAGAGCGTCGTGCCAGTCAGCTCGGCCAGATCCTGGCGCGCCAGCGGCAGCGCAATCGTCACATCATCCCCATCGGGGCGACCCGATTGGGTGACGAGACGCAGCAGCGCTCGCGCAAGGCGGCGCTCCACCCGCTCGGTGGCGAGTTCGCGGTAACGATCCTGTAACTCGACAAAGCGCCCAGAGACCATGCGCAAGGCGCGTAGCGCCAGCATCGGGTGGGCTTCAAAGAGGCGTAGGAGCGTGTGGTGTTCCCACGCCAACGCCTGACAATCCTGGGTGGCTTGCAGATCGAGCGGATAGACTGCGCCCTGGATGGCGGAGATGATGCCGATCTCAATCGGTGGCCCGATCAGGCCCATAATGATCTGCCGCCCCTCTGGGCTGATCTGGCTGAGCCGCGCATTACCCGCTGCAAGCACGTAGAAGTGGCTGGCTGGTTCACCCTGGCGGAAGATGAAGTCCCCAGTGGGTACGCGCCGTAGTTGGGCCGCTGCCGAAGCAGCCGTGAGCGTCTGATCGGGGAGATCGGCGAAGTATTGACAGCGCCGCAAGAGGTCGGTATGCATGTGTATGATCCATATAGGTAGGTGTTCGGTATTATAGCGCGAAATCGCACAAAGAACGAGTCACGTAACTGTTCACACTTGGGGTAAAAGAAACCTTTTGTTGACGCAAAGGTTTTGTTGAAGGCTTTGCGCCTTTGCGTCAAAACCGGAATGCGAGGGGAAGTGTGAATAGTTACGAGTCACACATGCTTACCGCCCGGTCATACCCCGGTAACATCCTCCTTAAGGCGGATCTTCTATGATATACAGTATGTTGATGCAACCCAAATCGGCCCTGATTCGTCGCATAGGGCGAGTCGTGCATCCTCATACGGGATGATGGTATAGAACGGAGTATTGGCGATGGCAAGCGCCGAAACGAAGCGTAAACAGAGACGCAATGGACGCCGCCTGATCTTCATTATTGGCGGGGTTCTGCTGGTAGTGGGGGCGTGTGCGGCTGGGTTCTTCTTGTTGAGTCCCAAACCGCCAGTGGCGGGGACGCTGCCAGAAGGCTGGCAGACGGTGGAGGTGGCGAGTGGGACGATTGCCTCGACGGTAAGTGCAACGGGGAATATTGAGCCGGCAGCCGAGGCCCAACTGCGCTTTAGTCAGAATGGGACAATTAGTGAGATTTTGGTCAAGCCGGGCGATGTGGTGGCGAAGGATGCGCCATTGGCACGGGTAGATAGTGTCAGCCTGCAACTGAGCCTCGATCAGGCGCATGCCGATCTGCGCCAAGCTCAGGCCGAGTATGAGGATCTGCTCGCCGGAGCCAACGAGTCGGATCTGGCTGAAGCCCGCGCCCGTCTGGCGCAGGCCCGCAGCCAGTATCAGCAAACGGTGAGTAGTGTGAGTAGTGCCGATATTGCCGCCGCCCGCGCCGATCTGGCCAGTGCCCAGGCGCGCCTCGACCGGCTGATGGCCGGGCCAGCCAGTGATGAACTGGACGCCGCGAATGAGCAGGTGCAGCGTGCCCAGAGTGCGCTCGATCAGGGGCGGGTGAACCTGGCTGCCACCAAAGAGCGTGCCCGTATTGATCTGGAGACCCGCGCTAATGCACTGCGTAACGCACAGGACGAGTATAGCCGGATCTATTGGGAGAACCGCGAACTCGAACAACAGCCGCGTGAACTGGCCCAGGATCGTAAGGATCTGGAGACCCAGGCCATGCGCAGCGTCAAGGATGCTGAGGCGGCCTTGCAGTCGGCGCAGGTAGCCTACGATCAGGCGGTGCGCGATGAGATTAACACTAACCGCACCAATGAGGCCAGCCTTCAGAGTGCGATCAGTAGCCGCGATAAGCTCTTGGCCGGGGCCAAGACGGAAGAACTGGCCGATGCGCGGGCGGCAGTGCAGCGCGCCCAGGCCCAACTCGATCAACTGATCGGGGCCAACCGCAATAGTACGCTGGCCGCCAGTCAGTCGAGCATCAGCATTGCGCAGGCCAGCCTGGAGAAACTGACCGCCGATCCGAGCCAGGCGAACCTGACAACTCGTGAGACGGCGGTGCTGCGAGCCGAGATTGCCGTTAAGCAGGCGCAACGCAATCTCGATCTGGCAACGCTGAGTGCGCCCTTTGCGGCGACGGTGGCGAGTGTGGATATGAATATCGGTGAGACGGCTGATGCCTCTTCAACGATTGCGATTGTTGATCTGCGCAGCTTCCATATTGATGTGCCGATTGATGAACTCGACATCGCCGAGATTCAGATCGGTCAGCGCGTGCGGATCACCCTCGATGCGCTACCCGGCAGCGAAATTGGCGGCACCATCAGTGCGATTGCCCCCCAAGCCACCCGCAGTGACCAGGGCACCACCACGTATGCCGTCACGGTTGATCTGGATGCCGACAGCACGGGGGTACGCCCCGGCATGACCGCTGTGGTGGCGATTGTCACCAGCGAGAAGAACGATGCGCTGCTGGTGCCCCGGCGCGCCGTGCGTAGCGAGAACGGTCAGAGCTATGTGCTGGTCTTCGATCCGACGGGGCAGCCCAAGGCGGTGGTGAGTGGCGGCACGGCCAGCTTCGAGCCAGCCAGCATTCGCCGTGATGTGACGCTGGGCCTGAGCAATAGCGAGGTCGTCGAGATTCTGAGTGGCCTGAGTGCGGGTGAAGCCGTGCTGCTCCAGGATGTAGTCAGCACCTTTAACCCGATGGGGCAAGGGCGATGAGCGATCTGATTGTAGTCCGCGATCTGGCCAAGGTCTACCGTATGGGCGATGTCGAGGTTCACGCCCTACGCGGGGTCTCACTCACCATCCACGAGGGTGAGATGGTAGCGATTATGGGGCCATCGGGCAGTGGCAAGAGTACGCTGATGAATATCATCGGCTGCCTCGATCAGCCGAGTAACGGCAGCTACCTGCTCGATGGTGTGGATGTCGGTGATCTCGATGACAACGAGTTGGCCGCCATCCGCAACGAGAAGATCGGTTTCGTCTTTCAACAATACATGTTGCTCCAGCGCACCAGTGCGCTGCGCAATGTAGAACTGCCCATGCTCTATGGAGGCAATCGCGGCAGCCGCCACGAACGGGCCAAAGCGGCGCTCGAAGCCGTGGGAATGGGTTCGCGGATGCACCACAAACCCAACGAGCTTTCGGGCGGCCAGCAGCAGCGCGTCGCGATTGCGCGTGCACTGGTGAACAACCCGCGCATCATCATGGCCGACGAACCGACTGGGGCGCTCGACACGCGCACCGGCGAGGAGATCATGAGTATCTTCCAACGCCTGAATAGCGAACAGGGCATCACCGTCATCCTCGTCACCCACGAGCATGACGTGGCCCAGCATGCCCAGCGCATCATCAGCGTGCGTGACGGGGTGGTGGCCGCAGATGATCCGGTGGTAGATCGTACCATTGTGGTGGGCAGTGAGGCTGCCACAACTCTAGCCGACGCTAACGGTTCGTAGTTCTCCTAGCATCAAGGATTTGACGCAAAGACGCGAAGGCGCAAAGCCTATACCAAAACCTTCGCGCCTTCGCGTGAGCCTAAAGTCTTTTACCCCAAGTGTGAACAGGTACAGTAGACGAGCCATGAACATCATCGAATCTTTCCGTATCTCCTTCCAAGCCCTGTTGACCAACAAACTGCGGGCGGCGCTGACCATGCTCGGCATCGTCATCGGGGTCGGCGCGGTGATCGGGATGCTGGCGCTTGGGAATGGGTTCCAGGGCTTTTTGAACAGCCAGTTTGACCAACTCGGCATCGGGACGGTCTATGTGGCTCCGTTTATTGACACCAACCGGATTGATGTCCTCCAGACGGCCAGCCTGACCAGTGCTGATGCGCGGGCGATCATGCAACCGGGGCGCTCGCCCTCGGTGCAGGCGGTTTCAATTGAGTGGAGCGACAATGTACAGGTGTTGGCCAACGGACAGCGCGGCACCTACTCGGTACGCGCCCTGAGTCCCTCCTTCTTTGCGATTAGCCCGCAGGATCTCGCCACTGGACGAATACTCAACGCTGCCGACGAGGAGGCCCGCGCACGGGTGGCGGTGATCGGGCGCAGTGTGGCCGAGACCATGTACGGAGGGTTGGAGGTCGCCTTTGGCCAACGCATCGGCCTCAATGGCGTACAGTTTGAGATCGTCGGGGTGCTCGCCAACCCACCCGGCCAGGTCAGTGTTGGCAGCGATCCCGCCGAAGCGATCTTTATCCCCTACGAGACCGGGATCACGCGACTCTTCCGCAACCAGACCAGCGATCTAATCAATGTCTCGTTCATGACGGTCAAGGCGGTGGATCGCGACCAGATTGACGCGGCGGTGCGCGAAATTACCGACGTGCTTCGCGAACAGCACCGCCTCACCTACCAGGAGAACGACTTCACGATCATCAACCCGGAGCAGTTTGCGCAACAGGCCAGCGCGGTGATCGGAGCCTTCAATGCCTTTCTGGGCATCGTGGCCGGGATCTCGCTCCTGGTGGGCGGCATCGGGATTATGAACATCATGCTGGTGAGTGTCACCGAGCGCACCAAGGAGATCGGGCTGCGCAAGGCGGTCGGGGCGCGCCGCAGCGACATCCTGATGCAATTCTTGATCGAGGCGGTCGTGCTCTGCCTAATCGGCAGCGTGATCGGAATTTTACTTGGCTATGGCTTCTCACTGATCGGCACCTGGGTGCTGGTCAATCTCTTCCAGGCCGAAGGGGCGCAGGCCACCGTACAACTGAGTAACGTCCTGCTGGCCAGCGGCATCGCGGCTGGCATCGGCATCGCCTTCGGCTTCTTCCCGGCCCTGACGGCGGCGCGGCTCAACCCAATTGAGGCGCTGCGCACTGAGTAGCAACTGTTCACCGTTCTCCTCGCCTCCCGGTTTTGACGCAAAGACGCCAAGGCGCAAAGCATTCAAGATAGCCCCCAATCAAAACCTTTGCGTCTTTGCGCCTTTGCGTCAACATAAAGCTAACAACTGTGCATCCCGGTTTTGACGCAAAGACGCCAAGGCGCAAAGCATTCAAGATAGCCCCCAATCAAAACCTTTGCGCCTTTGCGTCAACATAAAGCTGAGGTACGCTTATGTCCTTCCTCGAAGCCTTTCGGGTGGCTTGGCAAGCCATGCTCACCCACAAACTGCGCGCATTCCTCACTATGCTCGGCATCATCATCGGGGTGGGCGCGGTAGTGGGGATGCTCGCCATTGGCGACGGCTACCAACTCTTTATTGAACGCGAGTTTAATAAGATCGGGGTTGGTGTCTTTTATGTCAACCCGACTGTAGACAGCCGCAACACGGACGAAACCCTGCGCCCGCAGCTACGCTCTGATGATGTGGCCGCGATCATGCGACCGGGGGCAGCCCCGGCGGTGGAGTTCGTGGCGCTCGAACTGAACCGCAGCGGCACGGTGAGTGCAGGCGGGCCGCGCTACCTCTTCGGCATTAAAGGCGTGACTCCCAACTTCTTCCAGATCGGCGACACCGCGTTGGGCGATGGGCGCTACTTCACCGATGCCGAAGATCTGGCGAATGCCCGCGTGGCGGTGATTGGCGATGGCGTGGCCACAACCCTGTTTGGCGACATCTACCAAGCGGTGGGCGAGCGCATCAGCCTGAACGGGGTGCAGTTCGAGATCATCGGAGTGAGTACGACCAAACAGAGCGGCCTCGCCGGCGCACTCGGACGCTTCTCTAGCCCCAGCGAACAGGTCTATGTCCCCTACCTTACCGCCCGCGACCGGCTCTTCCGCAACAACGTCACCACACGGGTGGATGTATCGAGCATGACCGTCAAAGCGCGCAGCGTCCCAGAGATAGACGAAGCCATCCGGCAAGTCACCGAGATCTTGCGCCAGGAGCATCGGCTCACCTACCAAGCCAACGACTTCCGGGTGAACAACCCGCAGCAAGCCTCGGAGCAGTTCAAGCAGATCACGGCAGGCTTCAGCGCATTCCTGGGTACCATCGGCGGGATCTCGTTGTTGGTGGGCGGAATCGGGATCATGAACATCATGCTGGTGAGTGTGGCACAACGCACCAAGGAGATCGGGCTACGCAAGGCGGTGGGGGCCAAGCGACGCGACATCATGTGGCAATTCTTGATCGAGGCGGTCGTGCTCTGCCTTGCGGGTGGGGTTCTCGGCATAGGTTTGGGCTACCTCTTCTCCTTCGGCGGCAGCTACATCCTCTACACCCTCTCCGACGATCCGACGGTCAAGGCGAGCGTCTCGCTCAGTTCGATCATCCTGGCCACATCCATTTCGGCGGGGATCGGGATCTTCTTTGGCCTCTTCCCGGCGATGCGGGCAGCCCGGCTCGATCCGATCAAGGCATTGCGTAACGAGTAGCGGCGCAAGATATTGCACCGCTACTCTGCCACCTTTTTGGCCAGAAACACGTACAATAAGGAGGCATACCTGATGCCAAATCTATGCTAGGAGGAGCATGAGATGGATCTCCCACCAGTAAGCCCGCTTCCATCCGACACGCCCAAACCGAAAAATATGCTATTCCTGATCGGAGGTGGGTTGCTCGCCCTCCTCCTGATCGCCGTCGGAGCCACCGCGCTGGTCTTGCAACTCACCGGAAATCGCTCGAACAGTATCCCGCAACTGGTCGCTGGCGACACCCAGGTCTACGCTGCAATTACTCCTAATTTGAACGATCTGCCCAACATTGATCGCCTGCGCCAAGCCTTCCCGGAGTTGATGGACTACCAGAATGAAGCAGCCTTCAACGAAAATATGAAGGAGGAGTGGGGCGTCACCTTCAAGGATGACATTGCGCCCTGGATTGGGACCGAGGTTGGCATCGCGATTAGTGGTATACCGATTGACCAAATCCTCAACTTTGAAGCCCTGAGCATGGGTGAGACACCCGATGTGCAACAGGATATCAAGGCGGTCATCCTGATAGCAGCCCGCGATGAGAAGGCCGCCCAGGCATTCCTCGACAAGCTGCGCCAGTTTCGCGAGGGCAAGGGTGAGCAGTTCACCAGTACTGAGGTCGGTGGCATCACCATCTATACCCAAGCGAGCGATGACACCCCTGGTGCCGCGTTCGCCCTCGTGCGCGGTCATGTGATCTTTGCCAGTAATACCGATCTGATCAGCGCGGTCATCAGCCGTGATCCAAGTGGCAAAGAGACCCTCGCCGCCAACCCGCGCTTCCAGCAGGTGCTGGCCGCGCTCTCACCGGATCGCATCGGCTTCATCTTCGTGAATGGCCAGCCAATAGCCGATGGTATCATGGCCAATAGCGAGCAACTGGTCGCTGACATGCCGGAGGCAAGTGCCAATCAACTCCTCGATCAGCTTGAGAGTATGAAGGCGCTGCAAGGGGTTGGGTTCTCGATCAGCGTCTTGGCCGATGGTGTCGCCTTTGATGCGTTGAGCGTCTTTGACCCCAACGGACTGAGCCAGGCCACCCGCGATCAACTCAAAGATGCCACCACGCCCGTCAGCGCCGACCGTGTTGCGAACGTGAGTGGTGACGCCCTCGTCGCCATCAGCTTCCGCATCCCGCCCACCTACGCGGAACAGATCCGTCAGGCCATTGAGGGTGACCCCGATATTGCCGATCAGGTGGCAATGTACGAGGAAGAGTTGGGCCTCGATCTCAACCGCGATCTGCTCGACTGGTTCCAGGGTGAAGGTTCGATTGTGCTGCTCCCAGGCGAAGATCTGATGGGGATGCCCTCGCCGGTGACCGGCTACTTCGCGATCAAGCCGAGTGATCGTGCGGCGGCTGAGGAAGGCATGAACCGCATCATCGAGGCGGTTGATACGATGAGTGGCGGCGAGCTGGGCCTGACCGATGCGGAGATTGGCGGGGTTAGTTGGAGCGCCTTCAGCCCGCAGGGTGAGACCATCGGCGGCTACGGTTTTGTCGGCGATGATCTGGTGATCGCGTTTGGCGAGCGGGCACTGGAATCTGCCGCTGCCCCGACAAGCACGCTGAGTAGCAATACGGCCTATCAGACCAGTGCAAAGGCGCTGCCCAACCCGCATGGCGGAATGATCTTCGTCAATCTGCCTGAGGTCATCGCAGTAGCCGAAGAGTTCGGCGGGATCAGTGATCCTGAGACAACGGATCGTCTCGCGCCGTTCAAGGCAATTACCGCCGGTGGTGTACCGGGAATGAACGATAAGGGTGTCGCCTTCGGGCGGCTCTTCTTGGCCATCTCGGCGCCCTAGTTGATCAGGGCATGTGCAAAGTCCTTGGGGCTGTGCCCCAAACCTCAATTTTTGGTGTGTTTTGGCGGCTTCGCTGCCAAAACACACCAAAAAAGTTCTTCGGGGGCGGCTTCGCCGCCCCCGAACCCCCACCGGAGGTGACTTTGCACATGCCCTGACTACAGATTAAAAGATGATGTTTCATCCCTATAATTTGTGCTATCATTAAGTCGGTGTTACACATTGCCTAGTCGGAGCGAGGTTCTTCTATGAAGCCCGTCGATCTGGAGCATGGTGTGGTGCCGATCTCCCGTGCTGCCTCCGCTCTTGCCGCGCTGATCAAGCGCTCCCGTTCCAATCAGCAGCCGATCGTCATCACTCAAAAGGGCTATCCGAGTGGGGTGCTGTTGGGAATTGAAATCTACACCGAGCTGATCCAGTATGTAACGAAGGAGTCACTGGATCTCAGCATGATTGAAGAATCAACGGATGAGTAGTAGTGGCGCATCGGGATGCGCCCCATACCCCTCAAGCTAAGGGGATTTCTGCTTGGGGCTACGCCCCAAATCCATAGTTTTGATGGTGCGGTTGGCCGCTTTGCGGCCAACCGCACCATCAAAACACTCTTTTTCGTGGATCCCCGCTACAGGCGTAGCTTGAGTTCTATAGGGCGCATCACGATGCGCCCCTATACCTTGTGCGTAACCTCTAAAACCGCGATCTTCGTGGCATGATTAAAGGGCGTGGGGTCGCGAAGTGGTGGGTTCATGCGCGTAGTGGGGTAGCCAGTACAATCAGCGGGGACATCAATACGTTCGAGCAGACGCACATGGCCATCCTGGCAAAGTGTATCGAGCATGGCAAGGTACTCCTCACCACTCAGAAAGATCGCGTTATTGATCGCCACAAGCCGCCCACCACTACGTAACAGCGGGCGGAGTTTGTTGATCAGGCGCGTATAGTTCCCGGCCAGATCGACCACCCCACGGCCAGTTGCCGAAAAAATCGGCGGATCGAGGATAACCCAATCAAAGCGCTCATCCGCCCGTTTCAGACGATTCACGACGACCCAGAAATCACCGCTGAGAAAATCTGCACGCTGCACTGGCAAGCCATTGAGGCTGTAGGAATCCTTGGCTAGATTGAGGAAGCGGCGGTTGAGATCGAGTTGCACCACTCGCCGCGCCCCACCAGCGAGTGCGGCCACCCCCAAACTGCCGGTGTAGGCGAAGGTGTTGAGCAGAGTCTGGCCGCATGCTTCCCGCTGAAGCAACCCACGTAAACCACGGGTGTCCAGGTAGAAGCTGGCATCACGGTTCATCGTCAGATCGACCGCGTACCAGATACCATACTCGCGGATGCGCCGAGTAGCCCGTTCACCCCACACCAACCGCCCGGCCTGTCCTTCTGGGGTCGCGGCATGGCGAATCTTCACCACAACCGCCGTCACCCAAGGCAAACGCGCCCGGAGCCATGCAATCGCCGTAGCAACAAGCGGCTCACCCGTCGCAGGCGGATCGGCATAGTTATGAATCACCGCCGTGGTAGCGTAGATATCGAGCACCAGTTCCGGGCAGCCCTCGACAAACCCGGCAAAGAGCCGCCACGCGGTCTGATGCGGGGCGTCTATCAGATCGGCCCGCGCAGCCAGCGCCAGATCGAGACGTTCAGCGAGCAACGCTATAGTATATTTCTGTCCGTCGCACATACCGCTTCGCACTGCTCCTAGTATTCATGTCTTGACGCCAAGACGCAAAGCCTTCAATAGCATAATCAAGCACAACCTTTGCGTCAAAAAAAGGCTACACTGTAACTGTTCACACTTGGGGTAAAAGAAATCTCGTATTGACGCAAAGGCGCAAGGACGCAAAGGTTTTGTTGCAGGCTTTGCGCCTTGGCGTCTTTGCGTCAAAACCGGAATGCTAGGAGAAGTGTGAACTCTTACGCTACACTGGTCAGAAGACAACCCCTTCACTCCCATCGTGAACCGTTGCAGCCGCGCGCGTGAGGCGATCCCGGATGGCGCGGGCGATTCCAGCCTCTCCCACATCACGGGCGAGAATCAGATCGGGTTGGCGCGCATCGAGGGCACGCAGAGCGGCATAGAGGCGTGCCGCAATCGCCAGTGGATCACTCGCGGGGCCGAGCGGTTCAATATCTACCGCCAGATCCGCAAACAGCGCCACGTCCTCATCGGGGATGAGCAACCCCACCCGGCGACCCGCAGCCATCTGGGTGCGCGCAGCCTGCTGGAGCCACGCCTGGCACGCGGTGTCCGGGCCGATACAGAGGTGGAGGGCGTTGTCGGGGGCATAGTGGCGATCCAGTAAGCCAGGCGCAACTTGGCCGCCAGTGGGGGCCGCCCGACCGCCCACCGCGACCTCACCCAACAGATCACGCAAGGTCTCCAGACTCACCCCGCCTGGGCGTAGCAGTGTCGGGATTGGCCCGCTTAAATCGAGAACGGTCGACTCGACCCCCAGTGTGGCCGGGCCACCATCCAAGACCATCGCGATCCGCCCGTGCAGATCGGCCAGGACGTGCGCAGCGCTGGTGGGGCTGGTATGGCCAAAACGGTTCGCACTCGGCGCAGCCACGGGCGTGCCAGCCGCCGCGATCAACGCCCGCGCCACCGGGTGCGCCGGGATACGCACCGCCACCGTCTCACGCCCCGCAGTAACACCGTAGGGCACAGCGGGGCCACGCGGGAGCACCAGCGTGAGCGGGCCAGGCCAACAGTGGGCTGCGAGGTGATCAACAACTGCGGGGTAGCCCTTAGTAACCCGTGGCAGATCGGAGAGTTGGGCCAAGTGAACAATCAGCGGATCTTCGGCGGGGCGGCCCTTGGCGGTAAAGATGCGCGCCACCGCATCAGGGTTGAGCGCGTCGGCCCCTACGCCATAGACCGTCTCGGTTGGAAAGGCCACGAGGCCACCAGCGGCGAGGATGGTCGCGGCCTCCTGAATACTGGCGGCATCAGCCGGGAGAGTACGAGTCGGTATCATGGGGCGCATTATAGCCCATTGTGCACTATTGTCGTCTATAATGAACCTGGTAGGGGCGAAGCAGCGCCCTCCAACTCAGTTTGTGTTCTCCAGACTACACGGAGGGCGCTGCTTCGCCCCTACTAGGTTTCTTGCGCTTTTATCGCGGCTGATATACCATACCTCGTACCTGATATCACGATCTCACACGGTTCAGACGGATGCTCATTGAAGAGAAGACAGAGCAGAGGAGAGAGCCCGATGGAGAAGATCTCACGGCGGCAGTTCTTGAAACGGAGCCTGAGCCTTGGTGCCGGTGCGCTTCTGATGATCTACAGCGACGGTAGCTATCGTGTTGCGTTGGCCCAAGCGCCAGCAGCCCTGCGCAT
Organism: Candidatus Oscillochloris fontis; assembly: GCF_004138135.1. Taxonomy (GTDB): domain Bacteria; phylum Chloroflexota; class Chloroflexia; order Chloroflexales; family Chloroflexaceae; genus Oscillochloris; species Oscillochloris fontis. Next base: position 46,350 of record NZ_RYFD01000017.1, read on the forward strand.
GCGTGTGCTGCACACCAATGATCACCATGCCCGGATTGAGCCGGTGATGAATGGGAGTACCCCACAGCATGGTGGCGTGGCGCGCCGAAAGACCCTGATAGACCAGGTGCGTTCGAGTGAGGCTTTGCCCATGCTTCTGGTGGACGCCGGTGATGTCTTCCAGGGGACGCTCTTCTTCAACCAGTACAATGGAATGGCCGATCTGGAGTTCTATAACGCCATGGGCTACGAGGCCATGACGATCGGCAACCATGAGTTTGACCGTGGTACGACGCTTCTGGCCGACTTTATCAAGCGTGCAACCTTCCCCGTCCTGAGTGCGAATATCCGTGTCCCCGCAGGTTCAGTCCTCGATGGGCTCTATAAGCCACATATCATTCTGGAAAAGGGCGGTAAGAAGATCGGCATCTTCGGACTCACCCCAGAAGATACCGGCGAACTTGCGAACACGGGATCTGAAGTGCAGTTTACCTCGGCGATTGTAGCCGCCAAGGAGCAGGTAGCCGCCCTCCAGGCTGCGGGGGTCTTTACGATTATTGCGCTGACTCACGTTGGGATTGACGTGGATCGCCAGATTGCGCGTGAAGTCACAGGGATCAGCCTGATTATCGGCGGGCACTCGCACACCCCGATGGGGCCGATGAGCAGCAGTGGCAACCCGCCCTACCCCGAACTGATCGCCGCACCCGACGGTAAGCCAGTGGTGATCGTCACCGATTGGGAGTGGGGGCGTTGGCTCGGTGATCTGACGCTGGCCTTCAACCAAGACGGCACGATTGTAGATGTGCAGGGCCATCCAACCGAGGTAGTACCTTCGATTGAGGCCGATCCCAGCTTTGAAGAGCGCATTCAGGTGCTGGCCGAACCGCTAAATCAGTTGCGAGCTACGGTTATTGGATCGAGTAGCGTTGATCTCGATGGGGCGCGCACCAATGTGCGTACCCGTGAGACCAATCTGGGCAATCTGATCGCCGATGCGATGCTGATCAAGACCCGCAACCGAGGAGGACAACTCGCCATCACCAATGGCGGTGGCATTCGAGCCTCGATTCCGGCGGGTGCGATCAGCATGGGGCAGGTTCTTGAGGTGTTGCCCTTCGGCAATACCCTGGCCACGGTTGATCTGAGCGGGGCGCACGTGTGGGCCGCGCTGGAGAACGGGGTGAGTCAAGTCGAAAGTGGTGCCGGACGCTTCCCGCAGATTGCCGGGTTCAGTTTCACCTATAACCCAGCGCTACCTGTTGGGAGCCGGGTCACCAGTGTTACGTATGCCGGGGCACCCATGGATAGCAACGCCTACTTCCGTGTAGTTACGAATGACTTTATGCTTGGAGGAGGTGACGGCTATACCACCTTCGCTCAGGGCAGTAACCAACTCAACACCGGGCTGATCCTGGCCGATGTGGTCCAAGAGTATATCAGCACGAACTCGCCGATTAATGCCATCGCTGAGGGCCGGATCAGTGTTGGGCTTGCCGTTGGCAGCCCCGCACCTAACGTAACCCCCACACCACCACCGGCCAGTGGGACACCACTACCCATCCCGGCGACCCTCCCCAACACCAGCGCGGGTATGGTGCAGCCGCTTGGCCTACTGGCAAGCCTGGGGGCGAGTGCGTTGGCAGGTGGATGGGCATTGCGCCGCCGAACCCGAATTGAGCAACCGAATGATGCGGCTGTTGAGGTCGAATAACATTCTAACCCTGCATCTCATGTCTAGCAAAGGAGTCTGACATGGCCAACATCAAGTTCATGGTTTGCCCCCACGACACCGTTCGTAATCCTGATGGTTGGTATCGGCTCGTCCAGTTCCTCACCTCGCACTATGAACTGAGTCTGCACTTCGAGATGAGCCTCGATTTTAGCGAGTTCCGCGAGGCGATGATGAATGCCGACCTCGTCTATGCCAACCCAACTGATGCGATCAACTTGATCGATCAGCATGGCATGAAGCCGTTGATGCGTCCGGCTGATACCTACGATGAGGCGTTGATTGTCACCGGGCCAGATGGCGACCTACCCGACGTCAGTGCGATCAATGGGGCGATGGTTGCCAGTGTGGAGAATCTACTGCCCACCCGAATAGGGCTGAAGTGTATGGAGGGGAAAGGCATTAAGCCCGCCGGCATCCTCCACCGCGACTCGTGGCTGAGTGTGGTGCGCAGCGTGTGGAATGGCGAGGCTCCGTTTGGGATCGTCTACCGCGATGCCTACGAAGAGCTTTCGCAACAAGGCCGCGATATGGTACGAATCTTGGGCGAGACCGAAGAGCGTTCGGCGTTCCATATGTTCGTCGCCCGCCCGGTGCTGCACCAGGATCTAGCGACACTCCTACCCTCGCTCACCGAGATGCACAACGATCCTGATGGTGCTTCAATCCTGAAGGAGATCAGCATCCCCGCATGGGCGATAGTCTCTGATGATGCACTGGCAAAGATGCGAGCGTTGGTCAATGGTTGATGCCTCATGATGTGTTGGTGGTTTTGATGGCAATACCACCAAAACCACCAAATAATGCTATGTCGATTCGAGTTCCACTGATCGCCTCTGGTTCGCTGGTCGAGGCAACCTTTGTTGCCCGTACCAGCCAGCAGGTGATCGAAGCACAGATCAATGGCAAATATGTGCGGGCACATATGGCTGATCGGGGGCGGATCAATGACCTGCTCGTGCCCCAAGCACGCCTGTTACTTGCTCCCCGTGATGAGATCGGACGCAAGACGGTCTTCCAGGTCGTTGGGATTTACGAAGGGGATGATCTCGTCTCGTTGGATACCCACATGCCACACCGGCTGATCGCACGCGCCTTGGCAAGTGGGGCGTTGCCACAATTTGCACGCTATACCAAGGTGCAGCGTGAGGTAATGGTAGGTGAGCATCGCTTTGATTTCCGCCTCGGTGAAGGGCTGAGCACCTGTTACCTAGAGGTGAAGGCAGTGAATCTGGTGAGCCAGCGCGTTGCGCGCTACCCCGATGCACCCACCGAGGTTGGACGACGGCAACTCGAACAGTTTGCGATGATCGCCCGTAATGGGCAGCGCTGCGCGATGGTCTTTATCATTCAACGCCAACGTGCGCGGAGCCTCGTTCCCAATGATGAGGTTGATCCCGCCTTTGGCCGCGCCCTACGCTTCGCACTGGCGAATGGGGTCGAGATCTATGCCTATCTCTGCCCATTAACTACTGAAGGGATGGAATTGGGTCCAGCCGTCCCGGTCTTTTCGACTATCGAATCGGTACCCCGCGATTTGTAGCGTATCGGCTCCCAATGCCATATGACGATTCCGCTCATTGCCACTAAACTGCACCCGCCGCCCCTCTTTGCGAGTTGCATTGAGCGCCCGAATCTGCTTGCCCGCCTTGCTAACACCAAGACCCGCATCATCCTCATTGTGGCTCCACCCGGCTTCGGTAAGACGACGCTCGCTACCAGTTGGCTGCGCGATCATCCCCCTGGTTCTACCTTCGCGTGGCTCTCGCTCGATCCCCGCGATAATGATCCGACACGCTTCTGGGGCGCACTGCTCGCCGCCCTTGCCCGTACCTTCCCTGGCTTCGCCGATCATGCCCGCTCGATGCTCGCCTCGCCCCAACCGGCTGCGCTTGATGTGGTGATCGCGGCGCTGGTAGAAGAACTGGCCGATCTCGCCAACCCATGTCTGCTGGTGCTCGACGACTATCACGTCATCGAGACTCCCGCGATCCACGCCCATCTAGCGACCCTCATTGAACATCTGCCACCCAGCATCCGGCTGCTCATTCTGAGCCGCAGTGAACCGCCGTTGCCCCTCGCACGCCTGCGGCTCCACGGCCACCTGACCGAGTTGCATGCCAACGACCTGCGCTTCTCCGCCGCTGAGGTTCACGCCTTTCTGCAATCGCATGGCCTAAATCTGCCCGCCGAGGATGTCGCCGCACTCAGCGAACGCAGTGAGGGCTGGCCGGGTGCGCTGCAACTCGCGGTGCTCTCGCTGCGCTCCGGTGAAGCGGCCCACCACCTGATGCGCGCCTTTGGGGGCAGCCATCGCCATCTGGTTGATTACCTCGCCGAAGAGGTGCTGGCGCGTCAATCTGCCGAATATCGCCACTTCCTCCTCGCAACATGCTTGGTTGATGCACTGTGTAGCGACCTATGTGCGGCGTTGCTGCCCGATCTGCAACGTCCGGCAGCCGACATTCTCCAAGCCATTGAACGTGCCGGCCTCTTCCTCCAACCTCTCGATCAGGAGCGGCGTTGGTACCGCTACCACGCCCTGTTTGCCGAGTTCCTGCGTGAACGGCTCCTGCACGATGATCCCGCGTATGCCCAACACTTGCACCAGTGCGCCGCCGATTGGTATGCACGGGCCGCCATGCCGGTCGAGGCGGTCAGCCACCTACTGGCCGCCAAAGCGTATGCGCAGGCGGCACGCCTGATTGAGCAAGAAGGGCGTCTGCTACTGCTCCGCAGTGAAGTCGCGACTGTCCTCGGTTGGCTCCGCGCACTGCCCAGCGATCTCGCCCATTCCCGCCCCGGTCTCTGTCTGATCGAAGCCTGGGCACTAGCGGTCTCTGGACAGTTTGATGCGGTTGACATCCCACTGGCCCGCGTCAACCAGATGGTAGAGGCCGCCGATCCCGACACGCCCACCCACCTGAGCGCCCCCTTCACCCCGCGCAACCTGCGCAGCGAGGTGTTAGCGGTACGTGCCACGGTGGCCGGGTTGCGCCGCGACACCGCCCAGACGGTGGCGCTGGCGCAAGCCGCACTGGCCGAAATCCCCGACGATAGCGTGATTGTACGCAGCGTGGTGGCGCTGATGTTGGGGAGTGCCGCCTACCTGCGCGGCGACATGGCGGCGGCGGAGGCGGCATTGAACGAAGCGGCGCGGACAGGACAAGCGGCCAACCTGCTGATCATCACGATCTTCGCGTTGCGCCAACTGGGGGAACTAGCGGCGCGGATCGGCCAACTCCACCGCGCTGCACGCACCTACCAGGAGGCGTTGGAACATGGAGCGCGGCTCTACCCGGCTAGTGAGCAGCAAACTGAGCGCCCGGTGCCGGTAGCAGGCACCGCCTATATTGGCCTAGCCCAACTCCACTATGAGTGGAACGACCTGGACGCTGCCGAACGGCTCTTGGCCGATGGGTTACGGCTAGGGCGGCAAGGGGCGAATGTTGAGATCCTGCTGATGGGGCCGATCTGTCTGGCGCGGGTGCAGATGGCACGCGGCACCCCCGAAGCCGCCCGCAGCACCATGGCCGAGGCGCTGGCCTTCGCCCGCACCACCGGCGTGCCGCGCCTCGCCAACTGGCTAGGGGCCGAACAGGCACGTCTGGCACTCATGCGGGGTGATCTGGCCGAGGCGAGTGCCTGGGATCACGCCCGACGGCTCGCGGTTGATGATCCACTCAGTTATTTGGAGGAGCTTGATTACCTAGCCCTCGCGCACCTCCGGCTGGCGCAGGGCTACCCAGAGCCAGCCCGCCACCTACTGGGGCGGCTACGCAGCCTCGCCGAGATCCAGGGACGCCACAGTTCGCTGATCGAGATCGGTGCCCTAGAGAGCCTCGTCAGTGCGGCAAGTGGCGAGCAAGCCGCTGCGCGCACCCACCTCCTGCGCACATTACGCGCCAGCGCAGCCGAAGGCTACCTCCGCACCTTTGCTGATCTGGGCCAGCCGATGCGGGCGTTGCTCGACGACCTCCGCCTCAGTCTAGTCAACCTGCCCCCAGAACGCCCACTGATTGCGTATCTTGACCGTATCCTCGCCGCATGCCCGCCCGCCCCGCCGGTGGCAAGCAACCCCGTTCAGCTCATCGAGGCGCTCACCCCCCGCGAGCTAGAAGTACTCAACCTCGTGGCGGCGGGCCTCTCCAACCAGGAGATTGCCGAGCGGATGGTCGTGGGGGTCAGTACAGTTAAGAAACACATCAACAATATCTACGGCAAACTCGATGTCCTCAGCCGAACCCAGGCACTCAAAAAGGCGCGCGAGTTAGGGTTGCTAGAGTAGGGGCGAAGCATCGCCCTCCATAGAGCAGGGGAACTCGAACGAGTTTGGAGGGCGATGCTTCGCCCCTACGGGAGAGGGGGTGTTGGCGATTTTGTCGCCAACACCCCCTCAACAAAAGGTTCAGGAGCAGATCGACGTTAGTTCTCAACAACCTCTTCGAGAACCTCAACCTCATCATCATCAAAACCCTCGATCTGATCCGCCAACTTGCGTAGTGCACTAAAAAGCTCTACGTCAAGAATGACACCTGTCGGGTAGCCCTTCTGGGTGACAATGATTGGCTGGTGCTGCGCCCGCGAGCGCTTGATCAGTGCGGCGAGGGATGATGCGGCTTTAGAGATCGGAACAACGCCCTGCTTCAGATCGACATCCAACGTGTACTTCTTCTGTTCAGCCACGTGCGGCCTCCTTTAATTTGTGCGCCCAATTGCGCCAACAACGGTAACGTGATGTGGGAGGCGCCTCAGACTACGCTGCTGCGTCGCCCTGTAGAAACCCTTCCTCTATTTTATGTGATGTACGTAACAAAAAATAAAGAGCAGGGAGTCAAGTATAGCACAGGCACCCATTTTCCGATAGTCCAAAAAGGGATGTAGAATGTACGGATTTTGTAGGAACTGAGTGGGTTTGTCTCTATAGTAAGAGGCTACTCACTTTCACCTATTGACTATACTTGTAGCTGACCTATATTACCATTTTTTTACTAATTTGGCGAGTCGCACCATTCCTCCTTTCAAACCCAGCCAGCAACCAAAAAAGCATATGCAAACGAGGTAATCGTTTGCATACGCGATACAGTGGGGTGGCCATTTTTGGCCTATTGTGATCAAGATTCAGCTATTGTTTGGCGGTGCGCAATTTAGGGGCGCGTCGCGACGCGCCCCTAGATCCCCGTCATCGCACTATCCAGCATACGCTGGAAGGCACTCATATCGGCGCGCATATCACTGAGACGCTCGGCCACCTGGCCGCTCATTGAGCTTGCGGAGACCGCATCGGCGGTAAGGATGCGTACCATCTCGGCCAGTACGGTATCGAGGCTGGCATCAATATTGGCTAATTGGGCATTGATTCGCCCAATATAGGTTTGGAGGTCGGCGGCATGCTGTTGGCGTTTGAGCAGCGACGTGCGCACCTCCTGAAGTTGCTGGATGGTATAGGCGTCTTTGGTATTGGCGATCTGGATGTCGAGGTTGCTGACCTGATCCTGGAGTTGGCGTGGGTTGGAACTAGCGAGGTACTGCTCGATGATCTGACCCTTACTGGCCAAGTTGTGGGCTTCGAGCACCAACTCACGGCTTTGGAGGATCATTGGTTGCAGCGCTTTGCCAAGCGGTGCTGGAGCGCGTTCGAGAGTACGCTCAACCTCGCGCTGGGAGCGATCAATTTCATTGACGATGGTGCGAAAGGTGGGGCTGGTGAGCTTGGGGAGCGCCACCGCCCGTGGCGGTGGCCGCTGCGCCCGCGCACTCAGGTTGGGGTCGCGGGCAGCCAGTACAACCGCCGTGGCATACATCACCAACCCGACCGGCAAGAGCCACAGGCTGACGCTCAGGCCACTGATCAGCGCCACGACCAACACCGTGAGATTGAGTGGCCGGGTTGCGGCCAGGGTGAGGTTGTTCATAGGCGTGTTATTGAGCTTCCGGGAAGCTAGGGGTTCTCAGAAGTAGCGACTCAGGTTCTCAAAGATCTGGGCAATATCCCCGGTGTCCCCCACCACGACAATCGTGCGCGAGAACTCGGCAATCGCGTCGAGGATGCTGCGATCCGCGTCTGCACCGTAAGCCACCGGGAAGATGCTCACCCCGGTCTCATCAAAATGGCGTTGGAGTTCATCAATCGTGATCTTGCTGGCGTTATCCGCACCGTCCGAGAGCAGCACAATCGCCTTCATACGATCTTCGCCCGTAGACGGGAGCGCTTCGAGTGATTGACGCGCCAGATCAACCGCATCAAAGACGGCGGTCTTACCAGTGGCGGTCATCTCACTGATCGCAAGCTGCAACTGGATGCGGTTCTCACTCAGCGCCGCCGGGGCGACCACCTCAGTGGCAGTGCTAGAGAAGGTGATCAGCCCGACCCGATCATCGGGCAGAATCCGCATCAGGAAGCTCTCCAAACCGGCGCGGGTCATCTCTAGTTTATCGCCCTCCATCGAGCCAGAGATATCTACCACCAGGATGATATCGGCGCGCTTGCGGTTGATCGCCCAAGAGTTCTTCACCGCCACGATCACATCCGCCTTGGGCACCTCCAGGATGGTCTGCACGCCCTGGGGCTGTACGCCATAGGCGAGGCTAATCGGATCGGCCAGCGGGACACTCACATTGGCTGGGCGGAAGCCGTAGTTCATCGCGAGGCGCTGGCTCTCTTCGTTCAGCAGGAAGTCGTAGAAGAGCTTGGCCGCCTGCTGCTCCTCCGGGGTCGCCGTCGCCATCACGATGAAGGGGTTATCGTGCCAGAAGGTGCCCTCCTCCGGATAGATCGCCACCAGTGGCGTGGGCGGTGGATTGACCTTGTTGAAGTCAATCAGCGTGATCTCCTCCATGGGGAAGGCGGAGATGTAACTCATGCCGAACTTCTTCATGTTCTGACTGAAGACAAGGGTGTTGTAGCCGTAGTGCTTGATGCCCTGGCCCAAGTCGCGGATGAACTGCTCGGAGCTTTCGCTCTGCACATCGGCGGCGCTAAGCCCCTGCTGCTTGTTGGTAGCGGCATAGAACTCAGCGATCAGGGTACTGAGGGCCGTCGTACTGATCTCCGGGTCGGTATGGCCCCACGAGAAGCGGCCCCACTCAGGATGCCCATACGCACCCCAGCCTTCAGGGTTATTGATCAGATCGAGCATATCGCGCCACCCAATTGGCGTATTCGGCCAACCAAGTGCCTCGGCCATTGGTTGCCACATCCCGATCACTACCGGGGTCAGCACCATCGGCTCATTGGAGACCGCAATTCCCTGGTTACCCGTCTCCTGGCGCAACACCTCAAGCCAAGTACTCGCCGAGGGACTCCAGACGGTGACTTGGAGCGTACCGTTCCTGATCTCGGTGCGTGCCGCGCCCGAAGATTTGTTAACCCCCTCGACAAAGATCGGGCGGTCGCCAACGCGCTGGTTCTGAGCGTTAAAGACAGCGATGCGCTCAAGCAGCCAGGGTTCCTTCTCCGGGCTGTAGGCGATGCTGATGCGCAGGGCGTTGGCCGAGGGGCCACTGGTGTTGGTGTCGCCACATGCGGACAGCAGGCTTGTTACGATCACGATCAGGAGCAGAAATGAGATACGGCGCATAGGGAAGTCCTTTATTCAGCATTCCGCCACGCTGCAATGAGGGATTGGATCGTCTCTCCCGTGGGCGTTTCAACCTGAGGCAGCAGGTTCAGATTCAGCCCCTGGGCCGCATACCGATAGAAGGGACTCGCGACATCGTTCGGGTTGATGCGGGCCTGAAGATTGGCCGGGCGAAAGCCATACTCCTGCGCCGCGAGTTGTTGGATTTCGGGTGCATAGAGAAACTCGCGTACCTGCTCGGCGGCGCGCTGCTGATCACGAGTGATCCACGGGGCACTCAGAATAGCATACGGATGATCACTCAGGATCGTTTCAGGTAGGTAGAGTACCTGGAGTTGATTGCCATCCTTATCCGTCGTCTGAGTATTCAGCGCCTCTATCGCCAGATGTTCAGGTGTGGCGATCACGTTATACTGGCTCAGGAGCAGCATATTGGTCAGTAACTGGCTAGGATTAGAACTTGGATTGGAGATAGACGCAGCAAGTGAGGTAAAACACGTCTGCACATCCTCGGTGCAACCTACCGCCCGCAACACCAAGACTTGCTGGCCGCTATCGTTGCGGAGGGGATCGGTGATGCCCAAGCGCAGGGTACCATCATCAAGCAAAGGCTGGATCTGGTTCCAGAAATCATCGCTGAGTAATACCTCATTCAACAGGTTGGTGCGATCAGGATCATTCCACGTCAACAAGACCAACGGGCTAAGCAACATCGGCTGGGGCGTTAGGATGAAATAGGCCATCCGCTGGCGACGCGCCTGCTCGATCTGTAAGCGGCTGGCGGGCCAATAGACGGTCGGCTTGGCCGTCTCGAACATCTCGACAGTTGCATTGGCGACCAACTCGACCTGAATGGGATGCCCGCCGAGGCGCGGTTTCGTCGCCGCATAGCGCTGCACTGCCGCCTGGAGCCAGCGATCCTTCTCGCTACTATAGGCCACCCGCACCACCACCGGCGTCCCACCCGGCCCAATCGTCGGGATCTGCAAGGGTGCCCAACCGAGCGGGCCAAACCAGAGCGTTAGCCCGGTGATCAGAAGAACCAGCAGGAGGTAACTGGCAGAGAGCATCTGTGAGAGACGCAACATGGAAAACCTCGCCGTATTCCGCAATGGATTACAACACCCGTGAGGATTAAGGCTGCTCCTAGCATCCCGGTCTTGACGCAAAGACGCCAAGGCGCAAAGTCTTTAAGATAACTCCCTATCACAACCTTTGCGTCCTTGCACCTTTGCGTCAACAAGAGGCTCGGTTTAGGAACACTCAACCTGTTTACCCAACAAGCCTATCTTAGCATCTACATTCGGCTTGTGCTAGAGCAGATCTACCTTAGCCCGTAATTCGGGTGCCAAATGCGCCGTCGCGTTGCGCGTATCCACCACGGCGGGGGCTAAACGCACAATCTCCTCGTAGGCAAAAGCGCTGTGGTTGGTAATGATCACCGCGCAATCACATTCGCGTAGCAGATCGGCACTCAACGGGGTGGTGGTGTAACGCTGGCCATGGTGCGACGTAAAGGTTGTGACGTGCGGGTCACACGGGATGACCTCGGCTCCATCCTGGGCCAGCAGTTCCAACACCTTGAGCGCGGGCGATTCGCGATAGTCGTCCACATCGGGTTTGTAGGCCACGCCCAACAGGATGATCCGCGAGCCGTTGAGCGCCTTGCGTTGGCGATTGAGTGCCCGCACCACCAGATCATGGACGTGGCGCGGCATCTGGGTGTTGATCTCCCCGGCCAGTTCGATAAAGCGGGTGGTCAGATCATACTCGCGGGCCTTCCACGTCAGGTAGAAGGGGTCAATCGGGATACAATGGCCCCCCAGACCAGGGCCAGGGGTGAACTTCATAAAGCCGTAGGGCTTGGTGGCGGCGGCCTCGATCACTTCCCACACGTTCAGGCCCATACGGTCGCAGAGCAGGGCCAACTCGTTCACGAGGGCGATATTGACGGCGCGGAAGATATTCTCGAAGAGCTTGGTCAGTTCGGCGGCGGCGGGCGAGGAGACCGGTACAACCCGATTGGTGATCTGGTTATAGAAGAGGCTGGCCAACTCGGTGCAGCGCGGCGTGACCCCACCAACGACTTTGGGGGTGTTTTCGACCCCCCAGCCTTTGCTGCTGGTCTGGCCGGGATCAATCCGTTCGGGCGAGAAGGCCAGAAAGATCTCCTGGCCCACCGTCCAGCCGCGTGCCTCTAGGCGCGGCTGGACGATCTCGTGGGTTGTGCCGGGGTAGGTGGTACTTTCGAGGATCACCAACTGGCCGGGGCGCAGGCTGGCCGCAATCGCCTCGGTCGCGGCGATAATGAAGGTCAGATCGGGATCGCGGGTCTGGTTGAGCGGTGTCGGCACACAGATCACCAACAGATCACACTCAGCCATACGGGCCACATCGGTAGTGGCCTCGATCTGTCCAGCGGCATGCAAGCGGCCAAGGAGCGCAGCGGGCACATCGCCAATGTAGCTCTGGCCCTGGTTGATCAGCGCCACACGCTCAGAACTCACATCAAACCCGATCACGCGAAAACCGAGATCGGCGGCTCGCACCGCCATGGGCAACCCGACATAGCCCATCCCGATCACTCCGACCCGTGCGCTGCGCTCGGCAATCTGGCGCTGCAGATTGGTATTTGTATCCATACGTACTTCTGTTGTCCTTCAAGGAGATAGCCGGTGGGGGTTCGGGGGCGGCAAAGCCGCCCCCGAAGATCTTTTTTATTCTGGTTTGGCGGCGTAGCCGCCAAACCAGAATAAAAACTGAAGCCTGGGGCCGCGCCCCATGGGCGTCAAGTTAAGAATCATCCTGTAGGGGCGCGTCGCGACGCGCCCTATTCGCATCGCCCAAGGATAGCATACAATCTCGCATGAGGCTGGTATAATACGCACCTACTACGCATCAAAGAGGAGCACTATCTATGGAAGATGTGGTTATTGTCAGTGCTGCCCGCACCCCGATTGGCAAGTTCAATGGGGCTTTTGCTGGGCTAAGCGCACCCCAACTAGGTGCAGCCGCCATCCGCGCTGCGGTCGAACGCGCCGGGATCGATCCGGCCAGCGTGAGCGAGTGTATTATGGGCAACGTCGTGGGCGCGGGTCTCGGCCAAGCCCCGGCGCGGCAGGCCGCGATTGGCGGCGGTCTGCCCGATAGTGTCGGAGCGTTGACGATCAACAAGGTGTGCGGCAGTGGGTTGAAGGCGGCCATGCTAGGAGCCGCGCTCATCCGCAGTGGTAACGCCGAGGTGATCGTCGCCGGGGGTATGGAGAACATGAGCCGCGTGCCCTACCTGCTCCAGAATGCGCGTAACGGCTACCGGCTCGGCAACGGCGAACTGGTTGATGCGTTGGTGCATGATGGGCTTTGGTGTGCCTTCGAGCATCAGCACATGGGCAACTCCGCCGAGTGGATCGCCCGCGCCCATAATGTCACCCGCGAGCAACAGGACGCCTTCGCCTTCCAATCGCAGCAGCGGGCGATTGCAGCGATGGACGCCGGGCGGCTGAAGGACGAGATCGCCCCGGTGAGCGTCCCCGGCCCCAAGGGCCAGACAACCGTGGTGGACACCGACGAGAACCCGCGCCGCGACACCAGTATGCCCACGCTGGCCAAACTGCGCCCGGCCTTCGCCGCCGATGGTAGCGTCACCGCCGGGAATGCCCCCGGCATCACCGATGGCGCGGCGGCGCTCGTCTTGATGAGCGCAGCGCGAGCGGCGGCGCTCGGCCTGAAGCCACTGGCACGGATTGTCAATTTCGATCAAGCCGCCGTCAAGCCACTGGAGGTCTTCACCGCGCCGACGTTTGCCATCGAGCGCCTGATGCAACGCTCCGGCACCAGCATTGACGACTATGATCTCTTCGAGATCAACGAAGCCTTCGCCGCCCAGGTCGTGGCCAATGTGCGCGCCCTCGGCATTGATCCCGACCGGCTGAATGTGAATGGCGGCGCGATTGCGCTCGGCCACCCCATCGGGGCCAGCGGGGCACGGGTGATCGTCACCCTCATCAACGCGCTGCGCCAGCGCGGAGCCAAGCGCGGGTTGGCCGCACTCTGTCTGGGTGGCGGCGAAGGTGTCGCCATGGATATTGAGGTTCTATGAGTATTGCGCCGGGGTCACTGACCCGCTTTGCCTGGCTCTCCATCGCCGCCGCAGTCGTGACGATTGGGCTGAAGGCTGGGGCCTATGTGGTCACCGGCTCGGTTGGGCTCCTCTCCGACGCCCTCGAATCGCTGGTCAATCTGGCTGCGGCCATCGTCGCCCTCGTGGTATTGACGGTGGCCGCCCGCCCGCCCGATGATGACCACGCCTACGGCCATACCAAGGCCGAATACTTTTCGAGTGGCGTTGAAGGAGCACTGATTCTGGTGGCGGCAGTGAGTATTGCCTACACCGCGATTGAACGCCTCTTCAACCCACAACCGATTGATGCGGTCGGCTTAGGCTTGATCATCTCGGTGATTGCCTCGGCGATCAACTTTGGCGTGGCACGGGTGCTGATGCGCGCCGGACATCACCACCACTCGATCACCCTCGAAGCCGATGCCCACCACCTCATGACCGATGTTTGGACCTCGGTGGGGGTGGTTATCGGAGTGGCCTTGGTGGCATTTACCGGCTGGGATTGGTTCGATCCGGTTATTGCGCTCCTGGTTGCCGTCAATATTGTCTGGACGGGTGTCCAGATCCTGCGCCGCTCGGCGTTAGGCTTACTCGATACAGCGCTGCCCACCGAAGAGCGCCTAACGGTGATGGCGGTTCTTGGTCGTTATGTCGAGTCTGACGGTATTCAATACCACGCGCTACGCACCCGGCAGGCCGCGACGCGGCGCTTCGTCTCGGTACACATCCTGGTTCCCGGTTCGTGGACGGTGTTCCACGGCCACCATCTGCTCGACCGGATCGAGGAAGATGTGCGCAAGGCGCTGCCCAACACGACCATCTTCACCCATCTTGAACCTATCGAAGATCCGAGTTCGTTTACCGATCAGACCCTCGATCCTGGGCGGTAGCACATGAGAGACAGCCCTTCACTTGAACCCAGTGCCATTCTGGACAACCTCGGCACGCACTACCTTCCACGGAGTGTGCAGTGCTATGCTGCGGTTAGTTCGACAATGGACGTGGCACGCCAACAAGTAGCCACGCTCACGGAGAGCGAGCTACCGTTGCTGGTGCTCGCCGATCTGCAAAACAGTGGGCGTGGGCGCTTGGGGCGCACCTGGGTGGCCGAAGCGGGCAGCGCGCTGCTGTTCACCCTGGCCTTCCGCCCCTACTGGCTCGCCCCTGCCCGCGCCTTCACGCTGGTCTGGATGGCTGGAGTTGCCCTATGTGACGCGGTAGCAGAAGTCACCGGGGTAGCGGCCATGCTCAAGTGGCCCAACGACCTGCTGATACCCACACCCAGCGGTGACTACGCCAAAGCGGGGGGGATCTTGCTCGAATCGAACTGGGATGGCCACAAGATCGAGTGGGTCAGTATTGGGATTGGGGTCAACCTCCAGAGCGCCCCGCCGGCGCACACCACGCGCTACCCGACAACCAGCCTCGCTGCCGCCACCGGACAAGCCCCGGAGCGGATCGAAGTGCTGCGCAGTCTATTACGTCACCTCGATCACTGGTACGGACGCCTTCGCAACGGTGAAGAGGCGGCGCTGCTTGCCGCATGGCAACAGCGTCTGCACACCCTCGGTCGCGACGTGAGCGTCCAACTCCCCCACGGCAGCCTGAACGGGTATGCCGAGGCAGTGGATGCCGATGGGGCGCTCCACATCCGCGATCAGGATGGGATCACCCACGTCATCACCAGCGGGGATGTGGGGGCGTAGAGACGCAATATATTGCGTCTCTACGCCCCCTCCCGTTGCCCTTTGACAAGGTGTGGTATAGTAATCTTCAGCAACTCTTTCTAGTGTGGAGAGCTGGAGGTATGTCGTTGTTACGTAGACGCCCCGTTCTCGGCGCCTTCATCCTAATCAGCCTGCTCGCGACCACCGCCCTGTTGCGGCTTGCCTTTGAGTGGCGCCAGGCACTTCATGATATCGATTCGATGATTGTTACGCCAGCGGTGATTCCGCTGCCGACTGATACACTCGCATCCAGTGATAGTTCGCAGACGGTTCTGAACAGCGATCAGGTCTTTGGCCCGCCTAGTGCCCCCGTGAGTAATACGGGCAACCATCCTGCTACGAACGCGGAGGATCTGCCTAGCCTTAGTCAACAGACCGTCACCATTCTCCTCCTCGGCACTGACGCCCGCCCTAGTGATACCGAACCAACCCGCACCGATGCGATTGTGGTGGTACGTCTCGACCGCGATAGCGGACGGGTGAGTATGCTCTCGATCCCACGCGATCTCTGGGTGGATTATCCAAGTGGCGGTGAAGGGCGCATCAATGCGGCCTATGCGGTTGGTGAGAAGAAGTATGGCCCCGGTGGTGGTGCGGCACTCGCCAAGTCTACCGTCGGGAAGCTGATTGGGGTCAAGATTGATCAGTTTGTCCTGATCAACTTCGAGGGCTTCCAAACCCTGATTGACCGGCTGGGTGGCATTAATGTTGATGTCCCGGTGGCGATCTCTGATCCCGCCTACCCCACCGATGATTATGGGACGATCAGTGTCACGTTCAAGGCTGGCCCGCAGGTGATGGACGGCGAACGAGCGCTCATCTATGCGCGTACCCGCCACGCCGATAACGACTTCGGGCGTAACCAGCGCCAGCAGTTGATCCTGATGTCAATCTTCAACCAGATCCTGGATCGCGGGCTGCTTGAACAGTTGACGAGTATTGACGACTATACCGGCGCACTGCGTGGCTATGTCCAGACCGATATGAGCCGTTCGACGATGTTGGCACTGGTCAACTATGCCCGTGATGTCAATATCAATAACGTACTGCGCTACGCAATCGACTCGACAACGATTGTAGAACTCAACCCCCCGGCCACCTTCGCTGCCGAGCCACGTTCACTACGCCGCATCGTGGCCCAGTTTACCGGCGATGCGATCTCAACCGCTGGTGGCGAGTAGGTATTGAAGCATCCTCAGCGCCGTTCGCTCTCCACAGCGAACGGCGCGTTCTGCCTGCATCCCCTCTATGCCTAAGACAACCCACCCGGCTGCGGCTTCAAGCACCATGCGCAGCATCGCCATCGCCGCGCTCCTGATCGGGATCGGCAATATTGCCAGCCGTGCCCTCGGTCTCATCCGCGAACCAGCCATCGCCTACTACTTTGGGCGGGGGACGGCCACCGATGCCTTCACCCTGGCATGGACGGTGCCGAATACGATCTATGACATGCTGATCAACGGCGCAGTCAGTGCCGCGCTCGTGCCGGTGTTTAGTGAATATGCCGAAGGTGATCGCGATGAATTTTGGCGCGTGGTGTCGGGGGTGGTCACTATCGCACTGGCAGCACTCAGCCTGCTGACCGCGCTGGTCGTCTGGCAGGCTCCGGCGGTAGTGGGATTGCTGGTGCAAACCAGCC
Organism: Candidatus Oscillochloris fontis; assembly: GCF_004138135.1. Lineage (GTDB taxonomy): Bacteria > Chloroflexota > Chloroflexia > Chloroflexales > Chloroflexaceae > Oscillochloris > Oscillochloris fontis. Next base: position 63,127 of record NZ_RYFD01000017.1, read on the forward strand.
AACCCGAACTGCGCGCACAGACCACCAGCCTCGTGCGGATGCTCATGCCTGCGGTGCTACTCATGGGCGTATCCGGGCTGACCACGGCGATTCTGCATGCGCGGCAGCAATTCTTGTTGCCCGCATTTGTGGGGGCCACCTTCAACGCCGGGATGATCGCAGGCATCATGCTACTCCACCAGCGCTACGGGGTCAACAGCCTTGCGGGTGGGGCGGTGATCGGGGCACTAGGGCAGGCGATGATTCAACTCCCCGGTCTGCGGGGGGCACGCCTACGCCCCAGTTTTAGTTTGAACCACCCGGCGGTGCGGCGCATCCTGCGCCTCTACGCCCCAGTAGCGCTCGGAATCGGCTTCTCGATCATCGGCACCCTGATTGACCGCTGGCTCGCATCGGGCCTGCCAACTGCACCGACCACCATGCGCTACGCGACCACGCTCATCCAGTTTCCGCTCGGCCTGGTGGCCTCGGCGGTCGCACTGGCGGTGCTGCCGACCCTCTCGCGCCAGAGTTCCAGCGGGAACGAGGAGGCATTCCGCAGCACACTAGCGATGGGACTCAAGGTGGTGCTGTTGCTAATTCTACCCGCCACGGCGGGTTTATGGGCACTCGCCACGCCAATCACGGCATTGCTCTTTGAGCGCGGCGCGTTTGGCAGCAGCGACTCGGCAGCCACAGCGGCGGCACTCATCTACTACCTACCGGGATTGCCCGCAGCGGCGATTGATCAAGTGCTCATCTTTGCCTTCTACTCGCGCAAAAATACGCTCACTCCCAACTTGATCCAGGGAGCCGCGATAGGCTTCTACCTGCTCGTCGCCTTACCGCTGCTGGCCTTCTCGCAGTTGGGCTTCTTGGCACTCGTCCTGGGCAACTCGGCCCAATGGATCGGCCACGCCCTGCTGGCGGCATGGCTCCTCCAGCGCATCGTCCCCATGGGCGGGCAACGGCTGGGTGAAGCGGCCAGCAAGGGTGTAGTGTCCAGCCTGCTGATGGCGCTCGCCATCGCAGGTGTGGCAAGCCTGCTGCACAACAGCGCCCCGTTCATCCAGGTACTCATCGCGGGCGGGGTCGGCGGGGTAGTCTACCTCGCTGCCAGCGCCGTCTTGCAGATCGAGGCGCTGGGATTCTTCGTGGGGGCACTCCGGACGCGGCTGGGGCGGCGGTAGATTCGCGGTGCCGCTACTGCGCTTGACGCTGATCAACGCCACATGCCATAATGAGCGTACCTCACAAGAGCCATAGTTGTTCGGCAGATACCGAACTGGGATAGATGTGCCCCATGCAGCAGAAAGTTCTCGACGGGCGTTACGAACTGGATCGTAAAATTGGTGAAGGTGGCATGGCCCGTGTCTACCTGGGCCGCGATTTGCGGCTGAATCGGCGGGTGGCGATCAAGATTCCGCATCGCCATATGCGTGATGATGCCGATTTCCTCGACCGCTTCCGCCATGAGGCCCAGGCCGCAGCGATATTAGCCCATCCCAATATTGTTGATGTCTATGATGTCGGACAGGATGGCGACATCCACTACATCGTCATGGAGTATGTGGAGGGCACCGACCTCAAGAGCCTGATCAACCGCGAAGCGCCCCTGGCCGTCACGACGGCGGTGGGGATCGCCGCGCAGATCGCCCGTGGCCTCTCGGCAGCGCATCGGGCCGGAATGGTGCATCGCGACATCAAACCCCAAAATGTGATCGTCACCGACGATGGCCATGTGCGGATTACCGATTTTGGGATTGCCAAAAGCCACCTGAGTACCGCCATGACCGAGACCGGGGTTTCGTTGGGAACGGTGGACTACATCTCACCCGAACAGGCGCAGGGACTTCAGGCCACACCCCAATCCGATATCTACGCGCTGGGGATTGTACTCTACGAAATGTTGACTGCCCGCTTGCCGTTCAAGGGCGATTCGGCGGTTGCTGTGGCAATGAAGCACGTCACCGAACAGCCACTCACACCGCGCCAGATCAACCCCCACATCCCGGTGCAACTCGAAGGCTTGATCCTGCGCGCCATGGACAAAGATCCGGCGCGACGGCCACGCAGTGCCCAGGAGTTTGCCGAGCAGTTGGCCAACTACAGCCAACTCGCCGATCAAGAGACGGTGGTGAATGCCGTTTTAGGCAATGAACCCGCCGCCGCACGTCCACCAACCTATGCCCCGGCCCGCCCAACCAGCCCGATCCACACCGGCAATACGGGGCGGGTGAGCATCCCTCCGCCTCGCCCAACCCCCGCACGAGCACCGCAGCAGGAGGGGCTAGGATGTGGCGTCTTTCTGGTGGGGATGCTGATTCTAGCGGGCGTGCTAGGGATTGTCATGCTCTTTAGCAGCGGCGCACTGAATGATCTCTTTGGGCGGCTGAGCAACGGCAATGGCAGCCCCACCCCGGTGGTACTCCAGCCCAGCAATACCAGCCTCCCCGATGAGCCTAGCCCCACCCCCGATGCGCGGGTCAGTGTCCCCAACCTGGTGGGGCTAAGTGACGGCGCGGCACAGGAGTTGCTGCGGTCGCTGCAACTGATCCCCGCGCCCAGATCCGAGAACCATCCGAGTGTCAGCCAGGGCATCGTGATCACGCAGAGCGTGGCGGCAGGCGAACTGCTCGAACCGAATCAGCCGGTAAGCTACACCGTCAGTGTGGGGCCAGTCTTCGTCACCGTCCCGAATGTGCGTCGCATGCCCCAGTCGTCCGCCCAGTCGCAACTGACAGCAGAGGGACTCAAGGTCGTCATCATCGAACAACCCGACCGCGAGATTGACGCGGGCTTCGTGATCAGTCAGACACCCAACCCCGATCTGCGAATTGCCCAAGGTGAGACCGTGACTCTTCGAGTCAGCCTGGGTGATGTGGTGCGGTTTCCCGATGTGATTGGCCTCCAGATCAGTGAGGCGCAGGCCATCCTGGAGCGCACCGAGGGAATCAGGCTTGAGTTCATTGATGAACAAGGCCCAGATCGCCTACCCAATTTTGAGAACTACGCACCGAATCAGGTCGTCAGCGCCCAGATCCGCAATGGGCAGGGGCTGAACAATGGTGATTACGTCCCCCGTGATAGTGTGATCATCCTGGGGATACGCAAACCCTAGCGCAAACTCAAAGGGGCCGACGGGGAATACCCCGTCGGCCCCTTTGGTATATCAGACTAGACCAGTGTCATCGCCCCATGGCGGCGCATATCCTCGGCCTTCTCAAGCAATTGGCGGCGAACATCCACATTCATCGCCTGAGATGCGGAGTGACGCCACTCCTCATCTACTACCCATGCCCACTGTCCAGCTTCAGTTGTAATCCAGCGCGGAGCCTTCGGAGCCTCAAGTCGTAGTCGGTCACCCATACGAATGACGGTACCTCTCATTAGTGTAATTGATGATTCCCGCTATTCATTATATGAGCATGAGTTACAATCCAGATACTCACATGGTGGTGTTAGTGGATGTACCCCAACCTGCATGTTTTTGTATTGTTTGGCGGCGAAGCCGCCAAACAATACAAAAAAACTTCGGGGGCGGCAAGCCGCCCCCGAAACTCCACCAGAGGTAGGTTTTTAGGTGATTGGGCGCTGCCCCGCTGGCCTTGCGGCAAGCGGCGCGGAGGAGATTAGGAGAGAATAGAGGAATCAGAGGAATAAGGTCGGAGTGGGTATCCGGGGACTTATTCGCAAGCCGTTTCCTTTGGGGCCGCGCCATCTAGTTACCTATAGCATACGCCTTCGTCTGCGGGTATGCAATAGTTCATTACTCCTGCTTTAGGGCACCCCTGGTGGAGGTTCGAGGTCGGCTTGGCCGCCAAACAATACCAACAATACCCATGCCCTGAGAAACTGCCGGGCGGTAGCCCGTGCGGAGTGTCACCTATGCTACAATAAGATAACGACTGAACCGCCTATTTTGTTGCACCTCTATGCCCCCCAAACGTGCTCCAACCCTCTTTGATGCGCAACGTACCGCCGCCTTGCAAAGTCAAGCACCGCTGGCGACTCGGATGCGTCCGCGAACGCTGGAGGAATACGCCGGGCAGCAGCATCTGGTGGGCGAGGGTAAGTTACTGCGGCGCGCAATCACCGGCGATCAACTCTTCTCGATCATTCTGTGGGGGCCACCAGGGAGTGGCAAGACCACGCTGGCGCGGATCATTGCCAGTAGTACCAATGCCCACTTCAGCCAAGTGAGTGCGGTGAGTGCGGGGGTGGCCGATCTGCGGGCGGTGATCCAAGAGGCGCAGGATCGCTTGGGCATGTACCAGCAGCGCACGGTACTCTTCATTGATGAGATTCACCGCTTCAACAAGGGCCAGCAGGATGCGGTGTTGCCCTATGTTGAGGATGGCACGGTGATTCTGATCGGGGCTAGTACCGAGAATCCCTCGTTTGAGGTGAATAGTGCGCTCCTCTCGCGGGCACGGGTCTTTACGCTCCAAGCGCTCGGAGATACCGAAATTGGCCAACTGGTGGATCGGGCGCTCAGTGATGCGGAACGCGGCTTGGCCACCTACCAACCCATGCTCGCCGCCGATGCGCGTAGCTATCTGATCAATATGGCCAACGGTGATGCCCGCACCGCGCTCAATGCGTTGGAGGCCGCCGTCCTCTCCAAAGCCCCTAGCTTGGGCGACAAACGCCTGATTACCCTTGATGACATCCGCGATGCCTTGCAGAGCCGCGCCACCCGCTACGATAAGCACGGTGAACTGCATTATGACGCGATTTCAGCCTTGCACAAGAGTGTCCGCGATAGTGACCCCGACGGAGCGCTCTACTGGCTCGGTCGCATGCTCGATGGCGGCGAAGATCCGCTCTATATCGCCCGGCGCATCGTGCGGATCGCCGTCGAAGATGTTGGCCTCGCCGATCCCCACGCCTTACCCCAGACAATTGCCGCCCAACAGGCGATCCACTTCCTCGGTCAACCCGAAGGGGAACTCGCCCTCGCCCAAGCGGTGGTCTATCTCTGCCAAGCCCCCAAGAGCAACGCGCTCTACCGCGCCTATGCGGCGGTGCAAAAGGATGTCGCCGAGACCCGCAACGAGCCGGTGCCATTACACCTGCGCAACGCCCCCACTGGCTTGATGCGCAACCTAGGATATGGCAAGGGCTATGAGTATGCACATGATCTCCCCGCTGGACGCTCAGAGCAGACCCACCTGCCGCCTAATCTCGCAGACCGCATCTACTACGAACCGACCAACAATGGCTTTGAAGTGCGCATCAGTGAGCGCCTTGCATGGCGGCGGGAACGACCCACCAGCCCGCCACTACCCTCACCACCCTCACCTCCGCCGCAAGCGCACGATGTAGCACCGGGAGAAGAGCCACAAATTGCGCCTGATGAAGAGCCGCCACCCCGTCGTCGCGGACAAGTGCGCAAGAGTTGAGCAATGCACAACCTGTTTGTCAACCGGCAACAACAACTTGAACATGTGCGTAGGAGCTTGGCAGAAACCAGTAGCAGACGAATCATCCGCATCAGTGCCGGGCCGGGAATGGGGAAATCGTGGCTCCTGCGTCGCTTTGCCCAGGATGCTGCCGAGCATAGGGTGCGCCGGGTGTTGCTCGATCTGCGTGATGGCCATGCCTATGATGTGCTGAGCCTCGTGCGCTCCTTTCGCGATCAGCTCGGTAGTGATGCGTTTCACGCGCTCACCATGGCGATCAATGCCGCAACCGCGCCACGCATCGGCCCCGGAAGAGACGATCATGCCCCACAGGCAACCACCCTGCGCGATAACCTGCTGATCATCCAAGCCGATAACCCGCTGGTGATGCAGGCCATCGAGAAACGGATCACGCAGGTCTTCTTCGCATGTCTGCAAGAATTGGAACGCCACGGCCCGATCCTCTTTCTCTTTGATAGCTATGAGCATGCCTCGTCAAGCACAAACCAGTGGCTCAGTAACCTTACCGACCGCTGGATCACCACTGAGTTACTCACCCGTATTCGTGATGGCCAGTTACGCCATACGGTGGTCGTGCTGGCAGGACGGCGCGTACCCTCGTTTGGGAACGAGTGGGACGCGGTGACTGGGCTCTTGCCGGTCGGTCTCTTCAGCCACGCGGATGTCGCATACTATCTCCGCGAAAAGCGCGGCCTCACCATGCTGAGTGATGCCGATATTGCGGCGATCTTCACGTTGGTACGCGGCCACCCCCAACTTCTCGCAATGATGGGCGATACCCTTGTGCGTCTAGTCGACTCAGGTGCCTCCTATGGCGATTGATCTACAAGCCTACCTTGGACACATCCATACGACCGCCGAAAATGGGGCACGAGTGAATCTTGGTCAGATGATCCTCAACCCACTCTTGGCCAGTAGCAGTCCGGTACAGGCGGAACTTTTGCGCCGTTGTGCCATTCCGCGCTGGTTCGATGCCTCGGTGCTGCGCGTCCTGCGTGAACATGAAGAGGGCAACACCCACTTGCTGGCGGAGTTGCGCCAACTCAACTGCTTTCACGATCTTGGTGATGGGCGGCTGGCCTACCACCCCGAAGTACGCGCCATCTTACTGAGAGAATGGGAACGCCAACGCCATGATGAATTGACCCAAATTCATCGCCGCATGTATAGTTATTTCAGTAACCGCACAACCCCGCCCGGATCTACGCGCCGCGCCATGTCGCTGATGCCAGAGAGTAGTCTGCTGAGTGTCGTGCCGATCAGTCTGCAATCCGATCTGTTTCAGCGTGAAGCGCTCTACCACCTGATCCATGTTGACCCGATCCGGGGCATAGATGAACTACGCGCCACCTTTAACGAGTTGGCGCGCAACCACCGCATGGTTGATGCCGAGCTCCTGCTTCAGGCGGCTGATTCGGCGACTCTCAACTCACTCCAACAGCGCTGGATTCAATACATGCGGGCGCGGATTGAACAGAATAGCCTCAACCTCGATGGTGCAGTGCAGCAGTACGAGGCGCTGGGCACTATGCCCGATCTTGACCCCGAATTGCGCGCCGAGGCCAACCGTGGCTTGGCCGAGGTCTATGCTGAGATGGGGCAGTGGGGCCGATCCATTCGGCTCTACAAACAGAGCCTCGACTACTTTATGCGTACCAACAACCAACGCACCAGTGCCGAAACGATGGTTCTGCTAGGTGAGGCATACCAGGGATTGGGGTTGCGGCTCGGCAGTTGGCACGTCTCCAGCACAACAAGCTACGAGCAGCGTTTCGGACTCTGGTTGATCGGCGTACCCTTTCAGATCCTCAACCTGCTGCTCGGCCCCCAGCAGCACCGCCTACCCTTACCCAGCTACTGCGCCCACTACCAGAACTGGTTTCTCATCCGGCTCTTTAATACCGCACGTGACTGGTTTATACAGGCGCGCAACCACTACCAACGCCTGAATGATGAGGGCGGCATGCTGCGCGCCGAACAACGGGTCATTGATATACTTCGGCTCTACGGCTACCACGAGGAGGCCCGCATCAAGATCGAGGCGCTAATCAAACGCCCCCCAGCCCGCGACCCCTACTGGCGAGCATGGCTGGATCGGAGCCTCGCTGAGTGTTATCTGGCCGCCAACAACCCAGCGCGGGCGCAGGAACTCCTCACGCATGCCCTCACGGTCTTCCGTGAGTTTGGTGATATCCGACGTGAAGCGACCATCCTTATGCTGCATGGCCAAGCCGCCATGCAGTCCGGTGATAGTGCGGCGGCCTTGCAGAGCTTTGCGACGGGGCTACACCACTACCGCCACATGGGTTATGCAACTGCCCGCGAGCGCATTCTGCACGAGTTGCGGAGCTGGAAGAACCACCCCGACACCCCCGAAGCCATCCGGAGCCAGATCAGCGCTCTGATTGCTGCCGAACCAGAGAAGCGCTATACGCAGCGTTTTACCCGCAGCTATTTGCCACTACTCCAGATTATCGGCCAGATCACCATCCCGCTTGGGTTGCTGCTCATGGCAATGAGCGTCCCGATCACGCACAGTATCCACCTCGGATCTGGGGTACTGGCGAGCACGATTCTCTACGATCCTCTGCACATTGTGGGGGTTGTGCTCCTCTTCATTCTCGTGCTGAGTGCCAGCCACGCCGCAATGGCAAGCATCCTGATCTTTGGCCTCCCAATCAGTCGGATTGAAGCGGAGCAACCCGATATGATCATCACCACTCCCGAAGCGATCACCTGCTACGACCGCTTGGGGCAACCCAAACACCAGATGCTCTGGCATGAGGTAGAGACGTGGCGAATACTGGATCGTTGTAGTTGGAAACGCCCATTACCGCTCTCCTCTGGCAGTCTATTGCAGAATAGAGCGGGCCAGCAACTCCAGATCCCCGGCGTCACCAACTGGTATGCCGAGCTCCAGATTGATGTAGGCGAGCGCCTCGCCGCTGTGAGCAACCCGTGTCGCCCCACCGACCTAACCTACCGGCTGCTAAAGAGTTGGAGTGGCCTCTCTCTGGTGATCGGGGTACTCCTAATTCTCCTTGTGGGCAGCCTTGAAAACCAGAATCTGGGGCTACCACTCTGGATACCGGCGCAACTCTATGCGCTGATCACCAGCATCGCCCTGAGTGGGGTTGCCATTCTGGTGCCCCTGGCCTACTGGTTGGTGAACCGGCCACTCAGCCTGCAACGCTCGCTCCTCCACGAAGAGATCTGGCCCAAGGCGCTGTTCATCCTCGGTGCCCTGCCGGTGATCCTCTATGGGATCAGTTGGGGTTCGGCGCTCCCCGTGGGCGTACTCAACGCCTCAACCTTCGTGTGGGGGATCTATACAATCACCGAAGCCACATTTGCGCGTTTCCTGGCCGCACGCCCCCAACTACGCATGCCCGGCGCACTCCTGGCCAGCCTGCTCGCAACCATCATGGTGTGGCACCCCATTCAGGCCGATTACCAGTGGCAAACCAGCCTCATTGCCCGCAACCAGATCGCCGCCGCACTGGCCAAACAGCAGACACCCGCGCCAACCACACTCGCTAACTGTCAGGCTGCTGCCACCGCCCGCACGTTAGGCTACAATGCCTTTCGTACCTACACGCTCCAAGCCGATTGTGCCGGACTGACCGGAAACTGGATCGGGGCAGTCAACGCCTACCAAGCTGCGTTGTCCCATGCACCATCGAATTCCGCTCAACGAACGCTCACCCTCTACAATCTCTGGAATGCGACCTATCAGGTGAATCCTGAAGAGGCGGCATTGGTATTGCAGCAATTCAACACGCTGTGTGGCACATCCCAGCAAGCGGCGTCGGTTTGCCAACACGTGGCGAGTTATATGCAGCGCTAAGGGTTGCTGATTCTGAGACTAAAAGGTATAGTATGGAAGGAACATGCTTAGCCTTCGCATGTGTGCGTCTTGAAGGAGCCGTTCATGACACTTGACGAAGCCATCGCGGAATTGACCAACCGGATCAGTGCCGCTAGCCCCAGCAGCGTAGTACGCATCACACGCGTATCGGGCGAAGAGGCCACTATTCGCGCCTATGCGCCCACAACCGATGAGAACGCGATCAAAGATACGACTCTGGATCTAACGATTCAACTCCTCACCAGTGAAGGGCTTGATATCCAGGTGCTTGTCTATGATATCGCAACCTCACTGCCACCAGAAGAGTAGGGATCTTACGCAGGCAACACAACGGGCTGGTGGCGATGCCACCAGCCCGCTTGCGTTGCCCCAGCATCCACCTACACCGATCCATGCTCGGCGATCAACCACTCCAAGGCTAACAGATAGCCGCGCCAGCCCAACCCGGCAATTTGGCCAGTTGCCACCGGAGCCACCACCGAGGTGTGGCGGAATGGCTCGCGCCGATAGACATTCGAGATGTGAACCTCGATGATCGGAGCTTTGAGCATCGCCAGAGCATCGCGCAACGATAAGCCATAGTGGGTCAACGCACCGGGGTTAATGATGATCCCATGCGCCAACCAGCCGGTAGTCTGGATGAAATCAACCAGATCACCCTCGTGGTTAGACTGGATGCAGTGCAGTTCTAGCCCCGTTGCGGCGGCGCGCTCATGCAACGCCTGATCAATCGCGGCGAGGGTCATCGCCCCATAGATCTCCGGCTCACGCCGCCCCAGCATATTCAGATTTGGCCCATGGATGACCGCAATCGTGCGCGGCATAGCGGCTCCTTCAGCTTATACCCGTGGCAACATCCCAATCGTGCGCAGATAGGTGATACTCGAAGCAAACTGCTGATCCTCATAAAAGCAGTTCATATCCTCAGCAGCACCGCGCTCCCAAGGGGTACGCCAATCATCACCCACCGAGCGCGAGCTACGCGCAAACTCGCGCAGCACCGGCAACAGATCACGCACATCACGGGACGGGTAACCCACCCACCAGTCATCGGCATAGAGGCGGATATGGCGCGCACTGTGGTTGACCAATTCGATCTGGCAGGGCGCACTCGGCGCATACTGGTCAATCGCCGCAAAGAGCCGCCGCAGGTTCATATCGCCCTCACCCAACGAACAGCGCACTAAACGCCAACCCTGGTCGGAAGGATAGACCGTATAGTCGGAGATGTGAATATTGCGCACGTAGGGGCTTACGCGCTCCAGGCATGCCAGCGGCTCTTCGGCCACAATAAAGGCATTCACGGCATCAAAAGTCACCCCAATATGCTGGCCACCCACCGCAGCAATGATTTGGAGCAGATCATCCGCTGTGGCATCCTGGTGGTTCTCAATTGCCAAGATGACATCATGCTTCTCGGCGAGTGAACGCACCGCACGCAAACGCGCACTGACCTCATCAAGATAACGCCCCCAATCAGTGATCAGCCGCGAGCGCCACCCTTCTAGCACCGAACTGATCGTCACCCGCAGCACCCGTGCGCCCAATGCCGCCGCCGCTGGGATATGGCGCTCCAAGGTGGCCACATCAGCCACATCGCTATCCACCACGGCAATAAGATGGCAGGCGGCAATCCGTGCACGTAAGGCATGTAGACGCTCAATACCCAGATCGGGGAGCATCTCCAGCGGGAACTCAACGCTCTGCAAACCCGCCCGCACCGCCAATGTGATGATATCATCAATGCTAAACGGCTTGCTAACAACCCGATTGGTACCGCGACCGACTAGGCCACAGCGGTAACTAAAACTGAGGGCAGAGAGGCCGATCAGCACGGTGCGGCGCTCCTCATGCAAGAGTGCATATAGATTACGAGTAACAAACAGAATGTTGGTTATTGTACCACAAATCTTGTCGGGTTCCCCGATCATCCCGTAGGGGCTACGCCTCCCCCGCAGATCTTTTTTTGTTCTGTTTTGGCGGCAAAGCCACCAAAACAGAACAAAAACTAGACACCCATGCTCTGCGCCAACCAGGGGCTGAGGTCATGGATCAGATCGGGGCGCAACGGGATGAGTGCGATTCCATTCGGGTAGATCTCCGCTGCCCCCTGGCCGGGGTAGAGCAGTGCCACCGCGTGGACGACACGCTGCCCAGCGGGGGTGCCGATGCTGCCCAGATAGCTGTAGGCATCGGCCAATGCAGCTTCGGGTAGCCCACCATGTGGATCGCGGCGGTATTTGGCGTCGAGGATGATCACGTGGGGGGCCGCGTGTGCGCAGGTGATCTCCAGCGCTAAGTCGGGGATGCGGGTGTGGCGATCCAGGGAGCCGAGATCATGCCCGCCAGGGGTGTAGCGCGGCTGGTAGCGCAGGTTGAGGCGGTACGCGCCATGTTCCAACTGAACCAAGCTGCCACCCTCGGTCAAGACCACGCCCCAATCATCCTGCGTAGGTTGGAGCAGGTTTTGGGCAACTGCTTGCAAGACGGGGAGTTCGAGCAGCGCCAGGGCGACCCGCAGCGCACACCAGCGCTCATAGAGCAGATCCAGACGTTGAATGGGTAACGCCAGCGTCGCGGCATCCCACGCCACCAGGGGATGCTGCTGGAGGTGCCGCCACATCTGCCACACCCGGCGCAGATCGGGGTCACGCTGCATCCGCGTGGTCGGGCCAGACACCTGGGTGCGCGGGCCGACCATGCCCAGCACGGGGCTGGCACGCAGGTGCTGGATGCGCGTATGCGCCGCTTCGAGTGCGTGCCGTGCCGCGCCGGGCAGACCGGGATAGATGAGCGACTGGCTGATCCGGTGCGCAAGGCGGGTGAGGGTCTGCTTGAGCAGGCGGTTCTCCAACGAATCGAAACTCGTCTGTGGCTGTGGTTCGAGCAACCCCTCTGGCGGCAGGCGATCCAGGCGCGAAAAATCGCGCATGCGACCCGGATCGCTGCGCCGCACTTGCGGGCGGAGATGATCGGGGGGCCGTTGCAGCAGACGTTCAGCCGCGAGACAGAAACGATCCAGATCCGCGCCGAGTAGGGTAGCCAGATCCTCGGCGGGAGTGAGCGGGGCAGTGGCGGGGAGCCACGCGGTAGGCAGGAGCGCCCCGCGCAGCGCCAGCAGGAGGCGCGGGCCAAGTACGTCGAGATCGGCGAGCAGTGCCTGATACTGCGCGGAATCCAGGGCTGACGAGCGCACCCAGAGCGCCACCGACTGCATCTCGGTTGCGCCGCTGGGCCACGTCGCGCACACCCGCAGCGCCAGCACCCCGACACTCGTTTGGGGTGGCACCACCCAGCGCCAGGTCGGATCGCCAGGGCGTAAGAAGGGCAGCAGGGCCACCTCTGCCAACCAGAGTTGGAGCGTGGCCCCGGATGGGGGCACACAGGCAAGTTCAGCCGGACGCCACAGTTCCAGTGCCGACTCCGGCCCTAGCGGCTGGCCATCGAGCCACAGATCCACTACGCGGTGGGGGTGCTCGGCACCTTAAACTTCGCAACCGCCGTCAGCGTCGACTCGATCCCATCGTTGCCACGGAGAACATCGGCCAAAACCTGGGAGGCCAGACCGAGGAGGAACGTGATGTCGCTGGTGGTCGTATTGCGAATATACTCAGTCGAGATCACCTTCTGCTGCAACAACTCAAAGACGATAATCAGGCTAATCCCGGTCGTCATATGCAGCGCGAAGGAGGTCGCCGCATTCGCACTAGCCCCCGCAATCGGCACGAGCGAGGCCAACTCAGAAGCCACCTTCATCCCACTCCCCGAACCAGTCAGAATCCCCGTAAAGATCGTCAACCCCTTGAGGTTGCTATAGCCATAGACCTGCCCAAGCTGATGGGCCATCGTCTTGATGATCAGCGCTTGAGGAACCGCATCAATCGCCGGTAATGGGATGAATGACTTGATGCTAAAGGATGTCCCGGCCCCAGCGGTTGCGAACGCGAGCGCGTATTGTATTCCCTCTTTAATGTCTTGTGCAGACATGGTTTCCCCTTAGGCGAGCAGAGAGTAAGAACCCTGTAGGGATGATAATACGCTCACCCCAACGACAGAAAGACAGAAGAGAGCCTGCGAGTAGAAATCGGATAACTCGGGGTGAACAAACCTCACCACCATCTGCGGCTCTTAAAAAAGAGGCCCAGCGTCAACCCAATGGAGAGCATCAGCGCCAGCGCAAAGGGGTAGCCCCAAGGCCACGCAAGTTCCGGCATATGGGCGAAGTTCATGCCATAGATGCCCGCCACCAGTGAACATGCCATCAGGATGATCGAGGCGAGCGTCAGCACCTTCACCAATTGGTTGAGTTGATTGGACTGAAGCGAGAGATAGCTATCCAGCGCACTCGAGAGCAGATCGCGGTAGGTATCAATACTATCCGTCACTCGCACCAGATGGTCATAGACATCCTGCATATAGGCCATCTCTGGGCCACGCAGGGCAATCATCTCTTGACGCAAGAGCACATTCAGCACATCGCGCTCAGGTGCAACCACCCGCCGCAGGAGCAACAGATCCTTCTTGAGTTGAAAGATGTCCTGAATAGCTTCGGTACGGAAACGGCTAAAAATCGTATCCTCAAGCTCTTCAACTCGATCCACGACCTGATCCATCAAGGTGAAGTAGTTATCCACAATCATATCGAGCAGCGCGTGGAGCAAACGGGGCACATTCTGGCCAATCGGCGTATTGGAGGTGCGCCAGAGATCCAGCGTGGCCTGCACCTCACTGATCGGGCCACGCCGGATGGTCACCAGATAGTTCGGGCCAACAAAGAGGTTCAAGTTGAGCAGGTGCAGTTTGAGATCATCTCCAGCCACATAGCGCGCCGAATAGAAGATCAGCAGGTAGTAGTTCTCATAACTATCCACCTTAGGGCGCTCGTGATCGCGCACCGCATCTTCGATGGCTAAGGGATGAAAACCAAACTCAGCGGAGAGCAGTTGCACCTCGGCCTCATCGGGTGCCTCAAGGTCGAGCCACAGCAACGTCTGTGGATCGGCCACATAGTCACTGATCAAGCTAAGATCAGTCACCTGCTGAAAGGTGCCATTATGGCTGATGTGGAGCGTGTACATCGCGCAGACTACACGTATCCGTTCACGCCCCCCCAGCAGGCAGTAATTGTGGGGCAGGCTGATTCGCCCAATACGCCGTAACCGCAGCGAT
>NZ_RYFD01000079.1 GCF_004138135.1 Candidatus Oscillochloris fontis
CGACCTTCATTGCCCGTCAGCGAGTCTGCGACCTTCATTGCCCGTCAGCGAGTCTGCGACCTTCATTGCCCGTCAGCCCCGCGCCCAACATCGCCTCGCAGGTGACGCCGCTGGCGCGGCCTGGGAACTGGGTGCATTCTGGGTATTTCCTGGTGGGCAAACTTCGTTCGGATCACGGGAAGTTGCCAGCGGCGCACCTGAAGGCTGGCGTTGGGCGTGGAGCTGACGGGAGCGCATCAGGGCGTGGGCGTAGCGAGATGGGAGCGACCTGTGATGCCCGTCAACGAGTCTGCGACCTGCGATGCTATCGCACGAGTCTGCGACCTTCATTGCCATCGCACGAGTCTGCAACCTTTATTGCCATCGCACGAGTCTGCAACCTTCATTGCCATCGCACGAGTCTGCGACCTTCGATGCCCGTCAGCGAGTCTGCGACCTTCACTGCCCGTCAGCGAGTCTGCGACCGCAATGCCCGTCAGCGAGTCTGCGACCTGCGATGCCCGTCAGCGAGTCTGCGACCGCAATGCCCGTCAACGAGTCTGCGACCGCAATGCCCGTCAACGAGTCTGCGACCTTCATTGCCATCGCCCGAGTCTGCAACCTGCGATGCCCGTCTGCGAGTCTGCGACCTTCATTGCCCGTCAACGAGTCAGCCCCCCGCCCAACATCGCCTCGCAGGTGACGCCGCTGGCGCGGCCCGAACCTGGGTGCTTTCTACGCATGTTCTTGTGGGTCGAACTTCGTTCCGATCAAGAAAAACTGCCAGCGGCGCACCTGAAGGCTGGCGTTGGGCCGTGCATTGACTACAGTGGCTCATCAACCCATAAGCACCACAAAACAAGAGATGATTTTACTTGTTATTAACTTTACGGAATCTGATATACTATAAGCTTGAGTGTTGACATCCTTGCATAACGACAAAGGAGTGAGAACATGAAAGCTTCAACCCTAGTCAGCCTCGCAATCTTGAAAGCTAATGCGGATATTCTAAAGAAGGATTACATTGAGAACTTTGTACCGATAGTTGCCCAATGTATAAAGAATCATTCGGAGGATGTTATTTCAACTCCTGAGATACAAAAATCGCTAAAAGAGAGTTTTGGTCTAGATCTACCCCAAAACGTGATCATTGCCATTCTTAAGAGGGTTAGTCGAGCAAAGTATGTGCGTCGTGAGCGCGGGGTCTACTATAAAAACCATGATAAGATTGAGGAATTGAATTTTGAAAATATACAAATACAACTGATAGAGCAATACGACAAGGTTATCGAGTTGATGTGTAGTTTTTGCAAAGAAAGATACGATAGAATTTTGTCAACATCTGATGCTGAAAGTGCATTATCGGCTTATATCGAGGAAAATCAAATCGCTATTGTTAGCGCTAAGGCGTCAAATTCTGTGGTTCCTCATGTTGAATATCCGTCAAATGAGTCTAAGTATTTAGTGGCAGCCTTTATTTCTTACTTGCAGGAAACGAAATCACCCTTCTTCCGGTTTGTAGAAAATGTTGTTTACGGAAACATGATCGCTAACGCTGTATTTCTTCCCGATAGTAATCAAAGCCCTGTCAAATTTCGAGATACTGCTGTGTATTTTGATACTACATTTATTCTATTTGCTATAGGGCATGCGGGAGAGGCGCGTCAGGCACCTGCTCTTGAACTTTTAAAACTTCTTCAAAATGTCGATGCTAAGCTTTACTGTTTTGAACACACACTAGAAGAAATTAGAGGTGTACTTTATGGTTGTAGGCAAAAGATAGAAAACGGTGATCTCAGGGATGTACATGGTGCAACTATGCTTTATTTTATCTCCCAGCGCTCAACTTCAAGCGATATATTACTCTATATATCTAATCTCGAAAGGGACATGAAAACTCTGGGTATTGAGGTTATCAAGAATCCTGATTATGCAGAGCATGAATATGTGATCGATGAGTTGGAACTTGAGAGAGTACTGAATCAACCTGATGAGAAATATGGTATAACATCATATCATAATGAGGCGTACCGCAATCCTCGTGCACTAAAGCGCGACGTAGATTCTATTTCGGCTATTATGCGCCTTCGTAGAGGAAAACAGTCATTTTATTACGAGGATTGTACTGCTATATTTGTGACAACTAATCAGCGCCTAAATCGAATATCACGAGAACTGTTTTATCGGGACATTCAATCAGATATTATTCCTTCATGTCAAACAGATCAAGCTATGACCAATATTGTTTGGCTTAAGCAGCCAAATGCTTCACCTGATCTTCCTCGTAAGAGGATTATAGCTGACTGCTATGCAGCAATTCAACCCTCGGATCGGCTTATTCGAGCTTATTATTCAGAGATAGAAAAACTTAAATTAGCAGGAAAAATCTCAGACGAACAGTACTTTACGCTCCGATATGATATTAATGTTTTTCGGGCTATCGCCGACCAAACATTAGGAATCGAAGAAGCGTTTACTGAAGGGACTGTTGATGAGATTTTGGAGTTTATCAGAAATAATATTCTTAGAGAACAAAAGGCTGAGCAGGAAAAAGTATTGCAAGCAAAACAAGAAGATCTTGAAGCAGCTTATCAGAAGTCTGCTGAATTGATGGAACGCTTGAATGAAAGCTTGCGGAACGAAACCGCCCGAAAAGATAGGATCGCTCAGCGTTCTGATAGGATAGGCAGCCTATTCTCGAATGCAATCTATTGGATACTATTTGTAAGCGTTTGTGTAGCAACATTCTTTACTTTCCCTTGGGGATTACCAGATGTGAGCGATTCGCTTCCTCGCTATATCAGTACGGGCTTTTTGTTCTTACTTGTGATACTTTTTCTGTTATCAATAAGTAATATGATGTTTGGGACGAGAGTATTAGATATAAGAGATTGGATTAAGAATAATATTACGATTGTTATAAAGAATTTACTATTAAGAATAGGGGGATAAGTAGTAAAAAAATGAAATCACCTGTATTAACATGTCACTCTATAGCTTTCCTCACACGGCCCAACATTGCCTCGCAGGTGACGCCGCTGGCGCGGCCTGCGAACCAGGTGCATTCTGGGAATTGCCTTCTTGGGCAAGCTTCACGCGGATCACGGGAACCTGCCAGCGGCGCACCTGAAGGCTGGCGTTGGGCCGTCCTCAGTTCTAAATGCCTATGCCGGGCATGGCGATGCAAATAAAGTTACCAAGTTGTGTTATATTCAAGTCTGCTTAAGAGTTTGTATAGCAGTTCGCAGGAGGGATTAAGATGAAGAGTCTATTTCCAGGTTATTTTCAACTTACAGAAGAAGCCTTAGAAAAAATGTGGCATGAAAGCACATTTGTATTTGATACAAATGTACTACTTCATCTTTATCGATATTCAGAAGAAACCCGTTCTACTTTATTGGGTTTAATGAAAGGTTTGGAAACTAGAATTTGGATGCCTCGTAAAGTAGCGCATGAATTCTTTGATAATCGCTTAGATGTTCTTGGCAAGCAAATTAGTGAATATGATAAAACTGTGAAGAAGATACAAGAAATAGTAGCAATTTTAGCAACTGACAGACAGCATCCCTTTATTGAAAATGCAACTCTAATACAAATGCGCAGCGTATCTGACAATGCTATTCGTGAACTTGAACAAAATAAGCAGTTATTAATGAGTCGTCTAGTAAGAGATGAGATTCTTAAGGAAATAGGAGTCTTATTTGAGAATAAAGTTGGAGAAGGATTTATCGAAACTCAATTAGAGGAGATATATAATGAAGGAAAGGCACGTCATGATAAAAAAGTACCCCCTGGTTATATTGACGCAAAAGAAAAGGCTTCTTCGAATGACAACTACAGAATATATGGCGATCTAATTATCTGGAAGGAAATGATAGAAAGAGCAAAGACTACGGACAGTAGTATAATTTTTGTCTCGGACGATAAAAAAGAAGACTGGTGGTTAGAGTCTCATGGTAGAAAGATCAGTCCACAGCCCCAACTGATACAAGAATTTCAATCATCAACTCAAAAGGTTTTTTATATATATACAATAGAGCGTTTTATAGAATTCGCGGGTAAATTCCTCGCAAGTAACATTAGTACAGAAGTCATTCAAGAAGTACGCGATATTCGTGTGTCTGACGAACAGAAAACAGCAAACCAACATCAATTTCGGATAATCACAGAGAGTGAGTTGGTGATGAAACTATCAGAATACGAGGGTTTAATAAGTGAAGATCCAGAATCATATGTAGGGTTGAAGCACTTCATTACATCAGTATTGGCAAAGCAGGGCTACGAAATCAATCATAGCTATGCAGTTGTTAACAACCTAATCAATCAGGGCGTAGTAGACCTATCGGAAAAATTCATAGGAAGAGGTCTGGCCAAGGTAATAGCTCTTAAGAAATAGTTAAAAAGATTAAGATATAGACCGTCGATACCACCTGTCTTGTTTGTCGTCTTACCGATCACGCGTCGTCCATTCAATCCCCGGCCCAACATCGCCTCGCAGGTGACGCCGCTGGCGCGGCCCAAAACTGGGTGCTTTTTATACCATTGTCATGTGCTGAACGTCGTTCTGATCAAGCAAACCTGCCAGCGGCGCACCTGAAGGCTGGCGTTGGGCCGTCCTCAACCCGAAACGAAACTGCTAAATATTAAGCAGTGTTCTATTCAACTTGTAATATATAAATGAGTATGCTACTATTGTCTGGGCTGTCAGTACACTAAGATAGAAAAGGAGAAGTAGAGTATGAACTGTCCGTATTGTGGGATATTATTCAGTTTAGATGGGGTTAATGCGGATCATTCGTTTCCAAAGTTTTCAAGCTTCCATCCCTACCGTAGGGTGCCATCAAAAAGCGATAATACAACTACAGATGATCTTGCCAAAAAGTACTCTATTACATCGCATCGGTGTCCAGATTGTAAAAAACCAATAATGTGGCTTAACGAAATAGAGGGCGATCTAGGGGCGGAGGAGCGAAAAATTATTTCTACTACCCTGTTATTTCCCAAGTTTCCTGTTAAGCAAATTCCTATCGAGATACCAGAGAAGTTTGCTGTGGATTTTCGTGAAGCTCACGATACACTATCTGTATCAGCTAAGGCGAGTGCTGCATTGAGTAGAAGATGTCTTCAAAATTTAATCCGTGAGCAGGAGGGAATTACAGAAAAGACCTTGTTTTCCGAGGTTGATAAGCTCATAAAGAGTAATAAGCTACCTAAGCATCTAGCGAAAGATCTGGATTCAATTCGTCAAATAGGAAACTTCGCAGCGCATCCTATGAAAGACACTAACACTGGCGAGATTGTAGAGGTCGAGTTAGGTGAAGCAGAATGGACATTAGAAGTGCTAGAGACGCTTTTACTGTTCTACTTTGTTGAGGAACCAAAGAGTAGCGCACGCCGAGATGCTTTAAACAAGAAACTTAAGGAGTATGGCAAGGGTCCCATGTTGTAGCGATACCTGGCCATAGTGCTTGTCACAAGCATAGAGCAGTTACCGCGAAAGATACGAGGTTTTTCTTTAATGATATCTGGATTTTGATGATATAGTTGCATCAGGCTCGAATGGGGAGGATACGATGAGTTTTCGCTTCAGTAAAAGCATCCGACTTGGTAAGCACGTCCGTCTGAATATCAGCAAGAGCGGTATTGGCATGAGTACGGGCGTGAAGGGTGCCCGTATAAGTACTGGTCCTCGTGGTACGCGCCTTACAACCAGTATTCCAGGAACGGGTATTAGCCATTCGCAAAAACTCGGTGGTGTGCAGGCCATTTCATCCCGCAAAGCATCCCCTCCATTACAACAGCGAGCTATTAGTGTTCCGAAAGCACCTTCTCCAGGAATGTTTGCACCGGGGTACGAAAAGGCATTTTACAAAGCGATAACTGCGTTTCAGGAAGGTAAGCGTGATGATGCACTACGTCATTTTCTCGAAGCTTCCCCAAAAGATGTGGGGGCTGGTATTTTAGCAGGACTGCTCTTATCTCAATATCCGGAACGCACTAACGATGCTATTAATCAATTGGAATTGGTTGTTTCTTGTGATGTAGAATTTCCAACTCCAATGATGCAAAAATACATCACAAGTGCAATGATGAAAATTGATATTACAAATGAGATTCAAGTGACGGTGCCAATTGATGGTCTTGGTGCGGCACTATTGCTTGCTGAACTTTATCAGCAACAAGGGCGTCTCGCAGAAGCTATAGGCATCCTGGAAGAACTTGATGATATGGTAGATGAGCCGGCTCTTACCTTGTCGTTATGCGATCTCTATGCTGAAGCTGGTGTGTGGGATGGGATAATTGCTCGTGCTGAAAAAGTAACTATTACTGATGATATTACGCTAGAGATTACTATTCTGCGCGGTCGTGCGCTACAGGAGAAGGGGTTACATGACGTAGCAATCGCGTTATTTACTGAGGCGTTAAAGAAGAAGAAAGATCGCGATCCTGATTTGCTCAATGAGGCACTCTATTGGCGTGCCGTATCGTACGAAGCCACCGGGAAAAAGAGTCAAGCGAGTAAAGAATTTCAGAAACTATATGCGCAAGCCCCAGACTTTCGAGATGTTAAAAAACATGTAAACTTATAGTTATTTTTATTATCTATGCATCGTTTGATCGCCCGTCTATCCGACAACCCCCGGCCCAACATCGCCTCGCAGGTGACGCCGCTGGCGCGGCCCGCGAACCGGGTGCATTCTGGATATTTCCTGAGAGGGCAAACTTCATGGGAATCACGGAACGTTGCCAGCGGCGCACCTGAAGGCAGGCGTTGGGCCGGCCCTGCCCGCAGCGATGGGGCATACCAACCATGCTGATGCGTCCGGGTCATGAACCATTGGGGATGGATCGCATGGCCGATTCTGGACAAGCAGTGCCGTGCCCAGGGGATCAGTCGGCAGATATGGTGGGTGGGCAGATATGGTGGGTGGATCGCATCCCCGGTTCTGGATGAGCCGTGCCGTACCCAGGGGAGCCGCCGAGCGGACACCGTGCCCACCAAGCACGCCCCGACCACCGAGGCATGGGATGGTGGGTGGATCGCCTCCCCGGTTCCGCATGAGCGATGCCGTACCCAGGGGAGCAGCCGGGCGGACGCCGTACCCATGATCTCGCCCCTCCCCCCGATGTCTGGCATGGTGGATGGATCGCATCCCCGGTTCCGCACAAGCCGTACCGTGCCAGGGGTGCCGCCGGGAGGACGCCGTGCCCATGCTCCCATCCCTACCACCGAGGTATGGATGGTTCGATGGATCGCATCCCCGGTTCCGCACGCGTGATGCCGTGCCAGAAGAGCAGCCGGGAGGACGCCGTGCCCATGATCTCGCTCCTCCCCCCGATGTCTGGCATGGTGGATGGATCGCATCCCCGTTGCCGCACGAGCGATGCCCTGCCAGGGGAGCAGCCGGGAGAACGCCGTACCCATGATCTCGCTCCTCCCCCCGATGTCTGGCATGGTGGATGGATCGCATCCCCGTTGCCGCACGAGCGATGCCGTACCCAGAGGATCAGCCGAGCGGGTGCCGTGCTGAAGGGCGTGCCAGACCAGAGAGGCACGCAGGAATCGCCGCACGAGCGCCGTACCCACCCTTCCATGCCGTACCAGCGGGACATGCCAGGAAGGTGTGGAAGACCGTTTTTGTCCGCAATGCCGGGAGCGCAGGCAACCCTTCGTCATCCCTGGTATGGCCCAACATCGCCTCGCAGGTGACGCCGCTGGCGCGGCCTGCGAACTGGGGGGATTCTGGGAATGTCCTTCTTGGGCAAGCTTCACGCGGATCACGGGAAGCCTGCCAGCGGCGCAATTGAGGCGTAGCGTTGGGCGGCAGCCTCAACCTGAAAAACTGCTACCGGACAGGGCTATGCTATACTACGGGTACAAGTCGAAGCGCGGGAAATATCCCCGTTCGGAGTTGAGGAGAATTAGGATCGTCTATGCCACGGATTAGCACCTTTTTTGGCATTGTGATCTGGATGTACTACAACGATCATCAGCCACCCCATTTCCATGCCACCTATGGCGGACAAGAAGCGCTGATTCTGATCGGATCGGGCGATCTCTATGAGGGACAGCTTTCACGGCGGGCACTGCGGCTGGTGCAAGAATGGGAAGAACTCCATCGTACCGAACTGATAACGAATTGGGAGTTAGCGCGTCAGGCGCAGCCGCTCATTCCTATCGTCCCGCTCACGTAAGGAGGGAAACTCCGATGCCACACCTCATCCGTGTCCAATCGGCTGAGCCACTGGAAACGCCGCGTATCCGCGTCGTATTTACCAATGGCGAACAGCGTGAGATTGATCTCACACCCTATATTGCGACGGGCCCTATCTTCGAGCCGGTGCGCACCGATCCAACCTTTTTTCCCACAGTTACGGTCGATGGTGGCACCCTTACCTGGCCCAATGGCGCGGACATTGATCCTGATGTCCTCTATCATGGAGGAACGCCGCCGTGGGCGCAGGCAGCTCCACATCCTGAAGAAGCACGTTCGTAAGCGGCTTCTACGACCTCTACTCGATCCCAGGATCGGGATAGAGGTCGTACTTATTCTACCCAATACACGTTGGGCCGTCTCTGCCCGCAGCGATGGGGCATGCCCATGGTGCTGAGGCGTCCGGGCGATGCACCATTGGGGATGGATCGCATGCCCGACTCTGGACAAGCCGTGCCGTGCCAGGGGATCAACCGGGAGATGAAGGGCGTTGGGGAGCGATCACATCCCCGGTTCCGCACGAGGGATGCAGGACCAGGGGAGCCGCCGAGCGGGTGCCGTCCCCACCTATCACGCCCCGACCACCGAGGTAGGGCGTGTTCGATGGATCGCATCCCCGATCCCGGATGAGCCGTGCCCTGCGCAGGGGAGCAACCGAGCGGGTGCCGTCCCCATGATGACGCCCCAACCACCGAGACATGACGTGTTGGATGGATCCCATCCCCGGTTCCGCACGAGGGATGCCGTGCCAGGGGTGCAGCCGGGAGGGCGCTGTGCCCACCTCTCACGCCCCGACCACCGAGGTAGGGATGGTTCGATGGATCGCATGCCCGTTTCCGCACGAGCAGGGCCGTGCCAGGGGAGCCGCCGGGAGAACACCCATGCCAGCGATGCATGCCATGGGTGGTGCATCAGATCGCGACACCAACGCCGTGCCAACCGACCAACGTCGTCCCTGCGGACTGCCGTTCGGGTACTATCAGATCGCCGCAATAGCGCCGTGCCAAAAAACTAGGCCAGAGGATGGGCCGAGCCCATGCCGTGCCCACCCTTCCATGCCGTACCAACGAGACATGTCAGGAAGAAGCGGAAGACCGCTTTTGTCCGCAGTGCCGGGAGCAGACGCAACCCTTCGTCACCAACAGCATGGCCCAACATCGCCTCGCAGGTGACGCCGCTGGCGCGGCCTGAACCTGGGTGCCATGTCTGGCTCTTTTTCTAGGCAAACATCAATCAGATCACGGGAACGCGGCCAGCGGCGCACCTGAAGGCTGGCGTTGGGCGTGGGGCTGACGGGAGCGCATCAGAGCGTAGCGAGATGGGAGCGACCTGCGATGGCATCGCACGAGT
>NZ_RYFD01000018.1 GCF_004138135.1 Candidatus Oscillochloris fontis
GGTGAGGTGCTGTTTTTTCATGCCACCAGTCTAAGTGACGTGGCGATAGAACACAAGAGGTCTTAATTTACGGACTAATAAACTCAACGAGAACAATCCCTGGGATTACTATCTGGTATATACCTGTGTCTGCAGCCTGAAATAGCGCATGAACTGAATTCGATAGCTTCGGATTGTTCTTCAAATACCAGTGTAATGCGTGGGTGTCGCTAACATAGCGGCTCATAGTTCACGATCTCCAAATGCTCCCCAGATCTCATGTCGTACTTCGGCAATATCCTCCGCATCGGCAGAGATACCTAACCAGAGACCGCCAAGAGCAATGGGAACATATGCTGGTTGTGGTGATGTATGTTTTGTGTGCAAAAACTCCACAAAATCAATCACTTCCTCTAGGCGATCTTCAGGGAGGGTATCGAGTAATTGAATAATCTGCTGCTTACGTTGATATGCTGTTACCATCGGACACCTCCTCAGTTTACCTGCCATACGGTGTGGAGCGTCTCTCTCCTATAGCATAGCCAACTTAGGGGCTTCTTGCAATGCTACGTTTCTGGTAACTGCTCACACTTGGGGTAAAGGGCATTGTCACGCTGAGCGGAAATGCGGCGCGGTGGCTGGTAAGGCATACACTCCTACGTACCTCCCTTCTCCATCAGCAAGATGCCGATGGTACAATGAAGATTACAAGGAGGTACGCCATGACGATTGAAGACATCCTCATCAGGATTCCCCGCCTGACAACTCGTGAGCAGTTATTGCTCTTAGAGGCCGTAAGCCGTGCGCTCCGTACCGATATGGAGACCTTTATGTGTGATCCCAACCGGTCTGCTGAAGATTCAGACGACCGTAGGTCATTCTGGAATTCATTTGGTGCCTGGAAGCAGTCTCCGGGTGAACCAACGCTTGAGGTGTTGGTTGCGGAACGACTCTCGAAGCAAGAACCTCCCACCCTATGAGTATTCGCTATCTCCTCGATACAGATACCTGTGTAGCATGGCTCCGAAACAATACGATTGATCGCTCGGCGTTGCCCCACTCGTTCTATACCTTCCTAGCCAGCCAGACACCCCCCGATCACCTCAATCTGCTGGTGATTGATCAGTTTGAGGAGGTCTTTACCCAAGCTGAAGCCGAGCAGCGCGAGGCGCTCTTCCGTCTGCTCGTGGATGTGCCGCCCTTCCACGCTATCCGTACCCATATCCTGATCACGGTGCGCTCCGATTATCTGCCGGAGGTCTTTGCGATCTCCACGCTTTTTGCGCAGGTGAAGGCGGGGCTGGAACTGCGCACTATGACCGAGGTGGAACTGCGTGCGGCTATCCAACGCCCGATCCAGAGCCTGTCCGACCCGTTGGCACACCAGAAGCGCTTTGAGCAAGCCCTGCTTGAGCGCCTGGCTGCCGATGCGGCACCCGATACCCGATGCGGCCTACCTGCCGCTGCTCCAAGTGAGCCTCGAAGATCTCTGGCGGCGCGGCGCGCTGAAACTGGCTGCTTACCACACCCTGACCGACGCGATTCGGGATCGGGCCGAGCAGTTCTGTCAACCCCGCCCACCCGCTGCGCAGCAGATGATCCTCCAGATCTTCATCGCCCTGGTGGATGTCTCCCTCGATGATGATGCCCGCCGTGATGTGCGCCGCCGTCAGACACGCACCGTACTTGTTGGGGGTGATCCTACCCGCCAGGAACTGATTGACGAGTTGGTGCATGCCCGCCTGCTGAGCAAGGATCTGGAACACCGCGATGGGCGGGATGTGGAGGTGGTGGACATCATCCACGAGAGTCTGATCCACAACTGGCAACGCCTCCAGGACGAAATAGCCGCCCAACGCGCCACGCTCCAGAAGCGCGCCCGGTTCCGCTTGGCAGTGGCAGAGTGGCGTGACCAGCAACAGCATAGTGACTACCTCCTCACTGGGGTGCGGTTAGCCGAAGCGGAGAGCCTCGCCGCCCAGGATGATTCGGTCTTGCGCGAGGATGATGCAGCGGAGTTCTACACCCAGAGCCTCCACCAACGCGATGCTGAGCAGCAGCGGGCCATCCAACAACTCCGCCGCCGCTTCCAATGGGTCGTCTTTGCTGCGGTGCTCTTTATCGCGCTGGCGGGGGTTGCGAGTTGGTTCGGTTGGGTCGCCCAGCAGCGTGAGGCTACCGCTGTTGCCGAACGCGAGCGGGCTGAAGAACAGAGCCGCATTGCCGAATCGCGCCGCCTCGCCGCTGAAGCGAACAGCCAACTCACCCAGGGCGAGACAGAACGTGCCCTCCTCCTAGCCATCGAAGCCATCCACTCTTCCGACAACCCAAGTAGTCGTAGCCCATTGCAAGCCGCCGTCGTGGCGCGCCCGTATCAAGTCCAAGCCCTACGAGGACATACTGGCAGTGTCAATAGTGCGGCCTTCAGCCCAGATGGCACACGCATCCTTACCGCATCTAATGACGGCACCGCCCGCCTCTGGCCAGTCGAGCTAGACGATTGGCTGGCAGCGGCGCAGTGCAATGTCGGGCGGGTGCTCACTGAGGATGAGATCCGTACCTATGCCGTGCCAAGCCCGCTCTTCTTCGATGAGGCCGCGCTTGCTAATCGGCAGTGCCCACCCGTCTATAGTTGGGAGGAATGAGCTATGCCGCTGCCCACGTTATTGGTGTCGCTAGGCTACACGAGTGTGGCGATGATGCTGCGCGATCCACACACTCGCATCATGCACTATCTGGAATAATCTCAGGTGGAATCTGAAACCCCTGACTTGCCATGCGTTGCGCCATGCGTGGGCTGAGTGGCCGACTCACAAACTCGCCCTGGATCTTCCCCCGTTCATCTTGCCCGGTCTGCTGAAAGCGGTAGATCGGGTTGAGTTGATACTGGCCATCCTGAAGCAGGAGTATTTCGGCGATCTCAGTCACCTTACGGGTGTTGTCCGGTATTGGGTAGCCGCTTCCCCGCCCATACCGCATAGGCCAGCGCATCATATCATACCAACTCACCCCCGGCGTAGCCAGTCGGGGTGTGGGGTGTGCGTATCTCGCCCATGCCCTGCCTGCCCCGCAGAATCTGTTGCAGCATCCCCCCGGAGAATGCTATACTCTACCTAGGTTTACCCCTACTCACGAGGAGTTCTTCCATGGTTGAGCGTATCTGCCCGGCATGTCAGCACGGTAATCCGTTAGACAACCGCTACTGCGGTGCGTGTGGTGGGCCGCTTCAGCCCGATGCACTGGCCCGAACTGACACCACAGCGATTGTGATCGCCGGTCAACATGTGCCGGTTGCCCAGATCAAACAGGTGGGCAAGGTGCTCGCGGTTAGCCTCGCTACCGTCGCCGCTGAGGTTGGGGTCGCGTGGCTGCGCCGCCGCGCTGATGCTGCCAGTACTCCCACGGTGCGTCCGCCAACTAGTACACTCGCCGCCCCCCAGAACGATCTGGTGCGCAATACGGTCACGATTGTCAGCCAGCGCGTGGTTGAGGTCTGGGAACAAGGCAACTTGGCACGCCAAGTGGTCGAGAAACATGTCTGGCGGAAGGAAGAATAGCCCGTGGCTCACCCATCGCGCCACGCTGAAGATTCGCTCCAGCACCACCTCGCACCACTCGGCTGGCGGCTGCGGCTCACCGATGCGCTCTGGTTGATTAGCCGTACCTTCTGGATCGCAACCCTGGCGATGCTGCTCGTCGCTCTGCTTGGGCGATTCTTCCCGATTGCCCACCTGCGCCTCTGGGTGCTCACGCCGTTGCCCCTCTGGCTCCTCTGTACCCTCGGCGTGGCGCTTCTGCGCCCCCAGCCCCCCCGCCGTGTCGCCCAGCGCCTCGATCAGATCCTCGATCTGCGCGAACGCCTCGCGACGGCAGTTGAGTTGCACCAGCAGCAAGCATCTGACCCCACGAGCCTCATGCAGCAGGCCAATGCCCATACCGTCGCCCAGTCGCTTCAGCCCGCCCAAATCCCATGGCGGCTGGATCGCGCTTGGTTGCTGGGCGGCGTGTTCCCGCTGGCATTCGCACTGACGCTGCTCTTCTTGCCTAATCCGCAGGATGCTGTGCTTGCCCAACGCCAAGCTACCCAGGCCGCACTGCAACAGGTTGATCAGCAATTGGCTGAACTTGAAGAACAGATTGCCCAGAATAGCGAACTTAGCCCCGCCGACCGCGAACGCCTAGAACAAGAGTTGGAACAACTGCGTGAGGCGCTGGCCCAGAATCCCGGCGACCGCGAGGAGGCGCTGGCTGAGTTGTCGGCGAGTGAGGCGCGCCTGCAACAAGAGCTTGACCCCAACGCCGATGAACAACGTGCCGCACTTGAGCAGATGGCGCGCAACCTAGAGACGCTCTCTGGACGCCAACCCAGTCAAGATCCGAGTCTCGATCAGGCTGCTCAGGATCTGCAACAACTTGCCGACCAACTGGCCCAGATGAGCGCCGAGGAGCGCCAGCAACTCGCTGATCAGTTGCAGCAACAGGCCAACCAATTGGCCAGTAGTGATCCGCAGACCGCGCAGCAGCTTGCTGATGCCGCAAGCGCTCTACGCAGTGGCGATACCCAAGCGGCTACCCAGAGTCTTCAGCAGGCCGCCCAGAGTGTCCAACAAGCCCAACAGGATCTGGCCAACCAGCAGGCCACCGAGCAGACCTTGGCCCAACTCCAAGAGGCGCGCCAAGCGACGGCGGGAACGCCGAGTCAGTCTACCGCTCAGACAGGCCAGCAGGGTCAGCAGGGGCAGCAGGGCCAGACTGGACAGGACGGACAACAGGGGCAGCAGGGCCAGACTGGACAAGACGGACAACAGGGACAACAAGGACAGACTGGCCAACAGGGGCAGACTGGTCAGCAGGGACAATCCGGTCAGACAGGCCAGGACGGACAAGACGGCCAATCCAATCAGTCTGGGCAGGGGCAGGGCAGTGCCGGAATGGTCTACCAGCCCTTCAACCCCAATAACCCAACCGGCAACCCCGACTTTGTGCCCGGTCAAACCGGCGAAGGTGGCCAGGTGCAGACCCAGCCGGGGCAGAACAATCAGCCCGGTGCCACCGGGCCGGTCACGGTTCCCTACGAGCAGATCTACCCGGAATATTCCCAGACCGCCAGCGAAGCCCTGGATCGCGGTTACATCCCGCCCCACCTGAAGGATTTTGTGCGCCGCTATTTCTCTCAACTTGAACCGAGCCAGTGAGGCAATTGTTCATAATACATCTAGAATCCAAGTTTTGATGCAGTAGTCACTTGACAGTTTGCCGCCGAACGGCCCTCACCCCCAACCCCTCTCCCGTGGGCTGCGCCCACAGGCGAGGGGGGCACGCTCTCAAGTATCCCGGAGCGTATTCCCCCCTCGCCTGTTCGCGTAGCGAACGGGAGAGGGGGGCAAGGGGGGTGAGGGCCATGATACAACGGAGCGCCCATGACTAACCCGCCCCGCGAAATCCCCCTCATCAGCCCCGACGAGTTCCGTAAACGCGCCGCGCTGATCGAGGCTGAAGTCGGGAATGTGATCGTTGGCCAGCGCGACCTCATCCGCCAGGTGATTGTGACGCTGCTGGCGGGTGGCAATGCACTGCTTGAAGGTGTACCCGGTCTGGCCAAGACGACCCTGGTGCGCACGCTGGCCGATGTGATTGATTGCCGCTTCTCGCGCATTCAGTTTACGCCCGACCTCATGCCCGCCGATATTATCGGTACCACCCTGATTAGCGAAGATGCCCAGGGCCGTAAGGCGTTCCGCTTTGAGCCGGGGCCGATCTTTGCCAACCTCGTGCTCGCCGACGAGATTAACCGTGCAACCCCCAAGACCCAGAGTGCGCTGCTTGAAGCCATGCAGGAGCGCACGGTCTCGGTCGCCAAGACGATCCACAAGCTCGATCAGCCCTTCTTCGTGCTGGCCACCCAAAACCCGTTGGAGATGGAAGGCACCTACCCGCTACCCGAAGCCCAACTGGATCGCTTCTTCTTCAAGGTGAATGTCACCTTCCCCAGTGCAGCCGAGTTGGTCGAGATCGCCCAGCGCACCACCGGGGCGCGTACCCCCCAGACGCGCAAGGTCGCCAATGGGGCGATGATCGTCGAGATGCAAGAACTCGCCCGCACCGTGCCCATCGCCAGCCACGTGCTGAACTACGCGGCGCGCCTGATCACCGCCACCCACCCCGACAGCAAAGACGCCCCCGCAGTCACCCGTCAATATGTGCGCTACGGTGCCTCACCGCGTGGGATGCAGGGGATCATCCTGGCCGCCAAGATCATGGCCATGCTCGATGGGCGGCTCAATGTGGCCTTCGCCGACCTCAAGGCGGCGGCGCTGCCCACGCTACGCCACCGCGTTGTGCTCAACTTCGAGGCCCAGGCCGAGGGCATTGCCCCCGACGAGGTGGTGAAGGGGGTTTTGGAGGCGGTGAAGGAGGAGTAAGTGCTCGATCCCTCCTTCTTGCGCAAACTGGATCGCCTCAGCCTGCTGACACGCCGGGCGATGCGCGGCGATCTTCAGGGCGAACGGCGCAGCCCGCGTCGGGGTGCCTCGGTCGAATTTGCCGACTTCCGCCCCTACGCCTCCGGCGACGACATCCGCCAGATTGATTGGAACCTCTACGCCCGCGCCGAACGCTTCTACCTCAAGCTCTTCGTCGCCGAAGAGGAACTCAACCTGCACATGCTGATTGACACTAGTGCGAGCATGAACTGGGGCGAACCCAACAAACTGCGCTACGCCCAGCAACTCGCCGCCGCACTCGGCTATATCGCCCTGAGCAACCTCGACCGAGTCAGCGTGAGTACCTTTGGCACCGGCGGCACCCCGCAGAGCCTCAGCGGAGTACGCGGCAAGCGCGGAGCCATCCCGCTCTTCGCCTTTCTCCAGCAACTCCAGGCCGGTGGCACAACCCAACTCGCCCAACGCTGCCGCCAGTATGTCATGAACGTGCGCAACCCCGGCCCGCTCCTACTCTGCTCCGATCTGCTCGATCCCAACTGGCGCGAGGCGCTCGCCGCGCTCTCCGCCCGCCCCTTTGAGGTGACCGTGATGCACATCCTGGCTCCCCAGGAGATCGACCCGCAGCTAGAGGGCGAATTCAAACTGAATGATACCGAAGATGGGCCAAGCCTGGAGATCAGCGCTGACAGCGGCCTCCTCGAACGCTACTGCGCCAACCTCGCCACATGGCAGCGCGAGATCGAGAGCTACTGTAACGGGCGCAACATAGCCTATATCCCGATTGATACCGCCCTCCCCGTAGAGGAGTTGGTGATCAGCCAGTTACGCAGTCGCCGGGTGGTACGCTAGAAAGGCCCCGCATGTCGCTGATCAGCCCGCTCGCGCTCCTCGCCGCCGCCATCATCGGCCCGATCATCGTGGCCATGTACCTCCTCAAGCTACGCCGCGAGGAACGCACCGTCTCCTCCACCTTCTTGTGGCGTCAGGTCATCCGCGATGTCGAGGCTAACGCCCCGTGGCAAAAACTGCGCTACAACCTGCTGTTGCTGCTGCAACTCCTACTCATGTTCCTACTCGTCTTCGCCCTAGCGCGACCCTTCTTCGCCACCCAGGGCATCAGTGGGCGCAACCTGATCATCATCCTGGACCGCTCGGCAAGTATGGCCGCCCGCGACACCCCACCCTCGCGCCTCGCTGCGGCCAAGGCGACCGCGATCCAACTGATTGACCAACTCCCCGACGGGGGGCGCGCCACCCTCATTCTGGTAGGCGGCACCCTGGAAGTACCCGCCGCCGCCAGCAGCGACCGGCGCGAACTACGGGCCAGCATCGAACAAGTAACCCTCGCCAACGGCGGTGGCAGCGATCTCTCACAGGCACTCACCCTCGCCGCCGCCCTCGCAGCGCGTGACGAACAGAGCGAAGTCGCGATCATCTCCGACGGCAACCTCACCCTTCCCAGCGACATCCGCGTCCCAGCGCGGGTGAGCTACTTCCCGATTGGCAACAGCAGCGAAAATGTCGGCATCAGCGGCATCGCGCTACAACCCGGCCAAAATACCCAGACCCTCTTCGTGCAGGTGAGCAACTACGGTAGCCAACCCATCGAACGCCGCCTCGATCTCTACCTAGATGGCGCGATCTTCAACGCCTACAACCTGAACCTAGCCCCCGACCCCACCCAGAGCCAGAGCATCGTGGTTGAAGTTCCGCCAACGGTACAACTCGTTGAGGCGCGCCTCGCCGGTGACGACCTCCTCCCCGCCGATGATCGCGCATTTGCCGTCAGCACCCTCGGCGAACAACTCGATGTACGCCTGATCAGCAGCGGCAACCACTTCCTTGAGACCGGCCTCGCACTGCTACCCAACATCAACCTCAGCAGCAGCGATGAAGGCGAACTACCCCTCAGCATCATTGACGGCGAGATACCTACGAACCTACCAGCGGGCAACCTCCTCTTCATCGGGCCACTACGCAGCACCGACTACTTCTCGGTCACGGGGCAGATTGACTTCCCCAGCCTACGAGCGGTGAGCAGCGGCGATCCAGTGCTCCAGAACGTCAGCCTAAGCGACGTGAGCGTCCTCAAAGCCGCCCGCATCATCCCCGGCAGTTGGGCGCGCGTCCTCGTCAGCAGCGACGGCGCACCCATGCTCATGGTAGGCGAACGTGACGGACGGCGCATCGCGGTACTCGCCTTTGACCTCCACAACTCCGATCTCCCCCTCCAGATCGCCTTCCCGCTGCTCCTCTCCAACCTGATCGAATACCTCGCCCCCGGTGGCAGCGGCGCACAACTCAACCCCGGACAACCCCTCGTTCTCCCGCTAGACCCCAGCATCAACGAGGTACGCATCACCCGCCCCGACAGCAGCCAGGTCAGTTCGGGAAACGCAGCCATCCAGATCCGTGAACAACAAGCCATCTACGCCGACACCGACATGCTCGGAGTCTACCAGATAGAAGAATGGCGCGACGGCAGCATCGTCAACCAACGCAACTACGCAGTCAATGCTGATCGCCAAGAGTCGCTGATTCGTCCCCAAAGCGATCTCCTCATCCCACAGACCAGCGGTGCCGAAAGCACCGCCGCCCGCGACCGTGACGGAAAGCAAGAGATCTGGCGCTGGCTGGCATTAGCCGCGCTAATCGTCCTCGTCATCGAATGGCTCGTCTACCAACGGAACGGGTTGATCATGCTACGCCAGCGGTGGATGCGATGATACTGAGCAAATGCAACAACCACTATCAGATGTATTCATAATGACGAAATGCGACTTGGGAAGGTAAAAAATGTCGCCAAAATAACCAGTAGGTGATCTTGAGTATCATGGGGCTGTATGCTATATTGACATATGAGTACTATTATTTACCCATAACAGCAGCAGATATACGGGCATAGCCAACACCATGCATGTGTAGCGGAGCAACCATGACAGCGATCCAGGATGCAATTCAGGTCAACTATGAGCAACTCCAGGATATAGCCCGTCGCTTCCGATCCCAATCCGATGCATGTACTGAGCTACAACGTACCCTGAAACATACCTATCAGCCCCTCGAACAAGGCGGCTGGATCGGCAAAGGTGCCGCTGCCTTCTTCCGCGAGATGGACACTGAAGTCTTCCCCGCGCTTGATCGTCTACAACAAGCCCTCACCCATGGCGAGAGCGTAACCCAAGAGGTCATCGCGCTCTTTCGGGCTGCCGAGGAAGATGCCGCCCATCTATTGCAATCTGAATCCGAAGCAACCCCAACCCCACCAACAGTGACACCAATTGACACAGCATATCACCCTGAGAAGGTCTTTAATGACGCCTACATGAGCAACATGATCGGGAGGACATGGAGCGGCGAGGGTGATCCGCGCCTAAGGTGGGCGATGGAGGTACTACGCCGAAATCCTTCTGAGAGCAATAAAGAACAGGCACTCAACATTATCGCCGAGCTACGTGGAATGAGCCGCTCCGAGGTTGATCAACAGTATCAGAAGTTTATCCAACTTCAATCTCAAGCCCAAGAACGATCCAATAAATTAGGTAAAAATATTGAGGAATTGATGCCTATAGATCCTAAATTTAACAAATTATTAAGCATAAATCCTTTTACATCTAATATTGAGGCCGGAAAACTTGGGCTTGGTATCGCCCAGGCAAACTATATGGGTAGCCGCGATCATCTGCGTTTCGGTCAAGTCGTTGGTGACACCTTAGGGGTTGATGCCGTATTTGGGGCAATGCTCAACCCAACTGGAGGTATGCCAGGGCCAGGTGATCTGGCAATACCTACCGGTGAGTCATCTGTTAGTTACCATTCTGCCTTCCACGACGCGGCAGGATTTATGCACACCTACTATGAAATTGGGCCGGGCTATGACTATTTAAATCGCGAATGGAGTTCTACCGATAACCCGCTCACAGGTCAGGTATCTGGATTAGCCTATTGGAATAATAAATTCTTAATGTCAGAGCTATCCCATGGAAGATTGGATTTCGGTGATGTCATCACGGCAGCAGGATCAAATTATGCAGGAATACAACTCGGTAATATTGCTCAAGCACAAACTGCATTGAATTGGTTTACGAAAAAATTAACAGGTAAATAGTTCTATGCCCAACCCACCAACCATCACCTATCCGCTCATCCTCAGCAAGGCGCAACTCGGCGTGATGCTCACGTTATTCGAGATAAGCGACACCATTGGGTTGGAATCACCCTTTAGTGCTGATCCCAGCGACCGTAGTGCCTTGCTGGAACGCGGCAAAGCTGAATTAGAGGCTGCGGGATGGCTGGTGTGGAATACCGAGCAGCAGAACTACCACCTCGACGAGCGCCTGATCGCCATTACCCTCGCCATCACCTTCCCCAAGGTGGTGATCCAATTCATCATGAGCGCCCCAGGTGCGCCCGCGCAGGGCGTCACCTGCATGATCGGCCAAGATCTGGTGCTCGAAGTTGCGATGATCAATAGCGATTACCACATCAATGTACTGGTATCCACTGATCTGCTCGCCCAACGCATTATTCACACCCTGAGTCTCCCCGATCAGGTTGAAACCGAGGCGGTTGGCTACCTCAGCCATAGCGACTTTGCGGCACTCCAGGCCGAACCCGATAGGGTGGACACGATTGCCCCCCTATTCACGAAGATGTTCACCCATGCCCATACTCAAGCTAACATCAGCCTGCTGCAAATCCAAGCATTACAGATCGTACAACAGCAGATGTTTGGCATCATAACCGGTACTAATCATGAAGCATGGCTGATTCTTCCACATACGAGTGATCAGCTTCAAATTAGTACCATCAATTCGCAAAGCCTGCACAAGATCCTACTTGACAGCATACACAGCCTACATCCGTCGGTCTCGTGATCATATCTGTTGCCTGCACTGAGGTCTCTATGCCCATGCACCGAACTCTGCCGTTCCGCACCCACCCCTATATCCTCCTGTTCATTGTCGCATGGATGCTACTCAGCTTCATCACCTCGCCATATTATCTGCATGCCCAAAGCCAAAGCAGCCTGCGCGTGATGAAGGTTGACACCAGCCGTGCGCCGCAGATCGAGATCACGGTAGATTACACCTTGGCAAATGGCCAACCAACAACCAGCGCACCGCAGTTTCGTGTGCAGAGTGCGAATAAGCCCCTCACGGTCAGTGGAGTTGAACGCAAGCGCATTCCGATCAATGTCGCAATTGTCACCGACCTGAGTGCGCGTATGAGCGATCAGGGCGCCCCCTACACCACCCGCTTCCAGAATATGCTCCCGCTGGTGCAGGATCTGGTAAGCCAACTCCAAGCCAGTACCAATTATGTCAGCCTCGTTACGGTGAGCGAATCGGTACGTTTACCCCACCCGCTCACCAATGACCTCCAGGCGATTGTCAATACACTCAATCGAGGCAATCCTGATCTGATCTTTGAGCCACTTCCATTACGCGGTGCCAACCCTGATGCCGAATACCCACTCTATGAAGGCATCCGCAACGGGATTGCTCAGCTTGTCACCGGCGAAGTGCGCCCCCGGGTGCTGGTCATCTTTGCCTCAGGCGGCATTGAGTCCTCGGCAATGAATCAGATCCGCGAAGAGATCGATCTCGCCCGTGCAAATAACGCCCCGATCAAGGTGCTGATCTTTAGCTTCGGTTCAGAGAGTAGCTACACTACCTTTCCGGCGGCCACTACCGCACTTGATGATCTTGCACTCGAACTGAATGGCACCCTGATTGATATTGGTAGTGAACTACCCAGCATCCAAACCCGTGCCCTGATTGATGCTCAATTTGATGCTGTCCTTCAACGCGGCGAACAGTGGGTGATTACGGCCAATGCTGGCAATGTTCCGGCTGGAACGGCAACGATTCAGGTTGAGGCCGATGGTACTCTGGGTGAATACACCTTCGAGAACCCAGCCGTTGCCCCTAGTGTCAGTGTCACTGCCAGCACAACGAGCTGGCAAGGTGAGGTCATTCTGACGGTGAACGAGCAGATCGCCCAAGCTCCGATTACCAAAGTGCAATACCTGCTCGATAACTACCCGATTGGTGAATCAACATTGGCCAGTAATGGCTATGCGCATACCTTAGACTCAACCGTGCATACCTTCCTCAAGCAATTCCCACCCGGTGAGCATAGTCTCGTCGCAGCCATCACCGATGAGCGTGGGATGCAGAGCCGTAGCGAACCGATCACGGTGACTGTGCTGGAGGCACCAGGGCCAAACTGGGCCGATTATTGGTGGGTGTTGCTCCTGCTTGTGGTGATTGTTGTCTTGGCTGTCGTGAGCATTATGGTCGTTAGGAACAGACACAGCACGGGTTCCTCAAAAGTGCCCACGAAACCGGTCTATATTCCCCCGCCCCCCGTCGCAGAGGAGGAGCCAACCACCCGCCACAGTGAGCCTGATCCACGCCAAACACAAGTTCTCAACGATGATGATGAGGCCACCAAGCGCCTTGAAGATGATGAAAAGACTGCCCGCTTAAACTCTGGAGGTACGAGTAGTAAGCGCTGGACACTCCATATTCTTGAGGGGGCAGATCGCACCACCCACGATCTCCAAGGTCAGCGTCACTATGATCTTGGTCGCCCAGCACGCAACCATCATCCGCACATTCCGATCAACAATTCGTTGGTTTCACGTACCCATGCCACGCTTGAGCGCCTTGTGAATGGTCTCGAGTTAGTCCCACTTGAGACAGAAAACGGAACTTTCCTGGGTGAAGAACGTCGTCCACTCAAAGCCAACGAGCGCGTCCAGCTTCAATCTGGGGATGTTTTTTGGCTGAGTCCGCAGGTGAAACTGCGGGTAGAGAGCCACAGCTAATCCTATGAGCACAACCACCAACACCATTACCCCGCTTGAAGCGGGTGCATTATTAGGCAAGTTTGAGATGATCAAACTGGTTGGACGTGATGGCCAAGCCCATGTCTATGTGGCCCGCGTATCTCACCAACCCGCCACACCTCTCGCCGAGATTCAACGCCATATTGATGCCAATACCGCCTCACAAGAATTGATCGAGCGTGAGCGAATCTGTGTCATCAAGCTGGCAACTCCTGGTTCAGAGGATGGTCTACGTGATGAGCACAACTACATTATCGATCCCAAAGTTCAGCATCCTCGCATCATTAAGCTCTTCTCCGATCCGCGTGGCGACACGAGTACTGCACATCATAAAGGGCCGAAGGGTCGCTGGTCTGCTGATTTCAGGACAAATCAGGGCCAGATTGTTCATCTGCCCTATATTGCCATTGAGTATATGCCCGGTGGCACGCTCAAGCATGTCCTAGAACGTAACGGACGTCGCCCACTTCCTCCCGCTATGACCGTGCAGATCGCGCTTCAGGTGGCCGAGGCGCTCGAACATCTGCATACCAAAGCGGGGCTTATTCATCACGATATCCATCCGAGCAATATCACCTTCCGCCACCCGATCAATCTACATAAAGGCGATCTGCCAGATTGTGTACTCATTGATCTCGCGGTAGCTGATATGCCCGGTAAGCCGCGCCGAACCCAAGTCTATGGGCGCAGAACCTACTTGCCCCCTGAGCGCTTGCAGGAAAAACCCGGTTCACATGGCCCCTTAGTGGATGTCTATGGGTTAGGTGTGGTCATCTATGAATGCTTGGTTGGGCGCTTGCCGCACCCTGGCACTGATGCGATCACCAATATTCCCTACCCATTGCCACCTATCCGCGAACAGGTGTCCACGATCTCTCCACAACTCGCCACCCTGATTGATGCTGCGATTGCGCAAGATCCGAGCGAACGTTCAAACTTGCGCCAGTTGATTCAGGCACTCCAGCATACGCCCGAAGCACGCATAACAACCCATCATAAGCCGGAGCGTAAAAACTTCATCATTGCTGCTATTGCGGCTGGATGTTTATTACTGGCCGTAGTGCTTACGGTCTGGCTTACCATGGGTGGAAGCATAACCGCAACTACTCCCACATCAACTATTTCAATTCCAACCAATACCCCCATACCATCGCCAACTCCGACGCCAACCATAGTCCCAACCTCAACCCCATCATCGTAATCTGAACCCATGATGCAGGTCTGAAAGGCGACAACCCCATGTCAGCGCCGAGCCGCACAGCACAACCCAAGCCTACCGCCAACCCGGTTCGCCTTGAATATGCCCATCATTCGCAACAAGGCCGCCGCAAACAGAACGAAGACTCGGTCATCGCTAATGATATTGACGATGCGGTTCTGGCCGTGGTTGCCGATGGTATGGGTGGTGGGATTGATGGCAAACGCTTTAGTAGCGATGCAGTTGCCCAGATGCAGTCCGTGATCCTCAGTGCGCGGGCTGGGGTGGGGCCGGATCAACTCTATCAGGCACTGCGCACAACCGCCGCAGAACTTGCGAACCTCCGCGCAAGTAAGGCCAGCTATCAGGCCAGTGGCACAACTCTGGTTGCGGCGGGTATTACACCAACAACGACAGGGGCCGAGGTTGCCCTCGTGCATGTTGGTGATAGCCGTGCCTATGTGGTGCGCGCCAGTGGCACCATTGAACTGCTGACCCGCGACCATACCTACGCGCAGCAACTGCTCCGCGAAGGGCAGGTGTCGAGTGAGAGTGAAGCCTATGCTGCACCGCAGGCCGAACGCCTGACCCATGCGCTCGGTGATGCGCTCGATTTTCGGCGCTTACCAGATTTCCAGACCACAACCCGCCTCAATCCCGGCGATAGCCTCGTCCTCTGTACCGATGGGGTGAGTAAGGTTCTGGACGAACAACGCATTGCCAGCCTTGTCCGCAACCATTCGGCTGAAGATGCGGCGGCTCAGTTGGCTGAACAAGCCCTGGTTGCTGGATCGAGCGATAATGTCACGGCCCTGGTGGTCGCGTGCCTTCCTGCCATCGCTCCACAGACACGTCTCCCATTAAGTATGATTATGTTAGCCATCGCTGGCCTAGTCGCCTTGGGCTTGGGTGGCTTAGCACTCTTCTACTCGCTTGGTCAAGTCGGTGGAGATTCGGGTACGCTCGTTCCCACACTTACTCCGTTGATCGTGAATGGTACTCCCGTTGGTCCGGCAACTTCAACCCCACACATGGGCGCAACCTCTACGTTGGCACCCTCGGTTGAGCCGAGTCCCACGCCTACCAATACACCCACCCCAACGCCCACGAGGACACCCATCATCCGCATCACCCGTACACCCGGCACGCAGGGGCCAGGAACTCCGGCAACAACCGGCGTCATTGCGGCCACTGAGATGCCGGTTGCCTCTGCTACTCATACTTCGGTTATTCCTGGTGCCAATCCCATCAGTACAGCGACAGCGCCAGCAACTCATACACCTACGGCTCGCCCACCATCTAATAATAATCCACCACCATCTAATAATAATCCACCACCGTCTAATAATAATCCACCATCGCCCACCAATACGCCGCGACCCTCTGCAACACCTAGTAAAACGCCAAGACCAGGGGAAACGGCAACTGTTGGGCCGCCCACAGCGGGACCAGAACCTACAACGGAGCCGCCCACAGCGGTGCCAGAACCTACAACGGAGCCGCCCACAGCGGTGCCAGAACCTACAGCGAAGCCAGATCCCCCGGTGGAGCCAGATCCCCCGGTGGAGCCAGATCCCCCGGTGGAGCCAGATCCCCCGGCGGAGCCGCCACCTTCGGAATCATCCGAAACACCCTAAGATCAATCCCTAGAAGACGGCCCGCTGGGCCGTCTCTACCTAGTACCAAAAGGAATCAGGATTAAGGAGTCACGAGCGTGAAACTGATCACCCATCTCTGCATACTGATCACCATATCAGCCCTCTTGGTCGGCTGTGCAACAGGTACCGATAGTGCCGCTGCACTACCCACTGTCACACCGCTGGCAATCGTAACCCCAACGCTGGAAGCAACC
Source organism: Candidatus Oscillochloris fontis (assembly GCF_004138135.1). Lineage (GTDB taxonomy): Bacteria > Chloroflexota > Chloroflexia > Chloroflexales > Chloroflexaceae > Oscillochloris > Oscillochloris fontis. Next base: position 16,329 of record NZ_RYFD01000018.1, read on the forward strand.
GCAACCCCTGCCCAGCCAACCGAAGTGGCGATTGATAGTATCCCCGAAGTCCAAGAGGCGCGCAGCAAGTTGCGTGAAGGCAACTACGAACGGGCGGTTCAACTCCTGCGCCGTGTCACTGCCACCTATAGTGAGAGTCGCGCCGTTCATGAGGAGTTGGCACGTGCCTATCAAGAGTGGGGAATGGCGCTCGTCGAATCCTCACAGGGAGATGTGACCCAGGTTATTTTGAGCCTGGATAAGTTCATCAGCGGCCTGTCCAGTCTTCCGAATGACAGCCTGCTCTACCAGAGCATCGAGAATAGCCACAACCAAGCCCGCGCCTATGTTGATGCTGCGGTAGCCCAAGATAACTTTAATGGGATTGCGGAGGGTATGGAGGCGGCAGCGCGTCAAGCCGAGGCCCAGCGCTTGCAGGGTCTCTTTGCCGAACTCTATGATCTCGATCCCAACTTCCCTGGGGTGGGGCAACGCTACGTCCAGGCACTGGTTAACACTGGGTTAAGCTATAGCAAGGGCGGCGACAGCACACCTGAGAAGGTACGCCTGCGCGAGCAAGCGATTAGCTACTGCCAGCAGGCACTAGCAATTGATCCCGAATCGAGCAGTGCCCAGGAGTGTGTTGAAAATGCCCGCGAATCGATTGCCATCCTCACCGCAACCCCCACACCAACGAGAATACCGCCTACCCCGCAGCCCTCACGCCTCTTCGTCGGATTAATCAACCATAACGAGCGACCTGGCTGTATCTCGATGCAGATACGCAATGTAAGTGCCGCTGGTTGGCGCCTCACGATTGATGGCATGAACCTGGGTGCCTCGTTCGATGGCGGCAATAATGCCTCGCTGTGTGGGCTGCCTGACCACGCGGTCACCTTTACCGTTCGTGATGGCGGCGGCAACCCAGTACGGGGTGGTGGTGGTATTCCCGCCACTGGTGGCGACATCTTTGTTGGAACGTGGAAGTAACGAGAATCACGAAGGCCGCCCTGGGTAGCCCAGGGCGGCCTTCGTGATTCTAACTTCCCTCACATCATGCTGATCTCGATCACCGTATTGGGGCCAAGTTGCACCTGGGTCGTAGTACGAAGAACCTCGGCTTGATTAGGCTGAAGCTGCCTGCCAGTGATGAATGTGCCGTTGGCACTATTCAGATCAATCACGGTGACATCAGCCCCTTGCAAACGAATCTGCAAGTGAGTGCGCGAAATATCAGTATCGCCAAGGATCGGGAGGTTAATCCCCTTCTTCTCGCTCCGTCCGATGATGAATGGGAAGGTGTCAACGAGCACATCAAGTTTTTGGGTCGGGTCTTTGGTTTTGAGTACTCGCACTCGCACCTGCTTGGTGCGTTGGCCGGATTGGAGCGGAGGTGAAGCATGCGATCCATTAACGCGTCCGGTTAGCTCAGTATAGACACGCGGGCCAGGCAGGGCAGTTGGCTGGCGGGTGCGCCACATGAGATAGCCACGCCATCCCAAGATACCGACAACTGCCAAGAGGACAACTCCGATCAGCCACAGCCAGATCGGATTCAGTCCGGGTTTTGGCGTAATCTTAAAAGAATATTCGGTATCTAACGGCTGTCCATTCGCCTCGGTACGCAACTTGAGCATAAACTCATCCTGTGCCCCGGCTCGATAGAGGTCAGGTGGTATATCAATCAGAATTTGCGCTTGAGAATCAGGCACAATACCGGGGAGATTAATGACATTCTTCCCCGAATTGGTGGTAATACTTAGTTGAAAAGGGAGAGGATGCTGACCCAAGCCACGCATCACCAGTTGAATGAGCAGTTTCTTCGCCTCCCAGTTGGGTGTCACCGAATCAACTACAACCTGAAGGCTCGGTTCATACTTGACGCAGGTTGATGCCAAGATAGTCGGATCGGCTCCGTTCTCGACCTCCTGCGGCCCCAACTGGAAGGCTTGCCCGTCACGATTCGTAGCTTGGATCTGGAAACAATACTGATGCCCGGACTGAAAACTCGTGGTCGGGATCGGGATTGCGCTTTGGAGTTGATCGAGCGCCAAATTCAGCTTATTCTGCTGGGTTCCAGCATCCATATCCTTGATCATCAGGGTGACACCACCTAGAGCCTGGATATTACTGGGATCAAGATTGAGGGTATACTGATCCGCTGCGTTGTCGTAGGAAGCAACCGGCTTAAACGTGGGTGGCGGGTAGTAGTCAAAATCCGCCTTCACCACAAAGGTACCCAGAATGGTCTGATCGCTCCCCTCCACCTGTACCTGGAGCGCAGCCGTATTTGGCCCACTGCGCGGGTAGAGCGTAGCCTTCGCCACCCACTGACTATCCAAGATCTGCATGATCTCGCTGAAGCGGTCTTTCAACTGATCCGCCACACCGACAACAGCGGCTCCATTTGTATCACGCGCCATACGCGAGAGCACCGCTTCATCAATCGAGCGGCAACTCTGCGAGGCACACAAGCCTATCGTGTAGATCGGAATACCCTTATCCTTGGCGCGTAGGATGACATTCTCAGCTCCACGCTCACTACACTGGCCGCCACCGGAGAGTTCATCCACACCATCGGTAAAGAGAATAACGGCGCGCCGCTCTTCTGGCTGGGCCGAATCGGCCAGGAGCTGTACCGCCTGAAATGCTGCATTGTAGAGGCATGTGCCCGCCCCAGGGGCAGAACGCCATGCACTCACTTCACTACGCCAAAACTGGCGGTTACTAGAGAAACTTTCAGCACTCCCCAAGCGTGTATTGACATCCAATGTCGTGAACTGGTAGATAAAGAACTGTGCCCGTTCAGGGGCGCTATCTAAGGCTTGCAGCGCCGCATCACGGGCAACATCCAGGTTGTTGCGCATACTCCCGCTGGCATCAAGCAGCAAGACGATCTTAATTGGTGCATCGGGTTCACTAATCGCGGCACGCACGGAGCGATTGTCGCCGATCAGGTTGATCGTGCCCTCGTTGCGCAGCTTGACATCGCGCTTCAGAATCGGGTCACCATTCATGTCGCGCAGGGTAAAGTAGCTGCGCACCAACAAGCCATTGTCTATGCCCTGATCGCTCGTACTCGTATGCAGCACCACCACACTCGGAGTGCTCGTTTGCGCATAGCTCAACACCGGCCAGAGGATACTGAAGAGCAGGATGAAGAGCATAAACTGAAAGCGCCTGCGTTGCATAGAATACCTTTAGAAGTTATATGGTTATGAAATCAGTTTACTTCATAAATGTACGTCAACAACATCACCAAACGTGCTTGTGCCGAAGCACGATTTACTCGTTCAATACTAACCTTATGTGGGTCATTACGTTCGATTAACCATATTCCTTGAGAAGTATCTATGAAAGTTAATTGCCGAGCTTGACCCGCAGAGCCAGAAGATTTCTTATCAACAATACCCATAATAGAACTATTTATATATGGCCCAGTAAGCGCCTGGATAAATTGTTCTGTTATAGGAATTTCAACATGCTGTTTGAGCAATGTTGTATGAACTGCATCTTGGTTTCCAGCACTCAAATCATCCAGCAATGTAGCAAATAGCTCCTGTGGCAATGAAATTGCCGGAATATACTCTTCACCTTCACTCGTCAGTGGCACTTCCAACAGAATTTGATTAATCATAACCTGAGGATCGGCAAACATCATAAACCGATCAATGCTAGGTCGTTCACGCCGATGGATAACCACCACCTCGTCATGGATATGGAGACACGATGATGTCAGTTGCTCGCCACCAATACGGCGATCTATGTAGATGACACGTTCAGCGCTATGGCAAGCAATGAGCATTCCACCCAAGGTATGATCAATCTCCAGCGTCTGGTTGGCATGATCATCCTGAACAAAGCCACGCGCTCGTAGGGCGTGCAACCCATTCAGACGCCAAATATTGGCAATCTCATCAGTGAGTTGCACATCGGCACTACTTCCCCCAATGAAGCGATTAAGGTTGAGTGCGCTCTGAAGATAGAGCATCTCTGCTCCACTCAATTGAAGATCTATGATCATTGGTTCAGTTGTCATATATTCCTCTCAAATATTCAATCGTGTCATCACCATGGAGTCTTAAACCAAGTCCGCCAATTGCCATCTGAAAAGTTGAATGTTTCTGTAATACGATGAGTTGTCTGATTATTTTGTTTTATTTGTTGTTCAACAAATGAATTTACTGTTGATTTTACAGAATTATCAATCGGAAGGATTTGAACAATACTATTCACAGTCGAATAAGTAGTGTTATTTCTTAAGTTTTCCATTGAATATTTAAGATCTGCAACGCCATCCACAAAATTAGCACTCTTTAAGAGAATATTACCCATAGAACCAAGGTACTCCTTACTAAGATCTTGTTGTTTTCTCTGCATATCCTGAATTCCATTATTAAAAGTCTCCATTGAAGGGTTTTTCAGAATTTCATATCCGAAATCCCAAGCATTTTTCATTGACGCAAGTGGCATTTTATAATAATTATACCCAAACTCAGCTACCGATTTCGTTACCTCTCCTAAATCTGCGTTTTTTAGCGCTTTTCTGGCCATATTCGCATCATCTTGAAGAATCTCACGATAGGAATCAGAAGCAAAAGCACCATTATAGAAATCAATTAACCCAATCTCTGCGGTTCCTCCTAGCTGAACACCAGCATTTACCAGTAATGCTACGGCACCAGCTCCAGTACTTCCAATCGCTAAGTTTATTCCCGTATCTAATGTGTTTACACTTACAGTCTTAGTCCAATCAATATTACCCGAATCATTGGTGTATCTCTTACTTTGGACGTCATTCAAGACACCCAGAATCGTATCAAATGCGAACGTAGCAGATTTGAAGGCTTTACTGTCAAGAATTTCGCTGAGTTTACCTTGTTTTTTACCCACTCCAAAAATAAAATCATACATTTGATTCATACTTTTTACATTCCCTCGGGTATCAAATAAATCATTAAGAGCACGTCCAATATTTTTAAACATATTCCTTGTTTTTGCACCTTTAAATTTATTAATTACTCGCATGAGTAACTCTAATGAAACATCTTTTGAGTTCCTGATAATATCAAAATAATTAATATCATCTTCTGTTACATCGCTATTTTGCGTTCCATCTCCTTCAAATATTGACTTAGCCTCCTGCTCTGCTTGCTGAAAAATCTGTACCACCTCAATCGTAACCTGCTGGGCATCATGCAAAGACTGTATCAGGCGCATAACAGCAGGAAAGATCTCGTTATTCATTTCATGGAAAAACTGATTCGCACCCTTACCAATCCAACCGCCCTGTTCAAGAAGACTAAAAGTACGCACCATTTGACGGTACATGTCATCATACGAGATGGCACTATTTCCAAAACGATCTGCGATCTGGAGCATAGACTGATATTCTATTTGTATTGTCTGGGCCTGGTTGAGGTTGGGCATACGACCTCCTTAACATTAAAGTATGATGACTTGCAGTTTAATCTGGCTACGCACAAGTTCGATAGTATCACCATGTTGGATCGGATAGCGCCCATTGACCGGCACCGGGGGCATATTCGGGCTAATGACGTGGAGCGGATTCTTTGGTGCAAGGCTCTCGATCAAGACCTGCTGGCCCTCGGTGAGGATCTGGGCATGACGACGCGAGACACTATAGTCGCTCAGGTTGCAAGCGATGAGTTCGTTATTGGGTAACTTGTCATCAAAACGCCCAATAATTGCCGGTTGCCATGCTAAACGCATGATGCGGTCACTGCCTTGTTCGCGCAGGTAGATGCGCCGCCCCATAGGCTGGGCAGTAGGAGGAAGTGGTGGGTCAACCTCAACCAGACGGCATGCCCGTTGTGTACCCAATTGTTTGAGCAGCATATCTTCGTCGTCTAGGGGAATGCCATCTGGTTCGCGCACCAGACGGTAGGCGCTTGGATCACGGATCAGATGCGCAATATCTTGGAACTCGCTCATGATCGCCTGCACCAGATCACGCGGCGTGACACGGCGCAGAATCTTGACCCGTTGGGGTTTGTCAATCAGCGAGAGGTCTATCTGGAGTTCGGTGTAATCGTCCATGCTCATGGCTGCGAGCTTTCTACCATACGAGCAACTTCGCGGATGATATCTTCATCCTTAAATGTTTCGAGCATAGAATCGATGAGCGAATCATCCATTCCTTGCGCTCTACTTTCACGGCGATAGAGTTCATGTAACAACTGCCGTAGCCGTTCAGGCGAGCGCTGTCCATTCAGTTGGAGCAACTCTTCCACGAGCAGCGGAGTGTTCAGATCCAGTTTACGGGTATCGCTGCGTAGGGCTTGGAGTTCACGTTGGGCACCTTGCTGGAGCAAGGTCCATTGGCGCTGGATGTGCGGATCTTCCACCTGTTGGGATGCCACTGCTTGGATGCGGCTATCACTCCAGGCTGCAACTGGTTCGGGGTACGACGCTTGAATGCGCTCCACCCATTGATCGAGGCGGGTCACAACGGCATTGGCCAGCGCATCCTCTGACAGTTCCGCCTCAGTGGCAGGTACAGCCGTCGCCGAGGCGAGGTGGATCAGTTGGGGAACCCCCGAACGCACTAGGTAGCCACGACCCGGCGGCAGTTCACGATCTTTGAAACCGGCAGGAATACGGGTTACTCTCAGTACATCGAGCGACTGGGAGGCACGTAAGCCAATTCCGAGGTGAGCAGCCATAATCTGCCTGCGCAGATCACTCATACTACTCGTTTCCGGGGCCGTCGCAATGATGAAGTGCAGACCATCAGCGCCATGGCGACGGGCAAGGCTGGCCAGGGCTTGTTGTTGGGCGGTGTGCAGATCTTGGCTGAATTCCTCGAAATTATCAATCAGCACAAAGAGTTGGTGTCCGATCTCGCCCGCTGCCATGCGCTTGGCCTCATCGGTAATGCGATCAACCAGATCGGCCAGTTGCTCCTTCTCGGTAATCGTCGCAACCACATGGGGTAGGTCGGCAAGGCTCTGTTGGCCACCATAGTTCATAAACTTGCGCTGCATATCCACCAACACTATGCGAACTTGATCGGGACTATGGCGACTTGCCAATGCCAGTGCCCATGTGGTGAGTGCCGTGGTACGCCCAGAGAGCGGCGGGCCAACAATCGCCATGTGGGGAGCGATGCGCTTGAGATCGAGGCTCACAGGTTCAAGATGCCGATTCAGACCCAATGCTACCTCAATCTGGCCACTGCCCGGTGCAGGTAACTGAGTAAGCAACTCATCTAAAGGAAGTAGCTCTGGCAGAACGGGAATGGGTTCAGGCTTGGTACGCCAGCCACGCTGCACGATCAGATCGCGCATGTGGGTAGTGAGTTGAACCAGATGGGCTTGCATCTGATCGGAGCCACTGGGCGTATTGAGCGCCGTAACCCCTAAGGGCAATGCCGTCTGAAAAAGGACTGGGCGTTGGCCACGCCGAATATAGCCGCGTCCGGGTTGGTTCTCGAACTCAACAACCCCGCGCCCGACCAGATCCATATAGCGATCTAGATTGCTCTGGCGTAGGGTAATGCGCTCGGTGAAGAGGTTATAGAGGCGCGGAGGCATATTCGCGGGCAAGTTGGCGCTGATCACAAAAGAGATGCCTGCATTGAGCGAACGCCGTACCAGTGGGATGAGGGCATCTTCGATGAGTTTCTCGTAGCCCTCTTGGAGTTCAGCAATGTTGTCAATAACGACCAAGATAGCCGGTAGTGGTTCGCCAGCATGTAGGGCGTTATAGGCATAGAGATGATCAACCCCGGCCTCGCTGATGCGTTGCTGGCGTGTCTGTACGATCCGATCTAGCGTGTCGAGGAGGCGTTGCAAGCGCTCTTCAAAATGGTTCTCATCGGAGTAAATGACCGCACCCGCATGGGGCAAGGCTTCAAGGCTGCGCAAACCACGGCCACCGAGATCGAGGATATAGGCATGTAACTCATCGGGCGTATGGGTTGTGGCGAGGCTCAACAATAACGTGCGCAGGAAGGTTGAGCGTCCGGTGCCTGCATCGCCAAAGATGGCCACATGGTTACGACTAAGATCGAGTTGCATGGGGCGTTGCGTGGCCTCGCTGGGCAGATCCATGAGGCCGACGATGGGTTGCATCGCCCGCGATTTGTTCTGGGGCAGTGGGGCATCGGGAGCATTCCAGACAATACCCGGCCACAGGCGCGGCGTATCCTGGACCAACCAATTGGCCATTGCTGGTTCCAGAAGGTAGCGCTGAGTACTCTTGCCATCACTGAGCGGCGTATCGAGACTAAAGGCCGCCGGTAAGAAACCTGGCCATGGACGCGGCACTAAGCGGCCCGCATTGAGTTCATGGGCGAGGGATACTACCGCATCGAAGAGGCGCGGCGTCTCATCCTGACGAGCTTGATTCGCATCGAGATTGACAAAGTGCGCTCCAGGCACCTCCTCACCACTATAGGCAACCTGGATCAGTTCAAGGTTCTCATTACCAACCTGAATATAGCCCCGTCCGGGCAGATTATTGGGTAAGAAGGCCGCATCGGGGCGGCGTAACATATCGCGGCTGGTATCAAGTTCCTCTACGCGCAGGCAGAGACGCAACTTGATATTGGCACGCATCTGATCCGAAACGCCCTTGGGACGTTGTGAGGCGAGGATGAGATTGACGCCTTGGGCACGTCCCACACGGGTAATGCTGTCTAATTGGATACGATAATCGGGGTTATCGCTAATCATCTCAGAGAATTCATCAATGATAACGCAGAGATGCGGATAGGCTTCACGGCTACGGTGATACCCCTTATTGCGATACTCGACAATATCCTTGGTGCCGGTCTCCGCATTAAGACGCTGGCGGCGCTGCATCTCGGCATCAATGGCGGTAAACATACGGTGGACAGCCGACTTATCCAGGTTAGTCACCATATCCACCACATGGGGCAGGTGTTCAAAGGGCTTAAAGGCTCCTCCACCCTTATAATCCACGAGCACAAAGTTGAGTACTTCTGGGCTGTAGTGAACGGCCAAACCCGTGATGAAGGTCATCAAGACTTCGGACTTGCCCGATCCGGTGCCACCCGCGATCAGAGCATGAACACCATCCTTCTTCGCTTCGAGCGTTAAGATACGATCCCGATTGCCAGAACCTGTACCCAACGGCACCTTCAGCCAATCTGCGGCATCAGGTTCAGCATTCGTTTGCCACTGCTGCTGCATAGCCGCAGGCAGTTGAGCTAGAAAATGCGCATACAACGGGCTAATCTTGCATGAACGCGCCAACATGTCGCGGTAGGCAAGTTTACTGGCCAGAGCATCAATGCGGATGGGTTGTGGGTAGCTCAGCCCGGTTTGGGCGATCAGATCTTGCATGTGTTGGGCAATCTGCCTGACCTGATCAGACTCATCGCACACCTTCCCTTGGGCATCGAGCGAACCAGGCACCAGCGCCACCTGGAAGGTAAGGGGGCGACCCTCAATCCGCACCAAGCCACGCCCATTGATCTCCTCGACCTCACCGGCACCAACCCCCACCACCATACTATAGTCGCTACTATCGCCCAGCCGCAGTGTGAAGCGCTCGGTAAAGAGACTGTAGAGCTTACTAGAGATCTGCTGCGGGCGATTCGCGCTGATAACCATATACAGCCCAAAAGCGCGCCCCTGGCGAGCCAGGGTAACAAACGATTCCAGTGGATTATCGGCCATATCGCGCTTCTCAGAGCGCGTAACGCCAAAGGTCTCGATCAATTCACCGACATTATCTATCAGGATCACCTGAGCAGGCAGGGGTTGACCCGCACATTTGCGGTTATATTCCTCAATACTCGACACCTTCTGATTGCTAAAGAGGGCTTGGCGATCAGCAATTAGTTCTTGGAGTTGCCGCCAGAGTTGCTGGAGGCGCTCCTCATAGCCGGTTGCATCAGGGGAGATATAGGTACCCACATGGGGTAGCGGGTTGAGCATCTCCAGGCTACGGCCACCACCAAGATCGAGCATATGCAGGTGTAGTTCGGCTGGGCTATGGGTAGCGCTAAGGTGCAGCGCCAAGGCGCGCAAAAAGCTACTCTTGCCCCAACCAGAGGCACCAAAGACCACCGCATGACCCCGGCTGAGATCAACGATCAGCGGGAGCAGGCGAGCCGCGTATGGGTTATCCACCAAGCCCACCACCCCACGTAGAGCCGTCTGGCTCCAATCCACACCCGCCCAACGCCCATGCCCTTGGTACCAATCATGTACAGCAGCACTCAAGACAAGCGGTACGCGGGTAGGATCGTTCGTCATCAGGGCCAAGAAGTGCGGATCAACCCGATCCAGGGGCACCACATCCGCGAAGGTGAAGGTGCTAAGCGGAGCAGGCCAGGGCGCACTCGGACGGGGAGCGCTCCCCAACAACCCCTGAGCCATCTGTACCACGGCCTGGTAGAAGCGCAACTTCTCGCCCTCGGCGGTGGGCGGAGCGGATTCAAACGTTTCGCCGGTATAGGCAAACTGGAGCAGTTCAACGCCTTCATTCCCCGCCTGAAGATAGCCGCGACCGGGCAGGCCATTGGGCAAGGCGGCCGCATCGGGTCGGCGTAGCAACTCGCGGCTCGTCTCGGCCTGTTCGACACGTAGACAGATACGCAACTTGATGTTGGCGCGCATCTGATCAGTGACCCCAATCGGGCGTTGCGACGCGAGGAGGAGATAAACACCTTGGGCACGGCCAAGGCGGGTAATACTCTCCAACTCCTCGGCGAACTCGGCATTATCGCGGATCATCTCGGCATACTCATCAATAATGATGAAGAGATGCGGATAGGGTACACCCGTGAGGTGTAGACCTTTGCGCCGGTAGGCAATAATATTCTCGGTACCCGTCTCTTTATTCAGGGCTTGGCGACGCTCCATCTCGGCGCGGATCGCCGTAAAGACGCGCTTAACCGCTGCCCGATTGAGGTTCGTGACCATGTCCACCACATGCGGCAAGTTCTCAAAGGGCTTAAACGCCCCACCGCCCTTATAGTCTACCAGCACAAAATTGAGCGTATCGGGGGCATAACGCAACGCCAGACTGACAACCAGCGACATGAGGAGTTCGGACTTGCCTGATCCGGTGCCACCCGCAATCAGGCCATGCACACCATCCTTACTGGCCTCAAAGTGGATCTGACGTGGGCGATTACCCGAACTAAGGCCGATCACCGCCTGCAACCAATCGGCATGGTGCGGATCGCGGCTCTTCACCCATGCTTGGCGCGTACTAACAGTGAGTTCAGCAAACGTCAGTTTGGTATTCCTGAGCCACTTATCACTCAGGATCTCTTTGAGCAACACTGAGCGGGGCAAACCATCCACTCGCGGAGGGCGGATGTAGCGAGCGGGATGATCGGCGATATGTGACTGCATTGCTTCGGCAAGGCGTTCAAGTTCGCGCTGCTCATTACTCTGATCGCTATTCTGGGTTGAGGTAATCGGCAATGCGACCTGAAAGGCCAGTGGTTGGCCAGCAATACGCACATAGCCACGCCCAGCGACCGATCCGATCTCTTCAACTGCGCCACCAACAATCGTGCGATACTCGGTACTATCGGCCAAGCGCAGCGTCATGCGTTCGGTAAAGAGGCTGGTCACACCACTCGGCACATCGGCAGGCTGAGCCGCCGAGATAACCACATGCACCCCATAGGTCTTGGCTTGGCGTAAGACCACAATAAAGCGTTGTAAGAGACTCTCAACATTATCCGACGTATCACCGAAGGTGGCCACAAACTCGCTAAAATTATCAATCAGCAAGACAATCGCCGGGAGTGGCTGAACGGCATTGCGCTGGTTATAGGCGATCAGATCATCACTCCCCAAGACCTTCTTACGGGCATCAATCAATTGCTCAATCTCGCGCACCAACTGATTGACGCGCTCCTCATACGCCTCTTCATCGGGAGTGATCACCGCTCCTACGTGGGGCAGTTTGCGCAGTACCCCAAAGCCCCGCCCACCCAAATCGAGTAAGTAGAGGTGCAGGTAATTGGGTGAGTGGCTAGCCGCCAGACTGATCGCAAGGGTACGCAAGAAGGTACTCTTGCCCCATCCTGATGCCCCATAGATGATCGTGTGGCCACGCACCAGATCGACGACCAAGGGCATGTTACAGGCCGCATAGGGATTATCAATCAGGCCAACCACGGGACGCAGGGCATACGAGTTCCAGAAGGTCTTGCGGGTAGCCGCATCGGCGTGTTCAACCTCCACCCAACCCGGCATCCCTTCGAGCCAGTGGGTGAGTGCCGGATTGAGGCTCAGGTTAGCTTCACGCGGTTGGGCCAGCGTGACGTGCTGAACAGCCTCATGTGAGAGGTACTGTTCAGCCGTCAGGGTCTTGATACGAGGATCGTCGGAGATGAGCCAATCCGAGAGAGCCAAGTGATCGGGCAAACTTTTGGGCCAGGGGGCAAGTTGCTTGGGGCGCTTCTGTTTGTCTGCCAGTTGGTTCAGGGTAGCGATGATCAGTTTATAGAGTTCAGGAGCCACCGTATCCTGACCGGCATCGTCATTAGGGTGGCGATCTGGCCATTTAACCAAGGGGCGGCTACGATTGGGATCGCGGTAGGGTTCACCCGTATAGGCGATCTGGATCAGTTCGATCTCATCATTGCCCACCTGGAGGTAGCCGCGACCGGGCATGCCGGTGGGTAAGAAGGCGGCATCCTGGCGGCGCAACATTTCACGGCTCTCTTGGCCCGACTCGACACGCAGACAGATGCGGAACTTGATATTGGAGCGCATCTGGTCGGTGACACCGCTAGGGTTTTGCGCGGCCAAGATGAGCGAGACCCCCTGAGCGCGACCGAGGCGGGTAATGGTTTCTAACTGGGATTTATACTCAGCCCGATCCGCGATCATCTCGGCGAACTCATCAATCACAATAAAGAGGAAGGGGTAGGGTTTATGGGTAAGATGCAGACCCTTCTTGCGATACTCAACAATATCTTTGGTATCAGTAGAAGTATTGAGTTCCTGGCGGCGATTCATTTCGGCGCGGATGGCGGTAAACATACGGGTAACGCCATCGGCGGCCAAGTTGGTAATAATATCCACACAGTGGGGCAGATTGGCAAACTCCTTAAAGGCCCCCCCGCCTTTATAATCCACCAGCACAAAATTGAGCGTTTCGGGATCATAATTGACCGCCAAGCCAGCAATGAGTGCAATCAGGAGTTCAGACTTGCCTGATCCAGTTGAGCCAGCAACCATACCATGGACACCATCACGTTTGGCCGAAAAGACTAGCGTGCGGCGCTTATTCCCGGCCATGCGCCCCAACGAAACGCGCAACCAATTGGCGCGTTTGGCTTCGTTGGCCTCACGCCAACGCTTCCAGGCGTCATCGCGCAGATCATCAATTGAGCCATAGCCAACCAGATCCATATAGGAGACTGCGGGCGGTACATAGGCTCCCGCACTCTGACGCACCATCAAGAGGCGCAGATCTTCGGCCAATTGGCGCATTGTCTCAACATCAGCAACGTGATCCGCAACACCGAGGTAGCGAAAGCTATTGACCCCGGTTTCGGCATAGCGGAAGGTCAGTTGGCGCTCATTGGGACGCTTGGTATTGGTAACCAGCGTCGTCTCCTCAATCTCGATCAAGGCTTGACAGCCACTCGGAGCCTTGACCCGTTCGGGCACTAGGAAGAGGATCGTGGCTCCCAAATTAGCCCCTTCGGCCAGCAGAATCGCGATGGCGGCTTCGGTCTCGATGGCATTGAGGCGTTCGGGTAGCGTAGCGGCGAGCAGATCAACTACCACCAAGCAGAAGGGCAAGCGCGGATCACCCTGATCCTCAGCCGCATCCTTCTGTTGGAGGCGGATTTTGCGCTGCACAAGCAGACGCCGCAAGGACTCCATATAGCGATCAAACTCATCACCTTCATCGTCATGTTGATCAGGAGTGGTCGGCTGATGTTGATCAACGAAGAAGATAAAATTTGTATCCTCACCTTCTTGGGTATGGGGTAATTTTTGCGCCCATGACCATGGTTGGCGATCAGTTGCCAAGATATAGAGGCGGGTATCGCTCGACGTATGGAAAACAACCATCTGTGCCAACAGCGCCCACACACAGGCATAGACCGACTCAGGTGTTCCAGCCAGCGCCAGTGCATGGGTGGCAGGTGTTGGGGGACGCTGTTCCTGCTCATCGGCATTAAGCGTCTCATCATCAGCGGTAAGATCCTTGATTGGTGGGCGCAAGGATAAGGTGATCGGCACCTGATGCACCACCTGCGAGTCGGTTGCCAGCTTCATGGCGGCACGAGCGAGGGGATCGTTAAAATGTTCAATCTCTTGGAGGGTATAGATGACCGAAGAGGGGCGGCTACCGATCCCCAAGCGGATCATCGCAAAATCATCATCAGAAGTACGGCGTTCCCAGAGGCGACTCTCGCTACGCAGCGGGCGTTGGCCCGTCTGGGTAGTCAAATCCTTCGTTTGGGCAACAATATGCAGGTTTGTTTGGGGTTCAGGGTAGTTATAGCTATAGAAGCGGCGTTGCTGATCATGGGCCTGTTTCATCTCACGCGAGAGTTCAACGAGACGCTCTTGATAGGCTTGAAGTGCGGCTGCGCGTTGGCCGCGCTCCTTCAAAAAACTATAGACAGAGAAGGTCATTGAGGCTACTACCGAGAGCGCCATTGGAATAAGCATCCCCAGACTGCGCCCACCACCAAAGGAGGCCACCAACACATAGCCCACAATGGAGATCAAGGGCAAGCCAATCTGAAGCAGACGCCCCCGATCCTCAGGGGATGACTCAGGTGGTTTGGGAATAGGCACTTCACCAAAAGGAATTTCGGGCTGAAGACGTGGCGGGCGGTCAATATGCTTGGGAGCCGACTGGGACATAGTGAACGCTCCAGAGCAGCAAGGCTTCAGATCACGGTTGGATTCAAGGAGATGATCAGGGCAATGATGAAGGCAATACCCAAAATGATCACAGCGCCCATCAAGATGAGATCTATTGAAAAGCGGCGTTTAGGTCGTTGCAAAGGAAAATTCTTCTCATAGGCAAGCAATTTTTGAGTCCATTCCGCTGCCCCCTGTATCGAACGTGCATCAACCGCAGCCATAGCAATATCAGCAATCGGTCGGACATCATCCTGGCGAGTCATCGGCACAAAACGCTTTTGGCTCACCGCCGCACGAATTTCTGCATCGCTGCGTTGGTGCGCCGGAATGGCTGGTTCACCGACCAGCATCTCATAGAGTGTGAGGCCCAGACCATAGACATCACTGGCAGAAGAGAATTGTTGCGGCAACTCAGGAGCCATATAGGCTGGAGAAACTAATTCATCGTACCAACACTGTTTAAAAGAAGATGTACCATTATTGTGAGATGGATCTGTATTATAGGCTAAGCCAAAATCAACCAACAGTACCTGTGGTTTAGAAAGGAGGGGATCGAGGTGGACGAGGACGGACGCAGGACTCAGCGCTAGATGAATGTAGCTTTTACTCTGAAGGAGCGTCAGAGCATGGCCCATACCTAGCGCAATCTGCACGACATGTGCAATCCAGAGTTGAGGGGTCTTCTTGAGAAGATCGGAGAGTGGTTCACCAGGAATATGGGTAAAGACAGAGTAGTAGAGCAGGTGGCGACCAAGAACGATCTTCGCATAGGCAACAGCGTCCTTGGCATCAATCGAGGCATCCAAGGTGGGGGGCAGGATCGTCGGTAGATGCTCACCTAGAGCACGTTCGAGGCGCAGTGTATTGAGGAGTTTGGCCTCACGTTCGAGGCGATCAATATGGTGCTGCCCCGGATGCGCAACCTTCAAATAGATCAGCTTACCCGCCCGTTGCGCCACATAGAGGGTAGCGCTGCGCTGAATGATCAGCGGCTTCACAATCTCAATATCACCCAATAATTCGCCATGCTCTAAGACCAACGGCGAGGACTCAGAGGGACAACGCACATCCTGGCAGTAAAGGTTATGATCGGCAGATGTGCGTTCGCAGACAAGGCAGACCTGTTTCATAGCTGCGCGCCTTCGGCAAGAGGCAAGAGAGGGACGAAAATCTGGCGATATAGCCACCCAGCCACATGTGGATCGCACAGTGGCCGGGCTGCAGATAGGCTGACACCTTAATAGAACTTGGTCGCCCCCTCAGCATCACCGCGCTCAAAGGCATCCATTGATGCGTTCACATCCTGGCTCATCTCGGCGCACTTAGCGGCCTGCTTCTCGATCTTGGGCTTGATGCCCTCAAGATAGACGGTTACGGCTTGCCCGCCTACCAAGCCGATAAAGGCGGTCGTTTTGAGCGTATTGATCAGAAAATCGAGCACACGAGCGACGGTCGTCAGCACCTCGCTAAATTCCTGGAGTTCCTTAGCGATGCTACGGACTTCAGGAAGATTGATATAGATCTGGTCTTCCATATTGACACCTCTCCACGGGTTATTGGATATGCGTAGAACCAGTGCGAACCAACTAAGTGATTCAAGAGCGCCTAATAGAAATTGAAGGCATCAGTCAGGCGGGAACGAATCAAGCGCTCGGCCTCTTCATCGGCCTGCTCAATGCGCTCCTTAGCACTCGTCACCTTGGTCTTGAAGTCGTTAATATTGTCAACCGTCTGCATAACCCCCGGCAAGCACGTCGTGGAGAGTTCATTCACGAAGGCATCAGCACCTTTACCAATCCAAACCCCACCCGTCACCTTCTGGATGATTGATTGGGTTGGGTTTTGCACCCGCTCTTGGATGGTAAGCACCTGTTTGCCGATTTGGACTAAGACATTCATCAGCACAGCGCGGGCAATGCGGAGCAGAACACTTAGCATTACAGACCTCCAAACTAGAACTTGGGAGCAACAATATTCGTATCAGTCTCTATTAATATATTCAGTGCTGTCTTCACATCGGCTTCAAGCTCAATAAACTTGGCCTGTAGGCGCAAGAGGGCCGGATCAAGCTTGGTCGTCAGGACTTCGCAGTAGCTTTCGCCAGCTTTACCAAGCAGCGCCCCACCTTGCAGCATACTGACGATGGCCTTGATCTCGGACTGCGTGGCCTCAGTCTTTTCGGATGCCTTCTTAAAGGTTGCGATCATCGCTTCAGCAAGTTCAGGAACGATCTTGATCTCGTCAGACATATCCATAGCCTCCTAGCAGTAATAGATTACACATTGAGCGAAGCGATCATGGACTGGGCTTCCTGCTCACCGCGCTTCATAATATTGGAGACCTCGTTGGTAACCTGAGAAGCTTCATTCATGGCATTGTAGAGCTTCTGGCAGGCTGGCAATACCTCACTATTCATCTCATCAAAGAAGGCATTGGCCCCGCGCCCTAGCCAGCCACCGTTGGAGAGTGGCTCGAAGGCGGTGCGAATTTCGCGCAGCATCTCCTCGATGGCTTGGACCTGATTGCTAAAACGGCTTCTGATCTGGTCGAGTTGATCGTATTCCACCTTGATCTCATCCGACGCCATGGATACCTCCTCATAATGTAGTAGGCATGAACAGACGCTACGCAGGTCATCAGAGACAGACTAAATCTGAACCAGCGAATAGGTATAAGAGGGGTTACAAAACCAGGGGTAGGAAAACCATCTCTACTCTAGCAAGAAGCATGGGGGTTTGTCAAGATCGTAATCAGAACAAATGACGAGCATTTTGAGACGATAATCGTATGCTATGCGTCAAGTATGAAGTAAATGTTCTCTATGTGTGGTATGATCTTTTATGATTCAGTGGTACATTTCGTATTCTCATCTTCCTCTGGCCTATATTCAGGCAACACCCAAGGACATGGGCAAAGTCATTGGGGCACAGCCCCAAACCCCTGTTTGTGGTGTTGTATAGCGGCTACGCCGCTACACAACACCACAAGAGATCTTCGGAGATGACTTTGCCCATGCCTTAGGCAACACCCAAGGAGTTTTGTGTGCAAGCCCAGATAACCCCCGGTATGGGCCGGGCCACTCGCCAGCCCGGAGCGCCGCGTGGTGCGCTGCTGCGTGCAATTGGCTACCTCGGTGGCCACCGTCGCAATGTGGTGATTACCTATACGACCCTGGCGATTGCGACCTTCGCCCAGTTGATGGTGCCCCAACTCGTGCAGAATATGATTGATGCGGTTACTGAGAGCCTCGCACCGAATGCCGATCTGGCTGCCGGGGAGCGTGCGGTTTGGTATGCCGCGTTACTTATTCTGCTCTTTGCGATTATTCGCGGTCTTTTCTCCTTTGTTCAGGCGTTTATGTCGCAAAAGACCTCGCAAGATGTCGCTTTCGATCTGCGGAATGCGATTTTTGCGCGTATTCAGCGTCTTTCGTTTAGTTATTATGATCAAACCCAGACCGGCCAGTTGATGATCCGGGCCACGGATGATGTGGAACGGTTGCGGATGTTTGTGGCCCAGGGTCTGGTGATGGCGGCGCAGTCGTTTATGTTGCTCTTCGGGGCGTTGCTGATGCTGGTCTTCACCAATTGGTCGCTGACGTTGGTGATGTTGCCGCTGCTGCCAATTGCGATGGCGCTCTTTATGGGTTTTGGGAAGGTTGCCCAGCCGCTCTTTATGGCTATTCAGGCTAAGTTGGCCACGCTGAATACGATTCTGCAAGAGAACCTCGCCGGGATGAAGGTGGTGAAGTCGTTTGCTCGCGAACCCCATGAGGTTCAACGCTTCGATGCGGCGGCCTCGGATCTGATGGCGCAACAACTGCGAGTCAATCGAGTTTTTTCGTTCCTCTTCCCGGTAGTCTTTTTGGTAGCCCAGCTTGGGCAATCGGCGATTCTCTATTTTGGTGGGGTGCAGATCCTCAATGGAACGCTCAATCTGGGTGAGTATCAGAAGTTTAGCCTCTTTCTGATCTATGTCTTCTTCCCACTGGGCCAACTGGGGATGATCGTTTCGATGATGGCCCAGGCTTCGGCTTCGGCGAAGCGCATCTTTGAGGTGCTCGATACCCAGAGTGAGATCCGGGATCTGCCGGAGGCGACGACGCTGCCGTCTATCCGGGGCCATGTCGAGTTCCGTGATGTCACCTTCCGCTATCTCGCGAGTAGCGACCCGGTGCTGAAGCAGGTGAGTTTTGTGGCCCAGCCCGGCCAGACGATTGCGCTGTTGGGGGCGACGGGGAGCGGTAAGACGACGATCATCAATCTGTTGCCGCGTTTTTATGATGCCTCCGAGGGCAGTATTCTGATTGACGGCCATGATGTGCGGAGTGTCACGATTGATAGTCTGCGCTCGCAAATCGGAATTGTGTTGCAAGAGACGAATCTTTTTAGTGGTACGATCCGTGAGAATATTGCCTTCGGGCGCCCCGATGCGAGTGATGCTGAGATTATGGCGGCGGCACAGGCGGCGGCGGCGCACGATTTTATTATGGGTTTCCCCGATGGCTACCAGACCTATGTGGGGGAGCGCGGGATTACGCTTTCGGGTGGGCAGAAGCAGCGCGTGGCGATTGCGCGTGCGCTGTTGCTCGATCCGCGTCTGTTGATTCTGGATGATAGTACGAGTAGTGTTGATCTTCAGACCGAGTATCATATTCAGCAGGCGCTTGATCAGTTGATGCGCGGGCGTACCAGCTTTGTGATCGCCCAACGGGTGAGTACCGTGCTGAATGCCGATCAGATCTTGGTATTGGATAAGGGCGGTATTGTGGCCCAAGGCACTCATGCTGATCTGCTGGAGAATAGCCCGATCTATGCCGAGATTTATAGCTCGCAGTTGATCGACTCTTGATCGTTCTCGTGAAGGGGATTTCCGCTTGGGGCCACGCCCCAAAACATACCAAAAAAAGATCGGCGGGGGCGGCGCAGCCGCCCCCGCCCCCCCGCTATCGTATAAGGAACCTTGTATTATGATGATGGGACACGGCGGCCCGGGCCGCATGCTCAATACAGAGACGAGTAAACCTAAGAATGCGCTGGCAACATTGGCGCGTTTCTGGTATTACTTTAAGCCCTACTGGTACGCGCTGGTGGCTACCGCCGTGCTGATCGTGGTCAGTACGATCTTGCAGGTAGCGGCTCCGTTACTGATCGGCCAAGCGGTGGACTGCTATCTCTTGCCGCAGCCAGAGGCGTGTTGGTATGCGACGGTGCAGCCCAACGCGGAGATCGCCGCACGGAGTAGTGCGCTGGGGTGGCTGACGGTGATCCTCACGCTGGTCTTTGTGATCGGTTCGTTTATGCAGGGTCTGGCCTTCTACAGCATGAACTGGGCCGGACAATACGCGCTGCGGGCTATGCGTGAGGATACCTTTGATCAGATTCATCGCCTCTCGCTCAGCTACTATGCGCGCAATGAGGCCGGGAATGTGATGAGCCGCATCACCAGCGATACCGATACGATCCAGCAGGTGTTGGGGTTTGCGCTGCTGAGTGTGGTGGCTGGGATCTTGCAGGTGGTCTTCACGATTATCGCAATGTTGAGCGCGAATGTGCCGTATGCGCTGATCAGCCTGACGGTGGTGCCGGCCATGGCCTGGGCAACGGTCTACTTCTCGAACCAGGCGCGGAAGGCGTTCCGCGCAACCCGCCAGCAGATGGGGAGCGTGAATGCCGGGTTGCAGGAGAGTATCGCTGGGGTGCGCGAGGTGCAGGCGTTTAACCGCGAGCAGGAGAGTATTGATCAGTTTCGGCGTACTAATGCGGCTAACCGCGATGCGAATGTGCGTGCCGCAAGTTATACCAGTGCGCTCAATCCGGTGCTGGAGGCACTGGGCTATGTGGCCATCGCCATCGTGGTGGTGGTAGGCGCGATGAGTGCGCTGCGCAACCAGCCACTCTTGGGTACGAGTGTGATTTCGCTGGGTACAATCGTGATCTTTATTCAGTTTGTGCAGCGCTTCAACCAGCCCATTCAGCAGATCGCGACGCTCTGGACGAATTTACAGAGTGCGGTGGCGGGTGGCGAGCGCATCTTTGAGTTGCTGGATGAGCCAGCCGAGATCAAGGATCGCCCCGATGCGCACGAACTCGCCACGATTAGCGGGCGCGTGGTGTTTGAGCAGGTCTGCGCCGAGTATCTGCCGGGGCAACCTGTGTTGCGCGGGGTGGACTTTGTGGCGGAGCCGGGGCAGATGGTGGCGATTGTCGGGCCGACCGGGGCCGGGAAGAGTACGATCATCAATTTGCTGCCGCGCTTTTATGATGTGAGCCACGGGCGGGTGTTGATTGATGGGGTGGATGTGCGTGCGGTGACGAGTGCGAGTCTGCGCCGTCAGATTGGGATCGTGTTGCAGGATTCGTTCCTCTTTGCCGATACGGTGATGAATAATATCCGCTACGGGAACCTGGAAGCGAGTGATGCCGAGGTGATTGCGGCTGCCAAGCTGGCTGCTGCGGATAGCTTTATTGAGCGGTTGCCTCAGGGCTACCAGACGGTGTTGGGCGAACGTGGCGGTGGGTTGAGCCAGGGCCAACGCCAACTGATGGCGATTGCGCGCGCGGCGCTGGCCAATCCGCGCATCCTGATTCTGGATGAGGCGACATCGAGTGTGGATACGCGCACCGAGCGCCTGATTCAGAAGGCGTTTGACCAGTTGCTCCAGGGACGCACCAGTTTTGTGATCGCCCACCGGCTGAGTACGATTCGCAATGCCGATCTGGTCTTGATGGTGCGCGATGGCCAGATTGTTGAGCGTGGTACACATAGCGAACTGCTGGCGCAGCGTGGAGCGTACTACGATCTTTATATGAGTCAGTTCCGACGTGAAGAGGAGATCGCGGATTGAAGTAGGGGCGAAGCATCGCCCTACAATCCAAATCGTGTTCCTCTTCCACATGGAGGGCGATGCTTCGCCTCTACAATTATGATGTCACAACATACCTTTGGCCTCTGGCCAAGCTCGATCACCCCACGCAGTTTCGCTGGTGACATCCGGCTCTCTGATGTGCAGTGGGACAGTAACGGGCAGCACATCGTCTGGTTGGAGGGCCGGGGTGGGCGAGGTGTGCTCGTCTGTGCTGAGGCGGGCAGTATGGATGCACCATGGGATCTGACTCCGGCAGAGTTCTCGGTACGCGCCAAGATCGGCTATGGCGGGGGCGATTTTTGTGTCAGCCATGGCGCGGTCTTCTTTGTGGATGGTGGATCGGGGCGCATCTGGCGTCAATCCATCGCGGGCGGGCCAGCCACGCCGGTGACTCCCGCGTTTGGTAGCGCCGCTGCGCCAAGCCTCTCGCCCGATGGGCGCTGGTTGCTCTATGTGCATAGTGACGCCGGAGTGGATTGCTTGGCGATTGTCCCCGCCGATGGCAGCCAGTGGCCACAGCGACTCATGGCTGGGCATGACTTCTTTATGCAGCCATGTTGGCACCCCAGTGACAAGTGGATCGCCTATGTGGCCTGGGATTTCCCCAATATGCCCTGGGATGGGAGCAGGCTCTATCTGGCTGAGTTGGAGGTAAGTGAGCGCATGCCGGTGGCGCATATGCCACACCTCATCGCGGGTGGCACAGAGGTGTCCATCTTTCAGCCATGTTTCTCACCCGATGGGCGTTATGTAGCCTATGTCAGTGATGAGTCGGGGTGGGGCCACATCTATGTGCGCGATCTGAAACAGAACCGCGTGCGCCAACTGAGTACAGGTGAGATCGAACATGGTCAACCCGCCTGGGTGCAGGGTATGCGCAATCTGAGTTGGGCGAGCGATAGTAGCCAGATCTATGCGCTGCGCAGCCAGCATGGGATCTATGAGCTGTGCAGCTATGGGCTGGATGGCAGCGCAGCCGAGTTGGTAGATTTGGGTGGCAGCTACCAATGGCTCGCCCAGCCCAATGCCGCCCCCAAGGGGGAGGGCATTGCCTGTATTGCCGCGTCGAGCACGCTACCGCCACGGGTCGTGCTGCATCAACAGGCACAGAGCCGGGTGCTACGGCGGAGCGCGGGTGAGTTGGGGCAGTACACACCATTAGCAGCGGCGCAGCCGGTTACGTGGAGTAGCACCGGAGGGATCCACGTCTACGGAATGCTCTACCTACCCAGTGGCTACACCCCTGGGCAGGCTGGCCCACGCCCACCCGCGATTGTACGCATCCACGGCGGGCCAACCGGACAGGCCACGGCGAGCTACAGTGCCGCGACCCAGTTCTTTACCAGCCGGGGCTACGCGGTGCTGGATGTCAACTACCGGGGCAGCACCGGCTATGGGCGGGCCTATATGTTGGCGCTGCGCGATGCGTGGGGGGTGTGCGATGTCGAAGATGCGGTGAGCGCGGCGCACTACTTGGCTGAGTCAGGAGCCGCCGATCCGCAGCGAATCGTCATCTACGGGGGCAGCTCGGGCGGCTACACCGTGCTAGAAGCACTCTGTCGTGCACCGGGCACCTTCCGCGCTGGAATCTGCCTGTATGGGGTGAGCAACCTCTTTACGCTCGCGGCAGATACACACAAGTTCGAAGCGCGCTACCTGGATCTGATCGTCGGCCAGTTGCCGGAGCAGGCCGAGCGCTACCGCGAGCGCTCGCCGATCTTCCACGCCGACCTGATCCGTGATCCGGTGGCGATCTTTCAAGGTGCTGAGGATACGGTTGTGCCGCCCAGCCAATCCGAGGAGATCGTCAGCGCACTGCGGCGACACGGGGTGCCCCACATCTACCAACTCTACCCCGGCGAGGGCCACGGGTGGCGTAAGCCAGAGACCATCGAGGCGTTCTATACGCAGATGGAGCGATTCTTGCAGCAGTATGTGTTGTTTGCCTAAAATCAGATAGGTGGCCTGGGCGGCTTTGCCGCTCAGACCACCAAAAAACCTATGCTACAATCAGCGACATTACTATGCCCAAAGAGAGAAGGATGACCTATGGCGAAGCCCGCCAAGAACAAGAAACTTGGTCGTAATGACCCCTGCCACTGCGGGAGTGGACGTAAATACAAGGATTGCCACCTGATCATTGAGGAGGCGGCGCGCAGCGAACAGTTACTGTTGCGTCAAGCCCAGGATAGCCTGCTGCCCAAGATCATTGAGGCCGCTCAGAGTGTGCCCGAACAGTTCCCGGAAGCCTTTGCGCGCTTCTGGCAGAACAAGTACCCCTTTGAGCAGATGAGCGACCTGGATGCGGTGGAAGATCGCGGGGCCGAGCGGTTCCTGACCTGGTTCGCCTTCGACTTTCACATGAATAATGGGCGCACACTGGTGGAGCAACTCAACATCGCTGCCGATGAGGGTAGCTTCGAGGTTGACCCATATGAGCGGCGCTTGCTCGAACAGTGGCGCACAGTGCGGCTGCGCCCCTACATTGTGGCTGAGATCCGTAAGGGTAAGGGGATGCTCCTGCGCGACCTGTTGGGGGAGCAGGAGTTTGATGTGACCGATTACAATGCCGCTAAGCGCCTAGAGGTCGGCGAGGTGGTAGTGGGGCACCTGACCCCGGCGGATACCCCGTTGGATGCGCCTGTTCCCAACTACTACCTGGGCGGCGCGGCAGCGCATCTGACCAACGATACTCCGCAGAAGTTGGTGGAGTTTGCCGAACTGCACCTGGCTGATATGCGCCGCGAGCGCCCTGATGTCACGTGGAGCGATCTGTTGGAGGAGCGCAGCGAGGTGTTGAACCACTTTGTGATCGCGCTGCCCCGCGAGGCACCAGATCCGAGTGTGATGGAGCGGCTGGTCTCCGATGGCCGTATCGCGCTCCAACTGACCAAGGAGAGCGTGGCTTCGTTGTTGGGCCGGATGCTGCCCAAGGATGAAGAGCCAGAAGAGCCAGAAGCCGAGAAGACGGACGACTCGGAAGAGAAACCAGCATAGGTTGGTTGAAGGCGCGGCCATGGCTGCGCCTTCAGAGTATCATCATATGGCAGATCCTATTATCGTCTCGCTCATCTGTACGGTACGTGACGAGGCCGACAACATTACCGCGCTGCTCGATTCGATACTGGCGCAGACGCGGCTACCCGACGAGATCGTGATCAACGACTGCGGGAGCCGCGATGCAACCGCCGCGATGGTGCGCGAGTATGCCGCTCGTGAGCCACGAATCCGCTTGGTACAGGGCGGGCACAACATCTCATCGGGGCGCAACAGTGCGGTGGCCCGCGCACGTGGCGAACTGATTGCCTGCACCGATGCGGGGTTGCGGCTCGATCCGGGCTGGTTGGCGGCGATCATCGCACCGCTGGAGCGCCACAGAGCCGATCTGGTAGGTGGGTTCTTTACGCCTGCCCCGCAGAGCCTCTTCGAGTTAACGCTGGGGGCGGTGAATTATCGCGATGTGAGCGAGATCGATCCGGCCACCTTCTTACCCTTCGGCAAATCCATGGCCTTCCGACGTGACCTGTGGGCCACGGTGGGCGGATTTCCCGAATGGGCCAGCCACTGCGAGGACATCATCTTCGCCCTGGCTGCCGAACGAGCCGGCTATCGGCGCAGCTTCGCCCCAACCGCCATCGTCCACTTCCGCCCACGTGAGTCGCTGCGTGCCTTTGCGCGCCAATACTACCTCTACGCACGCGGCGATGGGGTCGCCGGACTATGGACGAAGCGACACATCCTCCGCTACGCAGCCTACAAAGGGTTGTTGGGACTGCTGTGGGCGATGTGGCAGTGGCCGTGGCTGCGCCCGCTAGGTCTCGTCTTGATCGGGCTGGGGGGCGCGGGCTACACCTACAAACCCTACCGGCGGCTCTGGCCGCGCCTGCGCGGACACAGCCGACCAGAACGCGCCAGCGCACTGCTGCTGGTGCCGATCATTCGCATCGTCGGCGATATCGCCAAGATGGTGGGGTATCCAGTGGGGCTGTTTCAGACACAAAGACCGTAGAGCAGCCGTCACACGGTCATCCTGAGCGCAGCGAAGGGTCTCGGTCGAGATTCCTCGCTACGCTCGGAATGACAAGCGGCCTCACAAGGGTTCAACAACCTGACCAACCGCTATATGACCTTGCCCTTGGTCGCATAATAATCCCGACAATACTGTTCGAAGGTCTGCATTGGGCCGAGGCGTAGGATACGGCTGGTCTCGCGCATATCACAGGCCATCTCATCGTAGCTAAATTCGAGCATCTCCATGATGCCGGGTGCTGAGGGCTGGAGGGGCTTCAGCAAGGCTCCGATAGCATACGTGAGCCAGACGGGCATGTGCAGCACCGGGATCTTCGTACCGAGCACCCGCGACCAGATCGCCACAATCTCGTCGAAGGTGAGGTGTTCGGGGCCACCCAGTTCAAAAGTACGGTTCAGCGCCTCTGGGTTATCAATCGCGTGGAGATAGGCGCGGGCCACATCAATCATCCCCAGCATTTGGGTACGCTTGGGAGCCATCCCAACGACGGGGAAGAAGCCAAGTTTCTCGACAATCGGCTCACCGCGCTGGACAACTTCATAGAAGAGGCCACAAGGGCGAAAGATCGTATAGGGGAGGCCGCTCTGCCGGATAGCCTCCTCAGCCATGAGTTTGGCCCAGCAAAACTTATAGCCGACCGGGTTCTTGGGGAAGAGTGCGCTGGTGAAGATATAGTGCTGCACCCCAGTGGCCTGCGCCGCCTCTAGCAGATTGATCGGCCCCTGGTACTCGGCCATGTACCGCGACTCGTCGCGGCGGTCGGCACCAGCACTCGTCGCCGCGATAACCACCTTCGCCCCCCGGCAACCCACCTCAAGGCTCGCGGTATCACGCATATCACCACCGATCAACTCGGCTCCGAGCGCACGGAGGGGTTCCGCCTTAGCCACCGAGCCTGGACGCACCAGCACCCGCACCGGATGGCCCTGTTCGCGCAACATACGCACTAACGTCTGCCCAAGTGTGCCGGTACCACCCACAATGAAGATCATGGCAGTTCCTTATCAGCCATCAAGCGCCGCACATCGTGAATAATTACTAACTATGGTGTAATTGCAACATCCGATTCGGAGCAGTATGGAGCGCGTTGGCAGCCAAAAGTTGCCAGATACATGTGCAACAGTTCACGCACAATCCGCATCAAGATGCGCAATTTCCGACTCTGAAAGACCCTGCTCAACGGGTTTCAGTATAGCACAAGCAAGCGAAATCAGCGTCGCACATTTGCCATATATGTCTAGACAGCACCCTGTGGGAGTAGTATACTAGTCGAACATTTCAGCGTGTCAATTTTTTGACTGGTAAGACACCACTAGATCTCGGAGGAGCGCACCCATGCTCTACAAGATTGATCGCCACGCCCACGATTTAGTCTGGGTGACTATGCAAGGCCATTTGGCTATGGAGCACGCCGAGCGCTACATCCAGGAGATATGGCGAACCTTGAATGAGTGTCCCCGCCCAACCGACCTCTTAGTTGATGGGCGTATGATGCAGAGCGCCCATACAGCGGCGCGCCAACGCACCGAGCAAGTCGTCCACCACCCCCACTTAGGCCATATTGCCTTTGTCGTCAGTTCACAACACTTGCTTCTCTTTGCGCCATTGATGCAGATGCTAAGCGGGATCGGGATGTTTGGCGACGAGCATACCGCAATAGACTTCCTGCATCGCACGCGGGGGGCACCATCCGTCCCCAGCATGGGCCTACCGACGATGCCCGCACGCGCACAGGAGACACGGCTCACCATGCCGCCGCCGCCGCCCCAGAGCCACGGTTTGGCGGGGATGCTGGATAGTTGGAGCAACAGCCTGCGCCAGATGAACCGTAATGGGGATCGTGAGTAGAGGCGCCAGTGTGTTGTTTATCCGCAGATGACGCAGATTGCGCAGATTATTCTCTTTTTTAGTAATCTGCGCAATCTGCGGACACGTGACCGGAATGCATGTCCCCCCTTATCGCCCCCAAATACGCAGATTATTCTCTTTCTTAGTCATCTGCGCAATCTGCGGACACTTGACCGGAACCCCCCAAAACTACGACTTTCGCCATAGGTCAAACTCTTCAGAGCGGAGTATAATTTGCTCCTACCCTGTCTGGAGAGGAAAGACGTTCATGCACAAAGGACCTCTGTACGCGGCTGGCTCGTATGTCATCTGGGGCTTGTTACCGCTCTTCTGGCACGCCCTCCACCACGTTCCTGCTACCGAAATCCTCGCGCACCGCATCGTTTGGGCACTCGTTGCCACCTTCCTGCTCACCATTTTTAGTGGGCACCTACCGAAACTCTGGGCCGCCATGCGCAATTGGCGCATCCTGCTCACCTTTACCCTCTCGGCGGCGCTTCTCACTACCAACTGGTTCATCTATATCTGGGCGGTCAATGCCGGATATGTGGTCGAGACGAGCCTGGGTTACTTCATTAACCCGTTGGTGAATGTGATCTTTGGGGTGCTCTTTCTGCGTGAACGGCTGCGGTTTGGCCAGATCGCAGCGGTAACGGTCGCAGCAGCCGGAGTAATCTACCTCACCGTGCTGTATGGGGCGCTGCCGTGGATCGCGCTGGTGCTGGCGGGGAGCTTCGGGTTGTACGGGCTGATTCGCAAGACCGCGCCGATCAGTTCGCTTGAGGGGTTGACCCTCGAAACGCTGATCGCCTTCGTGCCCGCGCTGGGCTACCTGATCTTCTTAGAAACCACTGGCCAGGGTGCATTTATGCACGCCGAACTCAGCACCACACTGCTCTTCATCACCTCCGGGGTGGTCACGGCAGTGCCACTGCTGCTCTTTGCCTCCGGGGCGCGCCAGATCACTATGGTGCTGCTGGGAGTATTGCAGTACATCGCCCCTACCATCCAGTTCATTCTGGGGGTAACCTTCTTCCATGAGGCCGTCACCCCAGAGCGGATGATCGGCTTCATCTTGATCTGGATCGCACTCAGCATCTACACCACCGAGGGCTTGATCGTTGGTGGGCGGGCGGCACGGGCACGCGCCCGCGAACGGGCGGCAAGCAGCGCCCAATAGCCACAAATTCCCCCTTGCCCTTCGACCAATCTAGACGCACCATGAGGGGGCAGAGCGACGCGGCTCTGCCCAAATACATGGAGGTGTCCTATGGCGACACGTAAACCCGAAGGCTACCTAGATGGCCAACCACTCCACCCTGAGAGTCTGATGATGGGCTACGGCTACCGCCCAGAACTCTCGCAAGGGGCGGTCAAGTGTCCGATCTTCCAGACCTCAACCTTCGTCTTTGCGAGTGCCGAAGAGGGCAAAGCCTTCTTTGAACTGGCCTATGGATTGCGCAAACAACGCCCCAACGAAGAAATGGGGCTAATCTATAGTCGGTTGAATAATCCCGACTTAGAAATTCTGGAGGATCGCCTCACCATCTGGGATGACGCCGAAGCTGCCGCCGCTTTTGCCAGTGGAATGGCTGCGATCAGCACCACGATCCTGACCTTCCTGCGGCCAGGTGAGGTGGTTGTGCATAGTGAGCCGGTCTATGGTGGAACGGATTACCTGCTCAAACACATTTTGCCGATGTTCGGCATTCGCTGTGTGGGTTTCCCGGCACAGGCGAGCGAAACCGAGATCGCGGCGGTGATCAGCCGTTCGAGCGCGTTTGGCAAACTGGGGATGATCTACCTCGAAACCCCCGCCAACCCCACCAACACCCTGGTGGACATCGCCGCCTGTGCGCGGCTGGCCCAGGTCAACAGCAGTGAGCGGCGTGTCCTAGTGGCGGTAGACAACACC
Organism: Candidatus Oscillochloris fontis; assembly: GCF_004138135.1. Lineage (GTDB taxonomy): Bacteria > Chloroflexota > Chloroflexia > Chloroflexales > Chloroflexaceae > Oscillochloris > Oscillochloris fontis. Next base: position 45,824 of record NZ_RYFD01000018.1, read on the forward strand.
TTCCTGGGGCCACTCTGGCAACAGCCACTCAAGCACGGTGCAGATCTGGTGATCTACTCAGCGACCAAATATATTGGCGGGCATAGCGATGTGATCGCCGGAGTCTGTCTGGGGGCCAAAGAACTAATCAGCCAGATCAAGGGCTTCCGCACCATCCTCGGCACCATGGCCGGGCCGAACACATCCTTCCTACTCATGCGCAGCCTGGAGACGCTCAAACTGCGCATGACCTGCCAGATGAAGAATGCGCGCTACGTCGCCGACTTTCTGGCCGACCACCCCAAGGTGGCGAAGGTGTACTACCTGGGGCATCTGAACCCAGAGGAAACCCAGCACGAGATCTTCCACCGCCAATGTACCGCCCCAGGATCAATGATTTCCTTTGATGTGATCGGTGGCGAGGCCGAAGCCTTCCGGCTGCTCAACAACCTACGCATGATCCACCTCGCGGTGAGCCTGGGCAGCACCGAATCGTTGGCCGAGCACCCAGCAACCATGACCCACGCCGACGTAGACCCAGAGGAGCGCATGGAGCTTGGCATCACCCCGGCGATGGTGCGGATCTCGGTGGGAGTTGAGCACCCAGAGGACATCATTGCCGATCTGCGCCAAGCATTGGAGCAGGTCTGAAGAGAACTGGTACCTGTTCAGACTTGGGGTAAAAGAAACCTCGTGTGATGCCAAGGCGCAAAGGTTTTGTTGCAGGCTTTGCGCCTTGGCGTCTTTGCGTCAAAACCTGAAGGCGATGAGAAGTGTGAACAGTGACGAGAACTGGTATAATTCCCATATTCGTTACGTCATGAACGATGCAAGGGAGTTCGTAGCATGCCCGCGCCTTCTAAGATGAGCAATAGCGCCGCCGCAGCACGTATTGCCGAGCTTGAGGCGCGGGTCGCAGCGCTTGAGAAGAGTGAAGCCGAGTTGCGCATCATCGCCGAGTCGTCACAACTCTTCGTGGTGACAACTCCCGATGCCGACCGGCTGCTGCTCTCGCTCATCCGCTCAGGCGCAACCACCATCGGTGATATGCGCTTCCAACTGGGTGATCGCTTCCAGATCCATATTCTGGCCGTGAACAACAACATCATGGCGCTCAAACAGGCCGAGCGCGAGATCCACGACCGTGACGAGTTGCTGCACATGGCCTACGACGCGGCCCAACTAGGCACGTGGCAGCGCGATCTGGCGGGCCGTCCTGATCGGTTACAGTTGGATGCTCGCGCACGCATCCACTACGGGGTAGGGGTTGAAGATGCCCCCTTCGCGCTGATCCTGGAGCGCATTCATCCCGATGACCACGCATTATGGTGGAAATCGGTTGCGATCACAACCGAGCCAAACAGCGAGCGGCGCTACAGTACCGAATACCGCGTCATCCACCCTGACGGGAGCATCCATTGGCTGGCGATTCATGCGCGTACCTACTTCACCGGCGAAGGGGCGGATCGGCGTGCGGTATTGAGCAATGGCACCAGCCAAGACATTACCGAACGCAAGCAGGAAGAGGCCGCACTGCGCGCCTCAGCCGATCAGTTGCAGAACCTGTCGCGGCGGCTGGTCGAGGCGCATGAGCGCGAGCGCCGCCACATTGCACGCGAGCTACACGATGAGATCGGGCAAGTCTTAACCGGGCTGAAGCTCTCGTTGGGAGCCTCAGCAGCAGCAGCGCCACCCGCTATGTTGTCGGTGCTGAATGAAGCCAAAGCCGCGCTCAACGAACTGATGGCCCGCGTGCGCGATCTCTCGCTCGATCTGCGCCCAGCGCTGCTCGACGACCTGGGCCTACTCCCCGCGCTAGGCTGGTACCTGGATCGCTACACGCCCCGAACAGGTGTACAGGTTGAACTACGCCACCAAGGCGTCAGCCGACGCTTCTCATCCGAAGTCGAAACCGTCGCCTACCGAACCATACAGGAGGCACTTACCAACGTCGCCCGCCACGCCAATACCCACCACGCGACAGTGCGCCTGCTGGCCGATGATCAGCGGCTCATGTTGCGCATTGATGATGCCGGTTGTGGGTTTGATAGCGAGGTGGCGATCAAGACCCTACGTAACCAGACCACCGGTGGTCTGAGTGGCATGCAGGAGCGCATGCAACTCATCGGTGGCCTGTTGACAATCGAGTCGGCCCAAGGCGTGGGCACTCGGATCATTGCCGAGTTGCCGCTCTGGTCAGAGGAGAGTTTGAATGACAACGATTGTGTTGGTGGATGACCATCCGATTGTTCGCGGGGGGCTGCGCGCCGCGCTCGCCGCCGAACCGGATTGGCACGTGGTTGGCGAGGGTGATGATGGGATTGAAGGCTTAACACTCGTCAATCAACTCCACCCCGATATTTTAGTGGTTGATCTCCAACTGCCCACCATAAGTGGCTTAGATGTGTTGCGGCAGGTACGAGTTAGTACACCCACCACACGGGTAATCTTCTTCTCGATGCACTCCGAGGATGCGTATGTACGTGAGGCACTTGCCGCAGGGGCGGTTGGTTATGTGCTCAAGGATGCGGATGCGGTGGAACTGATCCATGGCATACGGGTGGCGCTTCAGGGGGGCCGTTACCTCAGCCCGACCCTGGCCGAGCGGATGATCAGTGCCTATCTCCACCAGCCCAGCCCCGACCAGCATATTGATTGGGCCGAGATGCTCACGGCTCGCGAACGCCAAGTGCTCATCCTCGCCGCCCAAGGATTGAGCAATGTTGAGATTGGCGACCGGCTGACGATCAGCCCGCGCACCGCCGAAACCCATCGCACCAACCTGTTACGCAAACTTGGCCTCAAAGGCCAAACCGATCTGATGCACTTTGCCCATGAACGAGGTCTGCTCGAAGAATAGACACTCCGTAGGTAGTCCGTACTTCTCCGTAGATTTCCCGTACTTCTACCCGTAGGCTGAATTCAGGGACAGAAGCCACTATCTCCGCAGTTACACCCCACTACCCCGTAGAGTATGCTGAAGAAGTCAATCAACGCCAACGGTCCAGGATTATGACAATGGCGTCATATCCGGGGCCGTTTTGCTGAGCAATCCAGTACTGCAACCGGCGAAGAAGACCTCGACATGCCTTGACCTTGCGCCAATTCACCGCTTGCATCGTGAGTTCCGCGCAGTCATCATATACTACGGAGGAATCGCTATGATTCTTCAGCTTCCCTTACCTAATGGTGATGTTGCCGTCTACTTCCGCCTTCCGGCTACAATCTGGGCCGACAAGGTACAACTAGTTGGTGACTTCAATGGCTGGAGCACTCAGGCCACACCGATGCGGCTCGGCGAACACTACTGGGAGGCCAAACTCACCCTCCACGCTGGTGAGCGTTACTGCTACGCCTATTTGGTAGACGAGGTAGATTGGTGTACCGACGCCCCGCCCATGGAACGTGCGTTTGGCGCACCATCGCCACCAGTAACGATGTTGCCGGTTGATATTCCCCAGGCGCGCAATCGGGCTATGGCGCATTAAGCTGACACCATAAGAAGCATCACATTCATTCTTCAATATGGCAACAAAACTGAATTCAATGCGCCTATTAGAGCGTCGTCATATCTCCTATCAAGTTTACACCTATTCATACAATCCTGAAGATCCTCCCGATGCCGTAGAGGTAGCGCGGCGGATTGAGCAGCAGCCGCACACCGTCTTCAAAACATTGGTCGTAACAGCGGGTGGCACAAGCCGCCCGCTGTTGATTATGCTGGCCGCAGATCGGCAACTCGACATGAAACGAGCGGCGACGGGCTGCGGACAGAAGCGGCTAGAGTTGATGCCCCGCAACGAAACAGAACGACTGACCGGCCTCAAGGTAGGCGGGATCGGCGCATTGGCCTTGAGTGCCAAGCGCTGGCCATGCTACGTGGATCGGGGGGCGGAGGGTTTGGAAGAGATTTTTGTGAATGCCGGGCAGCGCGGGATCATGTTGGGGTTGGCGGTGGGGGATCTGCGGCAGGTACTCAACGCGGCATGGATTGATGCCGCTAACTGAACGCTACGACGGCGGGAGGTTCTGTTCAGCCAGGGCAGCCTGAGCAGCCAGCAGTTGGCAGCGCATCTGGATGATCACCTCGCCCCCGGCGAGATTGACGCCCAGATCATCAATTAGGCGGCGGATAAAGCGAATTTGCTCGATGTCTTCATCGCTGAAGAGGCGGATATTACCCTTGGTACGTTGGGGCGTGATCAGGCCACGCCGCTCGTACATCCGCAGGCTCTGCTAGTGCAACCCGGCGAGTTCGGCGGCGACACCGATGGGGTAGCGCCGCATTGGCGTTCGGTTAAGCGTCCTCTTGCGCCCCGGTTGTTGACCGCAGAGAACGCAGAGGAACGCAGAGGAAGAACCATGGGGCGTACCCCAGAGCGCGAACCCCATCCCTCTGTGTCCTCTGCGGTTGCTATGGTATTATGCCCTCCTTAACCGAATGCCTATGGGGTAGCGCCGCCCCTCGGAGCGCGGTGCGCTCATGCCGGCTGGCCCTCGGCAATCTGGCGCAACTCCTCGAAGAGTTCACGCTCACGGTTGCTCAGTTTGGTGGGTAAAATCGCCTGCACCTTGGCATACAGATCGCCATGATGGTGTGAGTGGAGTACCGACATCCCCTGGCCTGCAAGGCGGAAGGTACGCCCATTCTGCGTGTGCGGCGGGATGGTCATGGTGATCGTCTTCCCACTCAGGGTCGGCACTGCGGCTTGGCCACCCAACAACAGCGTGTACATCCCCACCTCCACCGTCACATAGAGATCGCTGCCCTTGCGCTCAAACCGATGGTGCGGCAGCACCCGTACCTGAAGGATCAGATCGCCGCGTGCGCCGCCATTCATGCCAGGGGCACCCTCACCCGCCACCCGCACCCGCCCGCCGGTATCCGAGCCAGCCGGAATCTTGACCGTGATCGTGCGCGGGTTGCCATTGGGGGTCGAGAACTGCACGCTACGTTGGGTACCAGTGAATGCCTCTTCGAGCGTAATATCAACCGGTTGTTCAACATCCTGGCCATTCATGCGCGTATTGAAGCCCGCGCCTCCAGCCCGACCCGTGCGGCGATTACCAAAGATCGATTCGAAGAAGTCGGAGAAATCTGCATTTGCCCCATAATCAACTCCAGGGCCAGCCTGTTCGTAGCGCTTCCAATCGCTCCCGAAGCGATCATACTTCTCGCGCTTCTCCTTGTCGGAGAGCGTCTCATATGCCTCGTTGATCTGCTTAAAATGCGCCTCAGCCTGCGCATCGCCGGGGTTAATATCGGGGTGATACTTGCGTGCCAGCTTGCGATATGCCTGCTTGATCTCTTGTTCGCTGGCACTATGGCTGACCCCAAGGATCTGGTAGTAGTCTTTCATAGCCGAGTGGACTTCCTTCCTGCTGCTTCCCTCTGCTTTTGGTGTCTATTGTAGAGACTCTACTCTATTATTGTCAAAGTCTGCGTAGAATTCACTAGGGCATGGGGTTCTGCGGCGCAGCCGCCTGCCAACAAAAAACCGACGCAAGCAGGGCGTCGGCCTGGGAACTGACGTGATACCCAGTTCGGTCTATGCAATTTGATACTCCCAGGCACTTGATCGGCGATAGGCGGCATAGGTGGAGAGGTCGCGAATCAAGCGTTGCAGCAGATCGCGCTCAATGGGGTCATCATAGCCAGCGATCAGGCGCTTGATAGATTCGTGGTTTTCAGGTTGGGGAGCGTAACGGTAGCGAAGATCACCTTTTGAACTCACAGATCGGCCCATCACTCCATCTTCCACAAGCTCATCGAGGGCTTGAGCTACACTCCAGATATCGCGACAGACACGGTTCGCGATCTCGTGAGCGGTTCCCTCCATACGAGCATTCTCGTGGAACATGAGCAACAGGTGGAGTTTTACCGGTGTATCAATCGCCTTTTCCAAGAGACGCTGAATCACAGGGTCAATCATTGACCATTCCTCCTTCCATACAGTTACATCATTAAAGACACGCCGAAGCATGGGTGCCACCTGCTACAACGGGTAAGAATGCGAGTAGAATGTTTGGGCAGTGGCTCCTGCAAACATGGGAGGAGCAGTTGAAGAGGGCGAGAACCACGCTTGATGAGATGTTTGTCACAAGCATCTGCAATTATACACCAGCCCTACGATGCATGCTAGGGATGTTTTCTTTGGCCTAGAAGAACCTGTGTTGAGAATCGTTCACCTGCAAGGAACAGGTATAATAGGTATACACACGACACTGTGTGGAGGAAGCAATGCACGCCTCTCGACTCCACACAAGGAGGATTATAATGGCAAAACTGAAAGTTGCCATCTTAGGTGCCACGGGCACTGTCGGCCAGCGTTTTATTCAACTCCTCGACGGTCATCCTTGGTTTGAGGTAACTGCACTGACGGGTAGTGAGCGCACTGCCGGACGCACCTACGCCGAGGCAAGCCGTTGGGTTCTTGATACTCCGATGCCCGCTGCGGTTCGCGATATACGGATTTTATCGGAAGATGCCGAACTGGACACCCCGCTGGTCTTTTCGGCATTGCCGAGCAAGACAGCCGGGATCATCGAGGCTCGGTTGGCCGCAGCGGGGCATGTGGTCTGTTCAAATGCGAGTGATTATCGGATGGCCGAGGATGTGCCGCTCCTCATCCCCGAAGTCAACCCAGAACATCTGGAATTGATCGCGGTACAGCGCAAGAATCGCGGCTGGCGCGGCGCGATTGTCACCAACCCCAACTGTACCGCCACCGCCCCGACCATGGTGCTCCGCCCGCTCCTCGATGCGTTTGGGGTTGAGAAGGTACTCCTGGTGAGTATGCAAGCCCTGTCGGGTGCGGGCTATCCGGGGGTGCCCTCATACGATGCGACCGAGAATGTGATCCCCTATATTGGCGGCGAAGAGCCGAAGGTGGAAGAGGAACCCCAGAAGATGCTAGGGAGTTTGGTGGATGGGCGAGTGCTACCGGCCAACTTCACCACCTCAGCCCACTGCAACCGCGTCCCCGTCCTAGAGGGCCACTTGGTCTGCCTCTCGATTGGCTTCACCCGCAAGCCCAATCTGGAGGAGTTGATCGCGGCATTGACCAACTTCCGCGCCTTGCCCCAGGAGTTGCAGTTGCCCAGTGCACCCGCGCAACCAATTGTGCTGCGCGAGGAGCCAGATCGGCCCCAACCCCGCCGCGACCGGATGACCGGCGCGGGAATGGCTGCAGTCGTGGGGCGGGTGCGCCCCTGCCCGCTGCTCGATTACAAGCTGGTCACGCTGGGCCACAATACTATCCGTGGCGCAGCAGGTGGCTCGCTGCTCAATGCCGAATTAATGTATGCCCAGGGGATGTTGAATAGCTAATGCTTGGTGCCTGATGCTTCACGCATCAGGCACTAAGAAATAATCCTATGAAAACCATTGCAGACCTAACCTCCGACCGAGTCTATTACCGCGATCTGGAGCCATGTGACCCGGAGTTACCGGGGTTGAAAAGCTTACGTCACCAACTCGGTATTCGGGAAGGTAAGCTGCCGCGTAAACGCGAGGCGGACTACGCACGGGTAGCGTTGGCATTGGCGCAAGCAGCCCAAGCAAAGCGGGGCGGTGATCCCCTCACGGCACTGGTTGTGATCGGGGATACCGAGAATGATCGCCTCTTGGCCGAGTTCCTCAGCCAACTGCCAGGAGCACCCACGACCTATGGCTTTATCGGGATGGATCGCCCGGTGGCCCCAGAGATTCTAGAGTGGCATGGCTCAATCGCCAGTGCCACCCGTTGGTCGTTGTTACATCCATGGGCGGAAGATCTCGAACAACAAGGGATCAATTGGTCGCAGACAGCCCTGTTGATTGACATTGACAAGACCCTGCTCGGCCCACGGGGACGAGGTGATGGGGCGATTGATGATGCACGCGCCGAGGGGGCGCTGGTGGTGGCCGAACAGTTCTTGGGTGCGGACATGAATATCCCGCTCTTTCGGCGCGCCTATGCCGATCTCTGCCATCAGGAGTGGCACCACTTCACACTCGACAACCAGGATTATGTCACCTCCACCGCACTGCTGATCGCCAGCGGGGTCTTGGAGTACGACCAACTCGATGCGGATGTGGCCGCCGAGAAGATTATGAGTTTCGCGCATCTGCTCGACATCGTGACACCGCATGTTCCGGCCAGCCTCGCAACCCTCTACACCGAATTGCGCACACGGGTTGCAGCGGGCGATCCGACCCCCTTCAAGCAGTTCCGCCGCGCCGAGTTTGTGTCTACGATCAGCCGAATGGCGGATGGGCGGTTGTGTCTATGCAAAGATCTCTTCAATCTGTGTGAACGGCTGCGACTGGCGGGGGCGCTCTGCCTAGCCACCTCGGACAAACCTGCCGAATCGGCGTTACCCACCCCGGAGCAGGCTGCGGCGGGAATTTTGCCGTTGCACCGTACACCGGCACGGATGATTTGATGCCAAAACCCGATCAAAACCACATCCACCCCACCGATGTCCGTGGGTTGAGTCAATTGGTGATTGATGCAACCCTAGGGATCACGAATCTGGTCGAAGCGCTGCACAGTACCATCCTGCGGGTTCCGGCCCCTTTGGGGCGGATCGAAGATCGCCCAACGGTTGGGATCACCGGTTTGGTCTATACAAGTATTCGGATGATCACGGGGCTTGTGGGAGGCAGTATTGATCTCGCACTTGCGCCGCTGGTGCATGGGCTACGCCCCCCCGAATCCTCAACTGAACGCGATGCGGCCCTCGCGATCCTCAATGGGGTAGTCGGCGACTACCTCCAGCAGCAGGGGAATCCGTTAGCGCTACCGATGAGCCTCTGGATGGATGGAGGGTGTATTGATCCGCATGGCACAAACATACGTCCCGATGTCAGCACCAAGATCCTGGTGATCATTCATGGACTCTGCCTGAATGAACAACACTGGGGCATACCCGACGACTATGGGCAACATCTGACTGATCTGGGCTATACGCCAGTCTATGTCCGCTACAACACCGGGCTACACATCTCGACCAATGGACGCACCTTCGCCGACGTATTGGCTGCGCTAAGTTCAGCATGGCCCCAACCGATCAGCGAGATCACGATCTTGGCGCACAGTATGGGTGGCCTCGTAACGCGCAGTGCCTGCCAGATTGCCGAAGAAACGCAGCATGGATGGCGACAACAACTCCGCAGCATCATCTTTTTAGGCACCCCGCACCATGGATCGCCCTGGGAACGGGTAGGCAACTGGGTTCACACCCTGCTCCTCAGCAGCCCCTATAGTGCCGCATTTGCACGCCTGGGCCAGATCCGCAGTGCAGGCATCACCGACCTGCGCTACGGCACCCTGCGCGATGCGGAGTGGGCCGACACGGATCGCTTTGCGCCGCTAGGCGATCCGCGCCTCCCATTAGCCCTACCCACCAATGTAGACTGCTACCTCGTGGCAAGCAGTACGAGCGATGTCGAAGCGGAGTGGTGGGGCGATGGTCTCGTCCCCGTCGCGAGTGCGTTGGGGCGCCACAGCGACCCACGCTACGATCTGGAGTCCCAAGCCGCAGGCGTATGGATTGGGGAACAGATCAACCATATGGGGCTACTCAACCACCCAGCGATTGACGCACAAATACGGGCGTGGCTAACGCACCCGAAGCCTACTCCTTCAGCGTAAGCAGATAGGCCACCAGATCCTCAATCTGTTCGGGGCTCAGTGCCTGCTCAAAGGTCTGGGTCATGATCCCCGGTGCAAACCCCTCGACGACATACGAATTGGGCGCAACGATTGATGTACGCAGGTACTGAGCCGGTGAGAGAATAGAAACCCGAGTAGCAGCACGTACTCCCACCCCACTCAGACTTGGCCCAACTAGAGTAGCACTCCCCGGATCAACATTATGGCATGTATAGCATGCCACCGCACCCGCAGAGATCGCCTCGGCGGGCATGTTGTTAAAGAGAGTACGCCCAGCCTCAGCATCGCCATTCGTCTCGAGTGGGCCGGCATCAGCCGGACTCACCGTGGGGGCGGGGGTGGGCGTGCCACGCGCACTGACAATCACCGAGGCGGTGGTGGGTTTTACCGTGGGCGTGAGAGCGGCACTGGTCGGGCTCACCACAACCGGGGTACTGGTGGATACAACCGCCATTACATCGCCGCTTGGGCGATTGAACAGATTGATCGCGATGATGATGCCGATCACCAACACGACGAATGCCCCACCTCCGATCAGGATCAAGCGCATCGTCGGATCAAGCGCCGAATCGTTCTTACGATCAGGACCGCGATAGGAATTGGACGAACGGAAATCGTTCGAGGGACGCCAACTCATAACCGTAGCTCCTTGCTATGCATGCTACCCAAAAGACCGGCAACGGAATTATTTGGCTAGGCAGATTGAAGGAGTTTTGGTGGTGGAGAAGTTGGCCCCACAATATGCTGGGCTACCTGCATTTGGAAGCGGTGGAAGATCTGGCTGACCAGGGTGATCAGGATCAGGGTAAGGCACACACTTGGAACGGCCTCATAGATCGCACGTGGCCCGCCCCAAACCTGAGCCAGTGGCGCTGCGGTAGGCAGTGGATCGCCACGCAGATCGCACAAGAAGATACGCTGAGGCTGCATTCGGCTATGCAGGTAATGAGCGCGGGCGCAGTGAAACATGCAGAGCAGCGGATTGAGGATCGCCAAGGTAAGCAGAGCAGTTCCGATGATCAGGTGGGCTATAGACAGGAAGGATCGCGGCGTAGGAGGATGCGCTCTTTGGTTGATGGTGCCTGCACCCATCGCATGCCTCTCTGCATCGCGGTGAAACCAGGTAACTGTTCACAGTTCTCCTAGCATTCCGATTTTGACGCAAAGACGCCAAGGCGCAAAGCCTGCAACAAAACCTTTGCGTCTTTGCGTCAATCAGAAGCTTCCTTTACCCCAAGTGTGAACAGTTACGAAACCAGCGCAATTATATCAGATCAATCCAATGCTTGCAGGTGGCGGTACTTGCCCGCAAAATAGAGCAGCGGCACACCCGGATCATCCGCCCGCCAGATGGCCTCAACCTGAGCCAGAACGATGACATGATCGCCAGCATCAATGATCTGCTGGGTGACACACGATAGGGCGGCCATACACGCACTCAGCCGCTGCGTCGAGGCCAGCGGGGTAAAGGTGGGGTGCAGATCGGGATCGGGGCGGCCAGCAAAATGGCGCGAGATCGGTTCCTGATCGGCACGCAGAATACTCACCCCAAAGCGACCAGCAGCGGTGATCGTGGCCAACATATGGGCACGGCGATCAATACAGACCAGCAACAGCAAGGGATCGAGCGAGACCGACGTGACGGAGTTGGCCGTCATGCCACGCATCTCGCCCGCATGCTCGGCACTGATGATCGTAATCCCCGTCGCAAAGAGGCCCATCGTATCGCGGAAGGTACGGCTATCGAGTTGCATAGACTCCTCAGTTGGCATGCGATTCAGAGAAGGGCGTGAGGGAGATCGATTCAGCCTCACCACGCGAGCACTCCTTCCCCTTGGGGCAAGCCCAGAAGGCACTACAGCGCATCCACGCCTCATGGCGGGGTGTGGGAAGCAGCGGGGTGGTGGCGATCATGATCTGGGTGGCCACCGGCGCCGCGAGCGAGACATGGTGCCCCGCAACGGCGAGCAGCACCGAGCCATCTCCACCCACCGCGAGCACCTCCGCCTGGCTGCCCAGGCTCACCCCTTGAGCTTGGAGGAAGGTGGCGCTCATAGCCGGGACATTCAGCGCTACAATCTGCCCCTGTGTCCCCGCGACACAGTTGGTCAGGGGTTGCGGTGGCGCAATGACGGGTTCTGGTTGCTCCGCATATGGGCAACGCGCAGGTGTGGGCCGTTCAAGAAACGACTTGAGCGCCACAACCAAGCGCTCCGAGGTGATATGCTCTAACTGACACGCTAACTGATCGGCTTCATCGGGTTCAATCCCCAGATTCTCGACCAAAAAGACCACCCAGAGCCGTCGCCGCGAGAGAATCTCCTGCGCCTGCTCCTCCCCCGTCTCGGTGAGCGTCACCCCCTTATAGGGCTGATAGGCCATTAAGCCGCGCTCACTCAACTTGTGGCACATCTCATTCGCTGAGACCTGCGTAACACCCAACTTGTTCGCTAAGAGGGAGACGGCCACTGGTTGATCGGGCGCACCACGCAAGAGTGCCGTCATCACCAGGTACATCTCGATACTTTCACTCATGGCCCCTACCCTGTTCTGTCTTGACCGATTAAACCCGCCGCAAGCCGCCATGCTTTAGCCGAGCGGTTAGGCGGGTTTCTCGCTGGCTTTAGCCAGAGCATTGTCAACGTTGTACATTTGTACTATAATACCCGCAATGTGACGTCAATGCTGCTTGGCGCATCACCATACGTACAAGGCTGAAAGTGCTGGTCGTGTGCGCGTCCAAGCCGCATAATCTCCAAACCGGGTCGGGCAGATCCGTTGGTCGTTAAGCTCGCTCATAGGCGGGTTGGGCCAAGAAGCCACGCCACGTTAGTGGCTGCGGAGTGTCACCTGCTCTTTCAGGATACGTTGCCCATGCGGTGCTGTCAACAGTTTTCGGTGTTGGTTTGGAGGCTTCGCCTCCAAACCAACACCGAAAAAGATCTGCGGGGGCGGCTGCGCCGCCCCCGCCCCCCACCGGAGGTAACGTTGCCACACCCTCGATCATCTTGTATACTAGCAGTATATAAGGTTCACCAAAACAATAAGCTAAAGGAAACCCTAAATATGCTCCATCAAGTTCTAGACGCCTTTGAACAGAGCCAAGGGCCAGTCTCGCTCGATGAACTGAGTCGGCAGTTAGGGATTGAGCGCAGTGCCTTGGACGGCATGATCGCCTTTTGGGTACGCAAGGGGCGGCTGATTGAGAGTGGGGGGCAAACGGTGTGTGCCAGTGCAGGATCAAGCTGCACATGCAGTGCCTATCCAGGCGGATGTGTCTTTAGTAGCGCGACACCCCGGCGCATCAGCGCGAGCAAGAAATAGCAGAACCTTGGGGCTGAAGCCCCAAACCCCAATGTTTGGTGTTGGTTGGCGGCTTCGCCGCCAACCAACACCAAAAAAGATCTGCGGGGGCGGCGTAGCCGCCCCGCCCCCCCACCGGAGGTGCCGTTCCATCACGCCTTGAGCAGCGGTAGCGCATCCTGCTCGACCCACTCCGGCAGATCGGTGGGCGAGTAGCGCCGTTGCACCACACCATTGCGATCAATCAGGAACTTGGTGAAGTTCCACTTGATCGCATGGCTGCCCAGGAACCCCGGCTGCTGCTCCTTCAGATAGACATAGAGCGGGTGGGTCGTGGGGCCATTCACATCAACCTTGCTGAAGATTGGGAAGGTGACGCCATAGTTGAGCGAGCAGAACTCGCGGATCTCCTCAGCACTCCCTGGCTCCTGGTTCGCAAACTGGTTACACGGGAAACCGAGGATGACCAGACCGGCATCCTTGTGGCGCTGATAGATCGCTTCTAAGCCGGTATACTGCGGGGAGAACCCACACTTACTGGCCACATTCACCACCACCACGACCTTGCCTCGGTATACGGACATGGACTGCTCGCTGCCATCAAGTAACGTCGCGCTGTAATCGTAGAAACTCATTGTAGGGTATACCTTTTCATATGTTCACCATGCTACGCAGTGTGTAGTATGCCCTAGGTTGGGGATGCATGGCAAGCCTCCGGTAGGGGTTCGGGGGCGGCTTCGCCGCCCCCGAAGATATTTTTTGTGGTGTTTTGGCGGCTACGCCGCCAAAACACCACAAAAAATTGGGGCTTGGGGCGTAGCCCCAAGGACATTGCACATACCCTGGCAAGATCTTGCTCCGTCGTGGGTAGCGACGCAAACGTCGCTACCCACGACGATAGATCCCCAACGCCCGCTCGCGGCGTTGCGCGTGATCCACCAGCGGCGCGGGGTAGTCGTGGCCGATGCGAACCCCGGCGCGGATCTGTTCGGCGGGGCTGAGCAGGTGCGGAATGTGGATGAAGCGATCCGGGACATTGGCAAGTTCGGGTAGGTAGCGGCGGATGTAGTCGCCACGCGGATCAAACTTCTGGCCCTGGCTGGTCGGGTTGAAGATGCGGAAGTAGGGTTGGGCGTCGGTGCCGGTGCCGGCGGCCCATTGCCAGCCACCGTTGTTGGCCGCCGGGTCGCCATCGAGTAACCTCTGCATGAAGTAGCGTTCGCCCCAACGCCAATCAATCAGCAGGTCTTTGGTGAGGAACGAGGCAACGATCATGCGCGCCCGGTTGTGCATCCAGCCCTCGTAGTGCAATTGGCGCATGGCGGCATCCACGATGGGGTAGCCGGTACGCCCCGCACACCAGGCGGCAAAGAGATCGCGATCGTTCTCCCACGCGAGGTCATTGTACTGCGGCTTGAAGGCCCCACGCAGAACGTGAGGATGGTGGAAGAGCACTTGGATATAGAAGTCACGCCAAGCCAATTCGGCGATCCATGTATCGGCTCCGGGGCCAGGATGAGCTTGCGCCGCCGCGAGGCATTGCCGCGCCGCGATCATGCCAAAGCGCAGGTAGGGCGAAAGGCGCGAGGTGCCCTGCACACCCGGCAGATCGCGCTGAGTCGCGTAGGTACTCAGGCCAGTCCGGGTAAACTCGTCCAAGATCGCCTGAGCCACCAGCTCACCCGCCGGAGGCAGCGGGTGCGGTGCGAGCAGATCGGGAAGCGCGTGGCTGGCAGGCAGATCGGAACAAGGCTGAAGGATCGGGGCCGCCACGGGGCGCAGATCGGCGAGGGCAAGCCAGGTGCGCCACTGACGAGCGTAGGGTGTATAGACGCTATAGGGTGTGCCGTTCTTGGTGAAGATCTGATCCGGCGGGCAGATCGCCACATCATGCGCGTGCTGGGCGGTACAGCCAGCGGCATGCAAGGCAGCCTCGATAGCCTGATCGCGGCGCCGCGCATAGGGCGAGTAGTCGCGGTTCCAAAAGACCGCGCTGGCCCCGGTTTCGGCTACCAAGTGCAGCAGGGTTGCCAGAGGCTCACCATGGCGCACGATCAGGCGTAGCCCATAGTGCTGGAGTTACGCATCAAGGGCACGCAGCCCGGCCATGAGGAAGGCGCTGCGCGCCGGACTGGCCCAACGCCCGTTCAGCAGCGCCGGATCGAGGATATAGACCGGCAGGACATGGCCGCCACTCGCAAGGGCAGCCGCCGTAAGGGATGGGTTATTGCTGAGGCGCAGATCGCGCCGGAACCAATAAATGATCATAGCTATAGAATACCGTAACTGTTCACACTTCTCCTAGCCTCGTAACTGTTCACACTTCTCCTAGCTTCCGGTTTTTGACGCAAAGACGCAGAGGCGCAAAGCCTGCAATAAAACCTTTGCGTCCTTGCGCCTTTGCGTCAATACGAGATTTCTTTTACCCCAAGTGTGAATAGTTACCTAGCCTCTCGGTGTTGACGCAAAGACGCCAAGGCGCAAAGCCTGCAAGATACACCCCAATCAAACCCTTTGCGTCTCTGCGCCTTTGCGTCAACACGGGATTTCTTTTACCCCAAGGGTGAACAGTTACGGAATACCCTAGAATCGCATACGATATGCTAAGATACAGGATACGTGCATCGCGATGATGTGTGGTCTGGCCAGTATAGTCGCCCACACCAGCAACAACATACGAAACCTATGAAGCAAATTCGCCTTGTCCAGATCGGGGTTGGTGGCGTCGGTCGTGAACTGGTTGAGCAGGTGTTGAGCGTGCGTCAGGCGCTGATCAACCGCTATGCTATTCAGTTGACGTATGTGGGGTTGGCGGATAGCAGTGGGGTACTGCGCAGCCCAACCGGGTTGAGCGACGACACGATCCGGGCGGCGCTGGCGCACAAGGCGACAGGTGGCGGGTTGGCCGGGCTACCAGAAGGTGCAGCGGGCCAGGATTGGCAAAGCGCGTTGTCCCCCGATCAGCCGGTCATCCTGATTGATCTGAGTGCGGCGAGTGGCCAGGAGGCCGGGTTAGCCAAGGAGATTACGGCAGGTAGCCGGGTGGTGCTGGCCAACAAAAAGCCGCTGAGTGCCGCCTGGGCGGATTTCGTAGCACTGACGCAGCACGGAGCCACCCGCTACGAGGCCACGGCTGGAGCGGGGTTGCCGGTCATTTCGACGCTCCAGGCGTTGTTGGATAGTGGCGATACGATCACCAAGATCGAGGCGGCCATGAGCGGCACGCTGGGCTATTTGTGTAGCGAGCTTGAAGCCGGGGTTGCGCTCTCGACTGCGGTGCGTGCCGCGCACCGTATGGGGTACACCGAGCCAGATCCGCGTGACGATCTGAGTGGGGCGGATGTGGCGCGCAAGGCGCTCATTCTGGCACGTACCTGCGGTCTACCCTGGGAAATGTCCGACATCCCCGCCGAGCCGTGGTTCCCCGCCGCCATGGCCGAGGTGAGCCGCAGCGAGTTTATGGAGCGGCTAGAGGAACTGGATGCCGCCTTTACCGCTCGTGTGGCGGAGGCCAAGGCGCAAGGGGCCGCGTTGCGTTATGTGGCGACGATTACGCCGGAGGGGGCGAGTGTGGGCTTACGTCTGGTGCCCGCCGAACATCCCTTGGCCAGCCTGCGCGGTGCCGATAACCTCTTCAGCTTTACCACCGCCCGCTACGCCGAGCGCCCGCTGGTGGTGCGTGGCCCCGGTGCGGGTCAGGCGGTAACCGCCGCCGGGGTGTTGGGCGATATTGTGGCCACGGCCCGCGAGTGGGTGTAGGGATATACTGTTTTCTGGGAGCGAGGGCATACACCCTCGCTTCCTGGGAAATGAATAGAGCAAATATGCAGGTAGACTCGGCAGTATCAACACGTTGGTGTACCCACGCCAACCCGATAACACAACTTTCATTCAGCGATGACGATAGAGATCAATCTCTCGTCAATCTTGAACCTATGTCCGGTTTGCGTGCTATTGAAGAAGATTCGTTCCCGTTTGAGGTGCTAAGTGATATTGCGGAGATCGAGAGCTGGCGCAAAGAGATAAACCGTCCGACCACCCATATCCATAAATGGTGGGCACAACGGCTCGGAACCGTCTTCCGAGCGATGCTCATTGGTACGTTCGCTCCAGCGGGTAGTGATCTCCTCGACCTTTTTTACCAACCCGTTCGCATCCCCGATAGAACCATCTTCGATCCCTTCATGGGTAGCGGCACAACACTGGCTGAAGCGGTGAAACTGGGCACAAAAGCTATTGGGCGTGATATTAACCCTGTTGCACACTTCCTTGTCAAGTGTGCTCTTTCTACCCACAACCGCAAAGCGATCCTTGAAACGTTCCGTGCGATCAAGCACGACGTAGCAGATGAAGTGCGCAGTTTCTACCGTGCCACCTTGCCTGATGGGCAAATCGCTGATGTGCTCTATTTCTTTTGGGTCAAGATGGTTGATTGTCCGGCTTGTGCAGCATCTGTAGACCTATTTGGATCATATATTTTCGCACGCCATGCGTATCCCCAAAAAGTACCTCAAGTACATGCTATCTGCCCACATTGCGGCGGTATCAACAAGGTTCATATCGAAGATAAGGATGTACACTGTTCGATATGCAGAAAAACTTTCAATCTTCATATAGGATCATCTAAGGGACAGATCGCAACCTGTCCTTTGTGTAATCACAGTTTCTCAATTGCCAAATCAATCCGCGCATCCGGCAAACCACCTACCCATCGGATGTATGCAAAGTTAATGTTACTGCCCGATGGAAGCAAAGCATATTACCCGATTACGGATGAAGATCGTGCTCTTTATGCTAAAGCTGAACATATACTTGTCGAGCATAAGCATGCGTACCCAATTGTACCCATTAAACCTGGCTACAATACCAATCAAGTGCTAGGATACAATTACCGCTACTGGCACGAAATGTTCAATGCACGCCAACTCCTCTGCCTTTCAATTTTAGCCGAGCGCATCCGCACCATTTCTGAACCCGTCTTACGTGACTTATTTACCTGCCTCTTCTCTGGTACACTAGAATTCAACAACATGTTCGCTTCCTACAAGGGCGAGGGAACCGGTGCGGTGCGCCATATGTTTGCGCACCACATTCTTAAGCCAGAGCGGGTACCACTCGAAGCCAATCTTTGGGGCACACCGAAGAGTTCGGGGGCGTTCTCGACCATGTTTGAAGGCCGCATCCGTCGAGCACTCGATTACGCCGACAATCCCTTCGAGTTACGGCTTGCCTCGGTCAAGGGTGGCAAGACCGAGAAGATATACGGCCTCAGCGAGAATATTAGTACGTCCGTGGCTGAAACTTACTACGCCTTCAACAAGGACGCACGAGTTTATCTCTCTTGCGGAGATTCGGGATCGACAGATCTACCAGACCGCAGTGTTGATGCGGTACTAACCGATCCAGCATTTTTCGACAATGTGCATTACTCGCAGTTAGCCGATTTCTTCTATGTGTGGCAACGACATATTCTTGGCACAGATGGATTCTTTGAATCGGATACAACGCGCTCAGAATACGAGGTTCAGAACACTGATGAACGCCAATTTACCGAGCGGCTCACCGCCGTGTGGCGCGAGTCATACCGTGTTCTCAAAGACGACGGGTTGCTATCCTTTACCTATCACCATTCTCGACCCGAAGGCTGGCGCTGCATGGTACAGGCACTCATGGATGCGGGCTTCTGGATCAGTGCTGTGCATCCGATCAAGGCCGAAATGTCGGTCGCGATGCCTAAACTTCAGACCAAAGAACCGATAGATTTCGACATAATTCTGGTCTGTCGCAAGCGCTTATGTATCAAACTGCACGATAAAAACGATAATCTTTGGCAAATCGTTACGCCTCTAGCTGAAGAGCAAATCCGACGTATACGTGCATCGGGACGAAAATTGAGCCGGAACGATGTAAGAATCATTGTAATGGCACAGGTATTACGCCAGATTTCACGTTTACCAACCATGGAATCCGCACTACATCTCTTGAATAGCATCAATGACGAGATAGAAGCGCTGATCAATTCCCTCCATGCAGCAGGGAATGAGCGTAAGAACAACGCACACACAAAGGAGCGAACCTGAGCATGTCGAATGTCTCTGCCATATTTAAAACCTGTGTGCAAGCGATCCAGCGCGGTGAACTGATCGAGCGCGAAGGCCGCAGCGACAAAGAGTTTCATTTCCAGAACTGGTTCAAGCAACGGCTTGAAACCTTAGGGTTGAATTTCGATTCGCCGGGACGCAACTCTTATCCAGATTTCCGACTTGTGCGCTTCGCCGAAGGTTTCGAACTCAAAGGTCTGGCCTATCCTGGTCGTGAAGTAGACTACGACTGTAATTCACAGGTTCCGTGTGGTGAACATAATGGGCGACAGGTTTACTATGTATTTGGTCGCTATCCAATCAACCCAGATGGTAACCGCTATCCTGTCCTCGATTTTGTCTTGTGTCACGGAAGTTTCCTCAACGCCGATACTACATACCTTCACAAGAATAGAAGCTTCCGTGGTTTTGGTAGCTACGGAGATATTCTTATACGTGATCGTAAAATGTACCATTTGCATTAGCCGAGGGTATCGTACACCGCCGGATACTTATCGTTCCTGAAGGATTCCTGAAGGATACAAAGTTGATACCGATTCTGTAAAAGTCGGTACGCTGACCCGCCGCGAAGTAGATCAAATCGTAGTCTCCTATAGCTTTGATCTACGTACAAACGAAATTGCCACTATCAGTGTCCCAAATCCAAATGCGGGACGCGAGCATGTGTTCAACGCCTATCGCGTTTCAGGCGATCCGACGGACTCAGTTTCCTTGCGTACATACGCTGATATAAGCGAAGAAACTGTAGAATATGAATAGCACAGTGGATTTACAGGGAGGCCAATCATGGCGGGGATCACATTTGAGCATGTCTGGAAGCGTTTTGGCGACGTGACCGTACTCAAAGATCTCAACATCGAGATTCATGATGGTGAGTTTCTGGTGCTGGTTGGGCCTTCTGGCTGCGGTAAATCCACCGCCCTGCGCTGCCTCGCTGGCCTCGAAGAGATCACCGAGGGCAAGATCTTCATCGGGGATCGCGTGGTCAACAATGTCCCCCCGCGTGACCGTGATATTGCGATGGTCTTCCAGAGCTATGCGCTCTACCCGCACATGTCGGTTTATGACAACATGGCCTTCGCGCTGAAGCTGCGCAAGGCACCCAAAGCGGAGATTGATCAGCGGGTTAAGGAAGCCGCCGAGATGCTCGACATCAGCCACCTGCTGGATCGCAAACCTAAGGCGCTATCGGGCGGTCAGCGTCAGCGCGTCGCACTAGGGCGGGCGATTGTGCGCAACCCCTCGGTCTTCCTCATGGACGAGCCGCTCTCGAACCTCGATGCCAAACTGCGCGTGCAGACCCGCGCTGAGATCAGTAAGCTGCACCAGCGCCTCAAAACCACCTTCATCTATGTCACTCACGACCAGACCGAGGCCATGACGATGGGTTCGCGGATTGCGGTCATGCGCGATGGGATTCTGCAACAGCTCGATACCCCGCAGAAACTCTACGATACTCCGACCAATATGTTCGTAGCTGGATTTATCGGTAGCCCATCAATGAACTTCTTTGAAGCCAAGTTGGAGCAGGTCAACAATGGGCTTGCGGTCGTGATCGGGCCAGAGTTTATACTGCCAGTAGCCAGCAAAAAGTCCGCGCAACTCAAGATTCATGTAGGCAAGCAGATTTATCTTGGGGTACGGCCAGAGGATGTTCACGACGCCAACTTTGTGGCGCGGGGAGTAGACGAGGCCGCACGAATCACGGTGCAGGTCAACCTTACTGAAGCGATGGGTTCGGAGGTCTTCGCCTACCTTGAGAATAGCGGCAAGGAGTTTGTCGGGCGGCTTGATCCGCGCACCAGCGCCCGCCCCGGCAATCGGTTAGAGATTGTGCTTGATATGGATAAGATGCACATCTTCGACCGCGAGAACGAGCAGGCGTTGGTGTAGCGACGCAAGATGTTGCGTCGCTACACCTACCAAATTCACCGTAACCCGCTAGTCTCCTCTAGGCCGAGCATCAGATTCATGTTCTGTACGGCCTGCCCAGAGGCACCCTTGACCAGATTGTCTACACAGGCCACCAGGATGTAGCTGCCACGTTCGGGTTCCACCGGCTGCACGCCGATGGCCACGTCCATCGTGTTGGCAACGTGGCGCAGTTCGGGCAAGCGGCCTTCCGGCATGAGGTGGATGAACGGCTCGTTCGCGTAGATTGCATAGGCCGCCCGAACATCCGCGTGGCTCACCCCCGGTTTCAGTGTGACATAGATGGTGGAGAGAATCCCCCGGTAGACCGGCAGCAGGTGGGGTGAGAAGATCAGATGCAACCCGGTCTCCTGCTCCATCTCGGCGATGTGGCGGTGGGTACGGCCCACATTGTAGGCGCTGAAGGTCTCGTGTGTCTCACCAAAGTGAGTCTTGAGCGAGAGTGAACGCCCCGCCCCGGAGACCCCCGACTTACTATCGGCAATCACGGTGCCCTCGGCGATCAACCCGGCTTGCACCAGCGGGTAGAGCGGATAGATCACCGTCAGGGGGTAGCAGCCGGTATTGGCCACCAAGCGGGCGCTACGGATCTGCTCGCGGTAGTGTTCGGGCAACCCATAGACCGCGTGGGATTGCAAATCGGGCGCGGGATGATCCTTCTTACGCCAGTAGGCATAGCGCGCCGGGTCGCTAATACGGAAGGTGTCGGAGAAATCCACGACCCGCACGCCCGCATCGAGCGCGTTGCGCACGATGGGAATAAGATCGGGCGTATTGTGGGGCAGGCAGGTAAAGATCAGATCGACCGTACTGAGATCGGCCCGATCACCACTCACCAGCGGCTGATCGATCAGGGTCGGGAAGATGTCGCAGAGGCGCTGGCCCGCCGCCGAACGGGCGGTTGCAAAGGCGATCTCGACATCAGGATGGCGTACCAGCAACTTGATCAACTCAAAGCCGGTATAGCCCGTTGACCCATAAATACCAACACGAACCATAGGAAGCTCCTCGTATCCCAGCCCCCGTGCTTGCGCGAGAAGGAACAGGGGGAGAAAAAACACCACAAAAAATTGTGTCTTATTATAGCATCCCCCCCAAGATGTGCTACAATCGAAACGGGAATAATGCGTTGCTACGGGGAGGGAGTTCGATGCGTATCGAACGCAACCTGGCGATGGATCTGGTACGAACGACCGAATCAGCGGCGCTACGCTGCGGTCGGTGGATGGGACGTGGCGACAAGATCGCGGCTGATCAGGCAGCCGTTGACGCAATGCGAATGTCGCTCGACAGCGTACCGATGGACGGAACAGTGGTAATCGGCGAGGGCGAGAAGGACGAAGCGCCCATGCTCTACACCGGCGAACGCTGCGGAAGTGGCGGAGCCGAGATGGACATTGCGGTAGACCCAGTGGAGGGCACAACCCTGCTGGCCGAGGGTATGCCAGGCGCAATTGCTGTGGTGGCAGTCGCCGAACGCGGAGCGCTCTACAACTGGCAGGGCTTCGCCTACATGGATAAGCTCGCCGTGGGTGAACGGGCGCGTGGGGTGATTGATATCGAAGCTCCGGTGGCCTACAACATCCGTGCGGTGGCGCGCACCCTCAACAAGCAGGTTGAGGATGTGACGGTCGTCATCCTGGATCGTCCACGCCACAAGGATATTATTCGCCAGATCCGCGAGACCGGTGCGCGCATCAAGCTGATCCTGCATGGTGACGTAAGTGCCGGGGTGATGACGGCGATTGATAATGCACCTGCCGATATTCTGATGGGCATCGGTGGGGCACCCGAAGCGGTGATTACCGCCTGTGCGCTGAAGTGTACGGGTGGCGAGATCCAGTGTAAGGTCTGGGCACGCAACGAAGAAGAGCACAACTTGGCGATTGAGCAGGGGGTTGATCTGAAGAAGGTGTATCAGATCAATGACCTAGTGCGTGGTGATGATGTCTTCTTCGCTGCCACCGGCATTACCTCCGGCGAGTTCCTTCAGGGCGTCGAGTACTTCAGCGGTGGTGCGCGTACCCATAGTGTCGTTATGCGGGCGCGCTCCGGGACGGTACGCTACATCTCGGCCACCCACCGCTGGGATAAGTTGATGCGTATCTCGACGATGCCGTATGGATGATCTGCTCAGTGTTTGGGAATGATGGGCGGCTTCGCCGCCCATCATTCCCAAAAAAAGATTCTCGGAGGAGGCAAGCCAGTCGCCTCCCCCCACCAAAGGTGGGCGTAGCCCATACCATGCGAGGACGAGATGAGGATTCCCATCTCGTCCTCATGAGATTCCCCATATTATGGTTCCTTCTGCCATGGTCTCTACATATCTGCGTACCCCCGCACTGGTCGCTGCACTGGCGATTGTACTAGGTGCCTTGGTTGGTACTGCGAGTGCCTTCGGGCCACTCTATGCGCTGGCCGGATTACTGGTAGTGTTAGCTGGGGTGGCGCTGCTGGTCAGTATCGAAGCGGGGCTAATCACGGTATTAGCAACCGCAACGATCATCCCCTTCGGTACCTTGCCCTTCAAGGCGATCATTACGCCCAACTTTCTGGAGTTGGCTCTCGCCGCGCTCAGTGTGGTCTGGGTGTTGCGCATTTTGGCGCGCTCGGACGCCTATGATCTACGGGTGAGTCGGTTGGGGTTGCCAATTATTGGCTTTCTGGGGCTGACCTTCTTCTCGCTGATTCTGGGAGCACGTGGGTTGCCCGATTCGCTCACGCTGCATAACTACGCCAAGTTTGTGCTGGGGGTGCTGCTCTTCTTCAGCATGATCAACGG
This sequence comes from Candidatus Oscillochloris fontis, assembly GCF_004138135.1. GTDB lineage: Bacteria > Chloroflexota > Chloroflexia > Chloroflexales > Chloroflexaceae > Oscillochloris > Oscillochloris fontis. The sequence continues at coordinate 69,580 of NZ_RYFD01000018.1, forward strand.
TGTGCTGAGCCGCGATCAGGCACGCTTAATCATCCGCGCTCTGCTGCTGAGTGGCGGGATGGCGGCACTCATAGCGCTGGTGCTGGTGGCGCTCCCTGACGAAACTGCGTTGAATCTGCTGGTCAGCTTGGGGCGTATCGGCTACCCCACCGAAGGGCGGGTGTTGCGCTATATTGAAGATGGCCCCGGTACGGGGCTGGAGCGAGCAATTGGCCTCTCGGTAGACCCGAATAGTTTCGCTGGCATGCTCGCACTGATCAGCGCCTTTGGATTGGCCCTCCTATTTGCACGCCGTCCGTTGCTGCATCGCGGTATACTAGGGGGTGTGGTTAGTATCCTCATTCTGGCCTTGTTGCTCACCTTCTCGCGTGGAGCGTTGCTCGGCATCATTGCTGCGGCGATCTATTTGGCGACGCTACGCTATCATAAGCTCTGGTGGGTGATGCTGATTGCCGGCGGGTTAGGTGGAGGATTACTGGTTGCGCTTGGTTTAGCCGATGACATCATTCAGCGCCTCTTTGCTGGGATTCAATTGGAGGATCAGGCCCAACAGATGCGCTTAGCTGAGTACCAGAACGCGGTGGCAATCATTGTGCGCTACCCCATCTTTGGGATTGGGTTTGGACAAGCGCCCGATATAGACCTGACCGCAGGGGTGAGTAGTATCTATTTGGCGATTGCGCAACGCATGGGGCTGGTGGGGTTGGCTGGGTTTGTGGGTCTTCTAGCGACATGGTTCACGATCACGCTGCGGGCAAGCCACAGCATGGATAGCGAGCGCGCCGATTGGTTGTTGGGAACCCAGGCTGGGTTGGTCGCCGCCCTCGTGGTTGGGATTGCTGATCACTACTTCTTCAATATTGAATTTGGGCATATGGTCGCCCTCTTTTGGGGCATGGCGGGGCTAGGAATGGCGATCATTGCGCTGCCAGATGAGGGGCAAGCCAGCAGGAGGCATGTAACTCGTGGTAGGTGGTATGCGGCAGAAGAGTAGGAAGCACATCCTGTCCTCCACACTGATCAACCCGATCTGGGTGGGGGTTGGGTTTGGCATCCTCTCTATCAGCCTGCTGCTCTACGCGATTGTCCAGATCGAGACAAGCCTGTCCACGTTGATCAGCCTGCTCATGCTCAGCCTCGTGGGGCCGGGTGCAGGCATGGTGGCGCTCATTGGTGGTGTACCGATGCGCCGCAGCGCCTATGTCCTGCTGGTAGCAGCGGTCGGGTTGGCCTTCGGGGTGATCATGCTGAGTGGTGGTGGCGATTCCCCGCTCTGGCCCGCGCTGCTCCTGCCGATTAGCGCCGCTCTGTTGATCATGCCGGGGTTGCCAGGGGCGGGCTTGGCAGCGGCGATCTGGTTGGCCTATGGCGGGATCAGTCTGCTGGGGCCAGCGGGAGGATTGCATCTGGCCGCCGATTGGCTGCTGCGCGGAGCACAGATCAATCTGATCGTGCTGCTGATTGAGCGCACACTCAGCGCTCAACGCGGATTACAGCAGCGCACGCTGGCGCGTGAACACGCCCTGCACCGCTTTCTCGAGGTCTCCAACCATCTGCGCGTAACCAGTACGATCCAGCAGGCGCTCGAAGAGGTCGCCACGGCGGTGCAGCAGGCGGGCGATTTCGACTGCGTGGCACTCTGTCTGGTTGAAGCGGCGCAGAGCCAGGTGGTGGTGGCGATTGGAGCGAGTGGGCGACGGTTGGCGGCGGTTGAAGGCTTGACCTTTGCGGCGAGTGAATTTCAGCAGCGTATGGGACAGGGCCGTACAGTGGGGGCCACGGCGGTGGAGGTTGAGACGCTGCCGTTCCGCTCGCTACGCGGCGAACTGCACCTGATCTTGCCACTGCACACCCAAGAGAAGCCGATGCGAGGTGTGATTAGTGTCTCGGTGGCGCGTGAAGCGCGGGCAGTGTTGGAAGAAGCGCTGCCGCTGCTCGAACTGCTGGCCAACCAAGCCGCCGCCGCCCTCGACAACGCCGATCTCTACACCACCCTCGATCAGCGCGTCCAACGCGCCACTGCCGACTTGGAACGGAGCAGTGATGAGCTACGCCGCGCCCGCGACCAAGCCGAGGTGCTCTACAAGGTTGCGCGCTTGCTAAGTGTGACGCTGGATGAAGAGCAACTGCTCAGCCAGAGCATGCACCTGATCGCGGCCCATATCGGAGCGCAGCGCGGCGGAATCATGTTGCTGGAGCCAGAGAGTGGGCGGCTGATCTACCGCACGACGCTGGGGCAAGCCCAGACGGGTGGCGCGGGCTGGGTGGAGCGTGGCCAGGGCTTGGCGGGCTGGGTGATGGAGCAGCGTCAGGCGGTGCTCGTCCCCGACACCACCCGCGATCCGCGCTGGCAGGTACGCAGCCGGTATGATGCCCAGGCGCGGGCAGTGCTGGCAGTTCCGATCATGTTGGAGCAGGAATCGCTGGGAGTGCTGATCCTGATCCATGATCTAGTGGGCCACTTTACGCCCGAACATGCCCAACTGGCTACGGCAGCCGCTAGTCAGGCGGCGGCGGCCCTGGCGAAGGCGCAACTCTACCGCTACATTAGTGAGCAGAGTCACCATCTGGGGATCGTTGCCCAGCAACGCGAAGAAGAAGCAAGCACCCTGATGGCGATGTTGCGCAGTATTGGTGATGGGGTGGTGGTGAGTGACCGCGCCGGATTCATCCAGATCATCAATCCGGCGGCTGAGGCCATCCTGGGGATCACCGCCGACGCCTTCCGTGGCCGTCAGATCACGCAACTGCCTGGTGTGCCGACGCAACTCCACGCCGCCGATGCCGAGAGCCGCCTACAGAAGTTCGCGGTGGCCGAACGTACCGTGCGCTCCCACTACGCCGATGTGCGTTCGCCCCACGGCGAAATCCTGGGCGGGGTGGTGGTCTACCACGACATGACCCGCGAGGAGATTGCCGACCGGCTCAAGACCGAACTGATGGCGACGGCGTCACACGAACTGCGTACCCCCATGACCAGCATTCGTGGCTTTGTGGACATGCTTATGCTCGGCACCTTTGGTGAGGTGAGCGCGGCCCAACGCGAGCCGCTGCGGGTGATCAAGAACAATGTGGTGCGCCTCGTGATGTTGATTGATGAATTGCTCGATATGTCGCGGGTGGAAGCGGGCGAGGCGCGCCTGCGCCGCGAAGAGCTCGATCTAGCCGAGGTGTTACGCGATGTGATTGCGGTACTGACGAGCCAGTTCCGCGAGCGCGAGATTGATTTGCATGTTGAGTTTCAAGAACATCTACCCGCCGTGATCGCGGATCGCCAACGGATCGAACAGATCGCCGTCAACCTGATCGGGAATGCCTGCAAATACACCCCACGAGGCGGCGAGGTCTGGATCGCGATGCACAACGGCAACGGCGAATTGCGGGTGGACGTGCGCGATACCGGGGTCGGGATTAGTGACGAGGCCAAACCGCACATCTTCACCCCCTTCTACCGCGCCGACAACCCCTTGCGTGACGAGGTGGGCGGCACGGGGTTGGGGTTGAGTATTACGCAGCGCTTGGTGGAGTTGCATGGCGGGCGGATCTGGTTTGAGAGTGAGAGTAATAAGGGTAGTACGTTCAGTTTTGTGTTGCCGTTACCAGTGAAGGAGTAGGGGCGCGTCGTGACGCGCCCCATGCGTCCCCAATCCATCGGGAGGCTCCGAGCGACGCGCCGGAGGGCGCGTCGCGACGCGCCCCTATACCCCTCAAGCTAAGAAAACAGCCAAGGAAGCTCTTTTGTGTCATCATGGAAGTAGGAACAAAAACCAAGATGATCACCAAGGAGCTTCCTCAATGGATACCATACCACATGTTGCCACCGCGATACGAGAAACCCTCATCACGACGGCCACGGCGTTGGCTCGCCGTTCCGGATTTGTCCAGCGTACCTCCAAATTGACGGGTGCAGGCTTTGTCCAAGCATGGGTCTTTGCCGTCATGGCTACCCCGATGCCGATGTGGGAGGATCTCAGCCAAAGTGCCGCAACCATCGGCGTGGCTATCAGCCCGCAAGGCGTGGCGCAGCGGTGTGGGAAAGCCGGAGCGACCGTGTTGCAGGAGGTACTCCAGGCCAGTGTGCAGCAGGTCATTGCGACAGAACCCGTGGCGATTCCCCTGTTGAACCGCTTTTCCCACGTCTTCATTGAGGATAGCTCCACCATCGTTCTTCCCCCCGTGTTGGCCGAGACATGGCGCGGGTGTGGGGGCAGTACCGATGCGGTCAATGCGGCGCTGAAGATCCAAGTTCGGTTGGATCTCGTGACGGGCACCCTTGCCGGACCAGCGCTCCAGGATGGGCGTGCGGCCGATCAGCGCAGTCCGCTGCACGACGAACCCATCCAAGCCCGTGCCCTCTATCTGGCCGATCTGGGCTACTGGAGCCTCCAACGCTTTGCCCAGATTGCGGCACAGGACGGATTCTGGCTTTCGCGCTATCAACCCCAGACGGTGCTGTTTACGACTGAGGGACAGCGGTGGGATGATGTGCGGGGCTTGTTGGAGTCCCAGCATGCGGATTGCGTCGATCTCCCCGTGACGGT
>NZ_RYFD01000080.1 GCF_004138135.1 Candidatus Oscillochloris fontis
CCCGTTGCGGGCGTTCAAGGTGAGCGGGTGGGTAGTGCTATGTCGCAAAAAGACCTGGAAACTTAATTTACGGACTACTAAAGCAAGTAAACTTATTACACAAGTATTGAGGCAAAATATTAATAATGATACTGCATGGGTACTGGCTGCGAGCATAACAGGAGAACATGACAAAAAGGTTGAGTGTCTCCATCGCGCTTTACAGATTAATCCTGATAACAAAGTAGCGCAACAATCTCTCAGAGAAGCAGAAGGTGCTCCGCCCCCGCCCCCAGAACCAGTAGAAACGACTACACTCCCGTCTTCAGATTCGGTAAAATTATCACCGAAAATACCATTAAAATCAAAACCGCATGAATTACAGAAAAACGACCAAAATACATTAATTTTTTGGTCTAGGTATATTTAATACGATTATGATTCTAGTAAGCCTCTTATTTAATAGTCGAGCATTCATACGTTTTTCAATAGGAACAGATGATTTGGAGCCAGTCGGTACCTATTTGTTGAATGTTCAGAATCTACAGGATATTCCTAATCCCGAAGAGAACTTTCAATCAGCAGGTAATAATATGAGCTATCGGGATTTTATTCACCAACGCACGAATGGATCTATGCAAATTATATCAGAATGGGCTTCGAGTCATTCACCAACTGGCTTAGGGTTGTTTTTATTCTCAGATAATACATGGAAGACTATGTATGAACATGAGTCTGTGGGCTATATCGCTATAGGAGATGATAGCCTTATCTATACTCAGAGTGAAAACATCTATAATAGTCAACTAACACAGATCAATAGTTTACCTGGTTTGAACTTAATACCTGGTATTGGTGGAACACTATTTTTAGGCATCGCTAGTGATGGTTCAATCCAAATCTATTCGTCAGGTTCTACGACGCCGATTGGTCCTGGAGGTAGCTTTCCTGGCTTTGAGAATGAAGAGAATGTGCGTTCAATGTATGGTCAGTGGGCAGAAGATCCCTATGTCTTTGATCGCCATGTTATCTTTAATCCTATACTTGACTATATCATTCTTATTCCACCAGAAAATGACCGAATTATCCAGCGAGATTTTAGTTTAGAGCAATTACTGCAAAAAGCAGGTGTTGATTATCTGGTTGTTGTTTCACAACCAGATATACATATCGCTGCCGGCACAACGTGGCAGTACAAAATTGAAACGTTATCCAATAATAATGAGATTAAATTCTCATTAGATTTTGCTCCTGAAGGCATGAATATACAGGATGACGGTACACTTACATGGGCGGTACCATCCGACCATAGTGGTGGTACTGAGAAGGTAGTCGTCTTAGTCGAGAATGGAATTGGTGACTCAACCTACCACAATTTTGAATTGAACATCAAACCCTTGCCGTAATGGCATGGCTCGTTTGGTATCTTGGGGTACACCCAACAGGGCATGTGCAAAGTTCTTGGGGTGCAGCCACCCCCGCACCCCCACCGGAGGTGACTTTGCACATGCCCTGGTACACCCAAAGATCTCCTTGACAATGTCGCGTGACTTTGTTACTATCTCACAAGCACCCTCACAACTAAAGAGTGCAACTCATCCAGAGCGGTGGAGGGACCGGCCCGATGATACCGCGCCAACCACTAGGTATAGTGAGTGACACCCACTTCGGGTGGCGTTCCTACGCCTATGTATGGTGGCAATTCCGGCAGTGCAATCTGGAAGATGAGAGGCTGGCCGCGCATACCGTGTCGAGCCATACAACGTACCTACGTAACGCCCTCATCGTCGCCGATGGGGGCGTTTTTGCTGCCCCCACCTGAGACCCTAAGGAGCAGCCCGATGTCTGAACCGCAGTTCAATGGCTTTGAGACCCTCGCCCTTCACGCCGGTCACGTCGCAGATCCGACCACGGGGGCACGCGCGGTGCCAATCTATGCGACAACATCCTATCAGTTCAAGGATACCGATCACGCTGCGCGCCTCTTCGGCCTCCAGGAATTTGGCAACATCTATACCCGCATGATGAACCCGACCACCGATGTCTTTGAGCAGCGGATGGCCGCGCTCGAAGGTGGCGTGGCCGCGCTTGGTGTGGCGTCGGGCCAAGCGGCAATTACGCTGGCTATCCTCAACATTGCCGGGGCAGGTGATAATATTGTCGCCTCCAGCGATCTCTATGGCGGTACCTACAATCTCTTCCGCCATACGCTGAGCAAGATCGGCATCACCACCCGCTTCGTTGATGCACGTGACTATGACGGCTTTGCCACCGCGATTGATGAGCATACCAAAGCCTTCTTCCTCGAACTGGTCGGCAACCCGCGCCTCGACATCCTCGATCTCGAACGCATCGCGGCGATTGCCCACACCGCCGGTGTGCCGGTGATTGTGGATGCCACCACCGTGACGCCCTATCTCTGGCAGCCGCTCAAGCACGGGGCCAACATCGTCATTCACTCGGCCACCAAATATATCGGCGGCCACGGCACAAGCATCGGCGGGGTGGTGGTGGATGGCGGCAACTTCGATTGGACCCAGGGGCGCTTCCCCGGTCTCACTGAACCAGACGAGTCCTACCACGGGTTGATCTATACCCAAGCCTTCGGCAATCTGGCCTACATCCTCAAGCTGCGCGTGCAGGGGCTGCGCGATATTGGGGCGGCAGTGAGTCCCTTCAATTCGTTCCTCTTCTTGCAGGGCCTAGAGACGCTGCCGCTACGCATGGAGCGCCATTGCAGTAATGCCCTGGCGGTTGCACAATACCTGAGCGCACACCCTAAGGTTGCCTGGGTCAACTACCCTGGCCTGCCCAACCACCCCAGCTACGAACTGGCCAAGAAGTATCTGCCCAAGGGCCAGAGTGGCATTCTCGGCTTCGGTATCAAGGGCGGGCGCGAAGCGGGCAAGACCTTCATCAATAACCTGAAACTCTTCTCGCACCTCGCCAACATTGGTGACGCCAAGAGCCTTGCGATTCACCCCGCCTCTACCACCCATAGCCAGCTTACGCCCGAAGAGCAGCGCCTCACCGGGGTGACGGACGATTACATTCGGCTCTCGATTGGAATCGAGACGATTGACGACATCATTGCCGATCTGGAGCAAGCTTTGAGCAAGTAAAGGAATAATGCCGCAGGTTGCCTGAGCAACCTGCGGCACGACATGACGCATATGATTGCCTACCAGCGTAACCCCCATCCCGGTATTGGCCTCGTGAGCCGCCAGCAGATGAGCTGGACTACCCCACTGCCCCTTGAGGGCGGCGGTTCACTTGCGCACTACACCTTGGCCTATGAGACCTACGGCACCCTGAATGCCGAGCGTACCAATGCGATTCTACTGCTACATGCCTTCTCTGGTGATGCCCATGCGGCTGGGCGCAACAGCCCACATGACCGCAAGCCGGGCTGGTGGGACGAGATGGTCGGGCCAGGGCGGGCCTTCGATACTGAGCGCTATTTCTTGATCTGCTCGAACGTCATTGGTGGCTGCCAAGGCTCCACCGGGCCATCCTCGCGCAATCCCGCGACCGGACGCCCCTACGGTGGCGAGTTTCCGGTGATCACCATTGGCGATATGGTGCGTGCCCAGGCGCGCCTGATTGACGCCCTCGGTATTGAGCAACTCTTCGCCATTGCCGGTGGTTCGATGGGCGGATTCCAGGCGCTCGAATGGGCCACCGCCATGCCCGAACGGGTGCGCAGCGTGATCGTGATCGCCAGCAGCGCCCGTTCCGCTACTCAAACAATCGCTTGGAACAGTATTGGGCGGCGCGCCATCATGAATGACCCGCGCTGGCGCGGTGGCGACTACTACGGCCACGAGCCACCCACCGATGGCCTCGCGGTTGCCCGCATGATCGGCCACGTCACCTACCTGAGCGAAGAGTCGCTCGAAAACCGCTTCAGCCGCCGTCTGCAACACAACACCGAACGTGCCTTCGGCCTGGAGTCAGAGTTTGCCGTCGAGAGCTATCTGGAATACCAGGGCGACATCTTCAATACCCGCTTCGACGCCAACTCCTATCTCTATATTACCAAGGCCATGGACTACTGGGATCTGCCGGGGCTATATGGTTCCTTAGATGCAGCCATGGCGCGTAGCAATGCGGAATTTTTGCTCATCTCGTTCGATAGCGACTGGCTCTACCCACCCAGCGAATCGGAAGCCATCGCCACCGCGCTGCACCGCACCGGTCACTACGCCGAACACCACATCCTACACTCCGAAGCTGGTCACGACTCGTTCTTAGTTGATTTTGCGGCCCAAACCCCACTGATCACCAACTTCTTGGATCGGTTTGCAATCGCACCACCAATGGAACGGGCCGTAGCGGAAGAAGTATCAGGGCTGGGGCGACACTGGGCCGATCTCTAACACGCGATAGCCCACCGTATTGATCACCTGCGTCTCATGGTACTGCGTCTCGGTCGCCACATCGTAACCATACGAAAGATGGATGTGCCCGTGGATCAGATAGCGTGGGCGAAAATGATCCATCAGCCAGAGGAAGGCGCGAAAGCCGTGGTGTGGGTAATCGGGGCCATTATGGATACCATGCGGTGGCGCATGGGTGATCAAGACATCCAAATAGCGCCCGTAGCGTAACCGATTCAACAAGAGTTGCGGTGCCAACCGCCATGCCCGACGCATCATCTCGGCCTGCGTATAGAGGTGCTCCCCTTCAGGCTTATAGCGCAACGATCCCCCCAAGCCCGCGATGGTCAGCCCACCGTACGCGACACAGCGATCCTCCAGACAGACTCCCCCACGCACCGTATCCACTACCAACCCATCGGCCTGGATTTCCGGGCCATCGTGATTCCCCCACACATAGTAACAGGGCACCCCTAGCATCGTCATCACAAAATCGAGGTAGTAGATCGGCAGATCGCCACAGCCGAGCATCAGATCAACGCCAACAAAGCGCTGTTTCACATTCAGGCTATAAATAGCCGGAACAACTTCATCACTAATCGTCAGAATCTGCATCGATTCCTCGGCCCGGTAGGGGCGAAGCATCGCCCACCATGGTGCATGGAGAATACGAACTCTATTGGTGGGCGATGCTTCGCCCCTACAAAACCACGCAATACCCGCATTGTACTATACTCCCACCCGATCATGGTACAATACGCCGGTCAACCGTTGGCGTATACCCCTGGGAGGAGTTGTGCCGATCCGCTCAAAAGCCCACCTGATCGGGCTCGCCGCCTGTCTACTGGTGCTACTCACCACATGTAGTCTTTCGCGCAGCAACCCCACCACCATCCAGTTCTCTGGGTACGTGGCCACTCCGGATGCGCAGCCAACCGTGTTACCCTCGGTGACACCCTTCCCGGCTGGGGCAAGCGTTCCCAGCGTTGCGACCACCCCACCGCTTGTTGCCGTACTCGCACCCGCAACCGCCTCGACACTCACACCCGAACTCCAGACCATCGCCAATGAAATGGACTCCTACCTCAATCTGCTCACCGAACAGGGCAGTTTTAGTGGAGCCGTCCTCGTCGCCTACCAGGATCAGATCCTCGTGCGGCGTGGCTACGGCCTTGCCAACCAAGAACAAAACCTCCCCGCCGAAGCGCAGACCCGCATGCGGTTAGCGTCGGTAAGCAAACCCCTCACCGCGATTGGCGTGATGCAACTAGTTCAGGCGGGCAAACTCAACCTTCATGCCTCGATCTGCACCTACCTAAGCGATTGCCCCACAGTCTGGGGAGCGATCACCGCACATGATCTCCTGGCACACACCTCTGGCCTCCAGAACTACACCGACTTTATTGACTTCGAGAAGGTTGAAACCAGCCCCGTCAGCCCCAGCGATCTCGTGGCACGCTTTCGCGACGCCCCACTAGAATTTGTCCCTGGGGCCGCCTATCACTACACCAATTCCAATTATGTCATGTTGGGGCAACTGATCGAGGCAATTTCGGGCCAGAGCTACCCCGACTACATGCGCGATCACCTCTTCATTCCGTTGGGAATGTTCAACAGCGGCTACGACCCAGGCGATGCCAGCATCCTCGGCGGAACACGGGGCTATATCGGCATTGGCACCCCTTCAATTGCGATAGACACCAGCAACCTCTACGCAGCGGGTGGCCTCTACTCAACCGTAGACGATCTCTACCTGCTTGCCCAAGCCCTCAACGAAGGCACCCTACTCTCAAACGACCTCTTTACCCAGATATACACCCCCAACTTCTTCAACTACGGCTACGGCTGGAAGATCGAACAACGCTATGGGCAGACCGTCATCTACCACCCCGGCCTGATGAGCGGAGCCGTCACCTACTTCGGGCGCTACCCCGATGCCAACCTCACCATCATTGTCCTGAGCAACAACGAAGGTACTAACAGCATTGCCACCGCCGACTACCTCGCGGGAATGGTATTAAATAATTAGCCCCGTGCTGCCAACGCCCGCATGGCATCCTCACGCCCCAGCGCAAAGAGGCGCTCATGGGTCACCTCCTCATAATCAATAATCCAATCGAGCGGCATCAGATGGTCAGGCGCGATCACCGTAGGCAACGCAATCGGTTGCGGTAAATGACCAGGCGGCAAAAGCGTAGGATCATTCAGACGTTGCGCCGCATCCGCAAGACGAGCCAGCGCATCCGCAAGGCGATTATGCTGCTCTAACGCCTCAAACGCAACGTGGTAGGAAGCCAGCAAGGCCCAATCGAGAGTCAACGTTAGCGCCTGGACAAGATCCTGGGGCATAATCCCGGCGCGTTCACGCAACAGCGTCGGATCAGCATCCCAAGGCGTCATCATCACCACCAAAATATCCAACTCATCATCACCCGCCAGATCGATCACCGGATCAAGCGGCGTATTCGCCAACACCGCGCCATCCCAATACTTCCCACCACCAAGCTCCGTCCAAGGATAGACAATCGGAATACTCGACGAGGCCATGAGATGATCCATTGCAATCTGCTGCGCTGGACGGCCCGCCAGGGGCCGATTACAAAACACCTCTAGCCGCCCAGTCTGAAGATCAGTCGCCGCGATCAACAACGCCGGAGCAGCGGGGCCATTGATTCGCGAGAAATCCATCCAACCCGCCAGCGTCGTGCGCCAGGGAGCCGTATCGAGCAACGAACGAAAGGGACGGGCACGAAAGAGATCCACAAGGCGACCGAACAACTTCTGCGCACTCTGACCACGCTCCGAATCGGGCAAAGCATAGCCCTCCGCCCCTCCATGCGCCTGAGAAGTGAGCACACTACGCAAGAGAAAGCGCACTAGTGGACGGCTCAACGGCGGCAAATCATCGGAGAGGCGGTGGACATCCTCAGTGTGCATCTGCATCCAGAGCTGACGCAAATGGGCCACCCCCAACCCAGAAGCCAGCGCAGCCGCATTAATCGCCCCAATCGAGGTACCGGCAATAATATCCGGACCCTGACCATCCTGCATCCAACCAGCCTCAACCAGCGCCTCAAGCACCCCAATATGGTACGCCCCCCGTGCGCCACCGCCAGAGAGAACCAGCGCCTTCTTCTTCTGCTTCATCATCACAACTCCCCTCCACAACGGATGGTTATGCACCCGATAGAACGAAGGAAGCCGCCAATTCTGAGCTTCACAGCACCCTACTCATCCAGCGGACTACGCACCCCACGGCCACCGCGATTCAGCACATGGGTATAAATCATCGTCGTCTTCACATCAGAATGCCCCAACAACTCCTGCACCGTGCGAATATCATAGCCACTCTCAATCAGATGCGTAGCAAAACTATGCCGAAAGGTATGACAACTCGCATGCTTAGAAATCCCACTCGCCCGCACCGCGTCATGCACCGCACGTTGCAAGGCACCCTCGTGGACATGGTGACGTCGAATAAGCCCACTACGCGGATCACGCGAACGCTGATCGGCGGGAAAGAGATACTGCCACGCCCACGAGCGAGCGGCACCAGGGTTCTTCCGCGCCAGCGCAAACGGCAAATAGACCTCACCAAAACCCTCAGCCAGATCCTGCTGAAAGACCTGCTTCACACCCACCAAATGGGTACGCAACGGATCCACCAAACTCGCCGGCAACATCGTCAAACGATCACGCATCCCCTTACCATCGCGCACCACCACCTGAAGCATCTGAAAATCAAGATCCTTCACCCGCAGACGCAGACACTCCATCAAACGCAAACCACTCCCATAGAGCAATTGCGCCATCAACAAATAGACCCCCGACAACTGCGCAATTACCGCACGCGCCTCAGCGCGCGTAAGAACCGTCGGCAACCGACGCGGCTGCTTAGCCGCCTGCACCCCCTTCAAATCACCGGGATCAACCCCCAACAACTCACGATAAAGAAAGAGCAACGCATAACGCGCCTGATTCTGAGTTGAAGCAGCGACATTCAACTCCGTCGCCAAATGATTCAAAAACGCCAAAATCTCATCAGAACCCATTTCACGCGGATGGCGCTTCCCGTGAAAAAGAATATAGCGCCGCACCCAATCGAGATAACTCTCCTCAGTCCGCAACGAATAGTGACGACTACGCAACAGATCGCGCAACTGCTCAAGCAACGGGCGCTGCGAATCCGCCATCACAACCTCCTCGCCATACCTAGCAACGACCTTCAACCCGCAACCCAATCATAGCACATACATTCTCATTTGTAAAGAGGTAAACCCGAGAATAACGAAAACCCACACCACCCGCAACATCAGAGGGCACTCAAACGGTATGTAGAGCGACACATCAAACAACCGAAAGAGAAGCCACATGCGCACCCGACTCGTCCGCCGCCCAGGCGATTCAGGAACCAAAGAACTCGTCGCAGAATACGGCGAGCGACTCATCTGCGTCCGCTACCGTTACGACGCCAAGACAAAACAGCGCCACAAAACCATCGAACTGATCATCGAAAGCAGCGCGTGGGAACCACCGATCACCCCCGAAAGCATCGTCGCAATCCGCATCGGGCGCAAAGACCACGCGCTACAAGAGATCGTGCGCAACGCAGGGGGCACCTGGAACAACCAACAACAAACGTGGGAACTACGCTATGACCAAGTCATCGCCCTAGGGCTAAGCGAACGACTCATCAACCTCGAATTCGATCCCGAATAGGGAATTGCCAAGGCGTAGTAGGCATGCTATAATCGTACATCGGATATATATCTAGATCTAAACTACCCGTAGATCATGTCTCCCTGCGATGAATGCGGGGGGGATAATTTCATGTTGGGCGGCACCTCAACCCTAATGCCCATATCGAGCAGTACAAGCAGTATTGGGTGGACAATCTCAATCATCACCC
>NZ_RYFD01000111.1 GCF_004138135.1 Candidatus Oscillochloris fontis
CGATCCGGCCACCAACCCAGAGGCGGGCGAGGCGGTGGATAGCCGCTCCAACCGCACGCTGGACTTCGGGTTCTACCAGCCGGTCAGTATCGGGAATCAGGTCTGGTACGACACCAATAATGACGGCACGATTGATGGCACCGAAGTGGGTATCAATGGCGTGCGCGTTGAACTCTTCTTCGATGCGGATGGCAACGGCAGCATTGGGGCAGGCGAGACCAGCCCGGTGGCGGTGACCTTCACTGTCGCTGATGGTACCTATCTCTTCACCGAACTGACCGATAGTGACGGTAACCCGCTGGCGACAGCGCAACTGCTGCGCCCCGGCACCTACGTGGTGGGTATCCCGGTGAGCGAGTTTGATGCTGCCAGTGGTACGCTGCGGAGCCTCTTCAGCAGCGGGACGACCGCTGGGGCGGATGGCACCCGCAGCGAGACGGCGTCGGCTGATCCCGATGACGATGCGAGCGACACCGATGACAACGGACAACTCCAGACCAGCGGCTTCTACAATGGGGGCGTGCTGAGTCTGCCGCTGACGGTGGAGGCACTGAACGAACCCGTTGATGAAGACCCGGATACGGGTGAACCTAACCCCAGCTATCGCCCGGATAGCAGCGACAACCAGACCGTGGACTTCGGGTTCTATGGGATGAGCCTGGGCAACCAGGTGTGGTTGGATAACGGTAGCGGTGCGGGTGGTACCGCCAACGATGGCATCCGCAACGGCACTGAAGCGGGGATTACCGGGGTTGCCGTGCGGCTGCTCGCCAGTAACGGTACGGTACTGCAAACCACCGCGACGGATGCTGATGGGCGCTACCTCTTCACCGGCGTGGCCGAGGGAACATACCTCGTCGAGGTGGACATCCCCAGCAACACCCAGTCGAGCCGCGACCCGGCACAGGCGGGGACACCCAATGCGCTCGATGACGACGACAACGGGGTGACCGTTGACAGTATCGCCAACACCGTGCGCAGTGTCGCGATTACCCTGGATGCGGGTGCGGCCCCGATCTTGGAGAACGATCAGGGGCGCACCAAAGACAGTGGCATGAGCGATCCGCTCCAGTTTGATAACGATGCCACGCCGGATGAGAACTCCAACCTGCACGTGGACTTCGGCTTTGTGCCGATGGACTGGGGCGACCTGCCCGATCCGGGCTACCCGACCGTGGCCACGAGTGATGGCCCGCGCCACGGCCTGACCACCGGCCTGCGCATGGGCGCAACGGTGGATACCGAGACTGACGGCCAGCCCAGCGCTGCCGCTGATGGCGACGGCGCGGACGAGGATGGCGTCAGCTTCCCGACCTTCTACACCGGGTTGCCCGCCAACGTCACCGTGGATGTGACCAACACCACCGGACGTGACGCGACCCTGTATGGCTTCATGGACTTCAATGGCGATGGCGACTTTGCTGACGCGGGGGAGGCGGTCACGCTGGCCATCCCCGATAGCACCACCGGCAACCAGACCCTCACCTTCAATGTACCGAATGATGCGGTGGTGGGCAGCCAACTGGGCGCACGCTTCCGCCTGAGCAGTGATCCGAGCCTGACCGCGACTGGCCCGGCTAGTGACGGTGAGGTCGAGGACTACCTGATCAGCATCACCCCCACCTACAGCCTGGGCAACCGGGTCTGGCACGACCGTGACAACAGTGGGGACATTAACGCGGCTGATGGCGTGAACCCCGGCATTGAAAACGTGACCGTGCGCCTGCTCGACAGCGCGGGCAACCCCGTCACCAATCTGACCGGGATGGGCACCGCAACCACCGAC
>NZ_RYFD01000019.1 GCF_004138135.1 Candidatus Oscillochloris fontis
GGTGAGGTGCTGTTTTTTCATGCCACCAGTCTAAGTGACGTGGCGATAGAACACAAGAGGTCTTAATTTACGGACTAGTGAATACTTACACTGCATGGCGTATTTGCCAAGATTTGGGTGTACCTCAGCCTAAATGACCCCCACGCCCCGATCTATTCAGTATCGATGCGTGGGGCACTCTGCTCCTACGGCCGCCAGCGGTATTCCAACACTGGCGCGGGCGGATCGGTGATGCTGCGCAGCCCTAACGGGTCGCTCGTCGCCTGTGGGGCGCTCAGGCGGCTGAGCAGCAGCGAGCGTAGCGACGAACTGCTGGTGTAGCGTACTACCAAGGCGTTGTCGAGGTTGGTCAGTTCCATCGCCCCCGCGATGGCCTCGTCCAGATTGCCGAGTTCATCCACTAACCCCAACTCCAAGGCTTGCGCCCCGGTGTAGATGCGCCCATCGGCGATCTCCAAGACCCGCTCGCGGGGTAGCCCGCGTCCCTCCGCGATCACGTCCACGAAGCCTTGGTATGCCTCGTCTACCAGTTGCTGAAGGACGGCGTTCTCCTCGGCGGTTGGCTCACGGGTGGCTGAGCCGATGTCCTTCAATGCCCCGCTCTTGTAGACATAACTCTTGAGTCCTAGATTCTCAAAGGCTTCGCCATAGTTGGTCAGGCTCAGAATAACGCCCAAACTGCCGGTGAAGGTGTCTTTGTTGGCGTAGATGCGCTCGGCTGGTGCGCTGATATAGTAGCCGCCACTGGCTGCGGTGGCGCCCATACTCACCACGAGGGTCTTGCCCGCCTCACGTAGTTTGAGGAGTTCGGCGTGGATCTCGCTGCTCGCCACGACCCCACCACCAGGGCTATCTACCCGCAAGACCACCGCCTGCACCAGGGGATCGCTGGTTGCCTGTTTGATCTGGCTCAGGATGTCGCTCTGGCCCAGGCTATTGCTGAAGGGGTCGCTGCCTAATCCAATCGTGCCACTGACTTCGATGATCACTACCCGATCCAGTCCGCTGCCCATAACGGTCTGTTCTTGCCAGCGCGGGGCTGCGAGTGGCCCGCTCGAATTGCTATCCCCATCGGCGAAGGCCAACAAGAGCGCCATGCCGCCTAGCGGTAGGATTGAACATGCGAGCACCAAGCCGATAATGATCGAGAGGGCGATCAGCCAACCGCGCCCACCGCGAGATTTCTCTTTCGCTTTTTCTGTCTCTGTCTCCATAGCACCGACTCCTTTGGCTACCTTGAAGCGCTCCTAGGCAGTATAATGCACTCAGATGAACAAATGCCAATGATAGGCGGGGGTTCGGGGGAGGCTTCGCCTCCCCCGAAGAAGTTTTTTTCTCGTATGTTGGCGGCGTAGCCGCCAACATACGAGAAAAAGCGGGTCTGGGGCGTAGCCCCAACTAAGTTTTAGGGCTGTAGCCCTAAACATCATGTCAATGGGCGTAGCAGCCCCCGAACCCCCACTGAAGAAAGAGAAAGGGATCACCATGGAACTCGGCTTGGTCGGCCTCGGTCGTATGGGGGCTAATATGAGCATCCGCCTGCTCCAAGGCGGCCATCGGGTGGTTGTCTATAACCGCAGTGTTGAGAAGGCTGTCGAATTGGCTAATGCCCATGGTGCGGTCGCCGTACACTCTTTAGCGGAGTTGGTGCAGGCGCTCACGCCGCCCCGGATTGTCTGGCTGATGCTCCCCGCTGGTGCAGCGACTGATGAGTACCTCGCGGCGGTGGCTGCTCTGCTGGAACCGGGCGATATTATGGTTGATGGGGCCAATAATAACTATAAGGTGAGTATTGCTCACGCTGAACAGCTTGCGGCGATGGGGCTGCGCTTCCTTGATGCCGGGGTGAGTGGTGGCATCTGGGGCTTGCAGGTCGGGTATTGTACGATGGTCGGCGGGGAGGCTGCCACCTTCGCACATATCGAGCCGCTGCTCAAGACGTTGGCGCCGCCCGATGGCTACTTGCACTGCGGCCCGGCAGGCGCGGGTCATTTCGTCAAGATGATCCATAATGGGATCGAATATGGCATGATGCAAGCCTATGCCGAGGGCTTCGAGATTATGGAGCGTTCGCGCTATGATCTCGATCTGCAAAAGATTAGCCACCTCTGGAACCAGGGCAGTGTGGTGCGCTCATGGTTGCTCGAACTTGCCGAACGCGCCTTTAGCGATGATGCGCACCTCGATCAGATCCGGGGCTATGTGCAGGATAGTGGCGAGGGGCGTTGGACGGTGCAGGAGGCGCTCGATCTTGATGTCCCGGCCCCGGTGATTACGCTCTCGCTCCAGACGCGCTTCCGCTCGCGTCAGGATGATAGCTTCTCGGCTAAGGTGTTGGCGGCGTTGCGCAACCAGTTTGGGGGTCACGCAGTGAAGAAGGTGGAGGAGTAGCGCCGCAACATATTGCGTCGCCTACCCATGGCGCCGCAACATATTGCGTCGCCTACCCATGGCGCCGCAACATATTGCGTCGCCTACCCATGGCGCCGCAACATATTGCGTCGCCTATCCATGGCGACGCAACATATTGCGTCGCCTACCCATGGCGATGCAACATATAGCGTCGCCTACCCATGGCGACGCAACATATTGCGGCGCTACCTTGTCTCCACCTGCGTAACCGCCACCCCCACATACCACGGCGCACGCGCCAGGTCGAGGAGATGGGTCGGGCTGCTGATCTGCACCGTCACAGCCTCGCCTCGCTCGCAACCGGGTAGATCGGCGAGGCTGACCTGTACTTCCTGTTCGCTGCCGTCCAGGACGATGCGCATGGGTGGTTGCGGGCTGCCCTGTACGTGTAGCTCCGCCACCTGCCCCGCAACTCCGCGTAGCTGGGCCACGGCGGCTCCGCAGGTGGTGCGCAGTCGCACCTCAGCTTTACCTAGCGTCCACGCCCCCCGTTCTAGATCGAAGCTCGCCGGGGCAAAGCCCCGGTAAAACCCCAACATCATCGGGTCGCCCGGAATGACTCGTTGGGGTGGCGCAGCTTCAACATGTTCCCATGCCCAGCGGTAGAGGTCGTTGCCTGCCCGCCAGTAGGCGTTGATCGCCGCCAACTCTGCTTCAGCCGCCTGGGTGTCGCCACGCTCGCCAGCCAGAAGGATGCGCATGGCGCGGGCGTATTGGCTGCGCCCTTCAAGATCGAGTGCGGCTTGGTAGTGTTGATCCGCAACATCCGCTTGGCCTTGGGCGAGTGCGAAATCGGCGCGGGCGATGCTGCGCAGTGGGTTACTCGGATCAACCTGTTGGGCGGCGATCAGCATGGCTGCGCTGGCCGCCCCATGTGCTTGGAGTGCGTAGCGTTCCGCCTTGATCCAGGTGATGTAGCGCGTACTGGCGATCAGGCCGAGGAAGAGGAGTATGCCGAGCAGCGCCGCGTACAAGCGCGGGTCACGCCAGCGCAGCCTGAGTTTGCGCCAGGTGTGCGCGAGTTGCATCAGGGCGTAGGCGGCAAAGGGAATGTAGACCGCCACCAGAGGTAGGCGCAGCCGGGGATGCCCGATACTGATCGCCACTAACCCCACCGTGATCGCCGCCCACAGCAGCGCCGGTAGGGCGCGGCGGTAGTTGGGGGCGAAGGCAATCCCCACCATTCCCGCCAGCATGATCATGATGTACTCGGCATCGGCGAGGAGGGTGAGCGGTAAGGAGAGTTCGCCTGCATTTTGCACCACGGGACTTCCATCCGAGGCGATGGCGATCAGATCGCCGGCCGCGTAGTTGCGGGTTTGCAGCATCAGCAGCGAGGCCACCTTGTAGCGCATGCGCACCACAAACGCGACCGGATCTTCCTGCACACGCTCCAGCGTCCAGCGGTTAGCCAGCGCTTGACGCTCGGCCAAGTTGGGAATAGCGAAGAGTTCGGCGTCGCGGGCGGCCTTCTCTTCGGGGTTGCGTACTTGGCCAAACCAGACACTGATCCCCCCATTTGTGTCCACCAAGATCAGGTGATCATGGACGAGGTAGTTGCGTAGTGCCCACGGGCCGATCAGCAAGGTGGCTCCTAGAGCCAGGGCCAGCGCCAAACGCCAACGGTGCTTACTGGCTTGCAGTATGAGGAGTATCTGTTCATACTTGGGGTACAAGAAATCTTTTGTTGACGCAAAGGCACCAAGACGCAAAGGTTTTGTTGCCGGCTTTGCGCCTTGGCGTCTTGGCGTCAAAACATGAATGTTAGGAGAAGTGTGAACAGGTACTATGAGGAAGAGTGCGGCCAGGGGAATGAAGAAGAGTCCGACCGCACGGGTGAGCGTGGCGGCGGCCAGCACGATCCCAGCGAAAAAGGCCGTGCGGGAACGCCCCGTCTCACTCGCCTGATCTAGTTTGGTCAACCCCAGGATCATCAGGGTGACGAAGAGTGCCTCGGCGTACAGCGCACTGGCGAAGGTGGCCAAGGGAATGAAGATCGCCCCGATCATGCCCGCAACCAGCGCGACATCATGGCGACCAAAGATCTGCCGCGCAAACCCGCTGAAGGCGAGCGCACCCACGCCCATGAGGATAGCCTGAATCAGCATCGCGTTGCTGACATCCATCCCCGCGCAGGGCAGAATCAGCGCGAGTAGCACCGGGTAGCCAGGTGGCCGCAGCCACTTGCCATCATCGTGGTAGCCGCCTTGGAGTATATGGACGGCGGCGCGGTAGTACTCTTCGGCGTCGCCGGGGGGCACCACACCGCTCGCACTCCCCCACCACCAGAGGCTCACTCGCAGGATGATTGCCACTATGACAATCAGTACCAAACCCCAACGGTAGCGTTGGGAGTGGAACGGGATGTCTTGCATAGCCCCAAGCCCCAGTTTTTGGTCTCTGTTGGCGGCGAAGCCGCCAACAGAGACCAAAAAATATCTTTGGGGGCGGCTTTGCCCATAGACATGAACTTTAGGGCTACCGCCCGAAAAACCATGCTTGAGGCTGCGCCCCAAATCCCCACCGGGGCGCGTCACGACGCGCCCCTACTTCTTCTTGCCACGTGGCACACCCGCGCCATCCCGCCCACGGGGTGTGGGGGTGGGTTCGGTCGGTTTGGCTTCTTGCTGGGCCTGGAGGATCTTGGCCGCCTCGGCAGCAACCGCTGGGTTCTCGCGCCGCTGCGCGGGGCGTGGTGGGGCCGCTTGGGCAAGTTGGGCGGTCTTGTTTTGGGGTTGGCTCTGCGCCTGGAGCAGGTGCATGATCTCGTCGGTGCGGCCCTCATGGCACTGTTTGAACTTCTTGCCGCTGCCACATGGGCACGGATCATTGCGGCCTGGCATGCGCACCTGTTTGCGCTGCGCTTTGCTCTGTGTGGCCTGTTCGGCCTGCTCCTCGCTACTCCCTCCCGCTCGCTGGGCGGTGGCGAGGCGCTGCTCCTGCTCGGCTGCGAGTTGGCGCAGGTACTTCTCGTACTCGAACGAGGTGTGCATCACATTGTAGACAATGTCGCGGGTGATGAGATCCTTCAACTGCTCGAACATTGTGAAGGACTCGCGCTTAAACTCGTTGAGCGGGTTCTTCTGCGCATAGGCTTGTAGATTGATGGATTGGCGCAATCCGTCCATTGCGGTCAGGTAATCAATCCACTGGCGGTCAATCGCGGCCAGCATGATGCGGCGTTCTACCTCGCGCATCAGATCGGGGCTGATCACCCGCTCGCGTTCGGCATAGGCCAGTTCGATCTGCTCGACCAGCCAACTCTCGATCTCATCACGGATCTTATCGGCGAAGCTGGCAGGTGTGGTGCTGGCGGGCAGCAGCGGGTTGATCTTGTGATACTGGCGCAGCAGGGTTTCGAGATCCCACTCTTCACGGCTCGCTTCTGCTGGCAGATGCTCGTCCACCAGCGCCGCAATCTCCTCCCCGATCATGTCGAGCACCCGCTCGCGCATATCGGCACCGTCCAGGATGGAACGCCGGTCGGCATAGATGATCTGGCGCTGCTTGTTCATCACATCATCAAACTCGACGGTGTGTTTACGAATATCGAAGTTGAAGCCCTCGACGCGAGTTTGGGCACCCTCAATCGTGCGATCCAGCATCCCCGCCTCAAGCGGCAGATCGTCTTCAACGAAGCGCCCCATAATCTTGCGGATGGTATCCACTGGGCCGAAGCGGCGCATGAGTTCATCCTCAAGTGAGAGGAAGAAGCGTGACGAACCGGGATCACCCTGGCGACCCGCACGACCACGGAGCTGGTTGTCAATGCGGCGCGCCTCGTGGCGCTCGGTACCGATGATGTGCAGCCCACCTAGTTCGCGTACCTTCGCCCCCTCTATGGCGGTCAGGCGTACCGCCTCCTCGCGGGCGGCCTGAAGTTGCTCTGGGGTGGCGGTTTCAAACGCAATCCCCTGCTTGGCCAACAGATCATCCACTAACCCATCAGGATTCCCACCCAACAGGATGTCGGTACCACGGCCAGCCATGTTGGTGGCGACCGTCACGCTCCTGAGTCGCCCGGCCTGGGCAACAACTCCGGCCTCACGTTCGTGCTGCTTGGCATTCAGGACGTGTGGCTCAACCCCATTCTGTTTGAGCAGCGCACTCACGCGCTCCGACGTCTCGACCGAGGTGGTACCGATCAGCACCGGACGCCCGATCTCGATCATCTCCTGCACCTCACGCACCACCGCCTCAAACTTGGCCTGCTCACTGCGGTAGACCTGATCGGGCAGATCTGTGCGCTGCATTGGCTTATTGGTGGGGATGATCACCACATCCAGATTGTAGATCTTGGCAAATTCTTCACGCTCGGTATAGGCCGTACCGGTCATACCGGCCAGCTTGGTATACATACGGAAGTAGTTCTGGAAGGTGATCGTGGCCAGGGTGACGTTCTCGTTCTTCACCTCGACGCCATGCTTGGCCTCAACCGCCTGGTGCAGCCCATCGCTCCAGCGCCGCCCCGGCATCGCACGCCCGGTGAACTCATCAATGATCACCACTTCACCCTCGCTGGTGATCATGTAGTCTTTATCGAGGTGGAAGATGAACTCTGCCTTTAGTGCATTTTCGACATAATGGGTCTTCTCATAGTGTTCTGGATCGTAGAGCCCCTCGTCTTCTGGGATACGGAGCAAGCGCTCCAATTTCTCGATTCCCTGTTCGGTGAGGGTAATACTCTTGCTACGCTCCTCGATCATAAAGTCGCCATTCGGCAGGAGCCCATCCTCCTTCACCTGCTTGGGCGTGACCGTACTGCGCTTGAGGTTGCGCACCAGCACGGCCATTTGGCGATAGAGTTCGCTACTCTTCTGGGCTGGCCCGGAGATGATCAGCGGAGTACGTGCCTCGTCAATCAGGATGTTGTCAACCTCGTCCACAATCGCAAAGTGAAGCTCGCGCTGCGACATCTGGGCCGTCTCGAAGGCCATATTATCGCGCAGGTAGTCGAAGCCAAACTCATTGTTGGTACCGTAGGTAATATCGGCGGCATAGGCTTCGCGGCGGTGACAACGCTCCCAGTGAACGAGGCGCTGATCCTCTGGATTGGCTTGGGGATCAACATAATCGGGATTATAGAGCGCACTGGTATCGTGGGCGATGAAACCGACACTCATACCCAGGAAGTGGTAAATCGGAGCCATCCAGCCCGCGCCAACTTTCGCGAGGTAGTCGTTGACGGTGACCAGATGTGCGCCCTGGCCCGTGAGCGCATTGAGGTAGAGTGGGAGGGTAGCGACCAGCGTCTTCCCTTCACCGGTCTTCATCTCAGCGATCTTACCCTGGTGCAGCACAATCCCACCGATCAACTGCACATCAAAGTGGCGCATCCCGAGCGTGCGCCGCGACGCCTCGCGCACCGTGGCGAAGGCTTCGGGGAGCAGATCATCAAGCTCGGTACCCTGCGCTAAGCGGGCGCGGAACTCGGCGGTCTTGCCCTGTAACGCTTCATCGCTCAGTGCTTTATAACTATCTTCCAGGCGATTGATCTCATCAACGAGGGGTTGGATCTGGCGGACCACCCGATCATTGCCATCACCAACTATCTTCTTCAGCCAATTGAACATGGCTCTATTCTTCTCCGTAAGCATCTATTGGCAAAAAACTGCACACTGGAGCGCATTATACCCGACCCCAAGAGGATGGGGCAACATCATCTGCGGTGGTAACCAGGGCATGTGCAAAGTCACCTCCGGTGGGGGTTTGGGGGCGGCGAAGCCGCCCCCGCAGAATATTTTTGTGGTGTTTTGGCGGCGAAGCCGCCAAAACACCACAAAAATATCTTACTCTCGGCGTGGATACAAGGGCAAGATGCCCTCGCTCCCAGGAGAAGTGTGAACAGTTATACCTTCACCCACCGGATCTCCGAATGCCCGCGCTCGGCAATCGCTTGCGTTAGGAGGCGTAATAAATTGCGATCTGCCCCTTGATCGGCCAGCCAGGTAAGGGTTGGCCGATCAATAAAGTAAGTCTCATCCTCGTCGCTCTCCTCCTCAAGTTGATCAATCAGGAACTGGAGTTGGGCGGGACTAATAGCTCCGATATAGACGCCGGTATCATTGTGGTAGAGCGAGACCCGCGCATCACTGCTGGAGGATTCAGGCGGTGGGAGTACAGCGTCGCTACTCGCAGCGGCGATGATACGACGCAGATCGGCTTCGCTAAACTGGTGGGAGTCTTGGGTCTCTTCGAGCAGTTGTGCCACCACCGTGTGGGCGGCGTCGGGGCGGCCAAGTGCGAGGGCATTCTCGCGCATCCATGCGATGCGTCCCGGCTGGGCGAAGATCTGATCGATCTTATACGCCATCGTCATGAGCGAACGGCAGCGTACCGCTGCGCCTGCTTCGAGCAGATGATCGCTGTTACGCTCCTCCTGACCGGGGATAGGGTCTACGATCACCATCGGTAACCCCGCTGCCATACACTCTGAAGCACTCAGGCCACCTGGCTTGCCGATGAAGAGCGAGGCCACTCGCATAAGATCGGGCATCTCGTGGGTGAAACCGAGCACCCGGAAATGCTCTTTGGCCCCACTGATCTGGGTCGCGACCTGATCGCGGAGCAGTTTGTTATGCCCGCAGACAACGACGGTTTGCACCGGGGTCTGCATGCGCAAGATCTGGGCTACAATGTCGCGCACGGGGCCGCCACCGAGTGCCCCGGCTGAAACCAGCAGGATCGGACGGTTACTGCGCAGATCAAACTTCTTCAGTACCGCCTCGTGGTCTACTGGTTGGCCAAGGATCGGATTGACTGGGATACCAGACACGGTGATCCGTGATGCGTCTACCCCTAGTTCGTTCAGATGTACCTTGGTTTCAGGAATAGCGACAAAATAGCGATTGAAGACACGACTCAGCCACATCCCCTGGAAATCATAGTCGGTGGTGACAATCGAGAGGCTCGTATGTGATTTCCCTTGGCTGATGAGTTGAGCCACCACTCCGGCGGGCATAAAGTGGGTGCAGACCGTCACATCCGGGTTGTAGTCGAGTACAAACTTGGCGAGTGGTTGTGAATTGAGCAAATTCCAGAGTTGGATTGCGCCAACTTCGTTGCGGAATGGCTCATCGTTCTGATCATACCACCAACCCACCAGCCAGGGATTCTCCTTCACGAGCGCGAAATAGACATCCGAGGCTGTCACTTGGAAGATACTACTCGTCAGTTTGAGCGCATCCTGGTTGAGTACTTCAACGCCGGGTTGGGTGCGGCAGACTTGCTCAATCGCGGCGGCAGCCGATTTATGCCCTGATCCGACACTTGCCGAAAGGATCAGGATTCGCTTAAGATTCGTCATAGGGAGTGTCGCTCCATTGGGTGTCAGTTGAGCGAGATGGTGAGGATGCTATGAGGCTATACGCAGTGAGTATACACCATGATCTCTCAACCGTGCGGTGAGTATGTGCTATACTGAGGTGCTTTATTGGCTATATGTGTAACTTTCCCATGAAGGATATAGAGATCTAGATGACAACTGCGACCATCGAACCAACCTCTGCGACTCAGCCCGCTGGTGAGCCGGTCAAGCTCAGTGGTCTGCGCTGTATCGCCTACGAGATTGCGCTTAATGGCTGGCGCATTCTGCGTGAGACAGTCAATGATTTTAGCCTCTGGCGTCTGATCGAGTACCCCTGGTCGGCTAAGGCGTTGGGGTTACGCCGGGGCGATCTGGTGCTGGATATTGGATCGGGAACTTCCTCCTACCCGCATATGCTGGCTAAGGAGGGGGTAGATGTGATTGTATTGGAGCTTGACGCTGACCGGGTGCGTTGGCAGTTGGCCAAGCGGCGGGCCACCGCACGCCCCGGTGATGGGCGCTTCTTCCCGCTAGTGGCGAGTGCCACGGCGATGCCCATTCGCAGCGACAGTGTCGAGCGCCTCGCGGCGATCTCCTCGCTGGAGCACATCCCCGATGATGAGTCGGTGGGTGTGGAGATTGGGCGCGTTCTTGCCAGTAGTGGTGTTGCGGCGATCACCATCCCCTACACGAGTACTGAGCGTACCAACTTCTTTAAGGGTATTCGTAAGTTTATCCGTGTTGAACCTAACGCCTTCGTACAGGAGGGCAAGGCTGGTTCGTTCTTCCGTTTCTATACCGACGCCGATATCGAACGGGTCTATGTACGCCCATTCAATGCCCGCGTGGGTGAATGGCGCGGCTTTGGGCGCTCGTGGCTCAATGGGCGCTACCACGAGACCAAACTGACCAAGTATTGGCGGCGGTTTGTGCTCAAGGATCTCTTCTTGGCCCTGATCGTGCATCCCTTAGAGGAGCGTTACGACCGTAGCGATCCGCTCTATGTGATGTTTACGCTGCGCAAGCCGTGACGATGGCATGACTCTGGTGGTAGCAGCAGCGGGCGGTTGGTGGATTAGGAAGGAAGGTTCGCTTGTTTCGTCGTTTCTTTGCCATTGGGGCACTACTGCTACTCGTCATCCTGATCTCACTTGGCTTGGTAGGTCTGGCACGGTTGCGAGTTGACAGGATTGATCTTGGCTTACGCAATCAGCAAATGACCGATTCAGTCTTTCATGCTGGTTTTTATCAACGGGAGTTCACCCCCAATGGTGAAGCCTACCGTTGGACGAGTAGTTCAGTCGTAATTCAACTGCGTAATAAGGCCAATCTCATTCCAGCATATCTGCTCAAGATGCGGCTGCGTTCCCATCCGGCAGGAGCAGAGCCATTCAGTATCCTCTCCGATGGGCAGGTTCTCGCAACCAGCATTCCCGATCAGCGTTTCCGTACCTACTATGTCTTAGCCCAGCCCACTGTTGATGGCGAGTTGCGTCTTAATCTGCGTACAACCACTTTTGTGTCCGCACAGGATCTTCGTCCCTTAGGTCTCTTCGTCACCGACCTCACTCTCCGTCCGATTCCACAGATAGATTGGTTGACGTTGATCGTCGTGGCACTGGGCCTGAGTCTCTTGGCAGGGTTGCTCATCGTTCAATCTACCCCTATCCATAGTGTGGTCGTTACGCTTATGCTGGCCGGTTTCGGCTTGGCTCTCGTGGCAAGTGGGGATCGCCCTCCGACCTTACCCTTCGCTGTTCTTTCCGGCTCTTTCCTGCTCGTCACGATCTTGCTGGTCTCCTTCGTTCGCCCCACCTTGGTGCGTCTGGGCCTGATTTCTATCGCCCTGACAGTCACATTTAGTGGCATACTCTGGCCTACATGGCTCACCGACGATGCCTTCATCTCTTTTCGTTATGCCCAGAATTTGGTTGAGGGTCATGGCCTTGTCTACAACGTGGGCGAGCGGGTGGAAGGCTACACCAACTTTCTCTGGACAATGATCGCAGCGGGTGTCCTGGCGGTTGGTGGTGATCTGGTGGTCTGGAGTTATCTGAGCGGGATCGAACTAGGACTGGCGATCATGGTGTTGAGTTACATCATGGCCAGCCGTCTCTACGGCCCATACTGGGGTCTGGCGGCAACACTACTGGTGGCTACCAGCCAAAGCCTGCTACTCTACACCGCACGCGGGGCAGGTTTAGAGACGGGCTTCTTCGCGCTGTTGGTGCTGGCCGCAAGCGGCACCTACCTACTCAGCCAGATCCGGCGGAGTTGGCTGATCGCCACCGGGTTGCTCCTTGCCGCTGCCGCCATGACCCGCCCGGAGGGCATCTTGGTGTGTGGGCTAACGGTGGGTCACTTGCTGATTCTGGGGCCAACGCCAACACCAACAAACGTTCGTACTCGCTTGGCCTCTGGGGCATGGCTTCTGGGCACCTTCTTACTCATCTTCCTGCCCTACTTTCTGTGGCGTTGGAACTACTATGGCGATCTCCTCCCCAACACCTTCTATGCCAAGACCGGGGGGGGCTGGTCGCAGATCCTACGCGGACTAACCTATGCAGGCAGCTTTGCAATCACACTCGGTGGGCCACTCCTTTTGCTCATCTTCTGGCCATGGTGGAAGGATTGGCGCACCGCGCTCCACTCGTGGCGCAGCTACCTGTTGCTGCTCGCACTCACCTACACCGCCTACATTATCGCCGTGGGGGGCGATCATTTTCGGGGTGAGCGCTTCTTTGTACCGGTGCTGCCCTGGTTGGTGCTGCTCCTGGTTGATGGGATAGCCAGCCTGACACCGCCCCAACCCAAGCGGATCTATGCGATCCTCGTGGCCCTTGCCTTTGGATTAGGTGGTACACTGGCACTGCTACGCACTACGCCGATAGACAAAACTATCAGCGGGATGGATCAGACCGTCTGGATCTGGCGCGAGATTGGCTGGTGGATGGCTGATCACAGCGAACCATCGGCGACGATTGCCGCCCAGGGAGCGGGTGCCATTGCCTACTATAGCCAACGCTCGGTGATCGATCTCTTTGGCCTGACCGAAAAGCATATTGCCCGTATGTCGCTCCCAACTATGGGTCAGGGGGTGGCTGGCCACGAAAAACACGATCCGGTCTATGTTTTGCAAGAACGGCGTCCAACGTACATCCCCCAGATCTGGGAGAGCTATTTTGGTGGGCCAGCCGGGCTTCGTGATCAGTATCGCCTCATTACTATCACCACCCGTTCGGGGCGTGAGATGCAGTTGTGGGAACGGTTGCCCTAAATGGCAATCCTAGCAAATTGTTAGGAAACTTTTTGCCATCGTCATTCGGTATATAGGGTACAATCCCTATACTATCATCATTGGGATTTTGTTGCCGCCATGCCTGCGGCGCTACTGAAACTATGCGACTACTCTACTTCATTCCGCGCTACGATAGCGCCGCCATGGGGAATCGCATCCATACTGAGGTCATCGCTGCTTGGCGTGCCGCTGGCGTGACGACTGATGTGCTCTCTCTTGCTTCGGGCATTGATCGCCTGACCACGAGTGTCGAAGATGGAATTACCATCTACCGATTACCCGTTAGTGCCAATGCTCCAACCAAGCTCAGTAACCGTGCGCTTGCAGCGATCTGGCCGTATCCCTATTTGGCGGGGGCGATCAGCTACTATCGGCGTTTTATTCGATCTGCACGCTACGATTTGGTGCATATTGAGACCGCATTCCCGTTAGGTTTGGTGGCCACCCTCACTCCGCGACGCTCCTCGCCACCGTTAGCCGTCACGCTTCCGGGGGCCGATATTATGGCCGAGCCTGCCTATGACTATGGCTATGCGCGCTTTGCAACCGTGCGAGCAATGTTGCCCCTCATTTTTCGGCGTGCCGTGACTCTGCGTGCCGATTCGCCACAGATCCGTGATTTGGCGATGACACGAGGGGCTGCACCTGAGAAGGTGGTTGCTATTCCCTATAACATTACGGCTGACAGCTACCCACCTAAAGGGCATGATCTGGCCGCTTTACGCCAGAGTAGCCGTGCGATGTTGATCGAACGCCACAACCTCGATCCGCAACGCCCAATTGTGGTCAGCCTCAATCGTCTGCACCCCTTTAAGGGCATCGCATACCTCGTGGAATCCCTACCCCACCTCCGTCGTTTGGGGTTACGTCCGCAAGTGTTAATTGTTGGCCCCAACCGCACCACACCCCGTTTTGGCGACTACGCCGTCTACCTGCGTGGGCGGGCGGCTGAATTAGGTGTCGTGGATGATGTCCATCTCGTGGGTGGGATACCTCATCGTGACTCAATGGCCTACCTTGCCGGGGCCGATGTTGCGGTTGTGCCCTCGGTCGCCGAATCTTTCAGCCGGGTGGTGATTGAGGCTGCGGCTGTTGGCACGCCCCCAGTAGTGACCCGCACCACAGGCGCGAGTGCCTATGTGGCGGAGCAGCAGGCCGGGTTACTCGTGGAACCATGTTCGGGCCAGGCTATTGCTGAGGCGCTGAGAACCCTCTTGTCTAATCGGGACGTATGGCAGGGTTATAGCGAGCGTGCCTTTGGGATGGCTCCGGCCTTCAGTTCAGCCCAGATCGCCGCTGATCTCTTACGTCTTTACCAGACAGTAGTATAAGGAGAATTACTAATGCAGCGTTCATCTTTGCTTATGAGTATGATTATAGGGTTGCTTGTCCTCGCCGGGGTGGGCATAGCCTTAACCCAAGCCCCGCAGGGTGCAGCGCAGACACCCGCACCGCTCGTGACTTACCCGGACTTCCCTCCAACCCCGACGGTTGGCCCCAACCCAACCGCTCCGGCGGGGTTGGCGAGCAGCAACGTTATCTTCCAGAGCAATTTTGATGATGCCGATGCGCTGGCCGCATGGCAGTTTGTGGATCAGACCTACATCATCAAGGATTTGGAGGCTGCATGGGAGGTGAGTAATGGACGGTTGGTGCAGGTCGGTTCCGGGTTGGCGCGCAACCCATCCACAAACGAGGCGGCGGCGCTGGTGGGTGATGCAGCGTGGCGGGACTATACGATTCGAACCAGTTTCTATGACGAGTATAACGGAATTGTGGGCCTGATTGCCCGTTACCAAGGCACCGAACCGACCCAATCCTCCTACTATCGGGTGCGCCTCTATTCCACGCAATACCAGATTAGCCCCAAGGTGGTGCTAGAGAAGGTGGTGGATGGGGTGAGTACGATGCTGGCCGAGGTGAAGACGGTGGGTTTTGCTCCCCGTATATGGCATACCTTAGCACTTAGTGTCCAAGGAAACAGCCTTCAAGTACAACTCGATGGGCAGATGCTGGTAACTGCACAAGACCCCAACCCCTTGCCGAGCGGTCGGGCCGGGTTGTTCACCTATGCGATTGGTGGCATCTTCTTTGATGATATGTCTGTAGTAACCCCGTAACTAGGAGCATACTATGCGACGATACATATTCGTTTTAGCATTCCTGGCCTTGATTGGCCTCTCAGCGCAGATCCGCCCGGTGAGTGGACAGTCAGCACCACAACGCCAACTCGAATTTACGATTGGGAACTCGAATCTTACGAAGTATCCCAGTGTCACTACCTATAACGATAAGGTCTATATTGGAAGTGGGATTAGCACCGGTGGTTCATTATCTACCGATGCATGGTCGTGGTCATTAGGAGATCAGGCTAGTGGGATTGCTTGGGAGTCTCGTATTGGTGGCTTATCTGGGCAAGCTAACTTCTCTTCTGTTGCGTTGGCGAGCAGCAGTAATGGGGATATTCATGCGGCTTGGAGTAGTTCTAATGAGAGTCGTATCTACTATAGTCGCTTACCGAGTGGTTCACAGACATGGAGTCCAGTTATTTCAATAGCCTCTGGAAGGCTTATGTTATATCCGCAGATTGCAGTCTATGAATCGGATGTCTATATAATCTGGAATCAGGTTGATTCTCCACTCTCTTTGAGGGTCTATCGTAATGGATCTTGGTCGGGGCCATATTATACACAATATCAGACCTACTCGGTTCCTGCTTCCGTGGCAGCTGGGCCGAATGGCCAGGCGGCGATTACATACTCAACCAAGGATCTCGCGACAGCGGTGGCGTTTTTTAATGGTAGTGGCCTCTCGAACCTCAATCTTACGGGGAATGTACAAGGGTCTGATAGCTCAATTGCGATAGGTGCGAATGGAAAGTACTATGCTGCATGGCGTGGACTAGATAGTTCTGGTGCTTTTTCAGGGGTCTTCTTGGGTGAAAGTAGCAATGGAGTTAATTGGTCATCACGCCAAATTGTACCAGGAATCATTCAGGGAACGGTCAATGTATTGGTTGATGGCAGTGGTACGGTTCACCTAGCTTGGATCGCTAACGCATCAGGGTCGCTACGAGGATTCTACTCCTACCGTCTTGCTGGCCAATCCAACTTCTTAACGGCTGCATCAACTAGTACTTCACTGATTTTCAACTCACGTTTAAGTATCAGTTCTGGTGGTCGCTACGCACATATGGTTGCGGAGAACTTCAATATTAATCCGCAGAAGATCCTCTACACCCGCTTTGCTGGCGCACCTGGAACGGGAGTTTCGGCTACCCCGGCGATTGCAGGTGGGGCAAACTCGGTAGGGGTGAAGGACAAGACTACGATCAGTGTCTCCTTCACCGATCTTCGTGTTGTACAAGGCAATACCTACCAAGTGCGCTGGAACTGGGGGGCGGCACCCACTGATGCTAATCCTTGGCAAGCTCTGAGTCTCACTAATCCTACCATTAATGTGAGTGTGCCAAGTGTCGCTTCATGTAGCAGCGCTACGTTGTACACCCAGATCAAGGATGTTACAACCGGCGTAGTTGAAGTACCGGCCAAGACCGATTCGGTGATCATCGACTCGGATGTCCAAGCCCGCGCAAGCATCACCAATCCCTATATCGCCCTCGCATCACTCAGCAATACCGATAGCCTTGCCGCCGAGTTGGCGCTGAGTAAAGGCGCAGTCGGTGCCGGTGATCCCAATCATACTCGCATTGCGGTTGTCTACTTGGATGCCTATAATGCGGGTGATTGTAGTGGGGTTAGTAGTGTTACCCTTTCGCATAATGGCAGTAGTGGCGAGATTTATAAACTCGTGAATGATCGCTATCAGGGTCTTGTACCCCTACCCGATCTTGCGAACCTAGAGACCGGTTCATGGCCAGTCACGATTATCATTCAGGATGGGGCGGGGAACACCCAAGAGACGAGTGTTCAGATGGTGTTTGATGATGTTGTGCCAAGCTTTACCAGCGCTGGTATATCTAATGCTACTCCCAATTCACAAGCAGACATCCTTCAGGATTTGACCTTCCCGAATGTCGTCGTGAGTGACAATATCTATCGTAACGGAACGCGCCAGTTCTGGGGGGTCTGGTTGGCAAATAGTCCCTCGATTGTCTCCAACCCATCCACGCTCAACTGGATCGCGGTGCCGGTTGAGGATGTAGATGCGACCACCGTGCGGGTACGCAATTGGAGCCTAACGGCAGGATTGGCCGAGCCACTACCCACACCAGGCCCAAGAACAACCTACATCTATGTGCGCTTCCTGGATGGGGCAGGGAATGCGACAATTGCAACTCCCCTGCGCATAGATGTTCCGAGTAACTTCAACCCGGTCAAGGTCAACTTGCCGGCGGTTATGCGCTAAGTAAGGGCGTGGCCCCCATAAATCTTGCGTATTGGGGTGGTGTTTGGCGGCGCAGCCGCCAAACACCACCCCAATACGCGCTTACCTAAGCAAAGCCCTACAGTTTTTTATTTCTATCTCACGCTGGTATCCAAAGCGTAGTAAAATGAGAAGAACCTTTTTATCTGTAACGTGCTATGTTAGGAGTATATAGATGTTGAAGCAATCTTCCAGATTCCCCCTCATGATGAGCCTCATTGTGGGCGTGCTGGTATTGGGCGGGTTGGGTCTAGTATTGACCCAAGCCCCACAGGGGGCAGCCCAGACACCCGCACCCCTTGTAACCTATCCAGATTTCCCACCCACCCCTACCGTTGGCCCCAACCCAACCGCTCCGGCGGGCTTGGCGAGCAGCAATGTGCTCTTCGAGAGCAGTTTTGCTGATGCTAGTGCGTTGGCTGCGTGGCAGTTTGTGGATCAGACCTATGTGCTGCCCGATTTGACGGCGGCCTGGGAGGTGCGCAACGGGCGTTTGGTGCAAGTTGGATCGGGGGCGGCACGTAACCCTTCTCCTAACGAGGCGGCGGCATTGGTTGGGGATGCGACATGGCAAGACTATACGATCCGCACCAGTTTCTACGATGAATATAACGGGGTGGTGGGGCTGATCGCTCGCTACCAAGGGACTGAGCCGACCCAGTCATCCTACTACCGAGTACGCCTCTTCTCGACCGAGTATCAGGTTAGCCCGAAGGTGGTGCTAGAGAAGGTGGTGGATGGAGTCGTGACGACACTGGCTGAGGCTAAGACGGCAGGATTCACACCTCGCATGTGGCATACCTTGGAACTCAGCGTGCAAGGAACTAGCGTTCAGGTACAACTCGATGGGCAGATGCTGGTAGTTGCGCAGGATTCCAACCCGTTGCCGAGCGGTCGGGCTGGAATCTTCACCTTTGCGATCAGTGGCATCTTCTTTGATGATGTGATGGTCTCTATACCCTAAGTACCAGATTGTACTAGCTGGTTCGACCCATTCGGAGAATATTATGCGACGCTTGTTTCTCCTGCTCACACTTCTTGCGCTCATAGGTTTTGTATTTCAGATCCAACCTACCAATGGGCAAACTGGTTCGCAACTCCTCCAAGAGTTTACGATCAATGACTCAAACTTAACAAAATACCCCAGTGTTGCTGGCTATAATCAGACGGTTTATATCGGGAGCGGAGTCAGTACGAATAATACTGTGAGTATCACCGATGCGATGATCTGGTCAATGAATGAACAGGCAACCTCAGTCGGATCACGCTTTAGTATCGGTGTTGCAAAGGGTCAAGCAAACTTCGCAAGCGTGGCGTTAGCAACCGGGAATGATGGGGTCGTCTTTGCTGCATGGAGTAGTATTGATGAGCGTCGTATATGGATGAGTCGTCGTGATCCCATAACCGGGGTGTGGAGTTCGCGCCGTGAGGTGGCTTCGGCCGCTTTCCCGATCTTTCCCCAAATTGCTGTATCTGGGAACAACCAAGCCTTTATTATCTGGCAAGGTGTTGGTACCAGTCTCTCACTAAAGATATGGAACCAATCAACCAATAGTTTTGCTGGCCCCTATACAACTACCCAAGAGACCTATTCTTCTCCGCCCTCAATTAGTATTAATGCAAGCGGGCAGGTGGGAATTGGGTTTACCACGAAAGATCTCCAGGCGGCTGTTGCTATTTGGAATGGCAGTGGCTTCTCGACCGAAATCCTGACGGGTACAGTCAGTGCTGCGGATGTTGGGGTGACGGTTGATACGAACGGAAAGTTCTATGCCGCATGGCGTTCTATTGGGCCGGGTTTTTACTATGCGGAACGACAAGCACCTAATAGTTGGTCTATCGTTAAGTTCGCGAATGGTAGCGGCCAAGGTACGGCGAATGTGATTGCAGATGCAGGAGGAACGATACATCTGGGCTGGATTTCAGATGTGTCTGGCGCGTTGCGCGGCTACTATACCTACCGTCAATCCGGACAATCATCATTTGTGACGGCAGTCACTGCAAATACAACCGTACTCTTTAACTCCCGCCTCGCGGTCAGTTCGGGCGGTGCCTATGCCCACTTTGTTGCTGAGAACTTCAGCGTCTCCCCACAGAAGATCCTGTATGCCCGCTTCCGTGGTGGTACGCCACAGGTGACGGCTACGCCTAAGATTGCAGGTGGAACCGAGACTATCAAAGGGGACACGAGCGTCTCCGTTAACTTTGAGAATCCCCAAGGGAGTCCCGTCAGTATGATCTGGCGTTGGAATGCGGCACCTACTGAGGCGGTGAATGATTCGGGGGGCTGGCAGTCCTTTGCGACGACGAAGACTATCAATGTGCCTTCGGCAGTATTGACGGCTGCTTCCTGTACCAACCCCTCAACGCTCTATGTGCAATTTCGTAATGCCAGTCAAGTCACCGGCTTGGTGGTTTCGGATAGTGTCATCTTTGATACAGATGTGACGGCATTTGTTGTCATGACCAATCCCTATACCCATGATCGTCCATCAACCTTCACTCCATTGGCTGCCCAATTGGGTGATTTTAGTAGCGATGGTGGGGCAAGTGATGGTCATCCTAGTTATACCCGTGAACAGCAGATCTTTATCGGAATGCAGGGGGTAAATGAGTGTAGCGGCCTCAAAACATTTGCGATTGGGCGTACATCAACATCCTTTGGCGAACCGATGACGATCACCAATAACACCTTTAGCAATGTCCAACCAGTACCAGGAACGTTTCCCGTTGGTAGTAATCAGGTCTGGATTAAGCTGACTGATGGGGTGGGTAACGAGAAGACGTATAGTACGACGGTTATCTATGATCCCAATATCCCCAGTTTTAGTGGTGGATCATTCACGGCGACTCCAAAGCCTGATGCGACAATCATGACGACACTCAATTTCTCGAATATACTCATCAATGATGACTATCCGGGCCGCCATTTCTGGGGAGTGTGGCTGGCCAATAGTCGTACCAATAATCCTACCAATACGGCGCTGGTCTGGTATCCTATCGAAGCTCCTGGTACCACGAATAGCTTCACGATTCAGAACTGGAGCCTGTTGAGTGGCTTGAAGGCCAGTGATATATCTACCGGAACCTACTATGTCTTTGCGCGTGTCCTTGATGGTGCTGGGAACCCAGTACCTGAATCAGCAATCATGGTAGCAACAGTCAATCTGACGGAATTGACCTATCCGAAGGTGCATTTGCCAATTGTTGTGCGTTAAGTGGGCTTGGCTTGAATGTCTTGAGACGGTAGGGATGTGGCGCGGGGGCTTCGACATGTTCAGCCTCCGCGCCACTGGTTGAGCGTGTCGAAGTTGTGCGGTACAGCCACTCCCTCCATCGGAGATGATGTTGAGATGACTCAGGTTTTGATGCTGCGGCAACGTCTTTGGGTTACCCTTTTTCAGGGTGATCGTGGCCCGTGGTTGATCTTCTTCCTCTGTTTGGCGCTGCTGCCGTTAGCGCTGCCCCGAATTGCCCTCAGTGATGAGGTGCAGTACTATGCCTATCTGCGCTCAGTCTACTTTGATCGTGATCTCGATTTTCGCAATGAATACACCTATTTTGCCGAGGCGGGTCTGCGGGTTGATGATCATGCCGTGGCCAATGCGTTGCTGCGAGAGGATGCGGTTAATCCGAACCCGGTTACGGGGCTATTGCGCAATGTAGCTCCGGTGGGTTCGGCTATCCTCTGGGCACCCGGCTTCATCCTCGCCGATGTGTGGGTCAATCTGGCGAACCTGTTGGGTGCCGAGATCGCCCGCGATGGCTATAGCCGCCCCTATATCCTGGCTACCTGCTGGATGACCGCGCTGTATAGTATGCTCGGCCTACAACTGACCTACCGCCTCGCCCGGCGCTATGTTGGTGATCTGGCTGCCACGCTGGCTACTCTGACCGTCTTTCTGGCTTCGCCGCTGCTCTTCTATACCACTATTGCTATGCCTTGGTCGCATGCCAATGGCTTCTTTCTCTTCACGCTCTTCCTGAGCATCTGGTTGCCTGGGCGAGGTATGGAACGTAGCCTGCGAACCTGGATCAGTCTTGGCCTCGTGGCTGGCTTGATGGTGATGACTCGTGAGCAGTTGGGGTTGCTGCTGATCATTCCGGCCTTAGAGGCGCTGGCGAGCTATATCGGGCTGTTGCGTACTCAGGCATGGCGGCGAGTGGGGCTACAATTGGGGCAACACCTCGCCTTTGTGGCAATGCTGGTGCTGACGGTGACGCCGCAGTTGCTCGCTTACCAGATCCTCAATGGCCGCCCTGGCCCTTCATCTACTGTGGCTGGTAAACTCAACTGGCTCAGTCCTCGTTTCTTCGACACGCTCTTCGATCCGGCCCACGGTGCCTTTCTGTGGGCACCTGTGTTGCTGATCGGCCTCTTCGGTTTACCGCGTCTGGCTCGCCGCGATTGCGGCTTGGCCTGGATGCTGCTCACCGGCTTTCTGGCCCAGACCTACATCAACGGAGCCTTCGGTACAACCTGGCACCTGAGTGGCTCGTTTGGCTTCCGCCGCTTGATCGAGTGTACCCCGATCATTGTGCTGGGGTTGGCGCTGCTGATCGAGGATGTGCGGCCACGTTTAGGAACGTGGCCTCTCGTGTTGATCGCCGCGTTGCTCGTCTATTGGAATGTGGGTCTGATTGCCCAGTGGACCTTTGTGCGCAATGCGGATGGCTTCCGGCGTGGTCTGATCTGGGATGGCATGCTCTACTACCAATTTGTGGAGGTACCGGGGCAGATCTTGGGCAAGATCTGGTCACTACTCTTTGATCGCTGTCGTCTGATGACCAATTGTTCGTAGAGACTCAAAATCTTGCGTCCCTACTGTTGCACCAACACAATGCTGATTGGTCCACGCCCGCTGGGATCAGGGCTGGTTGGCGCATACAGGTTAAGCCGGTTGAGTCCAGGGGCGAGCAGGATGTGGAAGCTACGGGCTTGGCGTTCGCGGTTCACCTGCCATGTGCCTATGGGGCTACCATTCAGATCCATGTCTACCGAGCGGGCTTGGCTATAGCTCTCTGTCGTCAGGTACATACTGATAGCCATAGGCTGCGGGTTGGGGTTCATGAGCAGGATCTCGCCGGCTTCACGCATCCAGCGCCAACGTAGCCCAGCGGCCTCTTCCTGCGGGTACCAGCCGTTGCCGAAGTAGGCAACGGGTTGACGTGGCCCATCTGGTACATGGTAGATCGCCGTGCCATCAGGGTAGTACGTGGGGATGATGCCGGGGATTACCTGCGCAATGGCTGCCTCGGCATCTGCGCGTTGGGTAGGGGGAATACGCGCCCAGTGGACGACAATATCGCGCACATCAAAGGCATCGAGAACAGCGGGCAGGCTGGTGGAGGTGAGCAGGTTGTCGGGGTGCGGGTGTAGTTCGCGCAGTTGTCGCAGGCCGGGGGTGAACTCGGCAAACGGGTAAGAGGGAATGCGCGCCAGATAGCCACCCACGAGTGGCCGTCCGTGGGTGATCTGGTCGTGCAGATCGCGGCTGCTATCAATATTCACCGGCAGCACTAGGATCGCCCCTGGCTTGCCTGCCAGATCGGCATAGGCGGGTTGAACAACAAAGGGCTGGGTGGGCCAGATCGGTGGGGCCAACTCAACGAGCGCCACGCCCAGCACGATCAGCAGTGCCCGTTGAGCATAGTGGGTGACGAGGTAGTGCAGCCCCAACCCGGCCAGTGGTGCCAGGGCGATGTTGGTAAGCACTACAAAGTGGCTGGGACGTTGGGCGATCTCCATACCCGGAACGAGCAGTAGCAGACGATACGGCAGGGGAATGCCAGTCTGGAAGGGGCCAACCAGCAGTTGGGGGCCGAGGGCCAGCACCAACCCCACCAGGGCCAGTACGAGCCAACGGCGGGCAGTGGGCCATGCACGCACACATCCGACCACGGCGAGGGCCAGCGTGGTATAGCCGAGGGCATTATTCCAGGCCGAGATGCCAGGGTGGAGGATGGGGCCAAGTTGAGCCACCGCAGACCCCCAGAGTGGGTGGAGGTAACTGGGGAGCCAGAAGTCGAGCAGATTGGCCGAGCGTTTGATCATCAGATCGGCCAGCATGGAAGAATCGCCACCACCCTGGCCCATCTCGATCACCGTGCTGGCCAAACCGAGCAGCAGCGGTGCCATGGTGAGGGCGGCGGTGGCCGGAACGAGCAGGAGGCGGGAGAGCATTGTCAGCAGCACTCGCCCACCGCTGCGCCAGGGCAGCCAGAGCAACACCGCGATTAGGCTATAGACCGCGCCATAGACGAGGTAATAGAGGCTGGTATAGCCGACCAGCGCCAACATGATTCCGGCCAGGATCGCCCATAGCGAGCGACGTTCCTCTAGGGCAACCAGCAGTAACCATGCATAGAGCACGAGCCATTGTAACGAGGCCATTTCGAGTTGGCCATCATAGGCTTTGGTGGTGTGGAAGGGCGAGAAGGTGAAGAGCAGCCCGACAACAAAGGCGATGTGTGGCGACACCCCCACCCGCTGGGTCAGCAGGTAGGCACCCAACCCAGCCAGGGCGAAGGCGAGCAGCAGGGCTACATTGAAGGCCAGCACCGGCCCGGCGAGGGCGGTGATTGGAGCAACCATGATCCCACTCGCGATATTGACCGGGTGGATCGCTAAGTTGACCCCGCCGGGATAGTAGAGCAGATCGGTATAGAGCGGGCTACTCCCTGTTGCGAGGGCGTGTTGCACCCACCAGAGATGCCAGACATGCTGCCAGCCATCAATACCCGCCACCGGGCCACCCGGAAAGGCGATCTGCATGGATGGGACGGCGACGGCAAAAAAGGCGACGCTGGCGGCGAGGTAGCCGATGAATGCAAGCAGGTGTTTCAAGATTTGTTCTTTGAGCTTCCGGGAAGCTCGTTTTGGGGCTACGCCCCAAACCCATGGTTTTGCTGGTGTGGTTGGCCGCTTTGCGGCCAACCACACCAGCAAAATATGTTTTCATGGGGGCATGCGGCCCCCATACCCCTGCTAGGGGCGCATCGCGATGCGCCCCTACGCATTACAACGCCTTCTGGCCCTCGCGGGTCGTGGCGAGGCTGCCTAGGTGGCAGGCTTCGCTCAGCGCGGCCAGGAAGGGCAGATCGTCGCCATACTCAATGATGCTAATACTCGCATTGGTGATCCAGAGGCGATTGATGCGATCCATCGGCATGGCGATGGCATCGGCAACCAGAACCTTCACCACAACATCGTGCGTGCTGACCAGGATCGTCTCGCCCTTATGCTTGGCATAGACTCGCTCTTGGAAATCGAGGCTGCGTTTGAGCACATTGGAGAAGCTCTCACCGCCGGGCATCTGCGAGCGGGTGGGATGTTCGCGCCACTCACGCAGGCCAGGGGCATACTTCTCGGTAATCTCATCAATAAACTTGCCCTGCCACTCACCGTGGTGGATTTCGAGCAACTCTTCGGCATGCTCGAAGGGCACATTGGGGTGGTGGATCGCAATCGCCTCGGCGGTACGGGCGGCGCGCTGGAGGCGGCTGGTGTAGATATGCGCAATCGGCTCACTCTTTAGGCGCTCGGCCAGTGCTTCGGCTTGGCGCAACCCCAACTCGGAGAGTTGTGAGTCGGATTGACCCTGGTAGCGGTGGATGCGGTTCCACTCGCTCTCGCCGTGGCGGACAATGATCATACGCATGGGGGCGATCCTCATCGGTACTATAGGGTTTAGCAGTGGCCCGTTTGGGCAGGGGCTATTATAGCCCATGTACGTCGTGCCACCTTCGGTGGGGGTTCTGGGGCGGCGAAGCCTCCCCCGAACCCCCACCGGGAGGCTTACGTTCATGTCAATGAGCGGCTTGCCGCCCCCGAAGATCTTTTTGGTATTGTTTGGTGGCGCAGCCACTAAACAATACCAAACCAGTTACGTCACTGGTGTATAATTCGTGGGGATACCAACACGGCTTCTCTCTGGAGTATGATGAGACGTCAGTATCTACAAGAGACACCGCCAGCCCGTCCGATTGATCGGCGTGTGGAGGCGCTGATTGCCTCCTTTGGCTATGCTTTTGCCGGGGTCTGGTATATGTTTCGGACGCAGCGTAATGCCCAAATCCACCTGTTAGTGGGGGCATGTGCGCTTGCGTTGGGGAGTATACTAGGGCTAGAGCGTTGGGAATGGTTGGCGCTGGTGTTGGTTATTGCACTGGTGTTGGCAGCCGAAGGAATGAACACCGCAATTGAAGTGACGGTCGATCTGATCACCACCGCACGGCATCCTTTAGCCAAAATTGCCAAGGATGTAGCGGCAGGAACGGTGCTGATCTGTGCGATTACAGCGGTGGTTGTTGGGTGTATTGTCTTTCTGCCTCACCTGCTTGTCGGTGTGTAGCCTTAAACCGGCTGCATACCTTAACGAAATTATGTGGCCACTTGTCCGCCAAGCGCGCTACCTTGGGCGCTACCGCGAGATCGCGCAGGTGTTGGTCGGGCACGGCTTCGGCTATGTGGTCGAGCAACTGGGGCTACTCTCGCTGCTCTCGATACCCCGGCGCGTGGTGATGCGTGTTCCCCCAGCCCCGCCGCTCAGCAGCGCCGAGCGGCTGCGTGAGGCGCTGATTGCGCTTGGTCCCACCTTTGTCAAGCTGGGCCAGGCGCTCAGTACGCGCCCCGATCTGCTCCCGGCTGAATTTGTCCACGAACTGGGTAAGCTCCAAGATACCGTTCCGCCCTTTCCTAGCCATATCGCCGTGGCCACGATTGAGGAGTCGCTAGGGAAACCGGTCAGTAAGCTCTTTGCCACTTTTGATCTGCAACCCTTGGCGGCGGCCTCATTGGGCCAGGTGCATGCGGCCACGCTGCCCACGGGTGAGCAGGTGGTGGTGAAGGTGCAGCGCCCCGATATTGCCGGGCGGATCATGACCGATCTGGCCATTTTGGCCGATCTGGCCGCCTTGGCTGAGGAGCGCTTTGCGTTGGGGAGCCAGTACCGCTTTAGTGATCTGGTGCGTGAATTTAGTATCACCCTGCGGGCTGAACTCGATTACCGCCGTGAGGGGCGCAATGCCGACCGCTTCCGCCAGCTCTTTACCGAGGTGCCCCAGGTCTATATCCCGACGGTCTATTGGGAGTATACCGAGGAGCGCGTGTTGACGAGTGAGCGCCTGTTTGGGGTCAAGGTGAATGACCTGCCCGCACTGACGGCGGCGGGGATTGATCCGGTGCAGTTAGCGCGTGGCAGTATGCAAGTGGTGTTGCAGGAGATCTTCAATTTTGGCTTTTTCCACAGCGATCCGCATCCGGGCAACTTCTTTGCGCTGGATGGGAATCGGCTGGGTATTGTTGATTTTGGCCAAGTTGGTAGTCTTGATCGTCCAACCACCCAGGGCTTGGTGTTGTTACTGGGAGCCTTGGTGGATCATGACACCCACGGCCTGTTGCGGGCCTTGGAGCAGTTGGAGGTGGTCTCACGGCGGGCGATCACCCCGGCGCTACGCCGCGATATGGCCCACTTTACCGAGGGCTTTGTGGATCGTCCGTTGAGTGAGCTTTCGGCGCGCGAGACGGTGAGTGAACTGCTCGCGCTGTTACGTCGCCATCAGATCTGGGTGCCGGGGCCGCTGGCGATGCTGCTTAAGGCGCTGGTGATGATGGAGGGCATGGGGGGGCAACTTGACCCCGATCTGGATGTGTTTAGTATTGCGCGTCCGTATGCCCGTCAAGCGCTGGCCGAACACTTCTCACCGGCTGCATTGAGCCAGCGTGCGCTGCGCCAGAGTCGCGAAATTGGTGAGACGGCGCTGGAGTTGCCGCATCAACTGAGCGATCTGCTCCAGAGCCTGGATGATGGTGAACTGAAGATTCAGACCCGTGAATTGGAACTGCGCCACCTGAGCCACGCCGTCATCAGTGCTGCTAACCGCTTGGCAATTGCCTTTGTGCTCGCCGCGATGATCCTGGGCGTGGGGCTGGTGGCGGTGGCGATGGGTTTGGGTGGTTGGCAAGGAACGATGCCGACGATCCTGCTCACCGTCGGTATTACGGGGGTCATCCTGAGTTCATTGGTACTAGGGATCGCCCTCTTGCGCGGGCGGGAGTAACATATGTACAAATCGTACACAATGACTATTGGTTATTTCATCCAAACCCGCAGACCCCTGTAAAGTGGTACAATCCGGCTGTATCATAATGCCGTCCCGCAATCGGTGGGCGGCCTGAGTTACGGAGGCCATGAATTTATGTCCGCACCGCTCCGCGATTTTCTAGAGATCCCTTACGATCAACTGGAAGAACTCAATCTTAAGGCCAAAGAGCAGCGCCGCAGCCGCGTGCCTGCCGAGCAGTTACGCGAGGAGCGCATGGCCTACCTCGCCGGTGAGAAGCGCATTAAGGCTGTCACGGTCTGCTTTACCGACCTTGAGGGCCGCCTCCATATGCTCGATTATGATAAGAAGTTCCTGTTGTCCTCCTACGACAATCTGACCTTCGATGGCTCTTCGATCCGTGGTTTCTCGGCCCAGGCCGAGTCGGATCTGCGCCTGAGCATTGATTGGCCGGCCTTCTACTGGCTCCCCGCTGATGTGTTTGGTCCTGGTAAGGTGCTCGTCTTTGCTGAAGTCCGCCAGCGTGATGGTTCGCCCTACCCCGGCGATATGCGCTCGAAGCTCAAGCTGTTCTTGGATGAGCTCTACGCGAAAGAGGGCCTGACGGTCAATCTGGCCAATGAGATCGAGGGCTTTATCTTCCTGGGTCGCAACGCCGAGCAGCGCTATCGCGAGACGGGCGAGTTCACCATGGTGAGCACCTCCGGCTACTACCACTCGTTGCCGGGTGACCCGTT
Source organism: Candidatus Oscillochloris fontis (assembly GCF_004138135.1). Lineage (GTDB taxonomy): Bacteria > Chloroflexota > Chloroflexia > Chloroflexales > Chloroflexaceae > Oscillochloris > Oscillochloris fontis. The sequence goes on from NZ_RYFD01000019.1 coordinate 28,205, forward strand.
GCGCACCTTCATTGACATGGCGGCTGAGGCGCAGCGGGCGATGGGCTTCTCGAATGAGAAGGATCACCCTGAGGTAGCACCTTCGCAGTTCGAGATGAACTACAGCTACACCGAGGCGCTGATTGCGTCCGACCAGATCCTGCTCTACAAACTCATCTGCCGTCAGGTGGCGAGCCGCCTCGACATGACCGCCTCGTTCCTGCCCAAGCCGGTCACTGGCGTGAATGGTAGCGGCATGCACACCAACATCTCGATCTCTGGGAGTGATGGGGTTAACCTCTTCCACGATGCCAATGGTGAAGAGGGTCTCTCCGATTACGCCTGGAAGTTCGTTGATGGCGTGCTCTACCACGCCAAGGATCTGTGTCTGTTGCTCAACGCGAGCGTCAATGCCTACCGGCGGCTCGACCCGCACTACGAGGCTCCCAACCAGATCAAGGCTTCGGGGATTGACCGTGGCTCGATGGTGCGTATCCCGATTGGGAACGCACGCACCGCCCGTGTTGAGGTGCGCTCGATTGCTCCCGATGCCCACCCGCACATGGCGATCTATGCCATTCTGCGTGCTGGTCTGAGTAATGTAGAGACCAATCCGAGCATCCGCAAGGGTGAGGAGACGCTGCCCGACAACATCTACGATGCGATTACCGACTTCCGCGCCAGTGCGATGATCGCCGATGTCCTGGGTGAAGAGGTTCAGGCCAAGTACGCCGACCTCAAGGAGGCCGTTGCTGATCGCTGCCCGCGCAAGCTGGGGACGCTGATCAAGCGCGCTGAGGTACAGTTCCACCACGAAGTGACGAACCAGTACCTCTGGAGCCGTTTCTAGTTCGGCGATGGGAACCGGGGGTGGAGCAGTAGAGGCGCAAAATCTTGCGTCTCTACTGCTCCACCCCCGGTTTTTTTTTAGTGTCCGCAGATTACGCAGATTACGCAGATTATTCCTCTATAATAATCTGCGTAATCTGCGTAATCTGCGGATAAACTGCATTGCCATACTGAGGTGCCTATGAGCAACTCCCCCACCGATGACCTGCTTGCCCGCCTTCAGGCGTTGCCCCCCGCTGAACAGAAGCGCCTCCTCGCCCAATTCGGTGTTGCCCCGCCACCTCCGGCGGTGAGTATGGGCAGCCACAATCAGTTTGGCGATACCAGTATCGGCGATGTGGTTGGCGGGGATATGCTGCGTAGCGGTGATATTGCCGCGAGTACGGTGGCGTTGGGGGAAGATGCTATGGCTAGTAGCATCGCCCTCTCTGATGATGCGCGCATCAATGGCGTGGCTGTCGGTATTAATCTGGGTACGATCATCTATGGGCGTGATCCGAGTGAGGATGAGCGGCGGCGCTTGGCATGGTATCTGGCACAGTTGGCCAATAAGCTCTCGCGGATGCCCTTGCGTGGATTGGAGGAGCGCCTCGATCATGGTCAGGGCGTGACACTGGCTGGAGTCTATGTGGCGCTGGCTGTGCGCCAGCAGGTTGAGTTGGCCCAGGTTGACGTGGAGCAGCAGTCGTCCTATTTTCCTGAAGGGACGATGCTGGCAAAGGGTGCCGATGCTACGCTGCTTAAAGCCTATCATCCAGAATATGCCCTCCCTGATCGGGCGGTGATTTACATGCAGTGGATGGATCGGCGCTTGCTGCTCTATCGCCATCGTTTAGCCAGTGAGGCGCTGCTTCAGCATGAACGTTTGGTTCTATTGGGCGATCCTGGCGGCGGGAAGAGTACCTTCTTGCGCCACTTGGCCTGGGCCTTAGCACTGCGCGGTCTGGATCAACTGAGTGATATGACAACGCTACATGGCTGGGAGGATGCGCAGCGTCGGTTGCCGATCATTCTGCCGCTACGTACTCTGGCTGGCTGTATTGCGACCACAGGGGCGCAGGAGACGACCGTCTTTGCGGCGCTGCGTGCGGTGATGAACGCCTGTTGTGTGTTGCAGGTGGATGATCTGCTCAGCGCGGCGCTTGATCAGGGGAGTGCGCTGCTGCTCTGCGATGGTCTTGATGAGGTGCCACTGAAGGCCGTGCCGGGTGTGAGTGCCGACCGCACGCAGACGCTAGAGGTGTTGCGTACCTTTGCGCTGATGTACCCGAAGGTGCAGATCGTAATCACCTGCCGCGTGCGTGCCTTTGATGATCTGTTGCGTACCCGGCTTGGCTGGCCGGTGGAGACGATTGATGCCTTTACGCTCGGTCAGGTGCGCCACTTTGTGCCCGCATGGTATGCAGAGTTGGTGGCACGCAAGCAGATTACGCTAGAACAGGCCCAGCGGCTGAGTGCGACGCTGATCGAGTCGATCATCGTTAGCCCCAAACTGACCGAGATGGCCAAGACGCCGCTGCTGCTCACCCTGATGGCGCTGGTGCTCTTCAACAAGGGCGAACTGCCCCGTGACCGCCCGCAACTCTACGAGCGTATCCTCGATCTGCTGCTTGGCCAGTGGGACATGGTGCGTGAGGGGAGGAGTCTGGCTGAGGCGATTGGTCTCCCCGATTGGGATAGCTCGCGCTTTCAGCCACTGCTCGACCAGCTCTCCTACCATGCCCATCTGACTGGTTGTTCCGAGGATGGTCGCGGGCGACTTGATCGCGGTAGGCTCTATATCGATCTGATTGACTTCTTCAAACATGCGCAGGTACCTTCACCCGGCGATTCTGCGCTGGCGTGGCTCGATTATATCGAACAGCGCAGTGGCCTGCTCGCTCCCGATGGCCCCGATAGCTACGTTTTTGCGCACCTGACCATTCAGGAGCACTGTGCGGGGCGGCATATTGCGCTGAATAGCGAAGATCCGGTTGGGGTAGTGATGGATCACCGCGCCGATGACCGCTGGCGTGAGCCGATCTTCCTCGGAGTGGGCCTGATGCTCCCGGCGGTACTGAACCTTCTGCTCTCCGAGCTGATCGAGGCCGAGGGGAAGGATCTGCTGCGCTGGTATCGTGACCTGATCCTGGCGGCTGAGTTGGGTCAAGACCGCGACTGGAACTACCTGCGCACCCGCCCGATGCTCAAGGTTGAGCGGCTCCAGCGCGAGCTTAGGCGCGGGTTGGTGGCGTTGCTGAACGATTCTGCCCAGCCGTTGCCCATTGCTGAGCGGGTGCGGGCGGGCTTTCTGCTGGGCGACCTGGGCGACCCGCGCTTTCCGGTGACGCTCGATGAGTGGCGGCGCGAACTGGAACGTGCCGGACAGCCCGATAGCTACTTCTGCCGAGTTGAGCCGGGGGTGTATGTGATCGGTAGTGCTGCTGATGATCCCGATGCTGATGATAATGAGAAACCCCAGCACACGATCAGGCTCGATCAGCCACTCTACATCGCCCGCTACCCGATCACCAATGCTCAGTGGCGAGTGTGGGTTGCGCAGGGTGGCGGAAAATCATCGTACTATGCCGATGATGCCGATCTCAATCGTCCCAACCAGCCAGTAGTGAGTATTACTTGGTATCAAAGTAACACCTTCTGCACGTGGCTCAGTACACAGGTTGGGGCAAGTATCCGCTTGCCTAGCGAGTATGAGTGGGAGGCGGCGGCACGCGGTGAGAGTGGATGGCGCTACCCCTGGGGCGATGATTGGCGCGATGATCATGCGGCTACCGAAGAGGATAGTGCGACACGCGGTTGGCGTTGGACGGTGCCGGTCGGGTGCTATCCATTGGGGGCCGCATCCTGCGGGGCTATGGATATGGCTGGGAATGTTTTGGAGTGGACGACCAGTGTGTGGCACTCCTACCCGGGGGCCGAAGAATCCTTTACTGATGATGAGTTGCGTGTGCTACGTGGCGATGGTTATGGGAATGATCAGACGAATGCTCGCTGTGGGGCGCGGTTCAGTCTCAATCCCGGTCTTAATCTCATCTTCAACGGAGGGTTTCGGGTGGTGCTGGCTCATCCGATCTCACATACGTCCTGATTTCTGCGAGAGTGTCCGCAGATTACGCAGATTACGCAGATTATTGACAGCGGGGCGGGGGCTGGCTTCAGCAAGCTCAGCCAGCGGGCTTCGGCAAGCTCAGCCAGTGCGGCGCGGTGGCTGAGCTTGTCGAAGCCAACGGCGGGTTAGGTGGTGAAACACTTCTTGCTACACCTGTTCAGCTCCTATGACTAGTCACGTTATGATATACTCCATCCACGAGCAAGGGAGAAGCTATGACGATTACCCCAATTCCTACTCTCGATCAGGTACTTACCCTCGCAACCCGCTTGCCACCTGCCGATAAGCTCCGACTCATCGAACGCCTCGCACCCCAGATTGCTCAGGTGTTACCGATGCAGGCGAGCGTGGTTGATGAATCACTTGCCGAACTTGATGCGCTCATCGCCGAGTCGGCAACCATCGATCCTGCCGAACGCGATAGCGCCGATGTGCTAAGTGAGATGCGACGCTGATGTATACCGTAGATACCAGTGTGTGGATCAATGCTACCGAATCAGCCGAAGTTGACCACGCTGCCAGTCGTGCCTTTCTACGCGAGAGTGCTGTGCGTGCGCTTCCCATCATCTGCCTACTCTTGTGTTGGTCGAGATTGCCGCTACCGTGGGCCGAATGCATGGCGAGCGGCGTAGCGCTCGCATTACTCAACTAGTGGCCAGATGGCAGACTATAACCTTTTATGATCTGGATCGGGCACTGGCTGACACTGCCGCCGATCTTGCTCGTATCCATCGCCTACGCGGAGCCGATGCGGTGTATGCTGCTGTTGCGCAGCAGTATGGTACCACTCTCGTCTCACGTGACCGCGAGCATCTGACCCGCCTGGCTGGAATTGTCCCCGTGCTGCATCCAGTGGCTGCCATCACAGCATTTACCATTCCTCCTGGATAGGTAATTGTTTACACTTCCTACTCCACAAACCGCACCGACGCGGTCATGTTCCAGCGTAAGCGGCTGTCCTGCGTCTCCGGGGTGATCGTCACGGTGTAGGTGATGTCGCCCTGTTGGCTCGTGCCTACCAGTTGGATGTGGCGCACTACGCCGCGAAGTTCCAGATCGGGGAGTGCGTCGAAGTTGATCATGACCCGATCCCCTTCACGTACCCGCGCAATGTCCTGCTCGGTTAGATCGGTGGTCTCGATCTGCCATGCGGAGAGATCGGCAAGTGTGATGAGTGGGCTGCCCATGCTGACATACTCGCCAGGGGCGGGGCTGATGCTGGCGATGGTGCCCGCAAATGGGGCCCGCAGTTCGGTTTCGGCCAGGGCGACTTGGGCCAGGTTGAGCGCCGCTTCGGCACGTTGAATCTGGGCGGCGGCGACGCTCAGGTCGCCTGGGTTTGCACCGGCACGCAGCGCGGCGAGGTTGGCCTCGGCTTGATCGATCTGGGCGCGAGCCGCCGCGAGGCTCCCGGCGCGTTGTTCGCCGCGTAGCCGGTTCAGGTTGGCCTCGGCCTGGCTGACCTGGGCGCGCGCAGCGGCAAGTTTGTCGGCGGCAGCGGGAGTGAGTAGTTTATCGAGCCGCGCCTGGGCCTCGCGCACTTGGGCCTCGGCAACCTCGCTGCCGGAACGCTCGGCGTCTTGGGCTTGCTGGAGCGCGATCTGGGCTTGCGCCAACGCCTGTTCGGCATCTTTAACTGCGCGCCACGCGGCGGTCTCGGCATCCTTTTGGGCTTGGGTCAGGTCGTCTGCGCCGATCTCCTGGTTCTCCCAGTAGATGCGGCTGTAGGTGTCCTGGGCGGTGCGCAGGGTGTTGGCGGCCTGTTCGAGTTGCGATTCGGCGCGCAACTTGGCGGCTGCGAGGCTATCGCGCTGGTTCTGGGCATTGGCCTGGGCTTGGGCTACCTGGGCCTGGGCCTGGCGCAGATCGGCATCCTGCGGGCCTTGTTGGAGTTGGGTCAGTGCGGCTTGGGCTTGGGTGAGTTGCGCCTGCGCAGCGGCAATGTCGCTGGCGGTGACGCCGCCAGTGACTTGACGTAATCCGGCCTGGGCCTGGGCCAGTTGGGCCTCGGCGGCGGCAATCTGTTCGGGGGTGGCTCCAACCAGCAGGCGATCATAGCTGGCCTGGGCTACCTGCACTTCGGCCTGGGCCTGGGCTAATGCGGCTTCTAAGCGGCCACGCTCGATCCGTATGAGCGGCTGATCGACCTGCACCGCAGCGCCCTCTTGCACCAGCACCTCGGCCACCACGCCACTCACCGCCATGCTCAGGCTCGCCGAGCGCAACGGGACGACCTTGGCTTCTGCTCGCAGCGTTCCGCCCGCAATCGGGACGCTGGTGGCCACGATTTGGGCCGCCGGGGTGGGCGGTATGTTGGGCGTGTTCGTGCAGCCGCTGGCGAGGATCGCCAGTGTGAGGAGCAGGAGCAGTTTTTTCATACGTTCATCACCCGTTTGGGTTAAACTGAATGCTTGTATTGACGCAAAGACGCAAAGGTTTTGATAGAGCCTCTAGTGAAAACTCTGCGCCTTGGCGTCTTTGCGTTAAACCCTGGATGTTAGGTGTATTCGCCCCTACGGGCTATCAATAATCTTGCCATCTTCCATCTTCACCACGCGGCGTGCAAAGGCGATCACACGCGGATCGTGGGTGGCGTAGACGAAGGCGGTGCCGGTCTCTTGGTTGAGGCGCTGCATGATCTCCATGGCCTGATGCCCGTTGGCCGTATCGAGATTGGCGGTTGGCTCATCGGCCAGCACGAGTACCGGGCGTGGGCCGAGCGCACGGGCGATGGCGACCCGTTGCTGCTGGCCGCCGCTGAGTTGGTCGGGGCGGTGGTGGGCGCGATCTGCAAGACCCACCGCGTCGAGGAGTTCCATCACTCGTGTGCGGCGCTCGCTGGTCTTCATGCCGTTTAACAAGAGCGGCAACTCCACATTCTCGTAGGCAGTCAGTACCGGCACCAGCGCAAAGAACTGGAAGACGAAGCCAATACTGGAGCGGCGCAGATCGGCGCGCTGGTTGGAGTTCAGGCGGGTCACGTCCTGGCCCTTGATCAGCACCGTACCCTGATCGGGCTTGTCGAGGCAGCCGATCATCTGGAGCAGCGTCGTCTTGCCCGACCCAGACGGGCCAACCAGGGCGGTAAATTCACCTTCGCCAATCGTCAGGTTGATATGATCGAGGGCGTGGGTTTGTGTCGCCCCCACCCGGTAGGTCTTGGTGACTTGGTTGATCTGGATGGCATCCATGAGAATTTCTCTTTCCGTTGTCGGGTTCTCCGATCATCGTGTAGGGGCGAAGCATCGCCTGTCATGGGCTTGGGGACTAGGGATGCCGTTGCTGGCGATGCTTCGCCCCTACTTCTACCCCCGCAGCGCCACGACCGGCTCCAGCCGTGAGGCGTACCAGGCCGGGTAGAGCGCAGCCAGTAGCACGAAGATGAAGGTGGCGATAGACAGACCGGCGAAGGTTTCGGGGACAAAACGGGCATGGATGGTGCTGCCCAAGGCGATAGAATCCCCCGCGACACTCGCAATGTCGCCGATGGCGATGCCCACGTAGGTGAGGTAGGCGACGCTACTCAGCCCCAGGGCTAACCCGATTGCAATCCCCGCCAGCCCCATGCAGGCCGCCTCCAGCAGCAACATCTGGGTCAGGTGGCGGCCCTTCATCCCCAGGGCGCTGAGAATCCCCATCTCGCGGATGCGCTCAAAGACCGACATGAGCAGGGTATTGGCAATGATGACCGCGACGATCAGCATCACAATGCCATCAAGGATGTAGTAGAAGGCCAAGCCGGTCTGCATGGTTTCGATAAAGAGCCGGTTCATATCTTCCCAACTGAGCAGTTGTAGATCGGGGCTACGCAGGGCAGTGCGTACCGTTTCGAGCGCCTGGTTATCATCGAGCATGATGATGACCGCACTGGCGCGGCGTTCAGTACGCGCAAAGGCTTGCGCCTTGGCGAGCGGCATCAGCACGCTGCCCTGGTCATAGGTAGGAATACCAGTATGGAAGATGCCGCGCACCGTAAAGACACCCTCATCGGCATTGCCATCCGAGTCAACCACGGTGAGGCTAACGTTACTCCCCACGGCTAGGCCCAACTCTCCGGCCAAACGCCGCCCGATCATGATCCCGTTGCGGTCATCGGGGTTGAGGAACTCCCCGCCTACCAGCGCCTCGCGGATGGGAGCGTAGATCGTGGAGGTGGTGTCAATCCCCGTAACCTGGATACCGAGCGAGTCGTTGGGGGTGGCGATCACCCCGCCTGCCCACAGTACCGGCGCTGCACCCCGCACACCGGGCAGAGTCGCCGCGTGCGCGGCCAGTACTTCGGGGTCACGCAGCAGATCGGGCCACGCCAGACTCATCTCACCCTCGGTGTAGGCGCTGGCGCGGATCTGGAGATGGCCGGTATTCAAACGGATGTTATTTTGGATCGACTCATCCATCACCCCGGCGATATAGCCATTCATGAGGATGAGCAACCCCAAGCCGAGTGCGACGGCCACCATCGAGAGGATGGTGCGGCGGCGGTTGCGCCCCAGATCGCGGTAGGCGAGAATCCAGAGTTTGCTCAGCATGATTGTCTTCTTCCTGCTTGGGGTAAACCGAAGCCTTTGGTTGACGCAAAGGCGCAAAGACGCAAAGGTTTTGATTAGGGACAACCTTGAAGGCTTTGCGACTTGGCGTCTTTGCGTCAAAATCGGTTCTTCCTGTAACTGCGCATCCTTGGGGTAACCCGAAGCCTTTGGTTGACGCAAAGGCGCAAAGACGCAAAGGGTTTGATTAGGGACAACCTTGAAGGCTTTGCGACTTGGCGTCTTTGCGTCAAAATCGGTTCTTCCTAGACATGATGCAGCGCCACGGCGGGTTCGCGGCGGGCGGCTTGCCACGCCGGGTAGAGCGCGGCCAGCGCGGTGATCACCACCACCAACACCGCCCGACTCAGTACGTCAGCCAGGGTAATCGCGGGGTAGAGCGTATTGCCCATCAGTGCGCCCACTTCACCCATGCCCGACACCCCCTCGAAGGAGATGCCGACATTGCCCACCCACGTGACGAGCAGTGCGCCCAGGCCACAGCCCACCACCGCCCCAACCACACCAATCAGTGCGCCTTCGAGCAAGAAGAGCAGCATGATCTGGTGGCCCTTCATACCGAGTGCCGCCAGTACGCCCATCTCGCGGGTACGCTCAAACGAGGCCATCAGCATCAGGTTGAGGATGCCAATCGCGGCGATGAGCAGAATCACAACCCCAAAGAAGGTCGTGACTGCCAGCTTGGTCTGCATCGTCTCGGTAATCTCCGGGCGCAGCGTCTGCCAGGTATCCACCTCGTAGGCGGGCAGAGCCGCCTGAAGCGCGTACATCAGCGCCTCTTCATCACCGGCCTGCTTGAGAAAGATCACCGCCTCGGTGGTCTGGTCGCGCAGGTTATAGAGGATCTGGGCATCACTGAGCGCGATATAGACATTCGCCTTCTCAATCTCTGGCATACCGAGATCATAGATACCCACAATCTGCATGGAATGTTGGCGCATGGCCTCATTCTTGCGCCGCCCCACCAGATTGATCGTATCGCCCACATGGACTTGGAGCGCATCGGCCATGCCCTGGCCAATCACAATCGCATCGCGGTCTTCGGGGAGCAGGAAGCGCCCGTGTACCATATACTCAGCCTGAATACTGAGCGGAGCTTCAATACTGGGTTGAATGGCGGTAATCCCGACGCGCAACGTATTACCCCGGTTGCTCACGATCCCGGCGGTACTGATGCGCTGCGCCACGGCCAACACCTCTGGGCGGGTCTGCACCGTGCTGATCACATACGCAGGGTTATCGAGGGGCAGCAGGGGCATGCGGTTCGCCTTAGCACGAAAGCCGGGGGCGTGGATCTGCAAGTTACCGCCATAGATACGGATCGCATTGCCGAAGATGGCCTGATCGGAACCCTTGATCAGCCCATCAAAGAAGAGCAGCAGGATCACCCCCAGGATGATCGCCACCAGCGCGATGATGGTACGCCGCCAGTTGCGCCACATATTGCGCCAAGCCAGCCGGAGCATCTGGATCATGCTGCACCTCCTAGGACAAACCACTCGCGGGTGGTTGCTTCATCTATCAGGTGGAGTGTCCCCGCTGGCACACCCAGCACCCGATCAATCGCATCGTTATAGGCCGCAATCATGCGCTCGATCTGCGCAATGGTCGCAGCGGAGCGATCCGCCACGAAGAGCGCCTTGGCGAACGTATCGCCCATACCGACGAGTAGCGTAAGGATCATCTGGCCCGCCACATCGGGAAATGCGGTGTGGAAGGTACCCTCCGCGACCCCCTCGGCGATCAGGTGGTTGAGCAGCGGGGCGATATGCACCACCATCCCCTCCTGCACGCGCAGACGCACCAGGACATTCTCATCGGCGTACCAACTGCGCAACAACGAGAGGACATACTCTTTCTGGGCCACCTTCCAGCGCCCAACCGTATCGAAGAAGTGTTGCAGCCGCGCCACAGGGGGCAAGGAGGTGTCGCTAATAATGTCGCGCAACATCACTTCACTCTCAGCGCGCGTCTGATCGAGCAGCGCTTCGAGCAGCGCCTGCTTCGATTCAAAATAGTGGTAGAACGCCCCCTTCGAGATCTGCACCTCATCAATCACGTCCTTGATCGTGATCTGATCATAACCCTTGCGATAGAGCAACTTGCGGGTGGCAGCCAGGATCTCACTGCGCTTGAGGGCGTATTCTTGTTCGTTTACGGTGCGCGCCATAGCGGTTGCTCGTAATAATAAACCGACCGTCGGTTTATTATTCTACAACGGTTTGGCGGAATGTCAAGAGGGGGGGAAATAGTCACATGTGGGGTAACAGATGTTGCTGCACCATCTCCATAAAGACAGGCACAACAGCGGGATCGAAGTGGCTACCGGATTGGGCCTGGATGTGGGCGAGAGTCTCTTCTACCGACCATCCGGCGCGGTAGGGTCGATCCGAACGGAGGGCATCCCAGACATCCACCACTGCAAAGAGGCGTGCAGGAAGGGGGATGGACTCCCCGGCTAAGCCCTGCGGGTAGCCCGTACCATCCCACTTCTCATGGTGCGAGTAGGGGATGTCGAGAGCCGGTTGGAGGTAGGCGATAGGCGCGAGCATTTCGTAGGCATACTGGGGATGCTTGCGCATAATTTCCCACTCGGTAGCGGTGAGTTTGCCCGGTTTGAGCAGAATCGCATCGGGAATCCCAATCTTGCCCACATCGTGGAGCAGCGCCCCCCGGCGAATGTGGGTCAATGCTGGCTCGCTGATTCCTACCATATTGGCCAAACGCACAGTAAGCTCGGTGACCCGCAGCGAGTGGCCCTCGGTCTCTTTATCACGCAGGTCGAGCGCGTGTACCCAGCCTTCAATGGTGGCATCATAGCTGGCGATTAGATCGCCGTGGGCTTGTTGGAGGGCGGTGCGCTCGGAGATGAGATTGCGGTAGCGATTGAGGCGGGTGATGGTACGGACGCGGGCGCGCAGTTCGGAGCGATTAAAGGGCTTGCTGATAAAATCATCGGCACCGGCCTCTAGCCCCTTGAGGCGAGATCCGGAATCGTCGAGGGCGGTGATGATCACCACCGGGACTTCAGCGAGGCGGGGGTTGGCGCGCAGATGGCGACAGACCTCGAAGCCATCCATCCCCGGCATCATAACATGAAGCAGAATCAGATCGGGCATCAGGCGCTCGGCTTGGAGTAGGGCAGTGGGGCCATCAACGGCAAATGCTAGTTCATACCCCTGGCCATAGAGTAGATCTTCGAGCGCTTCGCGACCCAGTGGGTTGTCATCGGTAATGAGGACAATCGGGGTTGTCATGGGTGTCACGCTTTCTTGTTCATTGATTCTATTATAATTGATCTCCAAAAGTTATTGATATTCAAAAATAGTTAAAAACCTGATATATTTATCAAGATAAAAAAGAGGAGGCGCTCTATGCGCCTCCTCCGTGTTGTCGTTGCTCGTAAATGTTATGGCTGATCGTTCGGGGTTGGTACGGGAACCACTGTATTCGCGGCACTGTCGGTCAGTTGGTTGAGCAGCAGGGTCAGATCGGTATTGGGGTCTATGAACCACATGTTGCCATTCTTGAGCATCTCGACCATCAGTTCGCGCTTGCGCAGCTCAAAGAGTTCGGGGTTCTCGCGCCAGTACTTGCCCTCAATCGCCCGCACCTGGGCATCACGGCTGGCGGCCTCAAGGGCAGCGGCGGTACGGCCCTTCTCACGGGTCAGGGCGACGGTGGCTTCCTGTTCGGCCTGGAAGAGATCATTGGACTGTTCAGCCTCGATCTGCTGACGGCGCTTCTCTTCGGTCTCGATCTGCACCTCTAGGTTGGCCTTCTCGGCCAGCAGTTGGGCGTAGGCTTCGCCGACTTGGATGTCGAGCACCTTGACGGCTTCGAGGCGCACATAGAGTTGCTCCACTGGCGGACGCTGGCCATCACCGGGCGGGGTGGTGAGGAACTGGCGGATGCGATCCGCAAAACTGCCACGATCCGAGAGGGCTTGGTCGAGGGTGAACTGGGTGCTGGCACTCTTCAGCGCATCGTTGATGAAGCCATCAAGGAACGCATTGAGCTGATCATCGCTCACCCCGATCTCACCGTATGCCGCCCGTAGCGCCTCCGGGCTGGTCAAGCGGCTGTAGTCCACCTGGATCTCGATGTCATAGAGTTGCTTGTCGCTACTGGCTACGTTCTGCGAGGCTTGGCGGGTCTGGCGACGCACATTCACCACTGAAATGCTGGTGAAGGGCGCAAAGGGGCGGAAGAAGAGTCCCGGTTCCTGAATACCCTCGACTCGCCCCTGAGTGATGATGATCCCGCGTTCGCCCTCGTCAACCTGCTCGTACTTCATCGTGCTCAGCCCGGCTCCGACGATGGCGAAGATCACCACTAACCCGACCACTAGGCTGGCCCGCGAACCGACACTGCCCCCACGGGGTGCTGCTGGACGTTGTGACATGGTGTAACCTCGTTGTTCTCTTACCTATATGTGATGTCGCACATCCCACACCACTACCATACTATACGTCGCTTTCCCGCGCAATGTTTCACAATTTCTCGCGTTTCTCGCGCAGCGCATAGGGCTGTTCATCCTCGAAGCCCAACGCATCCGAGACGATATAGAGCGGGCGGCCCTTGACTTCATCGTAGATGCGGCCCACATATTCACCGATGATGCCGATAGATACGAGTTGGACTGCACCCAGAAAGAGCACCATGGCCAGGGTGCTGGCTTGCCCATAGAAGGCCGAGTCGGCTGGTTCGCCACTGTAGAGCAGCCGCATGATCACGACCGCGATCAGAAAGGCGAGGCTTAACCCGGCGGTGATGAAGCCGAGGTAGGTGGCCATCTGGAGCGGCAGGTAACTAAAGCTGGTGATCCCGTCCAAGGCAAACTTGAGCATCTTGCGCAGTGGGTATTTGGTGTCTCCGGCTTTGCGGGCGTGGCGCTTGTAGCTCACACCCGCCTGCCGAAACCCGACCCACACCGATAGCCCGCGCATAAAGCGGTGGTGTTCGCGGATGCGCGCCAGTGCATTGACTACCCGCCGATCCATTAGCCGGAAGTCGCCGGTATCCACTGGGATGTTGACGTTGGTGATCTTGACGATCAGGCGGTAGAAGAGTGCCGCCGTAAAGGTCTTGAACCAGGTCTCGCCCTCGCGCTCGCTGCGCACCGCATAGACGACCTCGTAGCCCTCGCGCCACTTGGCGATCAGTTCGGGGATGACCTCCGGCGGATCTTGCAGATCCGAGTCGATTACGACGACGGCTTGCCCCTGGGCGTAGTCGGTGCCGGCGGTGATGGCGAGTTGGTGGCCGAAGTTTTTGGAGAAGTAGACCACTTTGACACGCGGGTCACGGCTGTGGATCTCGCGCATCAGCAGGGGCGAACGATCACGGCTGCCGTCATTCACAAGCACGATCTCAAAGGGTTCGTTGAGTGGCTCAAGCGCGGTACTCACGCGCTGGCAGAACTCCTCAATGAGTTGCTCTTCGTTATAGACTGGTGCGACCACCGAGATGGTGGGTTGCTGGTAGGCCATAGAACCTCGCACTATTGGCTGTGTCTGTCACCCATAGAATACCAGAAATTCAGACTCCTACCCCATCTCTTCCCAGTTTGGTCCGATCTCCACATCTACCCCTAGCGGGACGTGGTGGTGTCGGCCTTCTTGGTCGTGCCATTGCAGGCTATAGGCACCGGCCATCACGTCGCGTACCAGGGTGCTCACCAGCGCCACTTCTTCTTCGGGGGCTTCGAGGATGAGTTCGTCATGCACCTGGAGTAGCAGGCGGGTGCGCAGGTTCTGTTCGCTGAGGGCGCGTGCCATCTTGATCATGGCGATCTTCATGATGTCGGCGGCGGTGCCTTGGATGGGCGCGTTGATCGCCTCGCGCTCGGCGGCGGCGCGGCGTGGCCCCCGGCTCTGCAACTCCGGCATGGCGCGCTGGCGCCCGAAGATGGTCTGGACGACTCCACTGGTGCGGCCCTGTTCCAAGGTGTGGTTGATGTAGTCGCGGATACCGGGGAAGCGCGCAAAGAGGTTGTCAATCAGCGCCTGGGCATCGCTACGCCCTAGTTCGGTGCGTTGGGCGAGGCCAAACGCGCTGATGCCATAGATCACCCCAAAGACGACCGTCTTGGCAATCCGGCGCTGCTCTTTGTCCACCTGATCTATCGCTACCCCGAAGAGTTGCGCGGCGGTGGCGGCGTGGATGTCCTGGCCCTCCTGGAAGGCGCGCACGAGGTTGGGGTCTTTGGTGATGTAGGCCAGCACGCGCAACTCAATCTGCGAGTAGTCGGCGGCGATGAAGCGGTGGCCGGGTGCGGCCACAAAGCCGCGCCGGATTTCACGCCCCTCCTGGGTACGCACGGGGATATTTTGCAGGTTGGGGTCGTTGGAACTGAGCCGCCCGGTGGCCGCACCAACCTGGTTGTAGGTGGTGTGAACCCGCCCGGTGCGCGGGTTGACCAGTGCGGGCAGGGCGTCCACGTAGGTACTCTTCAGCTTCGTGAGCCGCCGATACTCCAGCAGTCGCTCACAGATGCCACTCGTATCGCGTTCGCGCAGCCGCTCCAGTGTGTCGGCGGTGATCGAGTACTTTTTGGTCTTGGCAGTCCGTTCAACGCCCTCGGTCGAGAGGCCGATCTTGCCAAACAGAATATCACTCAGTTGGTCGCTGGAGTTAATATTGAACGGCCCGCCCGCGATCTGATGGATCTCTTGCTCAATCGTGCCAATGCGCGTGCCCATGCGCTGGCCGAGCTGTTCGATATAGGGCTTATCGAGCGCAATCCCGGCCTGTTCCATCTCTACCAGCACGCTAATCAGCGGCAACTCCAAGCGCCGATAGAGATCGTGCAGCTTGGGCAAGGCACTAAGTTGCGGTTCGAGCGCATGCACCAGGCGCAGGGTCATATCGGCATCAGCCGCCGCATAGGGGGTGGCGTGGTCAATCGGCACCTGCGCGAAGCTGATCTGCTTGCTGCCGCGCCCAATCAGATCCTCAATCGGGGTCATCGGTTCGGGCAGCAGCAGTTCGTAGAAGGCCAGATCCTTCAGCCCGGCGCGTTTGCCGAGCAGCGCGGCGGCGATCATGGTATCGAAGGCCAACCCCTGCACCGCAATCCCCACCCCCAGCAAGACCTCAAGATCGAACTTGGCGTTATGGGCATACTTTGGTTTGTTGGGGTCGGCAAAGAAGGGGCCAAGCGCGGCCACCACTTCTTCCACCCCAACCTGCGGGCCAGTGGCATGGCCACACGGCACATAGACGGCGCTGCCGGGGCTGATCGCAATCGAGATTCCGCACATCTCGCTGGCGAAGGGGCGCAAGCCACTCGTCTCGGTATCGAAGGCAAAGCCGGATGCCTGGGTTAATGCCTGGGCCAGATCGGCCAACGCGGCGCTTGTGGTGATCGCCCGATACGCCCCCAGGGCGGTTCGGGGGGGCAACGGAGGGGCCGGAGGCTCATCACCGAAGAGACCGAGTTGGGTGGGGGCGTTGGAGGCGGATAGGTTGGCCGGGAGTTCCACCGCAAAGAGCGGGAGCGGGGTGGAGCTTGGGGTTGGTGGGGCTGGTTCAACCGCGCCTCCCGGCAGCTTCTTCATCAGGCCCGAACTAGCCCCGAACTCAAGTTCTTGGAACAGGCGCACCACCGTAGCGCGGTCATAATCGTGGATAGCAGCGGCGGCGACATCCAACTGCACCGGCGCATCACACACAATCGTGGCCAGTTGCTTGCTGAAGAGCGCCGCCTCGCGCTGGCCATCGAGCGGCTTCTGGTAGCGCTTCGGCACCTCACCGAGGTGATCAAAGAGATTCTCGACCGTCCCGAACTGATTGAGCAGCGTTATCGCGCCCTTCTCACCAATCCCGCGCACACCGGGGATATTATCGGAGGCATCGCCCTTCAGCCCGCGCAGATCGGCCAACTGCTGCGGCCCCAACCCCTGGTAGCGCTCGCGCACCTTGGCTTCATCATAGATCGTGGTGGTGGTCTTCTGGCCATAGGGATTGGCCAGGATCACCCGCACCTGCGCATTCACCAACTGGAGCGCATCGGTATCGCCGGTGAGGATCAACGTCTCCAACCCTTCCGCACTGGCCTGACGGGCGAGCGTGCCGATCACATCATCCGCCTCGAAGCCCTCGGCAGTCGCAATGGGAATATTGAGGGCGCGGCACAACTCCTGGATGCGTGCGAGTTGGGGGGGGAACTCCTCCGGCGTCTCGGCGCGCCCAGCCTTATACTCGGCGTAGAGATCATCGCGGAAGGTACGGCCCACATCAAAGGCGATCACCACGTAGGCGGGCTGCTGCTCCTGGATCATGCTCAGCAAGATCTGGGCAAACCCATAGACCGCGTAGGTCGGTTCGCCGCGTGAAGAGCGCAGATTGGATTCTTTCAGGGCGTGGAAGGCGCGAAAGGCGAGGGCGTGGCCATCAACCAGCACGAGACGATGCGCATGGGACATGAGTCAGCTCCTGCGAGCAACAAGATAGGTCGGGGGGGATCGTGAAGCGGCGCGGTGGTGGAGGGAGATGCGGGCAGGTGGTGGGGACGGCGGGAGTTGAACCCGCACGCCTTGCGGCACATGATCCTAAGTCATGCGCGTCTGCCAATTCCGCCACGTCCCCACTGCTTGCGGAGTATAGCATGGGCTTGGGAGTCGTGCAAGATCGGGTGATGTAACGTTGATACCGCTGGCAAATTTTTATCGAACATTCCTGGGCAACCAACATGCATGCGCACCCAGGCATCCCGTAGGGGCGAAGCATCGCCCGCCAACATGGTTGGGGTTTCCTCCGGCCATCTGGCAGGCGATGCTTCGCCCCTACCGGTTCCCGCCGTCAGGCATTCCGTAGGGGCGAAGCATCGCCTGCCAACCTCGTTCGGGTTCGCCGACCACATGGAGACATGGAGAAGCGATGCTTCGCCCCTGCCGGGAGATATGCTATACTAGCCGCCGTGAGCGCTTTCTACTGGTTAACATTATGGGAATGAGCGATGTCTACCCCAAATCCCGATATTCGCGTCATACCCGATCTTACCTTTATTGTCGCCAACCGCGAGGATCTGGAAAAACCCTACCGGGTGATCGTCGAGAATGACGATGTCACCCCGATGGATTTTGTGGTCATGGTATTGCGCCTCTTCTTCGGTTTGGCGCTGGATGATGCCATGCAGGTGATGTTGGTCGCCCATAACCAGGGGCGGGCGTTGGTCACAACTATGCCCTTTGAAGAGGCTCAGGAACGGGTTTATAGTGCGCACACGGTTGCGCGTGAAGAGGGCTATCCACTCACCTTCTACCTTGAGCCGGATGTCTAAGTTCTTGTTGGTTGTTTATTCGTTCATCCCCCGGAGTGCAAATGAATACCCGGCCACGTATTGCCGCATTACTCCTGCTTGGGCTGTTTGTCCTTGCCGCCTGTACGCCTGCTGCTGCGGTTGCCCCCACACCTTCGCCTGTACCGACTGCTACCACCCCGCCTAGCCCTACTCCCTTGCCGGTCTTTGCGGCTGGTTCGCGGTTAGCTGGGGTTGATGTGGGCGGCCTGACCCGCGAGGCTGCCCGTGAGCAACTCGTCGCGTTGCTCACCGAGCCAGCATCGATCACACTGCAAGCGGGAGATGTGCGTGTGAGCCTTGATCCGTCCGAGATTGGTCTGACGCCCGCCGTGGATGATCTGCTGGCGGCGGCGGAAGCCGGCTTGGGGCGTGAGCAACCGGTGGAAGTGGCGCGCACGGGCGATCTCGATACCGAGGCGCTGCGCACCCAACTGAGCGATCTGGCTGAAGAGGTCGCCGTCCCTGCCGCGATCCACGTCATCTCGGAGACGAAGACCATCTCGCACAGTTTTGGCTATACCCCCGGCATGATCCTCGATGTGGATGCCGCGCTGGCTGAGGTGACGCGCCAATTGCAGCGCGCCGAGCCGCCTAGTACGATCCGCCTGACACTGATCAGTGATCCGACCCCTCCACAGGTGGACGCGGAACGGCTGTTGGCTGAGGTCGAGGCGATGGCCGAGGAGTGGGACGGGGTGATCGGCTTCCACCTCTATGATCTGGCGACGGGCGAGGAGCTACGCTTTCACGATACAACCGTCTTTGCGGGGGCCAGCACGATCAAGGTGGCGATCATGCTGAATGCCTACATCAACCTCAAGCAGTTTACCGAGAAGCAAGAGTTCTGGCTCGGCGAGATGATCAAGTATAGCGATAATATCTCGGCCAACCACTTGCTCTCAGCGGCAGCCGGAGGAACCGGTACCGAGATTGCCTTTACTGGTGCCGAGCAGATGAGCGCTATGTTGGCTGATGACCTCGGTTTAGAGAATCTCTACCTCTATATTCCCTACGAGGCGATAGATTATATTCGCCAAAATAACATCAAATATAAGCGTGGTCCGAAGGACCCGGTGGGCGATCCACCCTATACCGAGACCGGCACCACCTTGCGGGCTACTCCCTATTCGATTGCACAGGTCTATAAGGCGATTGATGCCTGCGCCAATGATGAAGGCGTGTTGCTAGAGAAGTTCGACCTGCTCACGCCGGAGCGTTGCCAGGAGATGCTCGACCGCCTCGCCACCAACGCCGATAAGACTCGCATGGTGGCCGGGGTACCGCGTGGCACGCGGGTTGAACAT
Source organism: Candidatus Oscillochloris fontis (assembly GCF_004138135.1). Taxonomy (GTDB): domain Bacteria; phylum Chloroflexota; class Chloroflexia; order Chloroflexales; family Chloroflexaceae; genus Oscillochloris; species Oscillochloris fontis. The sequence continues at coordinate 47,300 of NZ_RYFD01000019.1, forward strand.
AAGAGTGGCTGGATCGAGGATATGCAGGCCGATGCTGGGATTGTACGCACGCCCGCTGGCGATTATGTGCTGGCGGTCTATGTCTATAAAAAGCTGACCGGCGATGCCTACATGTGGCCCGATGAGATGATGGCCCCCGTAGTGGCGGCCTTCTCGCGGTTGGCCTACACGGCCTACAACCCGATCCTCCTCGATCCTGACACGCTGGACACCCCGGCGGATTAACGTATCCATCGGGGGCACCGTAGAGACGCAAAATCTTGCGTCTCTACGGTTACGCAAAATCTTGCGTCTCTACGGTTACGCCCACCCGACTAATAACGCCATTGCCCGTCGGCTCATCACATCGAACGATGCGGCCATAAACGCGGGAATATTCACCGTCCCCATCAGACTCAGTTCATCCAGCAGGGTGCTCTCCTCATCCAAAAAGCGCAACACCCGCTGGGCTTGGTTGCGGCGGAAGAGTTGCTGGAAGAAGGTCTTCCCGCGCTCGCGCCGGTTGTCGAGCACATTCAGCAAGACACTATCCATCAAGGCGTGGCGACTAACCCCTAGATCAGTATAGAAGGGTTGCTCGGTAGCGCACAGTTGGCGCACAATCCGCTGCGATTGACGCTGAATGCGCTGGAAGGTGTAGCCTGTCGAGGCTTTGGTCATGCCGCCCGCTGTCCCGATATTCATGATGTGCGGGCTGAGGCGCATACTGAAGGGCGCGTCAGTCATGGGGATCACCCCATATTCGACATGCTCGATGGCGTAGTGTTCCACCCCCAGCCACTCACGGATGTAGTGGCGCAATCCCGCATCGTAGACCTCTTGGGGTAGCACCCCAGGTGAAAAGTAGGTATCCTCGATCAAGGCGGTGTGGGTATCGTAGGGCAACACGTAGACAAAGCGCACATCATCGCCTTGCTCAACCCGAAAATCCATAAACGTGGCTGCTTCGGGGTCAAAGACGGGGCTATCGGTACGGATCACCCAACCCTTAAAGTGTTGGAGCCACGCGGAATGGCCGGGTGGGGTCGGCGCGAGGGTGGCGATACTGTTGAAGCCCCAGCGTCCGTGGAAGATCTGGCCATCAACCTGCACATGCATCCCCCCGTCCGGGTCTTCGCGTAGCGCCTCAACCCGTCCGTGGAGGCGAGTGACGGTGGGGCGTTGGGCTAAGTGATCATCCATAAAGCGGTAGAAATCGCCGCCCTGGATGAGTTTGTAGGTATAGGGCGCAATCGCCAAGCGCCGTGAACCCGTATCGCCGTGGAACCAGAGGTAGGGCCAGCGTTTCGCCACCACCGCCTCAAATGGCCCCGGCTCCGTCTCCCAGAAACACCAAGTACGGTCATTCTGTTCCTTCCGTACCTGATCGATCAGCAGCACCCGCCGATCACCTAACCCAGCCAGATCGAGATGGTAAACGAGGCTCAGCCCTGCGGCACCGCCCCCGGCGATAATGTAGTCGAAATGGGTATTCATGCGCAATCCATATTAAAACAAGCTACTGAAGATGGCCGAGATGATGAACATCAGCAGGAAGAATACCACGATCACCCCGACAATGGCACCCAAGATGTTTATGGGCGAGGTCTCATTCAGTGGGCGCACCGGGTCGCCATTGAGCACCTGACGTACTGCACCTACAACCGCCTTGAGGGCATCTTCTTCATCATGCCACACATTGGCCCCGACCCAATCCCAACCCGTGGCCGGTTTGGGGATCAGGAGTTTGTGGGCTGGGCTGGCGGCAACGGCTTGCGCTACCTCGCTATTGCCCGCTTGGGCCAAGGCGGCTTGCCAGGGAGCGATGATCAGCCCGACCTCGGCGAGTTGGGCGGTTACGCCGCGTGGATCTGGGATGGCATTCAGTGTCGCGCTGGCGACTGGGGTCAGCCCAATGGTCATGAGGTTCAGGCTCGGTAATTCATGCCCCAGGCGTTCGCGCAGTGCGCGCCCAAAGTGGCCGTCGTCCATATCGAGGATCATCACCCGCAGTGTCGCTTCACGCTGGGCTTGCATGGAACTGCGGCGTTGGCCCTCGGCACGCAGGATCATGCCGTGGTAGAGGAGTACCCCACTGGCGATTAGGCTGAAGGCCACCGCATGGGCAATACTGGTTCCCAAGCCTGATGGGGTTGGTTCACCCAGAATGAGGCGCAGGATCTGATAGACAATATAGATCAGACTGCTCAAGATCGTGAGCGTGGCAATGAAGAGGAAGCCATACAGATAGATTCGCCGCACCAGTGAACCGCGCTCGCCATCGCCGACCTCTCCATCCACCTCAGCCAAGCCCTGCGCCCGCCGCCAGATGATGATCCAGACTGGCAGACCGGCGATCAGCGCGGCTAACGACCAAGCAACCTGCTCACGCAGCGGATCGCCAAACGCACTCCCACTGATCGCCCGGATCACCACACTAATCAGCCCGGTCATACCAGAGAGGCTGGCGCTCAGCCCAATGCTCGCCACGAGGTACCAGGAGAGACGGCGCACCCCGGCCTGTTGGGGCACCTCGCGGATGTGGGTCATGTCGGCGCGCAGCACGCGGGCGTGGTAGACCCAGACCAGAATCCCGGTTAGACTCACACTCAGCGCATCACGGATGTCACCCTCAGGATTCAGGCCCAAGAGGGTTTGTAACATGCCGTTGAGGATGAGGCTGGCACTGCCAATCGTTGCCAGGGCACTCAAGAAGATCGCGGCATGGAGGTAGAACTTGCGCAGTGCCGACTCGTGTTCTTCGATCTTGCCACTGGCAAAGCGTTGTTGGGCTGCATACCAGAAGAGAACCCAGAGCGGCAGACCCAGCAGCAGCGAGGCAATCGGAGCAATTAGCGTGATCCGCCCCACCGCGAACATATCTGCATCGGTCTGGAGCATAAACCAGTGTAGCAACGACGCCAGTGATTCGCTGGTGAGCACGAGGCCAATCGTGGCGAAGATGAAGAGGTAGATGCGCTGCATGAGGGCCGCATAGCCCACCATCGGCACCCGCGCCGCATCAGCCTGGGCGACTTGGCGCAAATAGAACCAGATCGCCCCTAGCACCAACAACGCCACCAAACGCCCCATAATCCCCTGGAATGGCGAGGTCTCAATATAGCGTAGAGCACCATACCAACGCCCTTGCGGGTCAAGCAGCATTCCGAGTAAGCCTTGGAACAGGTTGAAGAGATTACTTGCTGCCGGTGCGAGCAGCGCGGTCATATTCCCATAGAGAAAGAAGCGCCGCAACGCCGCGCCGCGCTCTTCAGGATCAGCCGCCGCCAAGCGTTGCGCCCACAGCCAGTGGATGAGGAAGATCGGCAGTCCGATCACCAACACCGCTACCTGAAATGCGACCCCTTCGGTCGAGAGATCGCCCCACACTCCTAGCACATTGCGCAGTAACGCGATCACCGCCCAGGCAATCGCATGCAGGCTGATCGTCGTTACGAGTAAAATATACCAGCGTCGGATGTTACTCATGGTGCTCCATCCTTAGATTTGCATGAACAGGCGGCTTGCCGCACTGGAGTTTGGGGCTATGTCCCAAACCCATGGTTGTGCTGGTGTGGTTGGCCGCAAAGCGGCCAACCACACCAGCACAACCCTCTTTTTCGTGGGGATTTGCGGCCCCCACACCCCCGCTACGGGCGTAGCTTGCGGTGTATAGGGGCGCGTCACGACGCGCCCCTACTTGCACGGGCGACCATCATTCCAACAGTGAACCCAATAGGATTCGCCGGTTGCCAACTTCCACGTGGCCCCACTCTGGCGCAGGGTTAGTTCAAAAGATTGGCTATAGGGGCGCGTACTGAATGGCCCACTCTGATAAAAATGGGTCTCGGTGAGGGTGATAACAGCCCGGTCGCCATTGATACGTTCCTCCTCGATGGTTATTGAGGAACGATCCGTATCTTCAAACTGCCAACGGTAGAGGCTAATATCGGCCACAAAGTCATCCACATCGGGCGGATAGCCCTTCAGATCGGGCGAGAGGTAGCTATAGGCGCGCTCGTAGTCATGCTGCTTGAGCGCATAGATATAGTTGTAGGCCATACTCCCCGGTGTCGCCTCGTCCATATACCCCTGGGGTTGGCGGGTCAGAGCCAGTGCAAGGGCAATGATGACCAACACCACCACTCCGACAATGATCGCCAGTAGAAAGCGGTCTATCTTTTTCATGGGATGGCTCCTGTGCTAAATCTAGATGGGGCTATGCCCCATACCCCTTTTTTGGTAGATATTTGGCGTCGCAGCCGCCCCCGAACCCCCACTGGAGGTGAACTTTACCTTGGGAGACACTACTAAGGCCATTATACCGCGCTGCACTATGGTATGATGAGTAGACCAACGCGCTTTTGTGATTGCAACCCTATGAGTATGATGCGACATATGCGACCGACAGGGCGACTCATCTGCTGTACGGTCTACCTCTTTCTTCTCCTCCTCCCATTGTTTGCTGTGCCCAGAGCCGAGGCCCAAGCCGAAGGGCCGATCTACCATGTGACGCTCGAAGGCGTGATTAGCCGCCACACCGTGGCCTATGTGCGCCGCGCCATTCAGACCGCCGAGGCATCCCAAGCCAACGCGCTGATTATCGAGGTGAGTAGCGAGGGGGCGGTGCTGCGTGATCTGCGCGGGTTGGCAGCGGATGTGGCTAATGCCCAGGTTCCGATAGTGGTCTATATTGCACCGGGGGGGACAGATGCAGGCGCGGCGGGATCGTGGTTACTCAGTGCGGCCCACTTGGCGGCGATGGCTCCCGATACCAGTTTCGGTGTTGCCAGCCCCCTCGCCGAACCGATCAGCCAGGTCTCGGATCAGGTACGCGAGCGCTTTTTGAATGAAGTCACGACCCAAATTGCTACCTGGAACCGCGAGCGGGGCCGCAATGAGGCATGGGCCGAGCGCGCCGCCCGCGAAGGCGTCGTCTTCAATAATGCCCAAGCCGCAGCGCTCATCCCACCCGCAGTGGATCTGGTGGTGCGCGACACGGACGATCTGCTTACCTCATTAGAGGGGCGCAGTGTCACGCTTGCCGATGGCAGCCAGGTCATCTTGCGCACGCTGGGCCGCAGTAGCCAGCCGATTGATCCCAATCTGTGGGAAGCCATCCTCCTCATCGTAGCCGACCCCACCATCGCCTTTCTACTCCTCGTCATGGCCGGGATCGCCATCTATGCCGAATTTGCCACACCGACCCTGGGGGTCTTGTCGGGGATTGGGGCGGTGCTCTTGATCGCCAGCCTGATCGGCCTCTTTGCGTTGCCCGTCAATTGGATCAGCCTGATCGGCCTCGTATTCGCTTTTGGTCTGGTGTCCGCTGATCTCTTTACGCCTTCACATGGAGCACTCACCGTGGTTGGCCTAATTACCCTCGTTCTCAGTGCGTTTACGCTCTTTGATGCTGCCCAAGCCCCTGGTGTTGCCGTGGCCTTCTGGGCGATACTGTTGGTGGCTCTGTTGATTGCTGTCTTTGCCGCAATGGGCCTCTACCTCGTGCTGCGTGTGCGTAACCAGCCGGTTACCACCGGCCAAGAGGGGCTGATCGGGCGTTTGGCTGAGGTGCGCAAGCGCCTCGCCCCCGAAGGAATGGTCTTTGTGGAAGGTGCCCTCTGGCGCGCCGTGTGTGAAGAGGGCGAAGCCGAAGTGGGCGAATATGTACGAGTGACTGCCGTGTATGAACTGCGGCTGACGGTGCGCCGTGTTGAGGCACCCGAAGCCAGCAGATAAGGAGGTTCCTGATGGGTCCTGCGATCTTTCTTTCCTGTTTGGCACTGCTCGCCTTTATCGTGTTGATGGTGTTACTCTCGGCAATCAAGATTGTGCCCGAATATGAGCGCGGCGTGATCTTTCGCCTCGGACGCCTTATCGGTGCCCGTGGCCCTGGCCTCTTCTTGGTCATCCCAATCTTTGAGCGCATGGTACGGATTGATACCCGCGTCATCACCATGGACGTACCAGTTCAGGAGGTGATCACCCTTGATAACGTGACGATCAAGGTCAATGCGGTGCTCTACTTTCAGGTGATCAACCCCAACTGGGCCGTCACCAAAGTGATGGATTATATCCGTGCTACGATGCAGATCTCCCAGACAACGTTGCGGAGTGTGGTTGGACAGATGGAACTTGATGAACTCCTGGCGCAGCGCGAGAAGATTAACCAGAAACTCCAGCAGATCATTGACGAACAGACCGAACCGTGGGGCATCAAGGTCACGATTGTTGAGGTGAAGGATGTTGAGTTGCCCCAGAACATGCAGCGTGCGATGGCCAAGCAGGCCGAGGCTGAACGCGAGAAGCGCGCTAAACTGATCCACGCCGAGGGTGAGTTTCAGGCGTCGCGGGCTTTGGCTGCGGCTGCCGACATCATCGCAAAGGAGCCGGTTACGTTGCAGTTGCGCTACCTACAAACCCTGACTGAGATCGCGGTCGAAAAGAATAGTACGATCATCTTCCCGCTGCCGATAGACACGATTCGTCCCTTCGTGGATGCGGTCAGTCGGGGCGAGAAACCAACCCCAGAATCGCCTCAGAGCGAGCCGACGCGGCGCTTGGATTAGGTAAGATGTGGTGTGGCGGCGTAGCCGCCACACCGTTTTTGTTGTTTTTTGGCGGCGTAGCCGCCAAAAAACAACAAAAAAAGATCTTCGGGGGCGGCATAGCCGCCCCCGAACCCCCACCTACCCATTCACTGTCCGCGAAATTGGTGGTTGCAAGAGGTGGCGTACTATCGTTACCAGATCATCCATAAAAAAAGGTTTGGTAACATACGCATCAATGTGCAAATCATGTATTTTGTGGCGTAGTTCAGAAGAATCGTAGGCGGTAACCAATAAGACCCGTGGCGAAAAACCACGCGCTCGTATGGTTTCTATGAGTTGCACCCCGTTCATTCCCCGCAGGTTATAGTCAGTCAATAGCACATCGAAGGGGTGTTCTTCCCAAAACTGGAGACCCTCTTCAGCACTCAGAACTGAGACAAACTCATAGGGAACACCTAGTTCCAGCAGTGCCATCTCGATGATTCGTCCAATGTGGCTGTCATCTTCGATCAGCAGGATGCGGGTGATATGGCCGTTATGCGGTGATGCGTCCATATCGTACTCCAAGCACTTGTGGTGACGCTGATAGGCCGATTAACCCATTCATGGAGATGGGCGTACATCATACCACTCTCATGGTACGGATCGCAAGTCACAAAATTGTCATCTTTGACAGCCAATAAAGCCGATTCTATAATGAAATGTGCGCCTGAAAATCTTTGTCTAACATTAAGGAATTTCTAAATTATGCAGCAACTATCGTCCCGACTCGCCTCGTTGTCGGTTGTGCTGTTCGGTATCTATCTTTTCATCTATCCTGCTTCAATTATTCTGGTAGCTCTTGATCGTGTGCCCGTCTGGGGGACATGGATGGGCGGTGCGCTCCTGATTCTTCAAGGCACCCTGATGGGGGTTTGGTTGAGCAAGAACTATGGTCGAGCGGGGGTGGTTGCTGCGATCCTGATCCTCTTCCTGGCATGGTTTGTTGAACATATTGGGGCCACCACCGGCTTTCCGTTTGGGGCCTATACCTACACCGATGTCCTCTGGCCCCAGATCCTTGATGTGGTGCCCCTGGCTATCCCTTTTGCCTGGTTGCTGATTGTGGGGGCGGCCGTAGGTACGGCCGAGCATGTGCTGGAGCACATGGGCTGGCGCCCCGAAGATGAGTTGCGGGTGAGTGGCACCAAGATGCTTACTGCGGCTTCACTTGCGCTATTACTTGACGTAACGATTGAGCCGTTTGCGGTCAACATCAACCGCTACTGGGTCTGGAATGATAGCGCCGAGAGCAGTTACTATGGCATTCCGGCCAGCAACTTTGTGGCTTGGTGGGTAACAAGTGTCATCTTGGTCTTTGTGTTGCTCAACTGGCGGCGGGTGGCGGTGTTGGCGCATCGCAATCGCCCTAGCAGCATCTTCTGGCCCTGGTTGCCGCTCACGCTCTACCTGACTAACCTGACCATGTTTGTGGTGGTGAATCTGGCGCGTGGCCAGGGTATGGCGTCGGTGATTGGCTTGCTCATGCTGGTGGCGCTGCTGTGGCCGTTGTGGCCGCGTGCCGTGCGCTTGATCAGCAATCGGCTGGGGGCGGGGGTGGGTGAGGCGTAGCCAAGAGTGTCCGGATTTTGTCCGCAGATTACGCAGATTACCCAGATTACCCAGTTTATCCGCAGATTACGCAGATTACGCAGATTACGCAGATTTTTGTCATGATAAATAATCTGCGTAATCTGCGTAATCTGCGGACAAAACAATAACCCACACCGGAGGTCTCAATGCCCACCATCCTCATCCGCGAGATGCGTGATCTGGACGAGGCACCCGCTGGCCCCCACGCCACCCTCAGCATTGACGGCCAGGGTGAATACCCGGTGACGTTGCGTGACCCCTTTGAGCCTGAGGATGAGAACCGCCTAGAGTGGTATTTTGAACAGTGGCTGCGTGCCCCCTTCACCAACCAGACCATCGCCGACGAGGTGGCGCAGAGCATCCAGAGCTATGGGACGCGGCTCTTCGATATGCTCTTTGCCGACCGTAACGCCTTTGCCCACTATGCCCAGGTGCGTCAGCAGGATCTGAGCCAATTGCGGATCGAGGTGGCCGGTTCGCCCACCTTCCACGCGCTCCACTGGGAGGCGCTCTATGATCCGACGCTCCAGAAACCGCTGGCGCTCGATGCGACCATGGTGCGCCGCACGCTCCAACCGCCGGTGCTGCGTGCCCAGCCCCGCCCCGGCCCGACGATCAATCTCTTGTTGGTGACGGCGCGCCCCAATGGGGCACAGGATGTTGGCTACCGCACGATTGCCCGCCCACTGGTGGAGTTGCTGCGCCAGAGTAACCTGCATGTGCGGGTGGATCTGGTGCGTCCGGGGACGTACCAGGCGCTCGTGGCGCATCTGCAAGCCACACGTGACCGCTATGGGCCGGGGTATTACCATATTATCCACTTCGATCTGCATGGGGCGCTGCTGCAATACAATCAGTTTGAACGCTTCGATCAGGCGATCCGTAATCTGGGCGCACATACCTTCATCGGCGCACGCTACGGACGCACCCCACTCGATCCCTACCCCGGCCAAAAGGCGTTCCTCTTCTTTGAGGGCGCGGAAGAGGGCTACCCCGATCCGGCCGAAGCGGCAGAGGTGGCGCACCTGTTGCAGACTCATCAGATTCCGATCTGTATTCTGAATGCCTGCCAATCGGGCAAGCAGGTGGGGGCCAGCGAAACCAGCCTGGGGGCGCGCTTGATGCAGGCCGGGGTGCAGTTGGTGTTGGCGATGGCCTATTCGGTGACGGTGAGCGCCGCCCAGAAGGCGATGGACACCCTCTACACCCAACTCTTCGCCGGGGCCGATGTGGCCCAGGCGGTGCGCTGGGCACGCAACGAGCTACACGCCGATAAGCGGCGGCGTGCCTACTTCAACCATCTGATCGAGTTGGAGGACTGGTTATTGCCGGTGGTCTACCAGAATGCGCCGCTGCGCCTGCAACCCACCCCGATGACAGCCGAGGAGAGCGCGGCCTTCTATGAAGCACAGGCGCGACGCTATACGCCCATCCCGCCCACCTACGGCTTCAAAGGCCGCGATCTGGACATTCTGGCCCTCGAACGCCGCCTGCTGCGTGGGCCGAACATCCTGCTGCTGCGCGGGATGGGCGGCGCGGGCAAGACCACCCTGCTGCGCCATGTGGCCGCTTGGTGGCAGACCACCGGCCTGATCACACAGGTCTTTGAGTTTGCCTACGACCAGCGCGCCTGGACTCACCAGCAGATCCTGGATAGCATTGCGCGCCAGATTCTCACTCCGGCAGAATATACCACCTTCCAACCGCTCAGCGCGGCGGCGCAACAGGCCATGATCACTACCCGCATGCGCGCCACGCGCTACCTGCTCATCCTCGACAACCTGGAGTCGATCACCGGGACGGAGTTGGCCATCCGCCACACCCTGCCCGCCGCCGAACAGGCCGCGCTCCACGCCCTGCTGCGCGATCTCGCCCACGGACAGACCCTGGTGCTCCTGGGATCGCGGGCGGAAGAGGCGTGGCTGGCTCCCGGCACCTTTGGCGACCAGCGCTACGAGTTGGGCGGGCTAGACCCAGAGGCGGCCACGGAACTGACCGAAGCAATCATCACCCAGCGGGGCGGCGCGCAGTACCGAGGCAGCGATGCGCTCAGGGAACTGATCAAGCTGCTCGGAGGCTTCCCGCTGGCCCTAGAGGTGGTACTGCCCAACCTAGCCCAGCAAGACCCCGCCACCATCCTGGCCGCACTCAAGCATGGCGATGCCCGCATTGACCCCCACGCCGACACCCAGGACAAGACGCGCAGCATCCTGCGCTGTATTGACTACTCCTTCAGCAACCTCGATCCGACCGCCCAATCGCTGCTGACCTGCCTCGCGCCGTTTGTGGGGGTGATTTTTCTGGGCATGATGGACGAATACATCCAAGCCCTCCAACAACAACCCAGCCTGGCCCAACTACCACTCGAACGCCTGCCCGAAGTGATACAGGCCGCAGTAGGCTGGGGGCTACTCGCGCCACACCCGGAGATCCGGGGCTTCCTGACAATCCAGCCCACCCTACCATACTTCCTGCGCAACCGGCTACACAGCGCCACACCCACCCTCGATGCGGAGGCGATCCGCCGCGCCTACGTGGCGCTCTACCAGCAATTTGGGGCTGCGATCAACGAGTTGATCACTGCGAAAGAACCCCAGCAGCGCCAGATGGGGATGATCGTTGCCGAACTGGAGTACGAGAACCTACGTGCCGCGCTCGATGCCGCCCTTGAGTACCAACTGCTCATCGCCGGGATCTACGAAGCCCTGGATAGGTATTGGGAGGCGACACAGGAACACCAGCGCGGCCTCAGCGACGGCGAGCGAGTCCGCATGGCCCTCAGCCACTACCCACAGGAGCGGCTGCGCGGGGAGGATGGATTTTTCCTGATGCGGGTGAGTGGCGACCTCGCCCAACGAAAAATGGTACTGCGCCAGTACGACGAGGCGGCCACGATCTATCTAGCGCAACTGCCACATATCGAACAGTTGCAGGGCTATTCCGCAGCCAAGCGAGGAGAGTGGAAGGCAAACTCCTATGGAATGTTGGGCTGCGTGGCCCAGGAGCAGCGCCAGTGGGCACAGGCCGAGCACTACTTCCAGCAGGCCATGGAGATCTGGATCGCCTTCAACGACCGCTACAGCCAGGCCAGCACCTACCACCAGTTGGGTCGCGTGGCCGAGGAGCAGCGCCAGTGGGCACAGGCCGAGCAATACTACCAACTGGCTCTAGAGATCTATATCGCCTTCAACGACCGCTTCAGCCAGGGCCGCACCTACCACCACTTGGGCATCGTAGCCCAGGAGCAGCGCCAGTGGGCACAGGCCGAGCATTACTACCAGCAGGCCCTGGAGATCTGTATCGCCTTCAACGACCGCTTCAGCCAGGCCAGCACCTACCACCACTTGGGCATGGTGGCCCAGGCGCAGCGCCAGTGGGCACAGGCCGAGCAATACTACCAGCAGGCCATGGAGATCTGGATCGCCTTCAACGACCGCTACAGCCAGGCCAGCACCTATGGCCAACTTGGTTTGTTAGCAGCAGTACAAGAACAATGGCCCCAGGCGCGGAGCTATTTGCTCCAGGCATTGGCAATCTTCGCTGAGTTTGGCGATCAGTATAGCCTCGGTGGAACCCTAGGCAACCTCGCCCGTCTGGGCAAGGCCAGCAACGATCCCACCCTGGCCGCAGCGGTGGCCGAGGTGCTCGGTGTGGGAGTGGCGGAGGTGGAGGCGCTGCTGCGGGAGGGATGATCGTGGTTTGTGTCCGCAGAGGTTTGTGTCCGCAGAGGTTTGTGTCCGCAGATTACGCAGATTACGCAGATTATTATAGAAAAAATAATCTGCGTAATCTGCGGATAATATCAACGCACTACAGCCGCTTCACCATACGCAAGAAGTGCGCAAAGCGCTGATCAATCCCCACGCGCCCGCGCAACAACGGGCGGAAGCGGTCGAGCCGCTGGGCCAGAACATCCTCGCGCAGCCCATCGGCGGCGGCGGTCATTGCGTGGGTGATCTCGGCCTGGGTGCGCTCCACATCCTGCGCATCCTGGGGGCGGTGGGTTGGCCCAATGCGCATAAAGGCGTGTGGCCACTGCTGGCCCAGAAATTCGTAGCGCAGCGCAATTGGGCAGAGGGTCACGTCCCCAACCAGGGCGGCAATGCGCGCAATGCCGGGGTAGATCGTGATCGGGCGCAGATCTGGGTGGACAATTTTGCCCTGGGGGAAGATGTAGAGCGCCCGATCTGGGCGTCCGTGAAGCAGATTGGCTGCATACTGCTGCGAACGCCACGAGGATTCGGGGTCGTGGCGGTTAACCGAAAAGACCCCACACCAGGTGAAGAAGCGGTAGGCGCGTAGTTGGCGCTCTTCCTGCATCAAGTAGCTGTCGAAGGCGCGTTGCAGCGCAATGCGGTGGATCAGCATCATGATATAGCCATCCCACCAGCCACTATGGGTTAGGTAGAAGATGTAAGGGCCGTGGCCTTTGGTAGGGAGTGGGCCAACATGCTGCATCCAGACCCGATCAAAATAGTTCTGGAACGAGCGGCGCCCAAAGAGCAGGTAGAGCAGTTCATCGCCGAGGGCGTTCTTGTGCGCCGGGATGGCAGGCATGGGGGGCTGGTCATGCATGGGGCAGTGCCTCAGGGTGTAACTGGCGGGCTTGGCGGTAGGTCTGTTGGGCGAGTTGGACGAGTTGCTGGCGCACAGTTGGCGTAAGATCCGCATCTGGCTCCAGCCACACCGTGCCCACCAGATCCGCACCACTGGCGCGACAGAGGTGATCCAGGAGCGCCTGGGTTGCCGGGGTGGCCGATCCGAGCAGTACCAACGCGGCGTGGCGTGGGCGGAGCGGGGGCGGAGCGGCCACCACATGGCGCAGCAGCGCAGCGAGGCGCGCCGGTAGCCCCCCAACCACCAATGGAGTGACCAAGAAGAACGCCTCGGCATCGGCGAGATCGGCCCAGATCGGGGCGCTGAGCGGGTCGGCAAGATCGGGTACGCCAGCGGAGAGCAGCACCTCACCCAAAAGGGCGGCGCGCTTCACCGGGGGGATGGCGGCCAGCATGGTATCCAGACACGCCGGAGCGATGCTGCTGTCGCTGGCACTCCCACAGATACCCAGCGTGAAGATGTAGCCATCGTGCATAGGTTACACCGCAAATGGGACAAAGAAGCGTTTCATCTCGGTACGTGCCGCTGCCACCGTGGCGCTGCGATGTACCGCGCTACGCAACAGCGCACTACCGGGCAACCCGACAACGAACTGGCCGACCAACTGCTTCAGTTTGTTGAGCGCGAGGCGTTCCGGCATCTCGCTCAGGCAGTGATCCAGATACTGATTGAGAAAGGCGAGCTTATCGGCGGGTGAGGGCTGAAAGATCGGCTCACCCCGGCGCAATTGTTGAATCTGGAGGAAGATCCAAGGATTCTCCATCGCCCCACGACCAATCATCACCCCATCCACGCCCGTCTCGTGGAGCCGCAACAGCGCCTCCTCCGCCGTCTTGACATCACCGCTGCCCACTACTGGGATCGAGACCGCCCGCTTCACCTCGGCCACCCGGCTCCAATCGGCGCACCCATGGTACTCCTGCTCACGGGTGCGCGGGTGCAGCGCGAGCGCGGCAATCCCGGCCTCCTCGGCAATCCGCGCCGTCTCCAGATAATTGAGCCGCGCCTCGTCCCACCCAGCGCGAAACTTGAGCGTCACCGGCACCTGCACCGCTGCGGTCACGGCGCGCAACACCTGCTCCAGCTTAGGCAGATCCTTAAGCAGCGCCGAGCCATGGCCGCCACCGGTCACTTTCGGTGAGGGACAGCCACAGTTAATGTCAATAATATCTGCCCCCAGGCGCTCGACACTCAGCGCCGCCGCCGCCATCAGATCGGGGTCATTGCCACTCAACTGCATGGTCAGCGGGCGTTCCTGGGGCAAGAAATCGAGCAGGCGATGGCGCTTGAGCGCCTTCGGCGTCACACTGGCCGCGTTGGTCATCTCGGTACAGACGAGACCACAGCCGCCTAAGCCCAGGATCACGCGCCGGAAGACACTATCGGTCACACCGGCCATGGGGGCCAGGATCATATTGGGCGCGACATGGATGGAACCGATGTGGTAGCTATCGGGGAGATTCTGGATCGTTTCGCGAGCAAGCATCATTCTTCCAAGATTCGATTTTTGTGGTGCGGTGCGCCAATTGAATTTGAGGGCTACCGCCCTCAAACCCACGCTTGGGGCTGCGCCCCAAATCTGATTTTTTCGCATAATTGGCGGCTTCGCCGCCAATTATGCGAAAAAAAGTTCTTCGGAGGAGGCTTCGCCTTCCCCGAACCCCACCAGAGGTGGAGCCATTATACCAGCTTGTCGGATCAACCCATGTATGCTAGAATAGCCGCTAGTGCGCCTACGGGCGCAATTTTGGCGCGATTATCCCAGCGAGGACAACGAGATGGCCAGCAAAAAGGGCAACCGCATCGTGATCAAGCTGAAGAGCTCCGAGAGCGGCCACACCTACACCACCATGAAGAACCGCCGCAACGATCCGAGTCGGCTTGAGTTGAAGAAGTACGACCCAATCGTGCGTCGTCACGTCTCCTACCGCGAGACCAAGTAAGTATTCAGTTGGTACCAAGAGAACGCGGCGGCTCGGAATTGTTCCGAGCCGCCGCGTTCTCTTGGTACCCCACCTACGGGATCTTTTAGGGGTAGATTTTAGCCATCCGGCCCTCACCCCCCTGCCCCCTCTCCCGCACGCGGGAGAGGGGGTATACCATTCCTGATGGTGCTGCACACGCGAAGCGTGTGCAGCACCATCAGGAATTTTTCGCCCCCTCCCCTGAAAGGGGAGGGGGTAGGGGGGAGGGGTATTCGGGCAGAGCCGGGATGGAGGTACGTTCCAGTTCGTGGCTCAAACTAGCCTGCTTGAAGAGATCGCGGGCCTGTTCGAGCAACTTCCGCCCACGTTCCGCATCGCCACTACGCATCTCGTGGGCGGCCCAAGCGCGCAGGGTGCGCCCCTTATCGGCAATCATACCGGGCATATCGAGCAAGAGCGCACTCTCGGCAAAACAGAGCGCCGCCCCCATCGGCTCGGCCAGATCGGCCATGGCCATCCCCAGCGCACGCCACGCTACCCCCACCTCACGGGGCGCACCAGCCTCACGCGCCAGACTCAGGCCGCGTTGGGCCGCCTCGACCGCCTCATCCACGCGGCCCTGTGCCAAATAGATCGCCGAAAGATCGCGGTAGAAGTCGGGGAAGATCTTGATGCGACTCTGCTCGCACATCTGGATGCCGCGCTTGACCATTGCTTCAGCCTCGGCATGGCGCTTCACCCCCACCAGCGCCGCCCCCAAGTTACTGAGCAGGTAGATCTCCATATAGCGGATGCCGCCATCGTGGGCAATACGCAACCCCTCTTCAAGAAAGGTCAGCGCACTGGCAAAATCGCCCTGGGCATTGGCGATATAGCCCAGATTATTGAGTTGGGTGGCCACCTCGACCAGATTACCAAGCTGGCGGAAGCGCACCATGGCCGCCTGCATATATTCCATAGCCGCATTGAGATCGCCACGATGCTCATAGGCGAGCGCGAGATAGGCCATACTCTTGGCCACGCCCAGATCATACTCAGCCTGCTGCGCAATAATCAGTGCCTCTTGGGCCAACTCCAGCCCGCGATCCGTCTCGCCAAGGCGATTATTAGCCAGACTGAGGGTTGCCAGCGACATCACGATCTGGGCCGGGTCACCAATCTCATACGCCAGTTCGAGGGCTTGCTGGGCGTAATTGCGCATCGAGACGGGATCGGACATATCATCAGCAATCGCCGAGAGGCGTTCAAGGGCGTGGGCCTCGGCCTGCTTATCGCCGCAGCGGCTAGCCAGATCACGCGCACGGCGGAAACTGGCCACCGCCTCAGCAAACTGGGCTGCTTCAAGCTGTACTTGACCCAAGGCTGCATGGCCTGCGATCAGATCCGCATTAGCATCAGGCAAATTGGCTAAGAGCGAGATCGCCAGTTGGTAGTGACTCATCGCCGTATCCAAGGCATAGGCCGTGCGGGCATGTGCCCCAGCCTGCATATGCCAGCACCCAGCATGATATTGTTCCCCGCCACGTTCAAAATGCTCGGCGATCAACCCGGCATAGTTCATCACATGATCATCGCAACTCGCCACTAGCCACTCAGCGAGGCGGCGGTGGTAGATGTGTAGATCGGCGGCGGGGATCTGCTCATAGATGGCTTCGCGCAACAGATCATGGCTGAAGCGATACTCTTGCTGGCAGCGCAGACTACTCTCTGGCTGGGCCACGATCAGGCGCTGTTGCTCCAGCGATTGAATGATCGTCGCCACATCAAGCTGCGCATCACCCAACATAAAAGCCGGCGCACTTGCCCAGAAGACCCCATCGGCCACAGCGGCTGCACGCAAGAAAGCGCGTTCAATTGGGTTCAGTGGTTGTAAACGGGTGCGCAACAGATCAGCGAGAGTGGTAGGAATCCGCAGCCGGGGCAAGCGCCCGACCCGGATCTGCCACGTATCATTGCCGGGGATGATCACCCCATCAGTGACGAGCGTATTGATCAACTCTTCGATATAGAGCGGATTACCCCCAGCGCGGCTGACAATCAGATTGCGTAAATCGCTCGGCAACGTACCCGCCTTACGCAGGATCTCACCCACTAAACGGCGGCTCTGGTGCTCATCGAGGGGTTGAAGGTCAATCCGCACTGCTCCCGGTACCGTCTGCGCCCAATGCGGATGCAGATCAAAGAGGTGGCGTTGGGCAAGGCAGAGCAGCATCAGATTGATCGAGCCACCGATCTGGGCGGCGCGCTCGATCATCGCTACTGAGCTATCGTCCACATCGTGGAGATCATCAATCAGCAGCACCATCGGGGTATGTTTAGTAAGTTTGGCAATCAGTTGCATCGCCGACTGCACCGCACGCTCGCGGATCTGCCGGACATCGTGGCAGAGGCCACTGAGGTGCGGGCTTTCTTCGAGATCGAGGCCCACCAGATAGCCGAGGATGTGGGCTTCTTCGAGGCGATCCGGGCCGAGGAGCGCGGTAACACCCTGTTCAAGCCGGGCTAACGTGGCGGCACTCGACTCAGCCTCATCGAGATCGAAGAGCGCGGCAATGAGTTGGCGCACCATCCCATGGGGTTGCGCACTGCGTTGCGGATCGCCCTTGAAACGGTGGAAGCGTGGCGCATCGGGCAGTCGCATCACCTGTTCGTAGAACTCATGGGCCAGCCGCGACTTGCCCATACCCGCTTCGGCAATGATCGTAATCAGTTGGGTACCACTACCCTCTAATAAGGTATAGAGTTGCGCCATGAGTTGTTGCAGTGCCACATCGCGCCCCACCATTGCTGCTGAGATCCCGGCTACCCCACTCGGATGGCGTATATGTGGGGTCGTCATGTGGTTGCGGTAGCGCTTTGCATGAGTCATGGGCGACAGTACCCTATCTATGGTGTGGCTCTGTATGGTACCAACGAGTGATAGCGGCTATTATGCCATAGATAGAGCCTGCTGAATAGCCTCAGATTTGCTACAATACCTCTATCTTCCGATCACCTCTTAGCTACGGGAGCCAGCAATGGAGCTACCCCCTGATCTTCTGCATCAAGCCCACTACTGGATGCGCCTCACTCGCGCCCTAGATGATCGCGGCACTTTCCTGCATAAACAGAGCAAGATTGTTGGCGGTTACTTCTCGCAGATCGGCCACGAGGCGATCAGTGTCGGGGCCGCCCTCGCGCTTGGCCCGGATGATGTGGCGGCCCCGATGCACCGCGATCTGGGTGCCTATTTGGTGCGGGGTATCACGCCGCAACGCATCCTGGCTCAATACCTGGGCCGCGTGGATGGCGTGAGCCATGGGCGTGACGGCAACATCCATGGCATGGGCGATCTCAACTATGGCATCGTCGGTTTTATTAGCCACCTCCCCGCCTCATTGCCGGTGATGGTGGGTATGGCGCACGCCTTCGTCCTCAAGGGCGAGGCACGGGTGGCGATGGGCTTCTATGGTGATGGCGGTTCTTCGCAGGGCTTATCGCACGAGGCACTCAATTGGGCGGCGACCTTCCGCCTGCCGGTGGTCTTCATTTGTGAGAATAACCAGTATGCCTATTCAACCCCGGTGGTGCGCCAGATGTATGTGGACAACATTGCCGACCGGGCGTTGGGTTATGGGATGCCCGGTGCGGTGGTGGATGGGAACGATCTGAGTGCGGTCTATCATGTGACGCGCACGGCGGTTGAACGTGCCCGCAATGGTGAGGGGCCGACGCTGATCGAGTGTAAGACGATGCGTATGCGCGGCCACGCCATCCACGACAATATGGCCTATGTGCCACCCACGTTGTTAGAAGAATGGGCACAACGCGACCCGATCCTGCGCCTCGAAGCGCATATGCAGGAGCGTGGCTTGCTCGATGACGCGGCGCTGAGCGATCTGCTGGCGCGCATTGAGGCCGAACTCGATGCCGCCCAAGCCTTCGCGGAACAATCGCCCTACCCCGATCCGACCACGCTTACGGACGGGGTGTATGCGTAGCACAAGGGGAGGTTACCTATGACATGGGATCAGGGTCTACACAAAACCATCTCCACCATCAACGACGGTACCGGGCGCGAGATGACTTACCTCGAAGCCATCCGCGATGCGTTGCGCTACGAACTCCAGCGCGATCCGCAGGTCTTGTTGTTGGGCGAAGACATCGGTGTGTATGGCGGAGCCTTCAAAGTCACTCAGGGCTTGATCGAGGAGTTTGGTGCGCAGCGGGTGATTGACACCCCCATGGCCGAACTCTGCATGATTAGCGTGGCGACTGGCATGGCTTTTCAGGGCTTTCGTCCGGTGGTGGAGATGCAGTTTGCCGATTTCATCTCGACCGGATTTGATTCTATCGTCCAATTTGCCGCCACCAACCACTACCGCTGGGGCCAAGCCGTGCCGATCACCATCCGTGCGCCCGGTGGGGGTGGCCTGCGGGCTGGCCCATTCCACTCGCAGTCCAACGAAGCCTGGTTTGCGCATGTCCCTGGCCTCAAGGTCGTAGCCCCGGCCACCTCCGCCGATGCACGTGGCCTCTTGATCAGCGCCATCCGCGACCCGAACCCGGTCATCTATTACGAGACCAAGGCGCTCTACCGCTCGCTCAAGGGTTCAGTCCACGCGGGCGAAGAGGGGATTGTGCCAATTGGTAAGGCTCTCCAACGCCAAGTGGGTGAGGAGTTGACGATCATTGCCTATGCGGCGATGGTGGTTGAGGCGCTGCATGCCGCGCAGCAACTCCAAGCTGAAGGTCACAGCATCGAGGTACTCGATCTGCGCACCTTACGCCCACTTGACGATGACGCGATCCTGGCGAGTGTACGTAAAACCGGCAAAGTGCTGATTGTCCATGAAGCCAACCGTACCGGCGGGATTGGTGGCGAAGTCGCCGCGTTGATTGCCGAGCATGCCTTTGAGTATCTGGATGGCCCGATTACCCGTGTGGCCGCGCCTGACACCCCGGTACCCTACAGCCCGCCATTGGAAGATGCCTATCGCCCCAACGCCGCCAAGATTCTGGCCGCAGCGCGCCAACTCTTGGCCTACTAGTGGTATCATACATGTGCGAAATATCCCAAATACCAGCGTTTACAGTACGGCCTCACCCAGACATCCCGCATTGATTCAGCGCAATACCGCAGAAGGAACGCGGTGCGGCCTCTTGTCATTCCGAGCGCAGCGAGGAATCCCAACCGAGACCCTTTGCTTCGCTTAGGGTGACAGCATTACTTCTGCTCTACTGCGATTCAACCGTTGTATGCTGAAGCAGGGCGCTCCTTCCAGGGCGGTTCCTGAACTTGTCGAACCTTGTCTAAGCTATCCGTGAGTGAGTAGTTATGCCGCGTCTCTCATCACGTCGAACTCAGGTGCTGCTTGATCACCAACGCCAGCAGAATATGTTGCGGCGTGAGCGTGAGCGCGATCAGCGGGTTCTGAGCGCCCTGTATAACATTAGCCTTGCCTGCCGTGACCGGCCCACCCTGCGGGTTATTTTGGAGACGATCTACCACGAGTTGGCAGCGGTATTTGAGTTTGATGCCTTCTATATTGCGCTCTGTGACGCCATCCCTGAAATCTTTAGTGCGGCATTGTTAGTGGATGAGGGCCAAGTCGAGTATCTTGAGGGCTTGGAGTATGGTTTCCTGACCGGGGCGGTGGTTCGTGATCGCACACCGTTCCTCTACCGCGATCTTGTGACGGAGCGAAGTACCCCGATTGTTACGTTTGGCAACCACGAGAAGCAATCCCGCTCGTGGTTGGGTGTCCCCCTGATGTTGGGTGATGAAGCCGTAGGGGTGGTCTCAATCCAGAGTTATCAGGTAGGACGCTACATCCAAGACACGCTGGATCTCCTCCAGAGCATTGCGAATGTGATTGCGGTTGCCGTAGAGAATGTGCGTCTGATGGAGATGCATGGACAACTCAGTCGGGCGCTCCATGAACAGATTTCAGCGCGTACCGAAGAGTTAGCCGCACTTAGCCAAATAGCTGGGGCTGCGGTTTCGCACCATTCGCTGAATACGATTTTGGATGAAGTATTGGGCGTTGCCCTCAACCTGTTTGGGTTTGATGCGGGCAATGTGCGGCTTCTTGATGATACACAGAACTATCTCGTGCTGTATGCCCATCGTGGCTTCTCACAGCACTACGCTGAAGTGACAATCCGCTCACCTTTGGCCACTAGCCCGCTGCGCAATGTGGTCTTAGAACAGAAACCACAGGTCGTTGAGCGCAGTTGGCGCGACCGTTTTGATCTGGGTCAGTTTCCGGTACACATCTTCCCCCCGTTTGAAGCGGCGCTGAGTTTACCACTCAGTATCAGTTCACAGGTTTTAGGAACATTGAGCCTCTTTGGACTTAATCCGCGTCTGATCAATGAACACACCCTCAGTTTAGCCCAGGCGGTTGCTAATCAGATCGCGATTGTGGTCGAAAATACCCGTCTGCTCGATGTCCGCGAACGTCAGATCCGGGAGTTGCGGGCACTCAGTAGTGTCAGCCGGGCTGCCTCGACGGCCCAAGATCTGCGCTCCTTGTTGCGCCAAGTCCATGATGCACTGAAGGAGTTCATTCCGCTCGATAGATTTTCCATGCTGATCTACGATCCTGAGCGTCAGATTGTGAGCGATGCAATCTCGATAGATGCTCATCAGACCTATGACTACTGGGTGAATCAACCGCCCCCGCCGCGATCGCTCAGTGCCTGGATTATTCGGAGTGGGCTGCCACTGCGTTTTGAGAATCTGCCTGCGCAGATCGCGGCGCTAGAAGATGTTAATCGTATAGTTGACAGCGGAGCACCCCAATCCCTCTCGTGGATGGGTGTACCGATGCTCGACCGCGAGAGGCGTGGGATTGGGCTGATTTCGGTACAAAGTTACCACGCAAACATCTTCACTCCACGCGATGAAAGCCTCCTCTATAGCGTCGCTGCGCAGGTGGCGCTGCATGTACAAAATGTGCGTCTACTCACCCAGCGCGCCCGTCAGATCGCTGAACTTGAGGCGATTGGGCAGATCGGGAAACTGGTCACGGCCTCCTATAATCTCGATCAGATACTGAATGAAGTGCGGCGGGTGATTCTTGACCTTACCCACGCTTCTATCTTTTACCTGATCATATGTGACCCAAAAACACAAATAATTTCGCATACGATATTTATTGAAAAAGGTGATGAAATATTATTAGGGATGCAAGGCATGCGGATTCTCCCTAACACCATGACCGATTGGATCATGAGTCATCGCGAACCATTGCTCTACCAAGATCTTGATACCCAGCAGGATGATATTGTGCGACGTGGGATCATTCTGCACAGTATCGGAGCCGATGAAAGGGTGCGTTCATGGGCTGGGGTGCCATTGTTGGCGCGTGATGGTGAAATGATGGGGGTGCTGGCGGTACAAGATTACCGTCCCTACCGATATGATCTCGGTACGCTCGATTTTTTAGCCCAAGTGGGCAGCCACATCAGTTTAGGTGTGCAGAAGATGCGCTTGTTTGAGTCGGTTGAAGCACAGGTGGTGGAGAATGCGCGTTTGGCGGCGGAGGCTCAAGCTCACGCCAAAGCCGCTGAGGAGCAGGCGAGCCGGATCGGTCTGGTACAACGGATCACCTCGCTGCTCAGTACGCGCCGTAACCTGAATGATGTGCTGGATATTGCCTCCCGCGAGCTGGTGCAGATCTTTGGTGCCGATCATACTGGGACGATGCTCTTTCGCCCCGATGGCAGTGGTTATCTTGCGGCTGAGTATCCTAGCACAGGCATTTTGGGGATGATCCTTGATCTGCGCAATAATCCGGTTGCTGAGATGATCTTGGCAACTCGGCGCCCGCTGCTCATCCGCAATATTGAAAGTGATCCCCACGCGGTGGCCAGCCGTCAGCAGTGGCGCATGATGGGTATTCGCTCATTGGTGATTATTCCCTTGATCAGCCGTGATCATGTTTTTGGCTCGATCTCGCTTGATAGTTATGATGTGTCGCTGAATTTTGGCGATGATGAGATGGATCTGCTGCTTACGGTCTCAACATCCATCGCTGCGGCGGTTGAGAATGCGCAACTCTTCGCCGCTGAGCAGGAGCAACGCCGCACCGCCGACACCTTGCGCGAGATGGCACGGGTGCTGAGTTCCTCCTTTAACCCTGATGAGGTGTTGCAACTCATTCTGGGTGAACTGCATAAGCTGATTGCGTATGATACCGTCTCGGTGATGCTCCTTGATGGCAATCACCTGCGCATTGTGGCCTCCCGGGGGCTTCCCGAAGCTGATCCGCACACGATCAGTCTGCCCATGGATGGCAGTGCGGCTGGTGAGGTCGTGCGTCGGCGTGAGCCAGTGGTGCGGCTACCTGGCCGCGATGATCTGCCTTGGACCAAACTCTCTGCGTCGCAGGAGATCCGTGCTTGGCTGGGCGTCCCGCTGATTGCACGGGGCAATATGTTGGGGGTACTCAATATTGATCTGCGCAGTGAAGGGGCTAATTTTGATGAGCGCGATATTGAAGTTGCCCGCACCTTTGCCAACCATGCTGCCGTGGCGCTGGAAAATGCCCAACGCTACCAGGAATCGATTGGGCGCATCGAGCAGGAACTGGAAATTGCCCGCCATATTCAGTCGAATCTGTTTCCTAGTCAATTACCTAGTATTCATGGGCTGACCCTTGCCGCACGCTGTTTGCCCGCCCGTGAGACGGGCGGCGATTTCTATGATGTGATTGATATGGGGGTGCGCGCTGGTATCATTGTTGGTGATGTTTCGGGTAAGAGCTTGCCGGCTGCGATGCTGATGGCGGCAGCTCGCTCGACCAGTCGCTCTGAGGCGCGTAACCACGAGACACCTTGGGTGGTGCTGACCGAGACCAACTACTGGCTTGTGGACGATGTGCCGGATAATGCCTTTGTTGCACTTAGCTATGCGCTGGTTGATCCGCGTCAGCAGCGTTTAATTCTCTCCAGTGCGGGCCAACTCAGCCCGCTCCTGCGCCGCGCTGATAGCCTGACCACTTTTATTCACTCACCTTACGCAGTACGTATGTACGGATAAAGACGGTCTTTCGTGCCAGATCATGCTCCTTGCGTCGCCCGTAGCG
>NZ_RYFD01000081.1 GCF_004138135.1 Candidatus Oscillochloris fontis
CGCTACGGGCGACGCAAGGAGCATGATCTGGCACGAAAGACCGTCTTTATCCGTACATACGTACTGCGTAAGGTGAGTATTTTAAGTCATCAGGTGATGCAATTGTCATTCATGCATTTGAGACATACTACATGTATGTTGCTCTTAATCGTCTGTTTCGACGTAAGACGGTCATTATTAATAATCCTGATGGAGGTGTCATTAACGATACAGATAAAGGAGTGAAGCGGAAGTCGTTCTATGATTTTGCGGTTAAACATACAGATCTCTTTATTCCTTGGTCTTCTTGGGCGGCGGAAGAGATCAGGAATACCTTCCCACAGGTTCCCGAAGAGAAAATTGTGGTCATGCATCCGGGTATTAATTTAAAAGACTGGCCAATGCGTCCACCCCATACGCCAGGTCAGCGTTTCAAAATACTTTTTGTTGGTGGTGATATTGTACGCAAAGGTGGGGACACCTTGCTTGATGCTTTTACCGCATCGCTTCATGATAATTGTGAATTAAGTATTGCCACACAGACGGGATATCTTCCTCCTGCTTTGCGTGAGCGAATCGAACAGACCCCACATGTTTCACTTCATCTTGATCTTACCTCCAAAAGCGAATTATTTAAGCAACTCTATCGCGAGGCTGATTGTTTTGTCCTGCCCACTCGCAATGACTCGTCTTCTTGGGTTGCGTTGGAGTCTTTAGCAACGGGAATTCCTGTGATCATTTCTCGTACTGGAGGTATACCCGATATAGTGATTGATCAGCAGACTGGATTGACCGTGCCTCCTGACAATCCACAGGCAATTATTGAAGCTGTGCGCCGGTTGCAGCATGACCCTCTATTTACCGAAAGACTTATTCGTCAAGGTAGAGATCATGTTGAGAAGAATTTTAATTCTGAGAAAAATACACAACGGTTCTTGAATATCATCAAGACACTGGTTGATAAGCGGCGAAACCAAGTATAGTAAGGAGCAACAGGCTCATGTCAGAATCTAGGCGGGTTCTTGTCACCGGCGGAGCCGGTCTGATCGGTTCGCATATTGTCGATCTACTCATGGATGGACGTGAGCAGGGCAAGTATGGCGAGATTGTCATCCTCGATAACTTTGTGCGTGGGCGGCATGAGAATATCGCAGCAGCCAAGGCGCGTGGCGCGTTGACGATTGTCGAAGGGGATATTGGGGATCGCAAACTAGTGGCTGAGGTCATGCAGGGGATTGACCTGGTCTTCCACCTGGCCGCGATTCGCATTACCCAGTGCGCCGAAGATCCGCGCTTGGCCGTGGATGTATTGGGGAACGGAACCTTCAACATCCTTGAGGCGGCGGTACAGGCGGGGGTGAAGAAGGTCGTGGCCTCTTCCTCTGCCTCGGTCTATGGGTTGGCCGAGGAGTTCCCGACGACCGAGCGCCACCACCCCTACAACAACCGTACCCTCTATGGGGCGCTCAAGGTCTTTAACGAGGGCTTGTTGCGCAGCTTTAACGAGATGTACGGCTTAAAGTATGTGGCACTGCGCTACTTCAACGTCTATGGCCCGCGTATGGACATCTACGGAGCCTATACGGAGGTGCTTATCCGTTGGATGGATCGCATCCTTGAGGGCAAGCCGCCGCTGATCTTTGGTGATGGCAAGCAGACGATGGATTTTGTCTATGCGCCAGAGATTGCGCGTGCCAACATCCTGGCCGCAGAGGCGGATGTTTCGGATGAGGTCTTTAATGTAGCATCGGGAACAGAGACCAGTTTGAACGATCTGGCCTATGCACTGATGCGGGCAATGGATGTGGAGATGGAGCTTGAGTATGGCCCGGAGCGCAAAGTCAACCCGGTGCCCCGGCGCTTGGCCGATGTGAGTGCGGCGCGCGAGAAACTGGGCTTTGTGGCTCAGGTGGGGCTGGAAGAGGGGCTGCGCGATCTGGTGGGGTGGTGGAAGACGCAGAAGAGTGGGGTGACGGCATGACCGAACGACGTACCATCCCCCTCGCCCGCCCATTGATTGGCGAGGCCGAAGCTGAAGCCTCGCGACGCCCGATCATGTCCGGCTGGCTGACTCAGGGGCCAGAGGTGGCGGCATTTGAGCAGGAATTTGCCGCCTTTACCGGAGCCGCCCATGCGACAGCGGTCTCCAACTGTACCACTGCGCTGCACCTCGCTCTCCTCGTACTAGGGGTAAGTGCAGGTGATGAGGTGATTACGGTCAGCCACTCCTACGTAGCCACGGCCAATGTGGTGCGCTACTGCAACGCCACCCCGGTCTTTGTGGATATTGATCCTGCCACGAGCAACATGGATCCGAGCAAGATCGAGGCCGCGATTACCCCGCGTACCAAGGCGATCCTTTGTGTCCATCAGATGGGCATGCCGTGTGATCTCTCCGCAATTGTGAAGATTGCCCAGGCGCATAACCTGCCACTGGTTGAGGATGCGGCATGTGCGAGTGGAAGCGAGATCTACTGGGACGGGCAGTGGGAGAAGGTGGGCAAAGCCCATGGCGACATTGCATGTTTTTCATTTCACCCCCGAAAGGTGATTACCACCGGAGATGGTGGTATGATCACTACCAACAACCCCGACTATGATCGTCAATTCCGCCTGTTGCGCCAGCATGGGATGAGTGTGAATGACCGAGTGCGCCACAGTGCCAACCAGGTCATCTTTGAAGAACACGCGGTCATTGGCTACAACTACCGCATGACCGATGTACAGGCCGCAATTGGGCGTGAGCAACTCAAGCGGCTACCGGGAATTTTTGAAGCGCGGCGGCGTTTAGGTGCACGTTATCTGCAACTTCTCGCCGAACTCCCCAGTTTCATCATGCCCCATGAGCCAGAGTGGGCGCACACCAACTGGCAGAGTTTTTGGGTACGGTTGCCTGAGCATCTGGATCAGCGCACCGTGATGCAGGGGATGCTGGATCGTGGTGTGGCCACCCGACGCGGGATCATGTGTGCCCACCGCGAAGTTCCTTATCAGCGCGAGGGCGGCTACGACCTACCCGAGTCGGAACGTGCCCAGGATCGCAACATCATCCTGCCACTCTACCCCCAGATGACCGATGAAGAACAGGATTATGTTGTTGCGATGCTAAGAGAGGTCTGTGCGTAGGGCGAACTGGGGTGGTGGTGCAACGACCACCCCAGTATGACCCCAAAATGAAGAGATAAGGGATATGCCACACGAAACCCAATCATCAACTCGACCATCTCCCGGCCCCGTTGCCCCACCTACTTCCTCCCACGTCATCCCCGCTGCTGCCTTGGGCTCACACCACACCACACGTACCAGACTCCTCCTTTTTGCGAATAGTGTTGCAATTGGGGGTATGGAGGAGCATATTGTCTTACTCGCTCGCCACCTGAGCCGCGAGCAGTTTGAGGTTTTTGCGATCACCCCCGATTGGGAGGCGACCAAGCCCTTTACTGCTTCGTTGCAGGCAGCGGCGGATCATGTGACTGAGATTACTCCAGATCGGCGGTATGGCATCTGGCGTCAATTGCGTGAGGTACTCCGCATGTGGGTGCAGATTCGCCGCTGGCGGATTGAGGTTATGCACATGCACTCGACCACCTACCGTGGCCAGATGGTGGCGTTACTTGTAGCGCGGCTGGCCGGGGTGAAGCGGATCTATGTCACTGAACATTTGGCCCCCGATGCGCCCTTGCCGTTGGTGGGTCGCTTAATCCGCGATCTCTTCAGCAAGATGCTGGATGGGGTGGTGTGTGTCTCGCAGAAGAACTACCGTGCCCGTAGTACCTACCTCTTCACCCCACATGCACGCACGCTTGTGGTGGAGAATGGGGTAGATCCGAATGACTTCCCGCCCATTCCACAGCCAGTCCTTGATACTCTGCGTCAGGAGTACTGTCTCCCCGCCGATGCACAGGTGATTGGCACCGTCGTGCGTTTTGAACCGGAGAAGGGCTTAGATGACCTTCTGGCCGCCTTTCCCGCCATTCGGGCCGCGTGTCCACGTGCCTATCTCTTGATGGTTGGCGATGGCTCGCTGCGCCAACACCTCGAACAACAAGCTCAGGCATTGGGCGTGGCTGAGTATGTTCGTTTTACCGGCTTCCAGCGCAACCCGCGCCCATTTCTGGGCTTGATGGATGCGTTTGTGTTACCGGTTCCAGTCGGCTCAATGTCCATTGGCTTGCTCGAAGCCATGGCCATGGGTCGAGCGGTCGTCATCACCTTTGGTGGCAAGGGTGAGGCGGTGGTACATGGAGAGAGTGGCTTCTGTGCCGAGCCGCACAACCCAGCCTCGATTGCCCAGTATGTGATCGAGATTCTTAGCCGCCCAGAACTCCAAGCCCAATTCCACCGCGCTGCGCGTGAACGGGTAGAAGATGTCTTCTCCGCGCAGCGCGTGGCCAAGGTATTGGGTGAACTCTATGTCAGTAAGCGTGATACATCTGGAGGTTGATGTCCTATGTCCAGTTTCAATCTGAAACAGACCGCGATTAAGACATTTGATACCGCCGGCACCAAACTCCTCAGCCCCCCCATGAACGGGTTCGGCTACTTTATCAACCATGGGCCGCGCAATAAGCGTAAGGTTGCGCTCACCTTTGATGACGGGCCAAGTCGCCCAGCCACCGAACATTTGCTTGAGGCCATGCGCAAGTTGGATGTCAAGGGCACCTTCTTCTGCCTCGGCGTGAATGTACGCTACCACCCCGATCTGTTGCTCCAGATGTATCAGGAGGGCCACGTGATCGGCAACCACTCCGGCTGGCACAGCCGCAAAACCGGCCTCATGCCTGGGTCGGACATTCGCCACATTCTGGATGGGGAACAGGCCATCTCCGAAGTTTTGGGGGTGCGCCCATGTTTCTACCGGCCACCCTGGGGTTGGCTTACCCCATGGGAAGGTCATCGGCTCACCAAGGCGGGCTACAAGGTCATCGGCTGGGATGTCTATACCCTCGATTGGGTCATCCCTGAGGTTGATGGTATTAGCCTTGCGCGTGATGCCTACCGTGACACCAAGCCGGGATCTATCTACTGTTTCCACGATGCCAAACCGTGGGAGAAGACCTGGGTCAAGACTGAGACGACCCGTGCAATTCAATCCCTTGTCCCCATGTTGCGTGAACAGGGCTATGAGTTTGTTACGGTCGCAGAGTTGTTAGATGTCCCAGGCTATGTACCAAAGAGAGAGGTTCGTACCTAATGCACATTCTCAACCCAGTGACTGATGAGTTCTGGTGGGATGTCGCACGCAATTGCTCGTATGCAACCTTCTACCACACTCCGCTCTGGCGCGAGATTGCTATTCGCACATTCCCAGGACGTTACAAGAACGAGACCATTGGCGCTGTCCTACCTAATGGCGTGCGGGTCGTGCTACCGATGCTGAGTCATCGGCGAATCGGCCCCCTACGCTGGCTGCACTCCACGTTTGAGAACTGCTACGGAGGTCTTATTGCCGATGGGCCAGTGACTGAAGCGGAGGCGATGGCAATCTATGAACAAGCCTTCGATTGGTCTACCTACACCTTCTACCTCATTGACCATCCGATAGGTCCGCCACTGAACCAGACATTGCGTGATCGTATGACGCATGTCTATAGCGAACCCACCTACCTACTCCACCTCGACACCGATTTTGAGACGATCCTAGGCCGCTTCAGCCGTAGTCGCCGTACTGCGTACCGAAGCGGCCTGCGTAAAGGTGTCCAAACACGAGTTGCAACGTCCCTTGATGAAGTCCGTGCCTATTACGCCAGTTACCGTGATGCAATTGAGCGTTGGGGCGAGGACGATCACTATGGCTATTCGTGGGAACTCTTTGAACAGATCTACTATCTGAGTCAGGAATACCCAGAACAGATCAAGATTTGGCTCATGGTCGTGGATGATCAGATCGCCGGTGGGCGTTTGATCTTGTATTGGAACACCCATGCCTCACTCTGGCATGGCTCGGCTCACCGCGACTTTCTGGGATATGACGTCATGCCGGTTGGCGATACCGAGATCATTCGCGATGCGATTGAGCATGGATATCACTACTTCGACTTCAACACGAGTGGGCAGAAGGCTGGCGTGATGACCTACAAGGAGCGCTTTGGGAGTGAAATGAAGTCGGTAAACATGTGGCGTTATGAGAATCCGATTCTCAAGCCCATCCAGCAATGGTACTGGATGGCCACTGGGAAGTAACGCGGAAAGAAGGTCGTTATGTACAGTCTGAGGCATCTTGATATTCAGACATGGTGGGATGTCGCACGGCAATCTGTAGATTCGACCTTCTTTCACACGCCATTATGGGCTGAGATTGCGCTCCGCACGCATCCTCATCTGACGAATGCTACCCAAGGTTTTCTCTTGCCTAATGGGGTGCGCGCCATCTTTCCATTACTAACCACCCGGCGCCTAGGGCCACTTCAGAGTCTTATGTCTACGTTTGAGTACTGTTATGGCGGTATCATTACAGATGGACCGATCTCCCCCCATGATCTCAAGGAGTTGTATAAGCGCACCTGTAGCTGGAATGTGACCGGGTTGCGTTTTTTGGAGAATCCTATCGGGATGAAACTTGATCTCGCCCCATCTTTTTTTGCTCAGGTCTATGAAACCCATATGGTGCCACTCGATACCAA
Organism: Candidatus Oscillochloris fontis; assembly: GCF_004138135.1. Classification (GTDB taxonomy): domain Bacteria; phylum Chloroflexota; class Chloroflexia; order Chloroflexales; family Chloroflexaceae; genus Oscillochloris; species Oscillochloris fontis. Next base: position 6,603 of record NZ_RYFD01000081.1, read on the forward strand.
TTTTGAGACCTACTTCGCGCAACTCCCAAAAGATCGGCGCAACGCCTATCGTAAAGGGTGTCGTGAGGGGGTACAGGTTGGAGTGGCTACCAGTCGGGAGGCGTATCAAGATTACTATCGCGTGTATCAAGATACCGTTCGGCGTTGGGGGGAAGATCCAGAACAGTATGGGTATCGTTGGGGGATTTTTGACACCATCTGGGAACTTGCTCAGGAATATCCAGATCTAATCAAGCTCTGGGTGGCTTCTCTGGATGGAAAGATTATTGCGGGGAGCCTGACATTTTATTGGAATCGCCATTGTGTTGCATGGCATGGTTGTGCGTATACCGAGTATCTTCGGTATAAACCCTATGTTATGCTTGATGTCGAGGCAGTACGGGATGCTATCGCCCATGGTTATGCCTACTATGATCTGAACCCAACCGGAGATTTGCGCTCTAGTGTGGCAACCTATAAAGCTCATCTTGGCACCCAGGTCTATCCGGTCACCAATTGGCAATATCAACATCTCCTCCTCCTACGAGGAAGACAAATGTATCGTCATCTTCGTCAACGAATCGCATCGTAATATAAGAAGTATTCTATGAACGAGTCTTTAGAAGAGAGCCTGCAACCCAATGGATTGGGGGTACAGGCCGAGGTACCGCGTCAGGACTATAGCCTCAAGCGTCTTTGGGACGATGGGCGAGCGGTGTTACGAGCGCGGTGGTATTTGCGTGATGCAACGCTACTGGGCTGGCGTGTGCGCCTCTGGGGCCGAGCCACAGTGGATAACCAAGGCAGCATGCGTATTGGAAATCGGGTGCGGCTTGTGTCTACCATTGTTCCGCTGGAACTGGCCACAGGCAAACAGGGTTTGCTTGAGATTGGTGAGAGTACGTTTATCAACTATGGTTGCTCAATTGCTGCCACCCAGTTCGTCCGTATTGGCCCATGCTGCAATATCGGTACCTATGTGATCATGATGGACAATGACTTCCACCGTATTGAGCCAGAGCGACGCGAGGAAATGCCACCCTCCGCACCGATCATCCTGGAGGAGAATGTCTGGCTGGGGGCACGGGTAATTGTGCTGCGCGGTGTCACCATCGGCGCGGGGAGTGTGGTGGCTGCGGGGAGTGTGGTGACACGCGATATTCCTCCGCGTTCGTTAGCCGCTGGCCTGCCCGCCCGCGTCATTCGTCACATTTAAGATAAGGAACGGTTGGTATGCCCGCCCTTAGCATTGTTATTCCAACCTACAATCGGCTCCCACGTCTCAAGCAGGTGATCGCAGCGTTAGAGGGGCAGACCTACCCTATGACGGATGTGGAGGTGATTGTTGTTTCGGATGGTTCGACCGATGGTACCCATGAGTATCTGCGCGATTTGACCACCCGGCTCAATCTCTGTTTTGTGCCGCAGGCCAATGCTGGCCCGGCTGCGGCACGCAATAATGGCATTCGTAACGCGCATGGCGAGATCATCATCTTTGTTGATGATGATGTCGTTCCCAGCCCAGATCTGGTGGCGGAACATATGCGTTTGCACGCTGGACACACCAACCGGGTGGTGCTGGGAACAATGCTCAATCCACCGGATTTCACCTTCTCGCCCTGGGTTGCCTGGGAACAGGCCATGCTCATGAAGCAGTACGATGCCATGCATCGGGGTGATTGGCCTGCGACAGCGCGCCAATTCTATACTGGCAATACCTCATTGCCCCGGCAACTACTCCTTACCTCAGGTGGCTTTGACGAGCGCTTTCGACGGGCTGAGGATATTGAGTTAGCCTATCGCCTCGAACGTCAAGGAGTAGAGTTCATTTTCTGTATGCAGGCGGTTGGCTACCACTATGCCGAGCGCAGCTTCAGTTCGTGGATCCAAATCCCGTACACCTATGGTCGGTATGAGGTGCTCTTTAGCCATGAGCAGCAGAGTGCGCTCCTTGACTTTATTCTTGAGGAGTTTGAGGATCGCAACCGCTTCACCCGAATGATCATCGCTCTCTGTATGGATCGCCCACGCTTGAGTACCCAGGTGCAAGAAGTGATCAGGTGGGTTGCGGATAGAGGCTATCAGATCGGCAAGTTGGGGCAGCATCTCTCCAAGATTGGGTATAGCGCAATCTTCAACCTGCGCTACTACCAAGGGGTCGCCGATGCGTTAGGCGGGCGACAGGCGTTCTATGGGGGGGCAGTAGGGGTCATGAACCGCAGGGGCTAAAGCCCCGCGGCTTGTCTCTGGCTAGAGCGCCCTGCGCTCTCCGAGATGTACGG